>NZ_CP149509.1:6172500-6904408 GCF_042077125.1 Bradyrhizobium sp. A11 | reverse complement strand
GTTTGGCAACATTATCCCACAGCTCTCGCTCCTCCTCGCTCAGCGCGCGGCGGCGCGGCGAGGGCCGAGGCTCAAGCACGGGCGGACGGGACGATCGCTTCATTGCTGCCGAGGGGGACGTTTCTTCACTGGCCGCTGCGGCTCCGAGGCAGGCTCGATCGCGGGACGCGGCACCGGCAGGGGAACCGGACCTGCGATGGCAACGGTTTCGTTCTTGCTGTCCATTGCGCCGGCGACAGCGGCCGGCTTGGCTGCCGCCTTGCCCGGATCGGTTTGCGGAAACAGCTTTGCGATCTTCTCCGAGGGCCGCGGATCCGGCACCGGCAGCTTCGCGGCGCGCGGGGCGGGATCGAGGCTCTTGGGTACCAGCATCACGAATTGCATGGGATGGCGCAGCCGCCCGGAGACCCGGCCGGCCTCCTGGCCCGCGCCGAAGAACAGATCGGCGCGCGCGGGGCCGATGATGGCCGAGCCGGTATCCTGTGCGATCATCAGCCGCCGGAACGGCGTCTTGGCCCGTTCGGAGTCGATCGGCAGCTCGCCCTCGATGAAGAACGGGGTGCCGTAGACGTGCAACGACTTGTCGACCGCGATCGAGCGGCCGGCCGTCAGCGGAATGCCCTGCGCGCCCACCGCCTCGTCCTTGTCGGACAGGTTGACCTCGCGGAAGAAGATGTAGGCGCGGTTGGCGCGGCGCAGCTCCTTGGCGCCGTCAGGATTCTGCGCCATCCATTCCCTGATCTTCTGCATCGACATCTCTTCCTTCGGAATGATGCCGCGCTCGATCAGGATGCGTCCGACGGCGGTGTAGGGATAGCCGTTATAGGCGTCGTAATTGAGCCGGACCGAGCCGCCGTCGTCGAACTTGATCCGCGCCGAGCCCTGGATCTGCGCGAACAACAGGTCGGTCGGGTCCTTCAGCCAGGCGATCTCCAGCCCGCGGCCGGCGATCTTGCCGTCCTCGATCTCGCCGCGGTCGTAATAGGGCACCAGCTTGCGACGGCCGATCTTGCGATAGACCGGGCCCTTGTTGGGCAGGCTCAGCGAATCCTGCTTGTAGCCGCGCACGAACAGATTCGACGGGCGACGGTAGACCGGAACGTTGTAGATTTCGGTCTGGGTGCGCGACCCCTCCAGCACGGGCTCGTAATAGCCGGTGACGAACCCGGCGGGCTCGCCGAGGCGCGAGATGCGCAGCGGAGTAAAATTCTCCTCGAAGAAGGACTTCGCTTTGGCCTCGTCAGTGAGGTCGAGCGTTTTGGCCGCCCGGCACGGCTCGTTCAAAGACCCGGCCAAGGCCTTGGCCTCGCCGTTCTTGACCTCGGCTGCGCCGTTCTGCGCGTTGATCGAGCGGCAGCTGGCGCGGAATGTCTTGTACGCGGCGAGGTGATTGTCGTCGTCCCAGCCCTTCACGTCCGCCCAGGCGAGCGGCAGATATTGCGCGCCGGAGATTTCGAACGGCAGGGGGAGCTGCGGGTAGGGCAAGGCCCGCAATGGGGCAGCAGGCAATTGCGGCGGATGATGACGATGATGATGGTGATGGTTGCGATAATGGCGTCGCGCGGCCTCGGCGCCGAGCGAAAACGATGACAGCGCGACGGCGCCTGCGCAAAGCGCGGTCGCGCTGGTCTTCAGGAAGGTCTTAATTCGCGCTTCCGGTGCCAACCAGCTTCCAGTTCGGATCGCGAGAGGTGACGTCGCGGGCGAAAGTCCAGATGTCGGTGATGTCGGCGACCGTGTCGGCGCTGCCGTCGACGATGTTGCCGGCCTTGTCGCGGGTGGCCGAGATCATCTGCGAGACAAAACGGATCGTGAGCTGGGCGGTCCGGTCGCGCTGCTCGGCGCCGACGAGCTCGGCCTTGTCGATCGAGACGAAGCGGGTCTCGGTCTTCTGCTCGTTCTTCTCGCGCTCCTTGATCGCGGCGTCGAAGCTTTCGTAGACCTCCGACGACAGCAGGTCGCGCAGCGCGCGGCGGTCGCCATTGGCAAAGGCTAGCACGATCATCTCATAGGCGCCGCGGGCGCCCGAGATGAAATGACGCGGGTCGAACGTGGAATCCTTCTCGACGATGGCGTCGAGGCCCTGCGCCAGCGCGGTGCCGGGTTCGGCCAGGCCCTTCCAGCGGTCGGCGGGCGGGGTCGGATCGGCCGACGGCGCCAACGGGGCTTGGTCGATCACCTTGCCCGGCATGGTCACGACATTGTTGTCTTGGGCGCCTCCCAGCGCATTGCGGGCGGCGGTCCGGTCGAACGGCGGCCGTTCGTTGCCGGTTCGCTGTCCGAGCACGCTGCGCAGCCGCAGAAAGATGAAGACCGCCAGCGCCAGGAAGATGATGGTGTAGATGTCCACGTCGGATTCGCTTTCTGGTCTTTGCTCTGGGTCTTCGCTTTTGGCGTCGTCGCCGGGAAAATCAATCCGGCCAGTAGACCGTTCCCTACGGAAACGGCAAGTCTACGTCGCCAATTTGGGTCCACATCAGGTCAGTGGGATGTAGGCACGAAATCTTGCCCGGCCAATGGCGCCTTTTGGCACAGCAGCGAGTGTAGCGCGTTTTATGCTTAAGGGGAAACCCGATCCTGCCCGGAAATCGCGTATCTTCAATCGTTTAAGGCGCAATTTTACCGAAAAGGCAGGGTGACCGTCGCACTTGGCGGCGCGGACCGAATCCCCGCCCCCGGGACCGTTCGTCCTTGTGGAACGAGGCGGCCCTATGTTAGCCAACCGCCGCGAAATTCAGCCCAAATCGGGTAAGGAGAGACTCTCATGACCAACGGTAACGGCACCCCTCCCGAGGCGGCCCAGGCTCCCCAGCTCAACGTGCTGGCGCAATATACCAAGGACCTGTCGTTCGAAAATCCGAACGCGCCGGGCTCGCTCCAGCAGCAGAGCCAGCCGCCCCAGATCAACATCCAGATCAATGTCAGCGCCAACAATCTCAGCGAGCAGGAGTTCGAGGTGACGCTGTCAGTCGAGGGCAAGGCCGACACCGCGGGCAAGATCATGTTCTCGTTCGAGCTCGCCTATGCCGGCGTGTTCCGCATCGCCAACGTGCCGAAGGAGAATCTGCATCCGCTGGTCATGATCGAGTGCCCGCGCCTGCTGTTCCCGTTCGCCCGCGAGATCATCGCGACCGCGGTGCGCGACGGCGGGTTCCCGCCCCTGATGCTGGATCCGGTCGACTTCGTCGGTCTCTATCGCCAGAACATGGAGCGGCAAATGGCCGCCCAGGGCGGTGGCCAGACCGGCCAGGCCTAACTGGCAGCCCTAACCGGCCGGGGCGACTGGAGCGGCGAGATACTCGTTCCAGATCGCCTTTTCGCCCATCGTTGCGATGAAGGCCCGATGGGCCTCTCTTTCAGCATCCGAAACCCGCGGCGCGAGCGGCACCAGGCGCTGCCGCCGCGGCGTATCGCCCGCGGCATTGATGCGAATCTCTTCCCTCTCCGAGGCCAGAAGCAGCTGTGACTGCCGGGCTCCGACCAGGTCGACATAGACCTCGGCCAGCAGCTCGGCGTCCAGCAGCGCGCCGTGCTTGGTGCGGTGTGAATTGTCGATCGCATAGCGCGAGCAGAGATCATCGAGCCGGTTCGACACGCCCGGATGCTTGCGCCGCGCCAGCAGCAGCGTATCGACCAGCCGCTCCCGCGGGATCGCCGCGCGCTTGATCCGGTCGAGCTCGGCATTGATGAAGCTGATATCGAACGAGGCGTTGTGGATCACCAGCGGGTCGTCGCCGATGAACTCCAGGAACGCATCGACGACCTCGTGGAACAGCGGCTTGGTCGACAGGAATTCGGCCGACAGCCCGTGCACCGCGAAGGCTTCCGCCGGCATGTCCCGCTCGGGATTGATGTAGACGTGATAGGTCTGGCCCGTCGGCATGCGGTTGAGAATCTCGACGCAGCCGATTTCGACCAGACGATCGCCGCGAAGCGGGTCGAGGCCGGTGGTTTCGGTGTCGAGGACGATTTCGCGCATGTCTTGAGATCAGCGTCTTGAGATCAGGGTCGTGAGAGCCGTGTCAGGCGGCGAATCAGGTTCGCCGCTGCGGCATCTTAACGACCTCGGCCAGGATGTGCGCGATTTGCGCCCGCACTGGCTCCAGTCCGTGCGAGGTATCCACCACGAAATCCGCCCGCTTGCGCTTCTCGGTATCGGGCGTCTGCTTGGCGATGATGGCATCCAGCTTGGCTTCGTCCATCGTGCCCCGCGCCAGCACCCGCGCGCGCTGGAGTTCCGGCGAGGTCGACACCACGACCACGGCATCCACCCGCTTCTCGCCGCCGGTCTCGAACAGCAGCGGGATGTCGAGCACTACGACCGGCGCCTTGGCCGCCTCGGCCTCGGCGAAGAATTTTTGCCGGGAGGCGCCGAGCATCGGATGCACGATCTGCTCGAGCTGCTTGATCGCGGCGGGATCATGCACGACGCGCGCCGACAGCTTCGGCCGGTCCACCTTGCCGTTCACGGTGGTACCGGGAAAGGCAGCCTCGATCGCCGGGGCTGCTTCGCCCTCATAGAGCTGATGCACCGCGGCATCGGCGTCGTAGACGGGCACACCGGCCTCCGCGAACAGTTTCGCGGTGGTTGATTTTCCCATCCCGATCGAGCCGGTCAGTCCCAGTATCCGCATCGGCGCGCAGCCATCTCCGTCAGTCACACCGCAACTAGCCGCTCACGCCGCAGGAACGCAAGCAGCGGCAGCAGCGGCAGGCCGAGAATGGTGAAATGGTCGCCCTCGATGCGCTCGAACAGATGGACGCCCAGCCCCTCGAGCTGATAGGCGCCGACGCTGGTCGTGACGACGTCGCCGACCGCATCAAGATAGGCCGACAGCTCCGCCTCGGTCATCCCACGCATGGTCATGCAGGCGGTCGAGACATCTTCGAAGACAATCTTGCCGTCATGCGCCACGGCCACCGCCGAATTCAGCTCATGGCTATTGCCGGCGAGATCGCGCAATTGCGCCAAGGCCTGGTCACGGCCGGCCGGCTTGTTGAAGAGGCGGCTGCCAAGCGCCAGGGTCTGATCGGCGCCGATCACGTAGCTCCCGGGATGACGGGCAGAGACCGCCTTGGCCTTTTCGCGCGCGAGCAACAGGGCGATCTGGCGCGGATTCGACAGCGCCGAGGCGGCCTGAATGCCGCGTTCGTCGATATCGGCGGTAATTGCCTTGAATTCCAGCCCGGCATTGGCCAGCAGCATTTTTCGCGCGCTGCTCTGCGAGGCCAGGATCAACGGAGATGTGCCGAGCCACAGACCCATCGCGTCAACTATTCGGACGGCCGGTTGCGTTGGCGATCGCTGTAGAGCTTCATGATCGCCGCCGCGGTTTCCTCGATCGAGCGGCGTGTGACGTCCAGCAGCGGCCAATCGTGCTTGGCGCTGAGCTTGCGCGCAAACGCGACCTCCTCGGTGACCGATTGCTTGTCGGTGTAGGTGTCGCTGCCGGACTCCGCACCCATCGAGAGCAGGCGATTCTGACGAATCTGGATCAGGCGTTCAGGCGTCGCGTGCAGGCTGACGACCAGCGGCCGCGTCAGCGTCTCCAATTGCGAGGGCACCGGAATGCCCGGAACCAGCGGCACGTTGGCGGTGCGGATGCCGCGATTGGCGAGATAGATCGATGTCGGCGTCTTCGAGGTGCGGGAGACGCCGACCAGGACGACGTCGGCATCGTTGAGACCGTCGACATGCTGGCCGTCGTCGTGGATCATGGTGTAGTTCAGCGCATCGATGCGCTTGAAATATTCCGCGTTGAGGACGTGCTGGGCGCCGACGCGGCCCGTGGTCGCAGCCCCGAGATAGGCTTCGAACAGCTGCATCACCGGGCCGATGATCGACAGGCTCGGAACATTGATCTCCTTGCACTTGTCCTCGAGCCTGGAGACCAGATCCTTCTCCAGCAGCGTGAACAGCACGATTCCCGGGGCTTCCTCGATCTCGTCGAGCACGCGATCGAGCTGCTTCTGGCTGCGTACCAGCGGATAGACATGCTCGACCGGCGTGACGTTGGCGTATTGGGCCGCGACCGCGCGCGCCACCGTGATCAGCGTCTCGCCGGTGGAGTCGGACACGAGGTGCAGATGGAAATAATTGTTCGAGGTCGGCACAAAAACTCTTTGTATGAGGGCGGGGCGAATTGTGGATTTCTGTGGAGCTTAACCCCTTGGAAAGGGTTGCGCGACACCGGGGGCGGGACAAGTGCCAATTTTGTTCACACCGCTGCCCCTCAGAACAAGTCTGCCGCCCCATCGGACCGGAAATGGGATTGCGCGGACAAATGCCTTGATAAGCTGCCGACAGAATCGCGCAAGTCTTTGCAGCCGGCTGACTTATCGGAAGTCGGCAGACCTCGCCGGGATATGTGGATGGATGTGAACAAGCGCGCGCAAACTCGCGGATGGAATTGCATGAGTCCAATCCACGGTCACATAGACTCAAACCTTAAGAATCTAAGATTCTAGATTTGAGGAAGGCGCTACGGACGGATATGTGTGCACGGTGAGACCTTAACGAGTTCTTACTATCCCCAGTTCCCTGCACTGGGCAGAAAGCCGGACCCGCGAAAATGTTCGAAGACGTCTATCTCTGGATCAAGGCGCTGCACGTGATCGCCGTCATCGCCTGGATGGCCGGCATGCTCTATCTGCCGCGGCTGTTCGTCTATCATTCCGAGGCCGAGGTCGGCTCGAAGCAGTCGGAAACGTTCAAGGTGATGGAACGCCGGCTGCTCAAGGCCATCATCAATCCTGCCATGATGGTCACCTGGCTCGCCGGACTTTATCTCGCCTGGTCCGGTCATTGGTTCTCGTTCGGCTGGCTGCACGTAAAACTTGCACTGGTGCTGGCGATGTCTGCGGTCCACGGCTTTTTTTCTCGCTGGCTGAAGGATTTCGCCGCCGACCGGCGCCCGCGCACCCAGAAATTCTATCGCATTATCAATGAGGTGCCGACCGTGCTGATGATTTTCATCGTCATCATGGTGATCGTGAAGCCGTTCTAGGCAAGGCCCGTGACGATAAGCCCAGCGCTTCGGCTTGCGGAGCAGGAAGCGATTTTCTATATTGGCGACATCCCACCCAACGCAGGCGGATGTGGTTGTGTCTGAGCTTTCCAGAGGCCGGACACCGCATCAGGTTTGAAGCCTCACCGGCACTTAACCTTGCCAGACCTGCGGACCTTACCTTGTCACGTCCGCATTTCAGAGCCTCCTCGCACCCCCCTTCCAAGGTTACCCCACAGGACCACCCCAATGCGGGAAATTAAACTTCAGGACCTCAAGTCGAAGACGCCGGCCGAGCTCGTCTCGTTCGCGGAAGAGCATGGGGTCGAGAACGCCAGCACGATGCGCAAGCAGGAGCTGCTGTTCGCCATTCTCAAGCAACTTGCGCTCGCCGAAACCGACATCGTCGGCGAAGGCGTCGTCGAGGTTCTCTCTGACGGCTTCGGCTTCCTCCGCTCACCCGATGCGAATTATCTGCCGGGCCCGGACGACATCTACGTTTCGCCGTCGCAGATCCGCCGTTTCGGCCTGCGCACCGGCGACACCATCGAAGGCCACATCCGCAGCCCGAAAGAGGGCGAGCGCTATTTCGCGCTGCTCAAGGTCAACACGCTCAATTTCGAGGATCCGGAAAAGGCCAAGCACAAGGTCAATTTCGACAACCTCACGCCGCTATTTCCGAATCAGCGCTTCCGCATGGAAATCGACGATCCGACGCGGAAAGACTTGTCTGCACGGGTGATCGACATCGTCGCTCCCATCGGCAAGGGCCAGCGCGCCCTGATCGTGGCGCCGCCGCGCACGGGCAAAACCGTGCTGATGCAGAACATCGCGCACTCGATCACGCACAATCATCCCGAGTGCTACCTGATCGTTTTGTTGATCGACGAACGTCCGGAAGAAGTCACGGACATGCAGCGCTCGGTGAAGGGCGAAGTGGTGTCTTCGACGTTCGACGAGCCGGCGGTTCGCCACGTCCAGGTCGCCGAGATGGTGATCGAGAAAGCCAAGCGCCTGGTCGAGCATGGCCGCGACGTCGTGATCCTGCTCGATTCGATCACGCGCCTCGGCCGCGCCTACAACACCGTGGTGCCGTCATCCGGCAAGGTGCTGACGGGCGGTGTCGACGCCAACGCGCTGCAGCGCCCGAAGCGCTTCTTTGGTGCCGCCCGCAACATCGAGGAGGGCGGCTCGCTGACCATCATCGCGACCGCCCTGGTCGATACCGGCAGCCGCATGGACGAGGTCATCTTCGAAGAGTTCAAGGGCACCGGTAACTCGGAGCTGATCCTGGACCGCAAGGTTTCGGACAAGCGCACCTTCCCGGCGATCGACATCTCGCGCTCCGGAACCCGCAAGGAGGAACTCATCACCGATCCGCAGGTGCTCAAGAAGATGTACGTGCTCCGCCGCATCCTCAATCCGATGGGCACGATGGACGCGATCGACTTCCTGCTCGACAAGCTGCGCTCGACCAAGAGCAATTCGGAGTTCTTCGACTCCATGAACACTTGAGTGCAGTGCAACATAAGTTGCTTGAGTTCAAAGGGCGCCTCCGGGCGCCCTTTTTATTGTGCAGACTTGTTGCAGCGGAATCGCAGCATGGATGGCGATGTGACACCGGAGCATAGATGCACGTAATATATTGATTCCTATGTGGAATACTTTGGATCCCGCTGTTCTTTGGACCCGTCGCCGCGAACAATTGCAGCAAAATTGTCTCAATATGTTGCACCGCAATATAGAGTTTGCTGCGGCAAACAACGCAGCAAACCATGCTGCCTCGTCGCCGGAACGGACATTTGCCTTTTGATCGGCGGCCGGACAAATAGGCCATGCATCCACGGGACCAGACCATCTTTGCATTGTCGTCCGGACGGGCACCGAGCGCGATCGCTGTCGTGCGAGTGTCGGGATCTCAGGCTGGCCAGGTTCTGACCACGCTTGCCGGCCAACTGCCGGCTCCGCGCGTGGCCAGCCGCCGGCTGCTCCGCGACGGGGCAGGCCAGCCGATCGACGATGCGGTCGTGCTCTGGTTTCCAGGACCGGCCAGCGCGACCGGGGAGGACATCGCCGAATTTCACGTCCATGGCGGCCGTGCGGTGCTGACGGCGCTCCTTGCCTCTATTTCGGTTATTCAGGATACGCGCGCAGCCGAGCCGGGTGAGTTCACGCGGCGGGCCTTCGAGAACGGCAAGCTCGACCTCACGGAAGCCGAGGGTCTTGACGATCTCATTCACGCCGACACCGACCGACAGCGGCGCCAGGCGCTGCGGCAGTTGCAGGGCCTGCTCGGCGACCGCGCGCGCGATTGGCGCGAGCGGATCATCGAGGCGTCGGCGCTGATCGAAGCCGGCATCGATTTCTCCGACGAAGGCGATGTCCCCGCCGAATTGACGGCGCCGGCGGTCGCGGCGATCAAGGCGCTGCATGGTGAAATTGCAAATGTCCTTGCGGCACAGGGACATTCTGAGCGCCTGCGTGACGGGCTGGTGGTGGCGATCGCGGGCGAGCCGAATGTCGGCAAGTCGACGCTGATGAATCAGCTGGCGCGCCGCGAGGTTGCGATCGTCTCGCCGCATGCCGGCACCACGCGCGACGTGATCGAGGTCCAGCTCGACCTCGACGGCTATCCGGTCACGATCATTGACACCGCCGGCATCCGCGAGACCGACGATCCGGTCGAGCAGGAGGGCGTGCGCCGGGCGCGGGCGCGGGCCGAGGATGCCGACCTGGTGTTGTGGCTGGTCGAGTCCGGGCAAGCCGTTGATCCCGGATTGATGCGGTCGCTTCGGAATTCCGTGAAGGATGCCGATCGGTCCGGTGGCCCGGTTTGGGTCGTCCGCAACAAGATCGATCTGGGTGGGACCGGGAGCGCCGCGGTGCCCGTCGAGTTTGCGATCTCGGCGCGTGATGGCGTCGGCATCCCGGAACTAATTCAGGCCCTCGTCGAATTTGCCGCCGAGTTCTTCGGAGCCAGCGAGGGCGCCATTGTGACCCGGGCGCGCCAGCGCGAGCTGTTGAGCCGCGCATCGGACAGCTTGCGCCGGAGCCTTGAGCTTGTAGAAGAGGGTGAGGAGCTGGCCGCCGAGGAATTGCGGGCCGCCGCTTATGCGCTCGGCCGTCTGCTGGGCCGGGTGGACGTCGAGGATGTCCTCGGGGCGATCTTCCAGAAGTTCTGCATCGGAAAGTAGATCTAGTTCTTGATTTTAGAATTAGCGCTTGTTCCATTTCTTGGTGTTTCACGTGAAACACTGGAGAGCCGCGTGTTTCACGTGAAACGGTCCAATGCCGGTTGCAGTCGAATGGAGGCGGCTGCGGCACCGACCGACGCTCCACTTGCCCGGACGCAGCGCAGTCTCTTCGACGGTGCGCTGCTGAGCCGGGGCCCACGACGTCGCAAACTGATTCGCCGCTTCTGGATCCCGGCTCTGCGCAGCAACGCGCGTTGCTGCTTGTCTGGGACACGCGGAAGATCCTGGAGTGCGTTCGCTGCGTGAGAAAGGAGTGGCCCTATCGCATTCGACCAAGCGTGACGAGTTTCGCTGGGTATCGGTAAGCGGATGCCACCGGCGGCTCACCGCCTCGCGGCGTCCGAGCTTGTTTCACGTGAAGCGGCACCGGCCGGTTTTCCGGCGCCTTGAAAACTACAGTCGCAACAATGCCCATTCTACTGTGCATGGGGTTGTTTTCGCGAAATCAGTTTCAGCTCCCCCCGTTTCACGTGAAACACCTCCCTCTCAGTTTCCGCTTCCGGCTTTCCCGCCTCTGAGCTAGAAGTCCGCCCATGCGAACAGAGCGAGAGAGCTTCGACGTCATCGTGATTGGCGGCGGCCATGCCGGCTGTGAAGCCGCGGCTGCGGCCGCCCGGATGGGCGCAACCACCGCCCTGGTCACGCACCGTTTCTCGACCGTCGGCGCCATGTCCTGCAATCCCGCCATCGGTGGTCTCGGCAAGGGCCATCTGGTGCGTGAAATCGATGCGCTCGACGGTCTGATGGGCCGCGTCGGCGATGCCGGCGGCATCCAGTTTCGCGTGCTCAATCGCCGCAAAGGTCCGGCTGTCCGTGGTCCTCGGGCCCAGGCCGACCGGAAGCTCTATGCGGCCGCGATGCAGGCCGCGATCCGTGAGACAGAGGGACTGTCCGTCATCGAAGGCGAGGCGGATGAGCTGATCGTGGCCGAGGGGCTGGTCACCGGTCTGCGTTTGGCCGATGGCCGCGAGCTTCAGGCAGGGGCCGTGGTGGTCACCACCGGCACGTTCCTGCGCGGTCTCATTCACCTCGGCGAGAAGAATTGGCCTGCCGGCCGTGTCGGCGAGGCCCCCGCCATGGGTCTTTCCGCCTCGTTTGAGCGCGCCGGTTTCACCCTGGGACGGCTCAAGACCGGCACGCCGCCGCGTCTGGACGGCAGCACGATCGACTGGGCGGCAGTCGAGATGCAGCCCGGAGACGAGCCGCCGGAACCGTTCTCGGTCATGACCGAGCGGATCACGACCCCGCAGATCCAGTGCGGGATCACCCGGACCACCGCGGCAACGCATGACGTGATCCGGGCCAATGTCCATCGCTCGCCGATGTACTCCGGCCAGATCAAGAGCTCCGGACCGCGCTATTGCCCGTCGATCGAGGACAAGATCGTCCGCTTCGGCGACCGCGACGGCCACCAGATCTTCCTGGAGCCGGAAGGGCTCGACGACAGCACGGTCTATCCCAACGGCATCTCGACCTCGCTTCCTGAGGAGGTCCAGCTCGCGATCCTCGCCAGCATCCCTGGCCTGGAGCGGGTCAAGATGGTGCGTCCGGGCTATGCCATCGAGTACGACCACATCGACCCCCGCGAGCTCGATCCGACCCTGCAGACCAAGCGCCTGCGCGGTCTGTTCCTGGCCGGGCAGATCAACGGCACCACCGGATATGAAGAGGCCGCCGGGCAGGGCATCGTTGCCGGCCTGAATGCGGCGCTTGCCGCGAGTGGGGCGGCCCTCACGGTGTTCGACCGGGCCGACGGCTATCTCGGTGTCATGATCGATGATCTCGTCACCCGCGGGATCAGCGAGCCGTATCGGATGTTCACCTCGCGGGCCGAGTACCGGCTCACCCTGCGGGCCGACAATGCGGATCAGCGTCTGACGGAGAAGGGCATTGCGCTCGGATGTGTCGGAAGCGCCCGGACCCTGCACCACCGCGCCAAGATGGACGCCCTGAATGCGGCCCGGACGCTCTCGAAGTCGCTGACGATCACCCCAAACGAGGCGATCAAGCACGGATTGTCCCTGAACCGGGACGGCCAGCGCCGGTCGGCCTTCGAGCTGATGGCCTATCCGGAGATCGGCTGGAGTCAGGTCCGGGCGATCTGGCCGGAGCTTGCGGAGATCGATCCAGTGATCGCGACCCATCTTGAGATCGACGCCAAGTACGACGTCTATCTCGAGCGCCAGAGCGCCGACGTCGAGGCCTTCCGGCGCGACGAGGGGATGGTGCTGTCAGAAGTCGATTACAGCCTCGTCCCGGGTCTTTCCAACGAGGTCCGGGCCAAGCTGGAGAAAGCGCGGCCATTCACCGTCGGCCAGGCGGGCCGGATCGACGGCATGACACCGGCGGCGCTCGGCATCCTCGCGGCCTATCTCCGCCGTGAGGCACGGAAGAGCTCCAGAGCCATTGCATAAGCCAATCGTATAGGCGTTTCACGTGAAACAACGCGGACCGGGCGGGGACAGACCGCTATCACGACGACCCATTACGGGTGAGGGCGCGGGTCGCCGATCGGACCCCGTGCCGGCCAAACCGAAAATCGACAAGGCCGGCGCCGACGATGAGACGCTGGATTCCATCATCGCCGCAGACAAGCGCGCAGCCCTGAAGCTCGCGCCCGTTTCACATGAAACGGAGGCGCGGCTCGATCGCTACATCGCGCTGTTGCGGGAGTGGCAGGCCAAGACCAATCTGGTCGCGCCCTCGACCTTGCCGCACCTTTGGACCCGGCACATCGCGGACTCGCTCCAGCTCATCGACCTCGCGCCCACGGCAAAACGCTGGGCCGACCTCGGCAGCGGCGGCGGCTTTCCCGGTGTCGTCCTGGCCTGCGCCATGGCGGGGATCCCGGGTGCCAGCGTCCATCTCGTCGAGCGGATCGCCAAGAAGGCGGCATTCCTGCGCGAAGCCGTTCGCATCACCACATCGCCGGGAGTCGTACATCTCGCTGAGATCGGGGATAATGTGGATAGAATCACCGGCCCGGTCGATTGCGTGACCGCGCGTGCGCTGGCTCCGCTACACCAGCTCATCGGCTTTGCGGAGCCGCTGATGCGCCAAGGCGCGAAGGCGCTGTTTCTCAAGGGCCAAGATGTAGAGGCTGAATTGACCGAAGCCGCTAAATATTGGAATATTGAGCCTCAGCTGCACCAGAGCCGCACGGGCGACGGTTGGATCGTGGAGCTCAATGCCGCCGAACGGCGCAGCTGAGGCGCTCAGGGCTTGAGTGGGGAAATTTCGATGACCGTGATTGACGAGCCGCAGCAGGACAAGACGCAAGAGCCGACCGCGGAGGTGCCGCATGGCCACCCGCGCATCCTGGCGCTGGCGAATCAGAAGGGCGGCGTGGGAAAAACAACCACAGCGATCAATCTGGGCACGGCGCTCGCGGCGATCGGCGAGCGCGTCCTGATCGTCGATCTCGATCCGCAGGGCAACGCCTCGACCGGCCTCGGCATCGATCGCCGCAACCGCTCCTGCTCGACCTACGACGTGCTGATCGGCGAAGCTGCCCTGCGCGAAGCCGTGGTCTCGACCGCGGTGCCGCGGCTGCATATCGCGCCCTCGACCATGGACCTGTCCGGTCTCGAGCTCGAGCTCGGCACCACGCCCGGGCGCGCCTTCAAGCTGCGCGACGCCATCGGCGCGCTCAACAACAACGTCTCGCCGGATGCCGACTACACCTATGTGCTGATCGACTGCCCGCCTTCGCTGAACCTGCTCACGGTGAACGCGATGGCTGCTTCCGACGCGATCCTGGTGCCGCTGCAATGCGAGTTCTTCGCGCTCGAAGGCCTGTCGCAATTGCTGCAGACGGTGGAGCAGGTGCGCTCGACGCTGAATCCGAACCTGTCGATCCACGGCATCGTCCTGACCATGTTCGACTCGCGCAACAACCTCTCCAACCAGGTCGTCGCCGACGTCCGCCAGTTCATGGGCGAGAAGGTCTACAAGACGATGATCCCGCGCAACGTGCGCATCTCCGAAGCGCCGTCCTACGGCAAGCCGGTGCTGGTCTACGATCTCAAATGCGTCGGCAGCGAAGCCTACTTGCGGCTCGCCACCGAAGTGATCCAGCGCGAGCGCGAACTGCGCACGACGCATTGACGATACCGTAGGGTGGGCAAAGGCGTCTTCGCCGTGCCCACCATCTTCCAAATACACAATCGGTGGGCACGCTTCGCTTTGCCCACCTACGATAATTCAGTTCTGGAGTGCTGCACCGTGAATCCAAGGGAGCTGGCGATGGCCGATGAAGCGCGTTCGCGACTGGGCCGGGGACTTGCAAGTCTGATCGGTGACGTCGGCGGCGAGGCTCAGCATGTCGACCGTCCGCGCGCGCAGCGCAAGGTGCCGATCGAGTTCATCAAGGCCAATCCGCGCAATCCGCGCCGCACCTTTTCGGACGCCGAGCTGAAGGAGCTCAGCGAGTCCATCAAGCAGCATGGCGTGATCCAGCCGATCGTGGTGCGCCCGGTGAAGGGCGCACAGGACCGCTACGAGATCATCGCGGGCGAGCGGCGCTGGCGCGCTTCGCAGATGGCCGGCCTGCACGAGGTGCCGATCGTCCCGGTCGACATCAGCGACAGCGATGCGCTGGAGTTCGCGATTGTCGAGAACGTGCAGCGCGAGGACCTCAACCCGATGGAGGAGGCGCAGGGTTATCACGCGCTCGCCAACGAGTTCAAACGCAGCCAGGAGGAGATCGCGAAGGTCGTCGGCAAGAGCCGCAGCCACGTCGCCAACATGATGCGGCTGACCAAACTGCCGGCCGAGGTGCAGGCCTTCATCGCAACCGGCGAGCTGACCGCCGGCCACGCCCGTGCGCTGATCGGCGTTCCCGATCCGCTCGCCGCCGCCAAGCGCATCGTTGAGGAGGGCCTCAACGTCCGTCAGGCGGAAGCGCTGGCGCATGAAGAGGGCGTGCCGGAACGCAAGCCGCAAAAGGCGCGCGCGACCGGGGGAAAGGAAAAGGACCCCGACACGATTGATCTGGAGAGGCGCGTCAGCGATGCGCTCGGCCTCAAGGTCACCGTCAACCACCGCGACCCCGGCGGCTCGGTCCAGATCAACTATCGCAACCTCGATCAGCTCGACGAGGTGATGAAGCGGCTGGCCAAGGGCGCGCTGTAACTCCGCTGTGTCGTGGCGCGGGCACTGATTTCTCTCCCGTCACCCTGAGGTGGCCTCTTCTTCAGCGGCCCTCGAAGGATGACGGATTGTCCACTTGCTTCGCTGCGCTCGCAATGACGTGGAGAGAGTTCGGCTCAGCCCCGCCGCTTCGCGTTCGCGGCGATCGCCATCAGCGTGCGCTGGGCGATGGCGGCGGCGAGCGTCGATTGCTTGCGGGTGTCGAGCGCGGCGGTCGCGAGCTGCTCGATGACGGCGGCGAGCTTCGTCACGCTGAAATTGCGCAGCGCCGTTTCGACCGCGGGCTTTCGTGAGAAATGCAGGCGCGGAAAGCCGCCATCGAGCACGGCGGAGGCAGGCTGTCCGTCGGCGATGGCGAGCGCGGATTTGTGCAGCCATGCAGCCTGGCGCTGCGCGGCGGAGATGATCACGCCGGGATAGGTGCCCGCGATCATGGCTTTTGCGAACTCGGTCTCGACGATGTCGGGCCGCCCGGCAAAGGCGCCGTCGACGATCGGGTCGAGCTTCAGCTCGGAGGCGTCGGCGACCACGGCCATCACGTCGTCCAGCGTGACCTCTCCCTTGCCGTGGGCGTAGAGCGTGAGCTTGCGCAGCTCGTTGCGCGAGGCCTGGCGGTCGCCGCCGAGGAACGACATCAGCGCCGCGCGGGCGTCCTGCGCGATACGCAGATTCGCGATGCGCAGCTCGTCGTCCATCAGCTTGGCGAGGTCGCGCTCGGTGTCGGGATAGCAGCCGATCGCCACAGCCGTCTTGGCGCGCTCGCAGGCCTTGCGCAGCGGCGATTCCGGCCGGAGCTCGCCAGCCTCGATCACGATGCGGCAATCCTTCACGTTCATCTCGGCCAGGGTGTCGATGCCGCCGGCAAAGCTGCGCGAGCCGGCGCGAACGCGAATGGCGCGGCGGCCGCCGAACAGCGGCACCGTCATCGCCTCGTCGACGAGGCGTGAGGGTTCGGCGGAAAGCTCGTCGCCGTCGAGCCTGACCAGCGAGAACGGATCGTTGGGATCATCGACCGCCGATGCGATCAACGCATCGGCGCGCTCGCGCACCAGGCCGGCGTCGGGACCGTAGAGCAGGATGATCGGACGGCCCGCATCGGGGCGGGCCAGGAAACTGTCGATCTCTTTTCCGCGCAGCGCGACCATGGTCCAGATTGTCATTCCGGGCGCGCACAGCGCGAACCCGGAATCCAGAGGTTGGGGATCGAGATTCCGGGTTCACGCTTCGCGTGCCCCGGAATGAGGCGAGGGGTATTACGTGCCCGCGGTAAAGAACGAGGCGAGCCGGGTCGTGATGTTCTCGGCAATCTCGTTGGCGGCACGGTCCTCCGCATCGCGCACCGCGCGGGTGCGGGAGAAGCGCTGATAGGACCCCGGCATGTCATAGGACACGCGCGAGAAGGTCGAGCCGGACACGACGGACTTGCCGGTTACGACGTCGACCAGATTGTACTGGGCGTCGATGCCGAGATTTTCGCTGGTCGGCAGTCCCGTCATGGTGCTGACGATCAGCGAGGAGCGGCTGGTGGTGAAGCGGATGTCGAGCCGGTGTGTCGGCGGCATGCCCGTCGCCGAGCCGTAAAGCTTGAAGGCGAGTGCGTTGCGGATCTCGACGCCGACGCGGGCCTCGCGGGAGGCATTGGGCTTGATGATCGGCGGCAGCTCGATGCCCATCAGCTTCTCGCGCAGGCCGGGGGTGCCGTCATTTCGTTCGGCATACATCGGCTGGAAGCAGCCGGCCGTCAACGCGGCCAGGGCGGCGACCGCCAGCAAGCGGGCTGCGATGCGGATCCTAGCCGACAACATTTACGATCCTCTTGGGGACGATGATCACCTTGCGGACGGGCTTGCCGTCCAGGGCCAGCTTTACCGCATCGAGGGCCAAAACGGCAGCCTCGATTTCCGGATTCTGGGCCGCTGTTGCAACTGTGACCTCACCCCGCTTCTTGCCGTTGACCTGGACCACCAGGGTCACGCTGTCCTCAACCAGCAAATCGCGTTCGATTTGGGGCCAATCGGCCTCGGAAACCAGCCCGCTCTGGCCCAGAACCTGCCAGCACTCCTCGGCGAGGTGCGGCATCATCGGGGAGAACAGCTGGACCAGGATCTGGCCGGCTTCCCGGATCGCCCAGGCGAGGTCAGCGGACGGTTGCCCGGGACGCTGCAGGATCTCCGAGAAGGTATTGGCGAATTCGCGGATATGGGCGAGGCAGACGTTGAAGTGCAGCCGCTCGATCCCGGTGGTGACCTTGTCCAGCGCACCATGGGCGGCCTTGCGCAAGAGGGTGGCATCCGGGCCGAAGCTGGTCGGCCGGGCCGCCGGCGCACCCTTGCCGGGCGCGACGGAATCGTTCACCAGCCGCCACAGCCGCTGCACGAAGCGCGAGGCGCCCTGGACGCGCTCGTCGCTCCAGATCACGTCGCGGTCGGGCGGGGAGTCCGACAACATGAACCAGCGGGCGACGTCGGCGCCGTAGGTCTCGATGATGTCGTCGGGGTCGACCGTGTTCTTCTTCGACTTCGACATCTTCTCGATCGGGCCGATCGTGATGTCCTCGCCCGTGCTGAGCAGCGTCGCGCGGCGCCCATTGCCGCCAACCTCGACCTTCACGTCGGCCGGCTGCACATAGGTACCGTCGGCCTTCTGGTAGGTCTCGTGCACCACCATGCCTTGCGTGAACATGCCGGCGAACGGCTCGTCCAGCGCGATGTGCCCGGTCGCCTTCATGGCACGGGTGAAGAAGCGGCTATATAGCAGATGCAGGATGGCGTGCTCGACGCCGCCGATATACTGGTCGACCGGCAGCATCCGGTTGGCGACCGCGGGCGTCGTCGGCGCGTTCTCGTTCCAGGGATCGGTGAAGCGCGCAAAATACCAGGACGAATCCACGAAGGTGTCCATGGTGTCGGTTTCGCGCTGGGCTTTGCCGCCGCATTTGGGGCAGGTGACGTGCTTCCACGTCGGGTGGTGATCGAGCGCGTTGCCCGGCTTGTCGAAGCTCACATCCTCCGGCAGCACCACCGGCAGATCGGCATCCGGAACCGGCACCACATCGCACTTGGGACAGTGGATGACGGGGATCGGGCAGCCCCAATAACGCTGGCGCGAAATGCCCCAGTCGCGCAGGCGGAAATTGACTTGGCGCTCGCCGACCGGCGCGTTGCCGCGCAACTCGCCCTCCAACCGCTTTGCGACCTCCTCCTTCGCTGCATCGATCGTCATGCCGTCGAGGAAGCGCGAATTGATCATGCGGCCGTCGCCGTCATAGGCGGTGTCGGTGATGACGAACGATTTCGGGTCCTGGCCCTCCGGACACACCACGGGCGTGTTGCCGAGATTGTACTTGTTGACGAAATCGAGGTCGCGCTGGTCGTGCGCCGGGCAGCCGAAGATGGCGCCGGTGCCGTATTCCATCAGCACGAAATTGGCGACATAGACCGGCAGCTTCCAGCTCGGGTCGAACGGATGCACCGCGCGGATGCCGGTGTCGAATCCCTGCTTCTCCGCGGTGTCGATGATCGACTGTGCAGTGCCGATTTTCTTGATGTCGGAGATGAACTCCGCGAGTTCAGGGTTTTTCGCAGCCGCCGCCTGCGCCAGCGGATGATCCGCCGAGATCGCCATGAATTTTGCGCCGAACAGCGTGTCGGGGCGCGTGGTGAAGATCTTCAGCTCGGTCTCGCCGGCGGGCGTCGTCGCTGCGTCCAGCGCGAAACGGATCAAGAGGCCCTCGGAGCGGCCGATCCAGTTGCGCTGCATCAGGCGCACCTTGTCGGGCCAGCGGTCCAGACCATCCAGTGCCGACAGCAGTTCCTGCGAGTACTTCGTGATCTTGAAGACCCACTGGCTCATCTCGCGCTGCTCGACGATCGCACCTGAGCGCCAGCCGCGGCCATCGATGACCTGCTCGTTGGCGAGCACGGTCATGTCGACTGGATCCCAGTTCAGCTTGCGCTTCTCTCGCTCGGCAAGGCCGGCGGCGAGCATGTCCAGAAACATCTTCTGCTGGTGCTTGTAATAGCTGGGGTCACAGGTCGCGAATTCGCGGCTCCAGTCCAGCGACAGCCCGATCGAGCGGAGCTGCTTTTTCATCGCGGCGATGTTGTCGTAGGTCCAGGCCTTCGGCGCGACCTTGCGTTCGATCGCGGCATTCTCGGCCGGCAGGCCGAAGGCGTCCCAACCCATCGGATGCAGCACGTTGAACCCCTTGGCGCGCATGAAGCGGGCCAGCACGTCGCCGAGCGTGTAATTCCGGACATGGCCGATATGGATGCGCCCGGACGGGTAGGGGAACATCTCGAGCACATAATATTTCGGCCGCGAATCATCGTTCTTGGAGACGAAGATCGCCTGCTCGTCCCAGAGGCGTTGCCAGCGCGGTTCGGCGTCGCGGGCGTTGTAGCGTTCGGAGGTCATGGAATCGTTGGGGTTTTTGTGGGTCCGGCCGTCTCAAGACGGCGGACTAGGCCATAGAAGTCCTCAAGGGGTCAATGGGTTGCCGCGATGTGGAACTATCACCGCC
The DNA here is from genome assembly GCF_042077125.1 of Bradyrhizobium sp. A11. Lineage (NCBI taxonomy): Bacteria > Pseudomonadati > Pseudomonadota > Alphaproteobacteria > Hyphomicrobiales > Nitrobacteraceae > Bradyrhizobium > Bradyrhizobium sp. A11. The sequence continues at coordinate 6,884,474 of NZ_CP149509.1, read as the reverse complement.
GTCTCCGCATAACTACGAGGATCGACGTTGGGGCGCGATTAAGGGCTCGATGCCATTTTGCGACCCGACAGGACCGGCCGCGATGGATTCAAGCTTCGACGAACCCGATTACGACTATGCCGCCTCCATCGCCGGACGGGCGGTGCGCAGCATGGCCGAACAGCGGATTGCGCCGACGCCGGCTAATTTTGCGGTCTGGTACCAATATTTCGCGGGTGGCCATGACGATCTGCGCAACGCGATCGATCTTCTGATCGACCACAATCGTCCGTTTGACGCCCGAACCAATCAGGACCTGTTCGAGACCTATGTCGCACCCCAGGTGAGCGCCGTCGCCGTCGATACCTCCGAGCGGCTGCATGCGCTCATGGGTACGGCGAGGGAATTCCTGGCGACCGCGATCGCTGACAACCATTCGCAGATGCGGGCCATCAGCGAGGTGGCGGACCAGGGCAAGGCGGGCGTCGATCCGAAGGCGCTGGTCGCCCAGCTCATGAACGAGCTGGCCCGGGCCGCCACGAAGGCGACCCAGCTCGAGGCCGGCTTTGCGGAGAAGACCCGCGAGCTCGACCTCATCAGGGATTCGCTCACGAGGTCCGAGCAGCGCGCGCGGACCGATACGCTGACGGGCCTCGCGAATCGGCGGGCGCTCGATGAATTCCTGCACAAGGCGCAGGCGACCGCGGATTGGGGCGAGCCGCTCAGCGTGCTGATGCTCGACATCGACCACTTCAAGTCTTTCAACGACAATTTCGGCCACGGCGTCGGCGACCAGGTGCTGCGCCTGATGGCGAAGGTGTTGCGCGAGAAGGTTCGCCCGCAGGATCTGCCGGCCCGCTATGGTGGCGAGGAGCTGATCGCGGTGCTGCCGGCCGCCGATCTCGCCGATTGCGCCGAGATCGCCGAGCGCATCAGGCGCGGGCTCGCCGAATGCAAGATCACGCGCCGCTCGACCGGCGAGACCCTGCCCAATATCAGCGTGTCGATCGGCGTGGCGCAGTACCGGCCCGGCGAAGCGATCACCGATCTCATCGAGCGCTGCGACCGCGCGCTCTATCTCGCCAAGGGCAGCGGCCGCAACCGCGTGGTGACGGAAGCCGAGCTCGATCGCACGGGCGCTGCGGGCTAGGTTCGGGCGAGACGATGACGGTGCGCTCCCTCTCCCCGCAAGCGGGGCGAGGTGAAGCAACGGCCCGCTAGGCGCTGGCCGCCATCATCATGTCAGGCGTGCCGCTCTCGATCGCCTGGATGCCGTGCTCGACGACATTGTTGCGGCCGCGGTGCTTGGCGGCATAGAGCGCGGCGTCGGCGGCTTCGATCAGGTCGCCGGGACGCAGGCTTTCGTTCGGCTTTGTCGCGGCAACGCCGATCGAGACGGTGACGATCATATGGGCTGAGGTGATGTGCGGCAGGCACAGCTTCAGCACCGTCGCGCGCACCTGCTCGCCGATCGCCACGGCGCGAGTTACATCGGTGTTCGGCAGCAACAGGCAGAATTCTTCGCCGCCATAGCGTGCCGCGAAGCCCATCGTGTCGGCGGCGATGCCGGACAGCGATTCGCCGAGCCTGGTCAGGCAGGAATCGCCTTCGAGATGACCATAGGTGTCGTTGAACAGCTTGAAATGATCGACGTCGATCATCAGCAGCGCGAGGTCGCTGCCATATTGCTGCGCGCGCATCCATTCGAAGTCGAGCCGGCTCTGGAAGCCGCGGCGGTTGGCGAGGCCGGACAACATGTCGATAGAGGCCATCACCGTCAGCCGGTCGTTGCTCGCGATCAGCTCGCGTTCGCGCTGGCTCAGTTGCGCGGCCATCGCGTTGAAGGCGCGGGCCAGCGGTACGAACTCGGCCGGCAGGCGATTGCGCGCCGCGCGGGCCGACAGATCGCCCTCGCCGAGGCGCTTGGCCATGTCGACCAGCATCTCGATCGGCTTGATGACGAGCTTTTCGGCAGCGATCAGTGCGCCGAGCAGGACGAACACGACGACGAAAGCGAGCTGGAGATAGGCGGTGCGGATGTCGCGGCTGACCGCCGCGGAGACCTTGTCTTCGTCGATGCTGGCGATCAGGCGGGCGTTGGTGCCGGCGATGCGGATGTAGCTGACCGCGCGGCGCGAGCCGTCGGCGGCGAGGAAGGACAGTGAGCCCTCGTCCTGGTCCGACCGCAGCGCCCGGTCGGCGATGGCCGCCATCAGCGGCATGCTGTCGAGGGGACGGCCGATCACGCCGTGCTGATCGGCCGGAGCGGCCAGCACGGTGCCTGCGCTGTCGACCAGCACAGCGGTGATGCCGGCGCGGCTGCCGAGGTTGTTCATCACCTTCGACATCCAGTCGAGGTTGACCGTGGCGAGCACGACGGCGTCGGCGACACCGCTGAACACGGACACCGGGTAGACTGCCATGACGGTCGGCGTCTGGACCGGCCGCGACAGGATGAAGTCGCTCAGCACGAAGCGGCCGCTCTCCTGGGCCTGCTGAAAATAGGGCCGGTCGCTGAGGTCGAGGCCGACATAGGTGTTGTTGGTGGCGCATTGGATGCGTCCGTCCTGGCCCGCGATCAAGAGCGTGCGGATCCAGGGCAGGTTCGACGGCAAGCTCGCGCGCAGCACGTCGCAGCTCTTGCTGACGCCGCCGGCGGAGGCGCGGATGAAAGCTTCCGCTTTCAGGATGGTCTCGACCGAGGAGATCACCTCGCGTTGCGCGTCGGCGCTGTGTCTTGCGATGGTGGTGAATTCAACCGTGGCCTGCGCGATCTGCCGCGCGCGGGTGTCTTCGAGCGAGCGGATCCGCTCGAACATCAAGGGCGCCACCAGGATCACCGCGAGCAGCGCGAGCCGCGCCCGGATTCCGAGAACCTGCTTGAGTTTCGCTCGCTTGCGGTTGAGACTAATGCTTGTCATCTTCGTTACCCACCCCGCAGGGCAAGGTAAAGCGAAGGGTTCAAAAACTCTTTCTTGAACTCGGTAAAATTGGACTTACCTCGGTTAGAACTATAGCCAATCGACGTCATGACAGAAGCCAACGCCGCGCCGGTAACCGGCCATTCACCAAACGCGCTCGCCGCGGTCGAAGCCGAAATCGCCCGCGCCTGCAAGGATGCGCGGCGCGACCGCGCCTCCGTGACGCTGATTGCCGTGTCGAAGACTTTCGCCGCGGATGCCATTGTTCCGGTCATCGAGGCCGGACAGCGTGTATTCGGCGAGAATCGGGTGCAGGAGGCCAAAGGCAAGTGGCCCGCATTAACATCGGTTTACCCCGGCATCGCGCTGCATCTGATCGGACCGCTGCAATCCAACAAGGCGAAAGAGGCGGTCGCGTTGTTCGATGCCATCCACTCGGTGGACCGTCCGAGCATTTGCCAAGCGTTAGCCAAGGAAATCGAATCCCAGAACAAGCACCCGCAGCTCTTCGTCCAGATCAACACCGGCGAAGAGCCGCAGAAGGCCGGCGTCGCGCCGGGCGAGGCCGACGCCTTCCTCGCCAGCTGCCGCAACACCTATGGGCTGACGATCTCCGGGTTGATGTGCATCCCGCCGGTCGACGAACCGCCGGCGGCGCATTTCGCGCTGACCGCTAAGATCGCCGCGCGCAACGGATTGACGAATCTCTCGATGGGCATGAGCGCGGATTTTGCGACCGCGATCATGCTGGGTGCCACCCATGTGCGTGTCGGGAGCGCGATCTTCGGGCATCGGTGAGTGTCGTTGGCGAGGGCCGTGCCCAACCGAGTTCTTGAGTTCGTCATTGCGAGCGTAGCGAAGCAATCCAGGATCTTTCCGCGAAGGTAGTCTGGATTGCTTCGTCGCAAGGGCTCCTCGCAATGACGGCGGAGCTGACTACACGAACCCCACCGACACCTTGCCCAGCACCCCGAAGTCCACGGCAACATGATCGCCGGCCGCGATCGGCAGCGGCGGATGGCAGGTGCCGGTGGTCACCACCTGCCCTGCCCGCAAGGTGATGCCGAGCCCGGAGAGCTCATTGGCAAGCCAGGCGAGTGCGGCGCGGGGATCGCCGAGCACGTTCCTGCCGTGGCCGACATAGCGCTCGCCGCGCAGCGTGATCGTTGGCCGCTCCTCGACGAGATCCATCGCACGCCAATCTGCAGGCGTCGCCGCGCCGAGCACGAACAAATGCGCGCAGGCATTGTCGGCGATCAGCTGCGCCTCGCCGGCTCGGACGAAATCGGCAAAGCGCGAGTCCGGAATCTCGATCGCGGGATGGAAGCTGTCGACGGCCGCCAGCACCTCGTCGATCGTATACGACGCTGCGCGCGGGGGCAGATCACGTCCCATCCGGAAGGCGAATTCAGGCTCGCCGACGCGCATCTCGTTGCCCTTCATCGACGCGGTCCCGCCGTCGGCGATGACCGTGTCGCTCATGATGCGGCCGGCCAGCGGTCCCGTGACATTGATGTGCTTCTGTCCTGATATGCTGGTGGCGGCGATCTTCCAGCCGAACAGCTGTCCAAGCGGCTGGGTTTCGAGCGCAGCCTGGATGGCGTAGCCCTCAGTGCGGCTCTGCGGCCGCAAATCCGCCTCCAGCGCGTCAAGCTTGGAGCCGTCGCGCCAATGCTGAACGAGCATGCGCGAAGCCGCCGCGATCTGATCCTTGTCGAGCATCTGTCTCACCCGATGATGATTCTCGTCCGCGGGCCCAGGCGCCGCAGCAATTGCAGCATCGCCGATTTCGTCATCGAGACGCAGCCCGCGGTCGGACCGAAATTGTCGCGGGCCAAGTGCAGGAATACCGCGCTGCCACGGCCGGCGATCCGTGGCCGCGTGTTGTGGTCGATTTCGACGATGAAGTCATAGAGATGGTCGGCGCGCTTGAGCCGGTCGCCGCCCTGCCCCTCGCTCAGCCGGATCCCCTGGTTGTAATGGCGGTCTCGGGGATCCTCGCACCAGGCGTCTTCGCCGGTGATGATCCGGGCCGGCAGGAAGCTCTGCGGGCGGCTGTGGCGGTCGCCCCGCCACCACAATCGCCGGGGGCGGAAGCTGCCTCTGGGGGTGCCGCCGTCGCCCTCGCGCTTGTTGGCGAGGATGCCGCCCCGCCCCAGCGCAACCGGGATGGTCAGCGATCCCGCCGTCAGCCAGCCTCGCCTGGGATTGCCGGCGGCAGGCTTAACGCGGATCGTTCGAAGCGGTCCGGCACTTCGATTCATGGTGTAACCGACTGAAGCAGCTCTATTTTTCATGTGAACGTGCAATGTCGAATTCATTACAGGACATTCATCAAAACGCCCTGCTATTCTGGGTTAGAGTGGTTCTGGCTTGTGAATCGGTGACAGCCCACTACTTCAACACGAACAACAATAACAACAGAGACCCCTAAACTTCCCCTCACGGCTGGGTGCGGCATGGATGCGCGCCGAGCCGGACCCCAAAAGGATGACCCCCTATGGCCAATGCCCGCAAGATCCTCATCGTGGATGACGATACCGATCTGCGCGATACGTTGGTGGAGCAATTATCGCTACACGAAGAATTCGAAGCCTCCGCCGTCGATACCGGCGCGAAGGGCGCGAGCGCCGCCAAGGCCAATGCCCCCGATCTCGTTCTGATGGATGTCGGCCTGCCCGACACCGACGGCCGTGAGGTGGTCCGCTCCTTGCGCAAGGGCGGCTTCAAGGCCCCGATCATCATGCTGACCGGGCACGACACCGATTCCGATACGATTTTGGGGCTGGAATCCGGCGCCAACGATTATGTGGCCAAGCCCTTCCGCTTCGCCGTCCTGCTGGCCCGCATCCGCGCCCAGCTCCGCCAGCACGAGGCCAGCGAGGACGCGGTGTTCTCGGTCGGCCCTTATTCCTTCCGTCCCGGCTCGAAAATGCTCACCGCGGCCAATGCGCGCAAGGTCCGGCTGACGGAGAAGGAAACCGCCATCCTCCGCTTCCTCTACCGGGCCGGCCAGATGCCGGTCTCGCGCGAGACCCTGCTCCAGGAGGTCTGGGGCTATAATTCCGGCGTCACCACCCACACGCTGGAGACCCACATCTACCGCCTGCGCCAGAAGATCGAGAAGGATGCCGCCAACCCGGAAATCCTGGTGACGGAAGCCGGTGGCTACAAGCTGGTGCCGTGATACGCTCGAAGGGCGTGCGAATCGTTTGAGATCGCATGCCCTTGAGCCTCGGATCTGAATGTCGATCGACGACGACGTAGCGCTTCTCGAGCGGGTCCCGACACTGCGCCTGTTGGGCGACGCCTCGTTGCGCATGCTGGCGATCGGCTCCGAGCAGCGCGACTTCGTCCGCGGCGACACCCTGTTCAATCTCGGCGATGACGCCGATGCCGGCTTTGTGGTCCAGCGCGGCGCTTTCCGGGTCGAGGACGGCGCCGGCGCCGAGATGATCGCCGGTCCCGGCGCGCTGATCGGCGAGCTCGCGCTGGTGGTGCCCATGAAGCGGCCGTCGAGCGCGATCGCGCTGGAGCATTCCTCCGTCATCCGTGTCGCCCGCAGCCTGTTCCAGCGCGTGCTGGAAAGCGACCCCGCCGCCGCCGTGCGCCTGCGCGACGAATTCGCGGTGCGCTCCAGCCAGATCGCCAGCGACATATTGATGGCAGGCGCCAAGCTGACGTCGTAGCTCTCTCCATCCGTCATTCCGGGGCGCGCATAGCGCGAACTATGGTGCGCAATTGCGCACCTGAGAATCCATTCATCCAACGCTTCTGCGGCCCGATGGATTCCGGGTTCGATGCTGCGCATCGCCCCGGAATGACGGAAGGCTAAACCTCCAGCGTCACCGTCACGGGCACGTGGTCCGACGGCCGCTCCCAGCTCCGCGCATCGCGCAGGATCTTGAAATCGCTGACCGCGTCCTTCAACGCGCGCGAGACCCAGATGTGGTCGAGCCTGCGGCCGCGGTCGCCTACGGTCCAGTCGGGCGAGCGGTAGCTCCACCAGGTATAGACTTTCTCCGACATCGGAATGCGGTCGCGCGCGACGTCGACCCATTCGCCGGCTTCGAGTGCGGCCTTGAGCTTCTCGGTTTCCACCGGCGTATGCGAGACCACCTTCAAGAGCTGCTTGTGCGACCACACGTCGTTCTCGTGCGGGGCGACGTTGAGATCGCCGACCAGGATGTGGCGGTCTTCACCGCGCGGATGCAGCGGCTCGCACGCCTTCATCTCGTCGAGGAAGCGGAGCTTGTGGTCGAACTTCTCGTTCAGCGCGGGATCGGGGATGTCGCCGCCGGCGGGCACGTAGAAATTATGCAGCACCAGCGGCTTTGCGATATTGGCCTTCTCGCCGAACGACACCGAGATATGGCGCGAATCCACTTTGTCGCAGAAGGTGCGGATGTCCTTCGAGTCGAACGGGATCTTCGAGACGATGGCGACGCCGTGATAGCCCTTCTGTCCGTTCAGCGCGACGTGCTCATAGCCAAGCCGCTTGAAGCGCTTCAGCGGAAAGGCATCGTCGATGCACTTGGTCTCCTGCAGGCACAGCACGTCCGGCCGCGCGCTCCTAAGAAACTTCGCGACCAGATCGATGCGCAGCCGCACCGAATTGATGTTCCAGGTTGTCAGGGAAAGACGCATGGGAAATGCGTCTTAGCAAGCTCTCGTAGGGTGGGCAAAGGCGCAAAGCGCCGTGCCCACCGCGTTTTTGGAGTTGGGCGCGAACGGTCGGTCGAATTGCGTGCCCCGGACGCTGCGCGGCACGAAGTGACGCGCTGGAGAGCCGGAGCCCATCTTGCGGCATCCTGGGTCCCGGCTCTGCGCTTCGCTGCGCTAGTCCGGGACACGCGAGCTCAGCCCGGCGACGGCGTGCTGTAATTGGTGAAATCGATCTTGAACATGCTGGGATCGAGCTTCTTGCTCGAATCCAGGTTGTAGACCGCGATCGTGGTGTCGTAGCCCTGCGGGTCGGTGACGGTCCACTGCTTGAGTTGGCCGTCCTTGGCGCCGAACATCAGCAGCAAGCGACTGGTGCCGACCAGCGCCTGCTTCTCCTCGATGGTGACGCTGACGAAGACGTCGTCGGCGGAGACGTTGACGACGTTGGTGTCCTTCATCAGGTCGATGCGGTCGGACAACAGGAAGCGCAGCGGCGTCTGCGACAGCGGATAGACGTCCTGCGTCGCAAGCTTGCGATCGCGCACCACCAGGGACGATCCGTCGGCGACGATGTCGATCGGGCTCGGCGCATCATATTCGAAGCGCACCTTGCCCGGCTTCTGAATATAGAAATCGCCCTGCGTCTTGCTGCCGTCGGGACCGACTTGGACGAAATTTCCGACCAGCGTCTGCAGCGACGACAGATAAGCGCTGACCTTGGCCGCCTGCGCCTTCTGGTTGGCATCGAAGGTCTGGAAAATGCTGCTCGGCACGTTGCGGCGCGGATCCGGGATCACCGGAACGGGTGGCGTCTGCGTCGCGCCGGTGACAGCTGGACCACCGCCTCCGGACCCCGAACCATCACGGCCCTTCGGCGCGGGTTTCGGCACCGGCACGGACTGCGCGAGCGACGTTGCGGTCATCATCGCGGCAGCGACGAGCAGCACGCCGGCCACGCGCGCGCTTCGCGCGGCGATATCGGCAGCGAATCGAATGTCCGGATGTCTGATCAACGCGTCGTCCTGTATGGCTAGGCGCCTTTTAGCGTGATTTCGGGCAAAAGCAGATATCGATTTTGCGTGAAATGATGTTTCGAGGCGACCGCCTCACATATGGCTGTCTTCTTCCTCGACCAGAATCTCGCGCTTGCCGGCGTGGTTGGCGGGTCCGACGATGCCTTCCAGTTCCATGCGCTCCATCAGCGATGCGGCGCGATTGTAGCCGATTTGCAGGCGGCGCTGGATATAGCTGGTCGAGGCCTTGCGGTCGCGTTTGACGATCGCAACGGCCTGTTGGAACAGATCGCCGCCGCCGTCCGCGCCCATGCCGCTGGCGTCGAACACGGCACCGCCGTCCTCGTCCTCGCTCGGCTCTTCGGCGGTGACGGCCTCGAGATATTCCGGCTGCCCCTGCGTCTTGAGGTGACGCACCACCTTCTCGACTTCCTCGTCGGAGGCAAAGGGGCCGTGCACGCGGCTGATGCGGCCGCCGCCGGCCATGTAGAGCATGTCGCCCTGGCCGAGCAGCTGCTCGGCGCCCATCTCGCCCAGGATCGTGCGGCTGTCGATCTTGGACGTCACCTGGAAGGCGATGCGGGTCGGGAAGTTCGCCTTGATGGTGCCGGTGATGACGTCGACCGACGGACGCTGCGTCGCCAGGATCACGTGCAGGCCGGCGGCGCGCGCCATCTGCGCCAGGCGCTGCACCGCGCCTTCGATGTCCTTGCCGGCGACCATCATCAGGTCCGCCATTTCGTCGACGATGATGACGATGTAGGGCAGCGGGTCGAGCGAGAGCTTCTCTTCCTCGTAGATCGCCTTGCCGGTCTCCTTGTCGAAGCCGGTATGCACCGTGCGCGTCGGCTCCTCGCCCTTGGCCTTCAGCTCGAGCAGGCGCGTGTTGTAGCCGTCGATGTTGCGCACACCGAGCTTGGCCATGTTCTTGTAGCGCTCTTCCATCTCGCGCACGGCCCATTTCAGAGCGACCACCGCCTTCTTCGGGTCGGTCACGACGGGCGTGAGCAGATGGGGAATGCCGTCATAGACGGAGAGCTCGAGCATCTTCGGATCGACCATGATCAGGCGGCACTGGTCCGGGCGCAGCCGGTAGACCAGGCTGAGGATCATGGTGTTGATGGCGACCGACTTGCCCGAGCCGGTGGTGCCGGCGATCAGCATGTGCGGCGTGCGCGCGAGGTCGATGATGACGGGATCGCCGCCGATGGTCTTGCCGAGGCAGAGCGGCAGCTTGGCAACCGTATCGGCGGCCTCCTTCGCGACCAGCAGTTCGCGCAAATAGACCTTCTCGCGATGCGCGTTCGGCAATTCGATGCCGATGGCGTTGCGGCCCGGCACGACGGCGACGCGCGCCGACAGCGCGCTCATCGAGCGCGCGATGTCGTCGGCAAGCCCGATTACGCGCGACGATTTGATGCCGGGCGCGGGCTCCAGCTCGTACAGCGTGACGACGGGGCCCGGATTGGCCTTGACGATCTCGCCGCGCACGCCGAAATCCTGCAGCACGCCTTCGAGCGAGCGCGAATTGGTCTCCAGCTCGGCCTTGCTGAGCGGCTGGCGATCGCCGGCCTTCGGCGCCGCCAGCATGGAGACGGAGGGAAGGTCGAACTTGTCGGAGGATTTCTTGGCAGGAGCCTTCGGCGCAGCCTTCTTGCGCGGGGCGCGCGCGACCGGCTCCTCCTCCTCCTCTTCTTCCTCGTCCTCGTGTTGATCCTCGTCGTCCTCGTCCTCGGATTGCGGCGAGATCGGGGGCGCCGCACGGCCGCCGCCGAGATTCGGCTCCTGGCGGCTGAACGCCACGGCCTTGGTTTTCGGTGCGCTCGAGACCAGCGAGCGGTAGGCGGCACCACACAGCCAGACCAGCCGCGCCTTGGTGCTCATCAGCGCATGGAACAGCCAGCCCAGCGACACCGAGCCGCGATCGCCTTCCTCGTCTTCGTCGAGCGGCTTGTCGTCGTCCTCGATCTCGCTGTGCTCTTCGTCGTGCTCACGGGCGCCAAGACCGCAGGCGATCAGGAAGGTCGCGGCCATCGCGGCGAACAGGATCGTGCCGAGCACGATGCGGTAGATCGTGCCGGCAGGCCCGAAGATCACGGCGGGCGCGCGCACCAGGGCGTCGCCGACCACGCCGCCGAGGCCGGTTGGCAGCGGCCATGCGCCGCCATGCGGCCAGCAGCTGACGAAGCCCGCCGCGAGCACCGCGCAGAGAACCCAGGAGCCGAGCCGCAGCGCTTCGCGGTCGAACGGGCGATGCGTCATCATGCGCCAGCCCCAGACCGCGACGGTGAGGACCAGCATGATGGCGCCGAGCCCGAGGATCTGCATCGCAAGATCGGCGCCGATCGCGCCGGCATAGCCGAGGATGTTGCGGATCGGCCGCGAGGTGGCGTGGCTGAGGCTGGGATCCTGCACCGACCAGGTCATCAGCGCGGCCGAGGCAACGCCCGCCAGCCCAATCAGGCCGAGGCCGGTGAGCTCGCGCATGCGCCGCGCCAGACCCTCGCGGATCGATGGCGGCAGATGGCCGACCAGTGGAATGACGCGTTCGATTGCCGACATGCTCATGGGCCCGCCTAACCCAGAGTCTCGACCAGGCGATGCAGCGCCTGCGCCGTGGTCTCGCTGTCCTGCACCAGTGCGAGGCGAATGTAGCCTGCGCCGGGATTGAATCCGTCAGGCTGCTGCCGCGCCAGGAAGCTGCCGGGCACCACGCGCACGCCGGCTTCCCGGAAAAGCTTGAGCGTCACGGCCACGTCGTCGCCGATCGCGGACGTATTGAGCCAGACGCAGAAGCCGGCATCGGGGCGGCGATAGAAGTAACGGTTGCCGATGATCTGGTCGGCGAGGTCGAACTTGATCCGGTAGAGCCTGCGGTTCTCTTCGACATGCGCCTCGTCGCCGTAGGCAAACGTCGCGACATGCTGGAGCGGCACCGGCACCTGCGGCGCGGCGATGTTGCGCAGCTCCAGGAACATGCCGATGAACGTCTTGTCGCCGGCGGCGAAGCCGACGCGCAGGCCCGGCAGGTTCGAGCGTTTCGACAACGATTGGAACGCGGCCACGCGGGTGAAATCGGGGCCGGCACATTCGAGCGCGCTGCCCGGTGCTTCGCGGGTATAGATCTCCGAATAGCACTCGTCGCTGAGGATCATGAAGCCGTAGCGGTCGGCGAGGCGTTTCAACCGCGTGAAGTAATCGCGCGAGGCGACCGAGCCCTGAGGGTTGGCCGGCGAGGCCAGGTAGAACGCCACGGTGCGCGCCAGCGTCGCCTCGTCGATGGCATCGAGATCGGGCAGGAAGCCGTTGTCGATCGTGGTCGGCAGATAGACCGGCTCGCAGGCTGCAGCCAGGGCGCCGGCGCCATAGACCGGATAGAACGGGTTCGGCATCAGGATGGCGGGCTTGCCGGGGCGCGGACCGACATAGCGCGCCGCTGCGATCGCGGCGAGGAATAGCCCCTCGCGGCTGCCATTGAGGACGAGAATCTCGGCTTTGGGGTCGAGCGGCCGCGGCAGCTTGAAGCGCGACGACAGCCAGGTGCTGGCGGCCTGGCGGAACGGCTCGGTGCCCTGGTTCATCGGGTAGCGGCCGAAATCGGCGATATGCTTGGCCAGCACCGGGCCAACGAAATCAGGCACGGGGTGCTGCGGTTCGCCGACCGCGAGCGAAATCAAGGGCTTGCCGGGCTGATGCGGCGCCAGCAGCTCGTTCAGCCGGACGAAGGGCGAGCGTTCGTTGGGGCTTCCACCGGCCTGCGGCGCGCGGGATGAAGCGGTCATGACCATTCTGGGCGCCAGTACTCTTGGAACGGCCGGTCGCGCACCACGGCGCCGGCGGGAAGCGGTTCAGTTCACCATAGATAGGGCGAGGTTAAGACGCGATTAACCATCGGCCGCCGCCTCCGTCCAGAGCAGGAATATTAAGGCCGGATAACAACGGGATGCGGCTGCCGTTGGGGCTGGTTGCTCACCGCTCCCGCTTGCGGGAGAGGTCGCGCCGAAGGCGCGGGTGAGGGTTCTTTCCGCATAGGGACTGTCCCAGTGTTCAGACACCCTCTCCCCGGCCCTCTCCCGCAAGCGGGAGAGGGAGAGCTCCGTCATCGCGGCCTCAACGCCCCGGCAGCTTCTCGAACGTCTTCATGCCTGCCGGGATCGCGTGAAATTCCTGCATGTCGCAGGTGTAGATCGCCATCTGCGGCTGGAACTGCTTTGGTTCGTCCAGCGTGCCGACCTTGACGACCGCGGCCGGCAGGCCCGGGACCTTGGTCACCAGATGGGTGCCGCATTCGGCGCAGAATTCGCGCGTGACGGCGCGTTCGAGGTCCTTGCGGGTGAACTGCCTGGGCTGCCCCAGGATGTAGGTGAAGCCGGCTGCCGGCATCGCGATGAAGGTGTTGGGCGCGCCGCCCGAGATGTACTGGCACTCGCGGCAATGACACTGGGCCTGCATCATCGGATCGCCCTCGGCCACGTAGCGCACTTCGCCGCAATAGCATCCGCCTTCCAAACGCATGACGACCTCCCCGATTGTTGTTTCTTGTGGTCGATATTTCTGCGCCGGCGGCGCGGAATCGCAATCCTTTTCTTCGGCACGCCTGACCAAAAGAAAGGGGCTCCAGCTTGCGCTGGAGCCCCTCAACGGTCAGGGCATTGCCGGGTATGTGCCCGAACCGTAGGTCGGGGCGCGATCCCCGAAGGAGCCGCGCCCGGGAGGAGTTACATGTTGTAGGCGCGCTCGGTGTGCTCGGTGATGTCGAGACCTTCACGCTCGCTTTCGACATTGGTGCGCAGACCGACGATCACGTCGACGACCTTGTAGAGGATCGCCGAGCCGACGCCCGACCACACCAGCGTGGTGACGACGGCCTTGATCTGCGCCAGCATCTGCACGGCGAAGTCGTAATCGGCAACCTTGGGCGGGATCGCGGTGTAGTCGACGATGCCGGCGCCGCCGAGGGCGGGGTTGACGAGAATGCCGGTGCCGATGGCGCCGACGATGCCGCCGACGCAGTGCACGCCGAACACGTCGAGGCTGTCGTCATAGCCGAGCGCGTTCTTCACGACGGTGCAGAAGAACAGGCAGACCACGCCGACCACGAGACCGAGGACGATCGCGCCCATGACACCGGAGAAGCCGGCGGCAGGGGTGACGGCCACGAGGCCTGCGACGGCACCGGAGATGACGCCGAGCACCGAGGGATGACCCTTGATGATCCACTCCGCGAACATCCACGACAGCGCGGCGGCCGCGGTGGCGACGAAGGAGTTGGTCATGGCGAGGGCAGCGCCGCCGCTGGCTTCGAGGTTGGAGCCGGCGTTGAAGCCGAACCAGCCGACCCAGAGCAGCGAGGCGCCGATCATCGACATGGTCAGCGAGTGCGGGGCCATCAGCTCCTTGCCGTAACCGACGCGCTTGCCGATCAGGAGAGCGCCGACGAGGCCCGCGATGCCGGCGTTGATGTGCACCACGGTGCCGCCGGCGAAGTCGATCGCGCCCATCTTGAAGATCCAGCCGGCGTCGGCATTGAGCTCGTCGAGTTTGGCCTGCGCCGCGGTCTTGGCCGCCGCGTCAGTGGCCGCAGCGAGCGCCTTGGCCGCGTCCTGGATCAGATCCGGACCCTGCCAGTACCAGACCATGTGCGCGATCGGGAAATACACCAGCGTGACCCAGAGCGGGACGAACAGCGCGATCGCCGCGAACTTCATGCGCTCGGCGAAGGCGCCGACGATGAGGGCGGGCGTGATCGCCGCGAAGGTCATCTGGAAGCACACATAGATGAGCTCCGAGATGTTGGCGTCGACCGAGAAGGTCGCCGCCTTGGTGTCGGTGGTGACGCCCATCATGAAGGCCTTGGAGAAGCCGCCGATGAAGTCCGAGCCGCCGGTGAAGGTGAGGCTGTAGCCGTACACGGCCCAGATCACGGTGACGACGCAGACGGTGTAGAACACCTGCATCAGGACGGAGAGCATGTTCTTGGAGCGGACGAGACCGCCGTAGAACAGGGCGAGGCCGGGGATCGTCATCAACAGCACCAGCACTGTCGATGTCATCATCCAGGCGTTGTCTCCCTTGTTGATTGTTGGCTCGGCGTAGGCTGCGGTCGCAGCGAACAGGCCGACTGCGAGAGCCGCCAATCCCGCGCCATAGGGACGCTTGAACGTCATAATATTCACTCCTGCTTGGATAAGGTTGAGCGCGAAATCAGAGGGCCGCGGCATCGGCCTCGCCGGTGCGGATGCGCACCGCGTGGTCGAGGTTGATGACGAAGATCTTGCCGTCGCCGATCTGTCCGGTTTTCGCGGCGGACGTGATGGCGTCGATGGTCTTGTCGACCTGGTCGGAGGCGACAGCGACCTCGATCTTGATCTTGGGCAGGAAGCTCACGGCATATTCGGCGCCGCGATAGATTTCCGTATGGCCCTTCTGGCGGCCATATCCCTTGACTTCCGTCACCGTGAGACCATGAACGCCGATGGCGGTCAGGGCGTCACGGACTTCTTCCAGCTTGAATGGCTTAATGATCGCCATAACAATTTTCATGGGTCCTATCCCCGCTTGGGCCCGGTCCGGACATGGCCGGGCGTTCTCGACTGGTTCGCCACGAGGGAGAAGTTCACTACGCGGGCACAGCCAGGACCCCTAGAATCAAATGCCGTGCCAGATCAGGCGTGTTGCCTAACGGACTATGAAAACGGGGGTTTTCGTGTTTGACGGGTATTGCAGTGCGGTGCGCCATTCCGTCGCGCCCAAAACGTGGTCATGCCTGCTTAAAACGCGAGCACGACAGGCTACCGACACAATGTTGCTCATGTGTCGGGCAGCGAAAAGGTAATTTTGTAGCGTCGGCGCTTATTGCAGGGCTTCGCCGTGCTGCGAAATATCCAGCCCCTCGAGTTCCTGCTCACGGGATACGCGCAAGGGCACGAACAGGCCGACCAGCTTGAGCAGGATGAAGCTCACGCCTGCCGACCAGACGAAGGTGATGGCGATCCCATAGAGCTGGATCAGCAATTGCTGCGGATTGCCCTCGAAAAGGCCGGCGGTGCCGCCGATGGCGCTGGTTGCGAACACGCCGGCGAGCAGGGTCCCGGTCAGGCCGCCGATGCCGTGGACGCCGAACACGTCCAGGGAATCGTCATAGTTGAAGCGGTGCTTCAGCCAGGTGCAGGCCCAATAGCAGACCGCGCCGGCAATGATGCCGATGACGATGCCGTGCCAGGGCGCCACGAATCCGGAGGCCGGCGTGATGGTGCCGAGCCCGGCCACCGCGCCGGAGATCATGCCGAGCACGGAGGGCTTGCGCCGCGTCGACCATTCGATCGCGCCCCAGGTCAGCGCGCCGGCGCAGGCGGCGAGGTGCGTCGCGATGATCGCCATCACCGCGCGTGAATTGGCCGCGCCCGCCGAGCCGCCGTTGAAGCCGAACCAGCCGACCCACAACAGGCCGGTGCCCATCACCGCAAGCGAAAGATCGAACGGCGAGAGATTTTCGCTGCCGTAGCCGTGACGGCGCCCCATCACCCTCGCCGCAACGAGGCCGCCGGTGCCCGCCGACAGGTGCACCACGAGGCCGCCGGCGAAATCGAGCACGCCCATGCTGCTGAGGAAGCCGCCGCCCCACACCCAATGCGCCAGCGGAATGTAGACGAAGATGAACCAGGCGACGGAGAACAGGAGATAGGCGGAGAACCGCATCCGGTCGGCGACCGAGCCCGCGACCAGCGCCACCGTGATGATGGCAAAGGTCATCTGGTACAGCATGAACAGCGCTTCCGGGATGGTCTTCGCCGCCGGATTGACGCTGTCCATGGTCATGCCGGCGAGAAACCAGCGGTCGAGCGTGCCGATCCACGGGCCATCGCCGACGAAGCACAGCGAATAGCCGAACGCGACCCAGAGAATGGAGATCAGCGCGACCGCGGCGAGGCTCTGCGCCATGGTGGCGAGCACGTTCTTCTTGCGCACCATGCCGGCATAGAACAGCGCAAGGCCCGGGATCGTCATCATCAGCACCAGCGCGGTGGCGACGGTCATCCAGGCGGTGTCGGCGGCGTTGATCTCGCTTGCCGCGGCTTGCGCCGGCGCGGCCATGAGCAGCACAATTCCGATCGGCGCAGCCATTGCAGCTGCGCGGCGCAAACATCCCGCCATATCGTTCCCCCCGGCATCAATTGGCGTCGCACCTTTGGCGTCGTTGCCCGGTGCGATCGAAGAAGCAATATCAGAGCGTTCTCGCGCGAAATGGATCCCGGTTCGCGCGAAGAAGACGCGTCAAGCCAAAATCCTAGAGCGCGTCGCTGTCGGTTTCGCCGGTGCGGATGCGCAGCGCGTGATCGATCGGCGTCACGAAGATCTTGCCGTCGCCGATCTGCCCGGTGCGCGCGGAGGCGGTGATCACACCCACGGCCTTGTCGGCGATGTCGGAGGCGACCGCGATCTCGATCCGTAGCTTGGGCAGGAAGTTCACGACATATTCGGCGCCGCGATAAATCTCGGTGTGGCCTTTCTGGCGGCCATAGCCCTTCACCTCAGTCACGGTCATGCCGTGGACGCCGATCGCCGTCAGGGCCTGGCGGACCTCGTCGAGCTTGAAGGGTTTGATGATCGCGACGACGAGTTTCATGGTCAGGCCTATTCCCCGGGGTGCGGCGCGCCGTATGTCCCCGGCGCTGCGTCAATCTGGCATCTTTCCGGGCAAATGGCACAAAAAACTTGCAGGTTGAAGCGGAAAAACGATTGGCCAAGGGCGGTCATGTGAATGGCCGCCTCTGTACAGGGCAAGTGTTCATCCTTCACAATGCATTTTTGGCATGGATGCGGTGAACCCGGGCCTGCCAGGCGGGACATAAGTATTTTGAGGGGGACGCTTCATGGCGAGTTGGTTCTACGCATCCGAGGGCAAGCAGCAGGGGCCCTTTCCGGAAGGGCAATTCCGCGATCTCGTCGCCCAAGGGGTGGTGCGCCCGGACACGCTGGTGTGGACCGAGGGCATGGCCGGCTGGCAGAAGGCCGCCGAAATTCCCGGCCTGGTCGGGGGCGGCGGCGCGCCGCCGATGATGCCGGCGGGCGGCCCGCCGATGATGGGTGCCGGTGGCTATGCCGGCGGCGGAAGCGGTGGATCGCTGGCCGTCGATTTCGGCATCCTCGAGTTCACCTGGCGCACGCTCGTGCTGGTGATCGGCTCGTGCTTCATCATCCCGGTGCCGTGGCTGTTCGTCTGGTACACCAACTGGATCGTGCCCTGCTTCAAAGTCCCGGGACGACCCAATCTCAGCTTCACCGGCAGCGCGATGACGCTGGTGCCCTGGTTCTTCGGCTTCATCGGTCTGGCGATCGCCCTCAGCTTCGTCGGCAGCGAGATCCTGAGCAACCTGCTGTTCGTCGTGCAGATCGTGCTCTACTGGCTGCTGATCAAATGGATGATCGCGAACCTCGCCTCCAACGGGCAGCCGCTGGGCTTGAGCTTCACCGGCTCGGTGTGGGCCTATATCGGCTGGAATCTGCTGTTCGCGATTTCGATCATTACCATCATCGGCTGGGCCTGGGTCGCCGCAGCGCAGATGCGCTGGTTCTGCCGCAACATCGAAGGCACGCGGCGCGAGATCGTGTTCACTGGCTCTGGTCTCGACATCCTCTGGCGCGGGATCGTCGCTGCGATCCTGTGCAGCCTGATCATCCCGATTCCGTGGGTGTATCGCTGGATCATGAACTGGTTTGCCTCGCAGACCGTTCTCGCGCCGCGCGGCTCCGTCGCTGCCTGATCCGAAAAGCCTCGAACGCGAGACCTCGCGTTCGAGGTGATCACCCCTTGCGCTCGCGCACCGAGCCTTCCTGCGCGACGGAGGCAACCAGCGTGCCGTCGGGCTTGAAGATGGAGCCGCGCGTCAGGCCGCGGCCGCCGCGCGCGCTCGGCGAATCCTGCGCGTAGAGCAGCCATTCGTCGGCGCGGAACGGGCGGTGAAACCACATGGCGTGGTCGAGGCTCGCCGGCATCATGCGCTTGTCGAACAGCGTGCGGCCATAGCGCGCCATGATCGCATCCAGCAGCGAGAAGTCCGAGGCGTAGGCGAGCGCGCACATGTGCAGCGCCGGATCGTCCGGCAGCGTCGCCGCGGTCTTGATCCAGACATGGATGCGGCCGTCGTCGATCTTCTGGCCGAAATAGCGGCCGAGCTCGACCGGACGCAGCTCGATCGGACGATCGGATTCATAATAGCGGCGGATGAACTCCGGCATCTCCTTGAACATCGGCTGCTTCGCCACCTCCTCCGCCGTGAGCTTCTCCGGCGGCGGCACGTCAGGCATCTTGTCCTGATGATCGAAGGCGCTTTCCTCCTCGGCATGGAACGACACCATGATCGAGAAGATCGCGTTGCCGTGCTGGATCGCGGTGACGCGGCGGGTCGAGTAGCTCTTGCCGTCGCGCAGGCGTTCGACCTGGTAGATGATCGGAATCTGCGGATCGCCCGGCAGGATGAAATAGCAATGCAGCGAATGCGGCAGGCGCCCCTCGACGGTGCGGCAGGCCGCGACCATCGCCTGCCCGATCACCTGACCGCCGAACACGCGCTGCCAGCTGGTCTTCGGGCTGTTGCCGCGGAACAGGTTCACCTCGAGCTGCTCGAGGTCGAGGATCGAGATGAGGTCGATGAGGCTTTTGGACATGAACACAGCTCTCTAAAGTCGTCATTCCGGGCTCGCGACTTCGTCGCGCCCCGGAATGACACAATGGGGGCCGTTCCGCCCTCGTTTCACCGCACTGTTTCGCCCAGCTCAAGTCTGCTAGCAAGGCCGAGAATTGGCCGGGAAGCTTGGTATGTCGGTACAGGGTAGCATTGTCATTGGTGGCGGCGCGTTTGCAGGGCTCGCGCTGGCCCTGGCGCTGCGCCAGGGGCTCGGGCCCGAGATTCCCGTCATCGTCGCCGATCCCGCGCTCGGCACCCGGCCGAGCCGCGATCCCCGCGCCACCGCGATCGTGGCCGCCTGCCGCCGCCTGTTCGAGGCGATCGGCGCCTGGGACCCGGTCAGCGGCGAGGCGCAGCCGATCGTCGACATGGTCGTCACCGATTCCAAGCTGGAGGACGCCACCCGTCCGGTGTTCCTCAACTTCGCCGGCGACGTCGCGCCGGGCGAGCCCTTTGCGCATATGGTCGAGAACCGTCGCCTGATCGACGCGCTGACGGCGCGTGCGGAAGCCGAGGGCATCGATCTGCGTGCCACGACCGTCGCCTCCTACGACGCGCGTCCCGAAGGCATCGACGTGACGCTCGGCGACGGCAGCGTGATTGCCGCCAGCCTGCTGGTCGCTGCCGACGGCGCGCGGTCGAGGCTGCGCGAGCGCGCCGGCATTCCAACCCATGGCTGGGAGTATGACCAGGCCGGCATCGTCGTTACCGTCGGCCACGAGCGCGACCACGAGGGCCGCGCCGAGGAGCACTTCCTGCCGGCAGGCCCGTTCGCGATCCTGCCGCTCTCGGGAAAGCGCTCCTCGCTGGTGTGGACCGAGCGCCGAGCCGAGGCCGCGCGCATCGTGGCGCTCGGCGAGGAGGAATTTCACGCCGAGCTCGAGCAGCGCTTTGGCCTGCATCTCGGCGAGGTGAAGGCGCTCGACAAGCCGCGCGCCTTCCCGCTGTCCTATTTCGTCGCGCGCTCCTTCATCGCCACCCGCCTCGCACTGGTCGGCGACGCCGCCCATGTCATCCACCCCATTGCGGGCCAGGGTCTCAACATGGGGTTGAAGGATGTCGCGGCGCTGGCCGAGGTCGTCGTCGATGCCGCGCGGCTCGGCATGGATATCGGCGCGGCCGACGTGCTCGAGCGCTACCAGCGCTGGCGCCGCTTCGACACCATGGCGATGGGTGTTGCCACCAACTCGCTGAACTTCCTGTTCTCGAACCAGTCGACGCTGCTGCGCACGGTCCGCGACATCGGCCTCGGCCTCGTCGACCGCGCCCCGCCGCTGAAGAACCTGTTCATCCGTCAGGCCGCCGGACTCACCGGTGAGGTGCCAAGATTGTTGAAGGGCGAGGCGTTGTAGCCGCGCCGGCTCTTCAATCTCCGCTGTCGTCCCGGACAAGCGCGCCCTGAGCGCGCGCAGAGCGGGGATGACACCGAGAGTGTGGCGCGATCATCGTTCCAAACGATGCAGCTCCGCCCGGACGACAGGATCAATCGATCTTGCGCGCCTCTTCCGGCAGCATGATCGGGATGCCGTCGCGGATCGGATAGGCGAGCTTGGCGCTGCGCGAGATCAGCTCCTGCCTTGCAGCATCGAACTCCAGCGGGCCCTTGGTCAGCGGGCAGACGAGAATCTCCAGCAATTTGGGATCGACGCTGGCTTCGGGACGTTCGGTGGGCGCGTTCATTGGGGTCTCCGGCGATCGGCTGCCTCTAGCACAGAATTTCGCGCCCGCCCATCGCGGGGCTCAAGCCGTGACCATCGTGAAGACCTCGTCGAGCAGGGCGTGGAGCCGGGCTGCCGGCATTGGCGCGCCCGACAGGGCAAAGCCGAGAAACGTCCAGTAGAGGATCTGTGCGCGGGCCTGCGCCGTCGCCGCCCCGAGCCCACGCTTCGCCAGCAGCTGTTCGATATAGTCGAGCCTGCGGCGGTCGATTGCGCGCACGGCTGCTTGCGCCGCCGCGTCGAAGGCCGCCCAGTTGCGCACCGCCCGTTCGAGATCGAGCCGCGCGCCGAACGAGCGGCGCAGCAGCGCCTGCAGCGGCTCGTCGCCGGCGGCCTCGACGTCGGCGATGATCTGCTCCGCCGCGATCTCGCGCCAGCGCTTCAGCACGGCGGCCTGGAACGCACCGAGATCGGCGAAATGCCAATAGAAGCTGCCGCGCGACACTCCCATGGCCCTTGCCAGCGGGTCGGCCTTGAGCGCGGTGAAGCCGCTCTTGGCGAGCGCCTTGAGGCCTTCCTTGATCCAGTCGTCGGCGGAGAGCTGGTCGGTCATGTCGGGGTCCCGGGATTTGACCATACACTAATGTATTGACAGCCTGACGCAAGCAGGTGCATAACCATACATAGATGTATGGAGATATGCCCATGCGCGACCTGCTCCTGCAATGTTCCGGCCTCGCGGCGATCGCGATCGCGCTGATCCACGGCATGCTCGGCGAGACCAAGGTGTTCACGCATGCCCGCATCGAGCCGCCGCGGCTGCGCATGCTGATCCGGCTGGTGTGGCAGGCCGGCACGGTGGCGTGGATCGGCGGCGGCGTGCTGCTGCTCGCCGCGCCCGGAATGGAGTCGAACCCTGCCCGCCACTGGATCGTCGCCACCTTCGCGATCGTGTTCGGCTTTGCGGCCTTGGCCAACGCCTTTGCAACGCGCGGTCGGCATTTCGGCTGGGTTGGCATGAGCTTCGTCGTCGCGCTCGCCGTCGCCGGCTACTAGCGACTGCATCTGGACCGCGAGGCACAAGGCCGCAGCGGCAGCTCAATTCCGCGCTGTGCCCGGACAGCGTTCGCTCACATTAGAACCGATCTAAGGCGACCGATTAGAACTTATCTAAGATCATCGACGCGCATACCGGATTGACTTCATCTCCCCCTTTGCTTCCTTCGACGCGGCTCGCATAGCGCGCACGGCAGAGGAGAAGGTGTTCGTGAAGGTCATTCGTGTTGTTGCCATCGCACTGACGATCGGGATGGGCATGGGGTCGGCGGCCATGGCCGACGGTTTCAAGAACTGCACAAAACTCGACAAGGCGTCGTGGAAACCGGCCAGCGAAGCCGAAGCCAAGGCCAAGGCTCTGGGTTACGAGGTGCGGCGATCCAAGATCGAAGGCTCATGCTACGAGGTCTACGGCGTCAAGGAAGGCAAGCTCTACGAGCTGTTCTACAGCCCCGAAGACCTCAGCCTGAAGCACACGATCGCGAAGTAAACCGCCAAGTAAACTGCCAGGCGAATCGTCAAGCTGGCGGTGAAGGAGGCCGCGCGGATTGATCTGCGCAAGGCTGGGCTCGAGGATGGTCTTCGCTTGATTGAGGATGCGATCCCGAAAGCGCGCGGGGCGTCCGACAGGGCCCGTGCGGATCGAACCGCTTCGCGGACGGTTTTGGTCTGGGACCTGCCGCTGCGCCTTTGGCACTGGAGCCTCGCGGCCTGCGTTCTGGCCGCGTGGTTCACGCCGACCGTCCATGATCGGCTGCACCGCTTCGTCGGCTATGCGGTGCTTGGGCTCCTCGCCTTCCGGCTCGTCTGGGGCTTCTGGGGAAGCCGCTATTCGCGTTTCCGCATGATGAGGGCCAGGCTGCGGGCCGCGCCAAGCTATCTCTGGAATCTGCGCCGCGGCATCACCGGCCGCTATATCGGGCTCAATCCGGCCGGCACGGTGATGCTCGTGGCGCTGCTGGTCTCGCTGGTCGTTTCGGCGATCACCGGCGCGATGTCGGTCACCGTCACGTTCTTCGGCGTCTGGTGGGTCGAGGACACCCACCATTATTCGTCGGACGCGGTCATCGTCCTGGTCGTGCTGCATGTGGTGGGCGTGCTGCTGATGGGGATTCTCCAGCGCGAGAATCTGACCCGCGCGATGCTCACCGGCCGCAAGCACATTCGCAATCGTCCCTAGTGATTCGCCTCCACTCGTTCCGTGGCGCTTTCCGGCGCGGCGCCGTCGCGCGCCGGTGGTCGGCAAAGTTCAAATTGCGCCGATGAGCTTAATGCGTCGATAAGCATCCAATCAGTCACGGCACAAAATCAACGCGATTGGCCCGTTTCTATCTCGGCAATGTTGCCGATGGAGCGGCTTGGATGTTTCGTGTCTTGTCTTGCCTTACCGTCGAACATGATGTTCGGCTCGTCGTGCTCGCCGGTTTGGTCTGCTTCGTCGCCAGCATCGTCGCGGTCAGTATCTTCCATCGTGCGATCGCGGCGCGCGCAAGAACGCGCCTGATCTGGATCGCGATCGCCGGCGCCGCCATCGGCTACGGCATCTGGGCAACGCATTTCGTCGCCATGCTCGCCTACGAGCCGGGCGTTGCGACCGGCTACGGCATCGTGCTGACGTCGCTTTCGCTGGCCACCGCAATGTTCTTGACGTCGGTCGGCTTCGGCGTCGCGGCCGGCGATTCCGGCCGGTGGCGCCCGGGGACAGGCGGCATCATCATCGGCGGCGGCATTGCCAGCATGCATTATCTCGGAATGTGGGCGCTTGAAGTGCCGGGCCGCGTCGCGTGGTCACTGGATCTCGTACTCGTCTCGATCGTTCTCGGCATGTGCTTCGGCTATGCCGCCCTGGCTGTCGCGATCAAGTATCGGAACTACCAGGGCACGCTCGCGGCGGCAGTCCTGCTGACGCTTGCCATCATATCGCATCACTTCACGGCGATGGGTGCGCTGCATATTACGCCGGATCCAACGCGCGCGACGAGCACCCTGTCGCTGTCTCCGGCCGTTCTCGCGCTTGCGATCGCCGGCGTCGCGCTGTCCGTGCTGGGCATGAGCCTGATCGGCGTGCTGGCCGATCGTCGCCTGGCAAGCAGAACCGTCAGGTTCGAGGAGATCATCAGCCAGCTTTCGGTCGCCCGTCAGCAGCTCGAAGATTCCCAGCAGGAATTGCAGGAGCAGACGCTGAGGCTCGACACGGCCATCAACCACATGGTCGAGGGCCTTTGCATGTTCGATGCCGAGAAGCGGCTCGTCATATGCAACGAGCGCTACGCCAGACTGTACCGGCTGCCGCCGGAGCTGTTGCGCGCGGGAACCGCGCATCGCGACATCATCCGGCATCGCATCATGAACGGCATACTCGACGGCGATGCCAGCGATTTGGCCGCCGAACGGCAGATCGCCAAGCTCGATGCATTGCCGGTCCATGCGGTTTCGAGCCGGATCGACGCGTTCGCCGACGGCCGGCTGATCTGCGTGACGCGGCAGCCGATGGCCGGCGGCGGCTGGGTGGCCACGCATCTCGATGTCACGGAGCAGCGCCGGTCCGAAGCCAAGATCACCTATATGGCGCAACACGACGCCCTGACGGAGCTGCCGAACCGCGTCCTGCTCAGAGCGCGCTTGGAGCATGCCCTGGCCGACACGCGTGACGGAAATCTCCATTTGGCGGTCCTGATGCTCGACCTCGACCGATTCAAGGAGATCAACGACACGCTCGGACATCCGGCAGGCGACTCGCTGCTACGTTCGGTCGCGGTCCGCTTGCAGGATTGCGGCAGGGAGACGACGTTCATCGCTCGATTGGGCGGCGACGAATTCGCCGTCGTCGACTACGTGACAAGCCCGGCCAGGGACGCGGCGGCTTTGGCCGAGGCGATCAAAGGCGCGCTCTGCGAGCCGTTTGATCTCGGCGATCACCAGGTCATCGTGGGCACCAGCATCGGAATCGCCATCGCGCCTCGCGACGGGACCGATTCAGACACGATCCTCAAGAGCGCCGATCTCGCCCTCTACGCGGCGAAGGGCGGCGGACGCGGCGCATTCCGTTTCTTCGAGCCGGAGCTCGATCAGCGCATGCACGTCCGCCGCAACCTGGAAAAGGATCTGCGGAAGGCGCTGGCGCGGGGCGAATTCGAGCTTCATTACCAGCCGTTCGTGGGTGTGGAGAGCGGACGAATCTGCGGCCATGAGGCGTTGTTGCGGTGGCATCACCCCGAGCGTGGTCTGGTCTTGCCGGGCGAGTTCATTCCGCTCGCGGAGGAAACCGGCCTGATCCTGCCCATCGGCGAATGGGTCCTGAGGACCGCCTGCGCCGAAGCAGCCAAGTGGCCCTCCGATCTGAAGATCGCGATAAACCTGTCTCCCGCGCAATTCAGAGGCAAGGAGCTCGTCGCCTCGATTGTCGGCGCATTGGCAAATTCGGGAATTGCCTCGAACAGGCTTGAACTCGAGGTCACCGAGACCGTCATCATGCACGACAGCGGGGCTGTATTCGCCGCGCTCGGCCAATTGCGCAAGCTCGGCGTGCGGATTGCCCTCGACGATTTCGGCACCGGCTATTCGTCGCTGAGCTTCCTGCAGAAGTTCCCGTTCGACAAGGTCAAGATCGATCGCAGCTTCGTCAGCGAGCTGGCCAGCACGACGGAAGAGTCTCATCGGATCGCTCGCGCAGTGGTCAGGTTCGCCACCAGCCTCGGCAAGACATCCACGGCCGAGGGCGTCGAAACCGCCGAGCAGCTGGCCATCCTGCGCGAGGAGGGATGCGTCGAGGCGCAGGGCTATCATTTCAGCCGGCCGCTGCAGGCCTCCAGGATCGCGCCATCGGCGCAGCGCAAGGCCGAAACGGCCATCTACGCAGCCTGAGCGCCGTCCTCACTGCAGCGGCGGATCGCCGCTGGTACGCTTCTTGGCAAGGTCCATCTCGGTGACGGCGATCAGGATCTCGGCGCGGGTCTTCAGGTCGGGCGCCTCCAGCATGGCCTGCTTCTCGGCGGGGCCATAGGGCGACATCATCGCCAGCGCGTTGACGAGCGCCTCGTTGGGCGCGCTTTCGACGCCCTCCCAGTCGACCTTGAGATTGTTGGCCTTCAGGAAATCCGCCAGCACGGCCAGCAGCGCCTCGCGGTCGACCTCCTCCTCGCCCATACGCGCGGTGAAGTCGTTGGCGAAGGCGAAGAAGTCCACCTTGCACTGCCGGTAGGCGGTGAGCACGTCGAGCTCCTCGACCACCTTGAAGCGCGAGACGCCGGTGAGCTCGAGGATGTAGCGGCCGTCGCCGGATTCGGCGAGCTGGGTGATGCGGCCGACGCAGCCGACCCGGAACAGCGTCGGCTTGTCGGAATCCTTCGGCGAGTGCGCGACATCGGGCTGGATCATGCCGATCAGGCGATGGCCGTCGCGGAAGGAATCGTCGACCATCGCAAGGTAGCGCGGCTCGAAGATGTTGAGCGGCATCTGGCCGCGCGGCAGCAGCAGCGCGCCCGGGAGCGGAAACACCGGAATGATCTCCGGGAGGTCGGCGGGGCCGCGATATTCGATATTGATCGGCATCTGCCCGGTCCCCCTGCCCTTGCTAGTGCATGATCCGGATCCGGCGGACCGCGTCAGCGCAAAGTGTGCAGCGGTTTTCCGAACAGATCATGCTCAAAAGAGGGCCTTACGAAAACAGGATCGTCGACAAGCGCTTGCGCCCCTCGACGGTTGCATCATCCGTGCCGCCCCACGCCTCGAAGAACTGCACCAGCTGCTTGCGGGCACCGTCATCGTTCCATT
The DNA here is from genome assembly GCF_042077125.1 of Bradyrhizobium sp. A11. Lineage (NCBI taxonomy): Bacteria > Pseudomonadati > Pseudomonadota > Alphaproteobacteria > Hyphomicrobiales > Nitrobacteraceae > Bradyrhizobium > Bradyrhizobium sp. A11. The sequence goes on along the minus strand of NZ_CP149509.1, from coordinate 6,857,721 downwards.
TGCGGTCGCGCTTGACGATCTCGAGCAGCTGCGCGGTGGCAGCAGCGCGGTCGCCTTTCGCGTTGAGCGCGGTCGCCAGGTCGAATCGGGCCTGATGATCGAGCGGGTTTGCGGCGACTTTCTGTTCCAGCTCGGCGACCGGCCCGAGCGACTGCGCCTGCTCGGCGAGATCGATCGTGGTCTGCACGGCCTTCACCGCGGGGTCGTTGCGCTTGGATTCCGGCACCATGGCCAGGGTCTGCTTGGCCTGCTCCATCGCGCCGGAGACGGCGTAGCACTTCGCAAGGCCGGCCAGCGCCGCGATATTGGTCGAATCATGCTGGAGCGCTTCGGCATAGATCTGCGCTGCCGCAGCGGCGTCGCCCTCGGCGAGCACCGCCTCGGCCTCCTGCACGATCTCGGCGACGTTGACCTCGCCCGGCGCGACGACGCCCTTGGTCAGCTTTTCGATGAAGGCATTGAGTTGGCTCTCGGGCACCGCGCCCATGAAGCCGTCGGCCGGCTGGCCGTTGACGAAGGCGATCACGGCCGGGATCGACTGGATGCCCATCTGGCCGGGGATCGCCGGGTGCTGGTCGATGTTCATCTTGACCAGCTTGACCTTGCCCTTGGCCGCCCTGACCGCCTTTTCCAGCACGGGGGTGAGCTGCTTGCAGGGCCCGCACCACTCCGCCCAGAAATCGATCAGCACCGGCTGGCGCTTCGATTCCTCGATGACGTCCTTCACGAAGGTCTGGGTGGTGGTGTCCTTGATCAGATCGGCGGCGGCCGGGTTTGCGGCTCCGTTACCCTGGTCGATGATCGTCACGGGATCCCCTTGTCTGATGTCCGGAATGGCGGCTCTTTAGCACGCCGCCGCTTCCTCTGCTGCGCTGTCGGCTCCTAGATTGGGCCGAATGGGCCGAATTTCAATCCATCGCGGCTGATTCGGCGGTTCCGGAGCGTTTTCGGGCTGTTTGGCCGCATCAGGGGTCGATATTGGGCCCCGGATAGCGCATCTATGCCGCCGGTAGCTGTTGCATTCCCCTCCCGCTTTTGGCATACGACAGCCGTTGCCGGCGCGTCACGCGACCGACACAGGATGCGGGTGTAGCTCAGTGGTAGAGCACGACCTTGCCAAGGTCGGGGTCGAGGGTTCGAGCCCCTTCGCCCGCTCCAATTTTTCCCAGAGCATCCAGCTGATCCGGACGGAAACGTGGTTCTCCACGCCGCCGGCGACTGCCTTGGGTTTGCAATGACGATCCTGGTCACCGGCAGTGCCGGCCATCTCGGTGAAGCCGTTATCCGCACCTTCCGTGGGCGCGGGTCGTCCGTGCGCGGGATGGATCTGAAGCCCTCGCCCTTCACTGACGCGGTGGGCTCGATCGTCGATCCCGGCTTCGTGCGGCGGCAGATGGACGGCGTCGCGGCGGTGATCCACACCGCGACGCTGCACAAGCCGCATGTGGCGACCCACAGCAAGCAGGACTTTGTCGACACCAACGTATCGGGCACGCTCAATCTGCTCGAGGCGGCCGCGGCGGCCGGCGTGAACAGCTTCGTCTTCACCAGCACCACCAGCGCGTTCGGCTCGCAGCTTCGGCCGGCGGCGGGACAGGCGGCGGTGTGGGTCAACGAGGACCTGCCGTCCGTTCCGAAAAATATCTACGGCACCACCAAGCTGATGGCGGAGACGCTGTGCGAGTTGTTCTTCCGCGAGCGTGGACTTCCGGTCGTGGTGTTGCGGACCTCGCGCTTCTTTCCGGAGGACGACGACGATCCCGCGATCCGGTCGGCCTACGCGCTGGACAACGCGCAGGCCAACGAGCTGCTCTATCGCCGGCTGGATATCGCGGACGCGGTGAGCGCCCATCTGCTCGCCGTCGAGCGGGCGCCCAACATCCGTTTCGCCCGCTACATCATTTCGGCGACCAGCCCGTTCGAACAGCGGCATCTCGCGGCGCTGGCGCGCGATGCTGCAGGTGTCGTCCGCGAGCTCTATCCGGATTGCGCCCAGCTCTATGCGGCGCGCGGCTGGAGCCTCTTCCCCGAGATCGACCGCGTCTATGTCAACGAACGCGCGCGGCGCGAGCTGGGCTGGCGGCCCGAATTCGATTTCGCGCATGTGTTGCGCAGCCTGCGCGAGGGGCGCGATTTTCGCAGTGCGCTGGCGCGCGAGATCGGGGCCAAGGGCTATCACGACACGGCGTTCGACGATGGACCCTACCCAGTCGCCAGTTGAGCGCCGCGATCGATATTTTGCTCGACGAGTCAAGTGCCTGCCGGGCTCACCCTGAGCTGCGCGACTTGCGCCGTTCTACTGTGCATGGGGTTGTCTTCGCGTTTTGTGTTGTCCGGCCCTCGTCGCTGCTCCGCACATGAGGCGCGCCGTTTTGATTCCGCGTTGCAGCGAGAACGCCCTCGCCGCAGGCTTGGCCTCGTTGACACTCCGTCTCAATTTTTGCGCGGCGCAACCGAGATGAATGCGCCGCGCTTCTCAGCGCTCGCAGATGTGCTAACCTTTTTGCGTCTGTCGTTCCGACCGACCCAAGACTTCGCCTCTCGACTAGCAAAAGAAAATAATGCGCAGCTCCTAGGGGCTGCCTTAGGGGAGTGACGCGATGAGATTCCACCGATCCGTCTTTCAATCCGTTCTGGCGCTTGCAGCGGCTGCTCTTCTTGCGGGGACCAGCGCCGGCAACGCGCAGCAGCAGGACAAGAACCGGGCGCTGAAGAAATACGAATCCGGCACCAAGGAGTTCTGGACCCATCCGCCGGATGACTGGTTCCTCGGCGACGAGACCGAGGCGCAGAAGGGCCTCGCCCCGCCCTCGGGTCCGCCGACCGGCGCCTCCGATGCCGAGCTCGCCAACATCGTCAAGAAGATCAAGCTGCCGCAGGGCTTCAAGATCGAGGTCTACGCCTCGGGCGTGCTGGCGGCGCGGCAGATGGCCTGGGGTGACAAGGGCACCCTGTTCGTCGGCTCGTTCGGCCTCGGCAACGTCTATGCCATCAAGGACAATGGCGGGAAGAAAGAGGTCAAGACCATCCTCAAGGGGCTGAACATGCCCACCGGGCTCGCCGTCAGGGACGGCGCGCTCTACGTCATCGCGGTCGACAAGCTGATCCGCTACGACGACATCGAGAACAAGCTCGACAATCCTGGCGATGGCAAGGTCGTCTATGACGACATGCCCTCCTATGCCGCGCATGGCTGGAAGTACATCGCGGTCGACAAGGAAGGCTGGTTCTTCCTGCCGTTCGGGCCGCCCTTCAACATCGGCATCCCGCCGACCAGCGTGTCGCAGATCCGGCGCGTCGATCCCAAGACCGGCAACGCCGAAATCTGGGCGCTCGGCGTGCGCAACTCGGTCGGCGGCGACGTCGATCCGCGCACCGGCAAGCTCTGGTTCACCGAGAATGCCCGCGACTGGATCAGCGATGATCTGCCCTCGGACAAGCTGAACATGATCAACCGGATCGGCGAGCATTTCGGCTATCCCTATTGCCACCAGGGCAATCTGCCGGACGACAAGTTCGCGATGGGCCACAAGTGCTCCGAGTTCACGCCGCCCGTGCTGAATCTCGGCGCCCATGTCGCTCCGCTCGGCATGAAGTTCTATACCGGCGACCAATTCCCCGCCGAGTACAAGAACAACATCCTGATCGCCGAGCACGGCTCCTGGAATCGGCACAAGTACCAGGGCGCGCGCATCGTGCGCGTGATCGTCGGGCCCGATGGCAAGAACCCGAAGCGGGAGATCTTCGCCTCCGGTTGGCTCGAGGGCGACCAGGGCTATCTCGGGCGACCCAACGACATCATCCTCGCCAAGGACGGATCGATCCTCGTCGCCGACGACTGGGCCGGCGCGATCTATCGCATCAGCTACAGCAAGAAGTAGCGCGAATTCGACACGAGGCTGCGGTGCCGGAAGGGCCGCAGCCTCGTTTGCTTCAAGCCCATCCCTTCGTTCCGGATTGCGCGCCAGCGCAAGTCCGGAACCCATGGCCCCGAGCCGTGGTTATGGATCCAGGGCGCGTACTGCGCACGCCCCGGAAGCGACGCACTTGATCAGATCGGAATTCCCTCATGCGCCGGCCATTCATCTCGCCCGCAATCAGCGCGCTTGCGCTCCTGGCGCTCGGAGCCGTTCCGGCGGGTGCTGCCGATAATTCCGCGATCAAGGAGAAGGCCTCCGCCTGCGCCGGCTGTCACGGCGAGAACGGCATTTCGCAGACCGAGAACGTCCCCTCGCTCGCCGGGCAGCCCGATCAGTTCATCCAGTGGCAGCTGGTGTTCTTCCGCGCCGGTGCGCGCAAGAACGAGCAGATGAAGCCGATCGCCGAAGAGATCACCAACGAGGACATTAGGAGTTTCGGCGCCTATTTCTCGCAAATGGCGCCGCCGAAGGGCCCGGAGGACAAGGATCCGGAGCTGTCGGAAAAGGGCGCGCAGGTTGCCGCCGGCCGCCGCTGTGCCTCGTGCCACACGGACAGCTACGCCGGCACCAAGGCCGTGGCGCGGCTCGCGGGCCAGCGCGAGGAATATCTGGTCAAGGCGCTGCACGACTACAAGGCCGGCCAGCGCATCGGCAACGGCGTCGCTGCGATGGTCGATGTCGCCTATCGCATGAGCGACGAGGAGATCACCGCGGTCTCGCACTATCTCGCACATTTGAAGTAGTGCGGGATGCAAACACGGCTCGTCATCCCGGGGCGCGCAAAGCGCGAGCCCGGGACGACACCGAGTGTGTAGCTGCAGCTATCCCAGCCGCTGCTTCTCATACGCCTTCAAATGCGTGTAGGCGATGCGCAGCTTGGGCACCGGCACCTTGGCGGCGTCGGCGCGCGCGATGAGGTCGCCGATGACGTGATCGGCCTCGACCGGCAGGCCGGCCTTGATGTCGCGGAACATCGAGGCCGTCATCGGCGAGCCCTCGGTGGTGAGGTTGCCCTTCACACGCTCGAAGAACGGGCCGCCCGGCGGATAGCCCGACGCGGTGGCGATCGCGCTGGTCTCATCCAGCATGCCGAGCAGGAAATCCCGGCCGCCGGGCGCTGCGAGGATGTTGCCGACAGAGGTCCGCATCAGGCTGGTGGATGCCGCGAGCGAGGCGAGGAACACCCACTTCTCCCACATGTCCTGCATGATGTTCTGGCTGGCGGCGGCGCCGGTGATGCCGCTCCTGAAGGCTTCGTCGATCGCCTTGACGCGATCGGACAGCTTGCCGTCGCGCTCGCCGTAACTGATCGCCTGCATCGGCTGGAGCTGCACCACCTCACGCTGCTCGTTCAAGGTCGCGGCGATCGCGCAGAGGCCGCCGAGCACGCGATCCTTGCCGAACTTGTCGTCGAGGATGTCGAGATGCTTCATGCCGTTCAGCATCGGGATGATCGCGGTGTTTGGCCCGACGGCGGCCGCGAACGACTTGATGGCATCGTCGAGATCGAACGCCTTGCAGCTGAGCAGCACGACGTCGAACTTGTCCTTGAGCGCGTCGGCCTGCACGGTCGGCGGATTCTTCAGCGTCACATCGCCATTCGGGCTCTTGATGACGAGCCCGGCGCTGGCGAGCTCGCCGGCCCGGCGCGGACGGACCAGAAAGGTGACGTCGCGGCCGGCCTGCAACAGCCTGCCACCAAAATAGCCGCCGATGGCGCCGGCGCCGACCACCAGGATACGCATGCGAGAGCTCCGTTGAACGAGGCGAATGGCGGGTAGGGAATAGCGAATAGGGTGAGAGGCCGCAAATCACGAGTCACAGTTTCACGACTCGCTCTTCGCCATTCCCTATTTACCCCGTTCCAGCACCATCTCCTCGACCTCGCGGAGCTGTTCCTTGCCAAAGAACATCTCGTTGCCGACAAAGAAGGTCGGCGAGCCGAACGCGCCGCGCACGACCGCCTCCTCGGTGTTCTTGATCAGCTTGGCCTTCACCTCGGGTTCCTGCGCGCGGGTCAACAGCTTCTGGGCATCGAGGCCGGAGGACGCCAGCGCCTTCGCCGCGACTTCAGGATCGTCCATCTTCTTCGGCTCGCGCCACATGTGGTGGAAGGCGGCCTCGACATAGGCCTCAAACACGCCTTCCGCTTGCGCCGCGATCGCCATGCGCATCAGATTCAGCGTGTTGACGGGAAAGTGCGGATTCCAGACATAGGGCTGGACCTTGAAGCGCTTGATGAAGCGCTCGGTCTCGACCTGCTGGAATTCACGCTTGTTCTTGATGCCGGCGAGCGTCTCGGCCGGCGACCTGTTGTTGGTCGACTTGAAGATGCCGCCGAGCAGGATCGGGACGTATTCGAACCTGACGCCGATGCGCTGCTCGATCGCGGGAATTGCGAGATGGCTGAGATAGGCGTTCGGGCTGCCGAAATCGAACAGGAACTGCGGGGCAATGCGGGTCAAACTCACTCTCCCTGACCTAACTTTCTGATCTGGCTTTTTTCCATTGTGGCGCAGGGCGCGCCACAGGTCTACCGTTTAATGATGGTCATAATACTCTGAGCATCTGATCAGACGCCGGATCGCGCGCTTGCGCCAGACCGCGAGGTAATAGCCCATCTGCAAAACGAACATGGCGCAGAACACGATAGGATAGGCGGCCCATACGCCCTGAAGGCCGATCGTGCGACTCAGGATCACCGCAGCAGGCAGCTCGATCGCGACGATGGCGAAGATCGAGAGCAGCATCGGCGTCAGCGCGACGCCCGCTGCACGCATGGCCCCGGAATACACAATGGCCAGGCCGAACGGCACCGAACTCCACAGGGCGGTGTCGAGCAGGCCTTTCGCCAGATCGAGCACGGCTGCGTCGGTGATGAAGATGCCGAGGATGGCACGCGGCGCCAGATAGATCAGCGCCACCAGCCCGCCGGTCAGGACGAGGTTGAAGGCAAGCCCGGTGCGCACGATGCCGTCGAGCCGGGTTCTGTCGCCGCCGCCGACAGCCTGCGCGCCGAGGATCGAGACGGCGATCGAGATCGACATCGCCGTGAACTGCGTGTAGCCCATCACCTGGTTGACGGCGCCATAGGCCGCCGTGGCGTCCGACCCGAAGCCGTTGACCAGGCCGAGCAGGACCAGCTCCGCGATCGCCATCACCACCATGCCGATGGCGCTCGGTAACCCGATGCCAAGAATCTTGCCGAGCATGGCGCGGTTCAGCCGCAGCTGACGCAGCAGGGCCGCGTCCGGCGCGAGCGCGTGCTTCTTCCGCAGCAGATAGACCGCGAGTGCGATCAAGGTGAGCGCGTTCGCGATCGCGGCCGCCCATGCCGGGCTGGCGACGCCGGCCGGCGGCAATCCGAACGATCCGCGGATCAGCATCGGGGTCAGGATCAGGCCGATCGCAGTCGACAGCGCCAGCGCCAGCAGCGGCGTCAGTGCGTCGCCGACGCCGCGGATCATCGCCGTCATCAGCAGGAAGACGAAGCCGAGCGGCATGGTGAGCAGCATGATCCGCGCATAGGTGCTGGCAGAATCGAGGATGTCCGCGGGCGTGGCGAGCGCCATCATCAATTGACGGGTGAAGAGGCCGCCGATCAGCGCAACCGAAGTGGAGAGCAGAAGGCCGATCGCGAGCGTCGTGCCTGCGATGCTTCTGATCTTGTCGTGCTCGCGCGCGCCGAAGGCCTGGCCGATCAGGACGGTCGCCCCGGTGCTGAGGCCCATGACGAAGGCGAACAGGAAGAACATCACGGGGAAGAACACCGAGACCGCCGCCAGCGCGTCGACGCCGATCATCTGGCCGAGATAGACGTTGCTGACGGTGCCGAACAGCGATTGCAGCGCGTTGCTCAGCATCAAGGGCGCGAGGAAGCGGAGGAATGTTGTCCAGAGCGGTTTTGGGGCGGACATGGATCAGCCTTTCGTCAGGGCATGCGAAGCCGTTGCCGCGCAAGGTGCGCGGCCCGGCCGTCGATGGAGGTTGTGAAGAGCGCCGCGCGGTTTACGCGCGGTCGCTGTAGGCGAGCTTGACGATGTGGTCGCGGATGTCGGCCGGCCAGTCGGCGATCAGCGCGGTGAAGCGCCGCCGGTCGTCTGCAAACAGCGCGCGCGAAGCGTCCTCGAACCGCGGCAGATTGCCGGCCATGGTCGACATGAAGTGATAGGCCGCATCGCGCGCCTGCCGCTCGCGGTCCTTGTCGCCGCTGGCGCGCCTCGCCTCGTCGACGAGCTTGCGCAGCGCGACTGAGGCGCCGCCCGGCTGCGCGCCGAGCCACTCCCAGTGCCGCGGCAACAGCGTCACCTCGCGCGCGACGACGCCGAGCTTGGGCCGGCCGCGGCCGCGCGGCTCGCTCGGTGGCGTGCTCTCCTCGACCGGCGGCGGGACGAGCTTGGCCAGCCGCGCCAGCACCTCGCGATCGCCGCCACGCAGATCGAAGTCGATCGATCGGCCCGTGGCGTCCTCGAAGATGATGATGGCTTCATCCGGCCGAGGCGCCACCCGCTTGACGACAAGCGCGACTTCGCCGGCGGGTCCGGACACTAGGCGACGTGGTCCCTGGAAGGCGGTGAAAGTCCTTTGCATTGAAATCATTGCCATATTGATGAGGCTAGGGGCCATTTAATACCCGGGTAAATTATAAAGGTCAATATACCCGGGTGAAAATATCCGCACCCCGGCTCGACATTGCGCCCCTGGGCTGGCACCAACGGCGCCGCCGCACGACCGCGCTTAGCCACCACGCCTAGCCCTGGGGACCTCACCGATGCTGATTGTTCACCACCTCAACAATTCCCGCTCGCAGCGCGTGCTGTGGCTGCTCGAGGAGCTAGGCGTGCCTTACGAGATCGTGCGCTACCAGCGGCAGCCGGACATGCGTGCGCCGAAGGAGCTGCGCGCCATCCACCCGCTCGGCAAGTCGCCCGTCATCACCGACAACGGCAACACCATCGCCGAGTCGGGTGCGATCATCGAATATATTGTCGCGACCTACGGCAATGGCCGGCTGATTCCGCCGCCGAACACGCCGGAGCGGCTGCGCTTCACCTATTGGCTGCATTATGCCGAGGGGTCGGCGATGCAGCCGCTGCTGCTGAAGCTGCTGTTCACGCTGATGCCGAAGCGCGCGCCCGCGCTACTTCGTCCGCTGGTGCGCAAGGTCTCGAACCAGGCGCTGACCACGCTGGTCAATCCGCAGCTCAAGCAGCACATGGACTATTGGGAAGGCGAGCTTGCGAAGAGCGAATGGTTCGCCGGCAACGAATTCACCGCAGCCGACATCCAGATGAGCTTCCCGCTCGAAGCTGCGCAAGCGCGCGGCGGGCTCGAGCAGGGCCATCCCAAGGCGATGGCATTCCTCGAGCGCATCCACGCACGCCCGGCCTATGCGCGTGCGCTGGAAAAGGGCGGGCCGTACGAGGTGGGGCGGTAAGCTTCGCGCCCGTCATTCCGCGGCAGTGGCAGCTATGGTGCGCATTGCGCACCTGGTCCTGCAAGCAAAGCGGTTACTGGCCGGCCGCTTCTGCGCCCCTTGTGCGGGGGTCGGGCGCGCCGAGCGGCCCGTTCGGCGACACGAGAATCGAATTGGCCGATGTCTGCCCCATCGGCTCGACGATCGCATGGCCTCTCGCCTTCAGTTCGAGCAGCACATCCTCGGCAAAGCCGCGCTCGATCCGCACTTCGTCGGGCAACCATTGGTGATGCAGCCGTGGCGCCGCGACGGCGGCCGCGACATCCATCTTGTAGTCCAGGACGTTCACGATCACCTGCAGCACGCTGGAAATGATGCGGCTGCCGCCGGGCGAGCCCGTCACCAGCACCGGCTTGCCGTTCCTGAGCACGATGGTCGGCGACATCGACGAGAGCGGACGTTTGCCAGGTCCGGGCAGATTGGCCTCGAAGCCGACGAGGCCGTAGGCATTGGAGGCGCCGACCGCGGCGGTGAAATCGTCGAGCTCGTTGTTGAGCAGCACGCCGGTGCCGTCGGCAACGAGGCCGACGCCGTAGCTGAAGTTCAGCGTGTAAGTGTTGCTGACCGCGTTGCCGCGGGAATCCACCACGGAGAAATGCGTGGTGTTGCTGCCCTCGCGCGGCGAGGGAGCCGCGGCTGCGAGCTCTTTCGACGGCGTGGCGCGATCGACCGTGATGCCGGAGCGCAGTTTGGCGGCGTAGTCCTTCGCGGTGAGCGTCTCGATCGGTGCGTTGACGAAGGCGGGATCGCCGAGATAGCGCGCGCGGTCCGCATAGGCCCGCTTCATGGCCTCAATCAAGAGATGCAGGGATGCCGGCGATCCCTGCTTCAAATCGCCAAGCTGAAAGCCCTCGAGGATGTTGAGCGTTTCCACCAAGACGGTGCCACCGGACGAGGGCAGCGGCATCGACACGATGTCGTAGCCGCGATAGGTGCCGCGCACCGGCGCGCGGATCACGGCCTGATAGGCCTTCAAATCGGCCGGCGTCATGATGCCGCCGGCATCAGCCACGGCTTTGGCGAGCTTTTCCGCGACCGGTCCCTCATAGAAGCCGCGCGGTCCCTGTGCCGCGATGGCCGACAGCGTTTCGGCAAGCTCGCCCTGCATCAACCTGTCGCCCTCGCGAAGCGGCGTGCCATCGGGCCGCGAGAAGATTTTGGCGGTCGAAGGCCAGCGTGCCAGCCGCCGGTGCCAACCGGGCAGCGTATCGGCGATGTCGTCGTTGACGACAAAACCGTCGTGCGCGAGCGCGATCGCAGGCTCGAGCAATTGCGCCAGCGTGAACCGGCCCGAACCGTATTTCTCCAGTGCCAGACTGAGTCCCCTGACCGTGCCGGGCACGCCGACGCCAAGGGCGGAATCCCGCGACTTCGCCGGATCGGGCTTGCCGTCGGCGCCGAGAAAGATCTGCGGCGTGGTCGCCGCCGGCGCCGTCTCGCGGTAGTCGATCGTGATGTCTTCGTTGCGGTCGGCGGAATGGATCACCATGAAGCCGCCGCCGCCGATATTGCCGGCACGCGGATAGGTCACGGCCATCGCAAAGCCGGTCGCGACGGCCGCATCGACCGCATTGCCGCCGCGCCGCAGGATCTCGGCGCCGACTTGCGCGGATATCTTCTCCTGCGCGACCACCATGCCGTGTTCGGCGGCAATGGCGCGCACCGTGCCGGGCGCGGCTGGAACATAGGCCTGTCGCGCATCCTGGGCAGTCGCGGCTGCGAGACCGAACGCCAGAGCGGCTATGACGGCGAAAAATGTCCGCCGTGTCGAATGTGACGACATTATCAAACTTCCGCCGGGACCTCGGACCAGTTCACACGCCTCGCCGCAATGCTATACGGTCTGGCTCAAGAGAGGCAAAACTGTTCGTGATGAGGCCTGCGTGATGACGACGATCGCCCCGGATGCGCGCATGGCCGATGTGCTGCGGACCTATCCGCCCCGTACCGCCGTCGTCAGCTGGATCTTCTTCGATTGGGCCGCGCAGCCCTATTTCACGTTGATCACGACCTTCGTGTTCGCGCCCTATTTCGCCACCAGCATTGCGCCGAATCCCGCCACCGGCCAGTCGCTATGGGCGTTTGCGATGGCATCGGCGGGCCTTGCAATCGCGCTGTTGTCGCCGGTGCTGGGAGCCATCGCCGACGCCGCGGGCCGCAGGAAACCATGGATCGCGGGATTCGGCACGGTGCTGGTGCTGGCATCGTGCACGCTTTGGATCGGCAGGCCCGGCGATGTCGCCGTCATTCCGTTGCTGCTCACCGCGGTTGCGCTCGCCAGCGTCGGTGCCGAGTTCGCCACCGTCTTCAACAATGCGATGATGCCGACCCTGGTGCCGCCGGAGCGGATCGGCCGGCTCTCCGGCACCGGCTGGGCGACCGGCTATGTCGGCGGCATCGTCAGCCTGATCATCGTGCTCGGCCTGCTCGCCGCCAATCCCGAGACCGGCCGCACGCTGCTCGGCCTCACGCCATTGTTCGGGCTCGATCCCGTGACGCATCAGGGCGACCGGGCCGCCGGGCCGCTGACCGGGCTGTGGTTCATCATCTTCGTGACGCCGATGTTCCTGTTCACGCCGGACTATCCGGCCAAGCGCCCACTGCGCGAGGCGCTGCGCGAGGGCCTGTCGGAGCTCAGGCAATCGATCAAGCATCTGCCGAGGCAGAAATCGCTCGCGGCATTCCTGCTCGCCAACATGATCTACACCGACGGTCTGGTGTCGCTGTTCGCCTTCGGCGGCATCTATGCCGCCGGCACGTTCGGCTGGCACACGATCCAGATCGGCACGTTCGGCATCATGCTCGCGATCGCCGGCGCATTCGGCGCATGGTTCGGCGGCAAGCTGGATGATCGTCTGGGGCCGAAGCGCGTCATTGCCGGCAGCCTGCTGCTTCTCTTGCTGTCCGTGGCGGCGATCCTGCTGGTCGACAAGGACAGCGTGTTGTTCGTCAAGGTCGCGCCGCCGCAAGCGGGCGGGGGCTTGTTCTCGAGCGCGGCCGAGCGCGCCTATCTCGTGCTGGGCTGCCTGATCGGCGCGGCCGGCGGTCCGCTCCAGGCCGCCTCCCGCACGCTGCTGATCCACCTCGCACCGAAAGATCGTATCGCGCAGTATTTTGGCCTATTTGCACTGACCGGGAAGGTGACGTCCTTCATCGGACCGCTTCTGATCGGAATGATCACGGCGGTGACCGCGAGCCAGAAGGCCGGCATGGCCGTGCTGGTGGTGTTCTTCGTCGCAGGTCTGGGATTGCTGATGCGGGTGCGGGATTAGCGTCCCCATCGTCATTCCGGGGCGCGCCGAAGACGCGAGCCCGGAATCCATTTCTCTGCATGGGACGCAGCACGATAGATCCACAGGTGCGCAATTGCGCACCGTAGTTCGCGCCTCGCGCGTCCCGGAATGACAACAAGCTCAGTGCCTGAAGTGCCGCGTACCCGTGAACACCATGGCAATGCCGTGCTCGTCGGCGGCCTTGATCACCTCGTCGTCGCGCATGGAGCCGCCGGGCTGCACCACGGCGGTGGCGCCGGCCTCGATGCAGGCGAGCATGCCGTCGGCGAAGGGGAAGAAAGCATCCGAGGCTACAACCGAACCCTTGGTGAGCGGCTCGGCGAGCTTCAGCTCGCTCGCCGCGTCCTGCGCCTTGCGCGCGGCGATACGGGCTGAATCCACCCGGCTCATCTGCCCCGCGCCGATGCCGACGGTGGCGAGATCCCTCGCGTAGATGATGGTGTTGGACTTGACGTGCTTGGCGACGCGGAACGCGAATTTGAGGTCGCGCATCTCGGCATCGGTCGGTGCCCGCTTGGTCACGACCTTGAACGTCATGTCGTCGACCACGGCATTGTCGCGGCTCTGCACCAGCAGGCCGCCGGCCACCGTCTTGGCGGTGAGGCCCGGCGCACGGGGGTCGGGCAGGCTGCCGGCGAGCAGCAGGCGCAGGTTCTTCTTGCCGCCGATGATGGCGATCGCTTCCTCGGTGGCGTCGGGCGCGATGATCACCTCGGTGAAGATCTTGGTGATCTCGCGCGCGGTGTCGGCGTCGAGCGGACGGTTCATCGCGATGATGCCGCCGAAGGCCGAGGTGGAATCGCAGGCCAGCGCCCTGCGATAAGCCTCGACGAGGTTCGATCCTTCGGCGACGCCGCAGGGGTTGGCGTGCTTGACGATGACGCAGGCCGCGGTGCGCTTGGCGTCGAACTCGCCGATGCATTCATAGGCCGCATCGGTGTCGTTAATGTTGTTGTAGGAGAGCTCCTTGCCCTGGAGCTGCCGCGCGGTCGAGACGCCCGGGCGCTTGTCCGGCGTCGCATAGAACGCCGCGGTCTGGTGCGGGTTCTCGCCGTAACGCAATGACTGGATCAACCTGCCGCCGAAGGCGCGGAAGTCGGGTGCGTCGATATCGAGCTGCCGGTTGAACCAGTTCGAGATCGCGGCGTCATAGGCCGCGGTGCGTGCATAGGCCTTTGCCGCAAGCCGCCGGCGCAGCTTCAGCGTGGTCGCGCCGTTGTTGGCGGCGAGCTCGTCGAGCACGGCCTGATAGTCCTGAGCCTCGACCACGACGGCGACGTCGTCATGGTTCTTAGCGGCGGCGCGGATCATGGCGGGGCCGCCGATATCGATGTTCTCGATGCAATCCTCGAAGCCCGCGCCTTTGTCGACGGTCGCTTCGAACGGATAGAGGTTGACGACGAGCAGGTCGATCGGCGCGATGCCGTGGGCCTTCATCGCCTCCGCATGCTCCTTGTTGTCGCGGATCGCGAGCAGGCCGCCATGCACCTTCGGATGCAGCGTCTTGACGCGGCCGTCCATCATCTCGGGGAAGCCGGTGAGGTCGGAGACGTCCTTCACCTTGAGACCGGCCGCGGCGATCGCTTTCGCGGTGCCCCCGGTCGAGACCAGCTCGACATCATGCGCGGCCAGCGCCTTGGCGAACTCGATGAGGCCGGTCTTGTCTGAGACGGAGAGAAGGGCGCGGGTGACGCGGCGGGGGCGGTCAGTCATGAGCAAGATCCTCTGTCTTAAGGAGTGTCTATGCCCAGGCGCGCGGCGGCTATGGCCCGCGCTTCCCGATGGTGCTCCATCCAAGGTCGCCAGTCGCGCGAGCGAGCGCTCGATAGCAGTTTTCGGCCGTATTCACAACGACCGGATCGGGCTGAATCGCACGTTTACAGCGGTAGTTCCGGCTCGCGCCGCGCATTTCTCCGGGCGTTGGTCACCGCCGGCGAGGCGGTGGAACGCACAAAGCTCCAGCGGATCGAGGGCGCCTGCCGCGCATCCTGCCGGATCACGATCTGGGCGGTGCGGCGGGGGCCGTCGTTGCCGGCCAGGAACACGCTGTCCTCGAGATCGACCTTGTCGTCCAGCGCTTCAAAGGTCCAGACGTCGCGGTTCGGCAGTACCAGCATGACGCCGCGGGCGTCCGACAGCCGACTGGCCTTCACGGCCGGATGGAGATGGAAGCGCAGCGCGAAATCGGCATCCGCGCCCTTGAAGCGTCCGCCCTGCGGCGGCGACAGCGTGTCCTCGCCGTCGATGCGCGCGCCGTCATTGGCGATCATCAGCACGCGGCGGTGGATCGCGCCGAATTTGGCGAGGTAACCGTCATGCGACGTCGTCAGCAGCGTGCCGTTCTGCACGATCTCACGATAGCTCTCGACCTCGACGGGTCCGCTGGTCACGGGCGAGCCATGCAGCAGCCGCTTCATCGCCGACATCTCGACGAACTGACAGGACGAGGTGTCGTGGTAGGTCAGGGTGGAATGGGCTGCGGTGCCGCGTGCGAACGGTCGCCAATTGTCGCGCCCCGTGGTCGGCATGCCGCAATTGGTGACGATGCGGCTGATGCCGGAGGACAGCTCGAACGACAGGCAGCCGGCATGGGCGTCGTGACTGACGCTGGCCGGCGGCGGCGGGCCGGTGTCGATGATCACAGTGGTCTGGCCGGCATCGAGGCGCTGAAAGCCGGTATGCGGCATGTTGGCCATCGGCGCGCCGTGGGTGTCGTCATAGGCGAGCAGCGTGGCGAGCAGATCCGAAGATGTCGCGCTCATGCCGTTGAACAGCGCGAAATTGCCGTCGCCGTGCCGGAAGAAGCGCAGCATCGGCATCATGCGGTCGATCGCATTCAGCAGCGCCGGCGGCGGCGCGATGTTGCGCGCGGCAAAGGTCTGCCGCAGCGGCAAGAGGTCGATCAGGAGCTCGATCAGTGCGCCCGGGTTGCGGGAGATGTGGCCGCCATCGGGCAGGATCTGCCGCTGCAATTCGTCCGACAGCTTCTTCGATGCGCTGCGGATGTGACGCGTCTGGTTGGCAAGGCACAGCGCCGCATAACACAGCGCGATCAGCACCTGGAGCTTCGGCACCCCGTCCGGAATGTCGACCATGGTGTAGCGCAGGAACCGGATCTCGCGGGCGAGTGCGCGCAAGTAACGGCGGTAGAACTTGTTGTCGGTCTCGCTCAGCACCAGCGGCGCCTGCGACAGCAGCGAGATCACGCGCCTCGCCAGCACGTCGGCGCGCCGCGCGACCGGGCGGCGCTTGTTGGCGGGGTTGGCGATCCAGTCCTCGATCAAAGCGCGCGCATTCGCCCGTGTCAGCGCGGTGTCGGCGGCGCGCAAATGGCGCAGCCAGCCGAAGCCGAGCAGCGCAACCTCCCAGTCCTCCGACGGCGGCTCGAGATCGAAGATCGAGCGGCCGTGGCAATTGACGATCTTGCCAGCGAAGACGAAGCGGCCGGCATAGATCTCGGCGGCGCGGGTCGCATCCGCGGTGCGCAGATCGTGCGGCGCGATGATCAGCCGGTCGGTGCGGCTGGGCCAGACCCGCGACAGCGCAACCGAACCGCCGCTCGCGCGCGCAAGCATGTTCCGCGCGAAGCGGTTCATGACCAGCGTCGAGATATGTCTGCGTTGAGCGACCGACACGCCGTGCCTTGAAGGGGGAGAGAATTAGCGACGAATCCCTATTAATCCCAAAATCGGCCGTCTGACACCACCTTGAACGGCGCGAATCAGCGCCGATCGCAAAATCCAGTGCAAAATCAGGATTTAACCAGCCGGGCCGCGAAAAATCCGTCGAGCCCGCCGAGCTTGGGATCGGCATGCGGCAGATGGCAGGGCAGGGTGCGCAGATCGCCCTCCGGGCTGAGGATTTCGTCCAGGCCCGCGACCTCCGCCGCCGCGATCGGGACGCGGCGAAGCGCCGGCTCGGCCGCCAGCAGCGTCGCCACGGCCTGCTCGCCTTCTTCGGGTTCCAGCGAGCAGGTGCAGTAGATCAACGTGCCGCCCGGCTTGAGCAGCGACACCGATTTTCGCAGCAGCCGTTGCTGGAGCGCGGTCAGGGGCGCGATGTCGGATTCCTGCCGCAGCCAGGCCACGTCGGGATGGCGGCGGATCGTGCCGGTCGAGGTGCAGGGCGCATCGATCAGGACACCGTCGAAGCCCTCGGCGGGGCCGGCCCATTCCACGGCGTCGGCGACAACGGTCTCGGCCTGGAGCGACAGCCGCGCCAGGTTCTCGCGCAGTCGTGCCACCCGGGCCGGCGAGCGGTCGATCGCCGTGACCTGCGCGCCCGCCAGCGCCAGTTGCGCGGTCTTGCCGCCGGGAGCGGCGCAGAGATCTGCAATGGACTTGCCTTTGACATCGCCGAACAGCCGGGCCGGCAACGCGGCGGCGGCGTCCTGCACCCACCATTGTCCCTCGGTGAAGCCGGGCAGCATCGTCACCGCGCCGTGCAGCAGCATCCGCACCGTCCCGGTCGGCAGCATCTCGCCGTGCAGGCGGCTCGCCCATTGCGCGGGATCCGACTTCACGGTGAGATCGAGCGAGGGCTCGTGGCCGAGCGCCAGCGCCATCTCGCGTGCGGTCGCTTCGCCATAATGCGCGCTCCAGCGCGCGAGCAGCCATGGCGGAAGGTCGAGCGATTGCGTGGCGACCTCCTCGACCAGCGCCTTGCCCTCGCGCGCGCAGCGACGCAGCACGGCATTAACGAGGCCGGCATAGCGCGCGGCACGGCGGTCGGATTGCACCAGGCGAACGGAGAGATCGACGGCGGCGTGATCCGGCACGTCCATCCAGAGGATCTGCGCCGCGCCGATCAGCAGCGCGCTCTGCGCGCGCGGCGCGTCGGAAGGAATGCCCTTGTCGAGCAGGCGCGACAGCACATGGCCGAGCGTGCCGAGCCGGCGCAGCACGGTGGCAACCAGCCGCCGCATCAACGCCCGGTCGCGGTCGGCCAGCGACTTCAGTCCGGGATGGGCACCGCTGCCGTCGAGCTGATCGTCAAGCGTGCGGCGCTTGTGCAGCACGCCGTCGACGATGTCGGCGGCAATCCGTCGTGCCGCAAGGCCTGGCACTTCGGGCGGAGGAGCAAAACGTTGAGATGGCATGCGGAAGCAAGGTTCTGAGCGAGCGGCAGTTCCGCCGCAATGGGCGCATGCCTTGAGAAGGCAATCTCTGGCACGCGAATATGCCAAATGTAAGAATCGCTTCCGGCTTTTTCAGCCCTTTCGGGCCTGATTTCAGGAATGCGTTATTGCACGTCGCATTGCGGCGCGTCCTGCGCTAGAAGACCGGACGATGAGTGACCAGCCTCCCGTTCCCGATCGCAAGCCGCTCACGCCGGCAGCCCAGCGCGCGCTGGCCGAAGCCGAGGCACGCCGGCAGGCTGCTGCCGCGGAAGCCGGCAGCGAGGCCAAGACCACGGCCAAGGCGAAGGAGCTGCAGGGACCGAAGGGTCCCGAGCCGACCCGCTACGGCGATTGGGAACGCAAGGGCATCGCCTCCGACTTCTGAGCCTTTTGCTTGACCTTTCCCGCAAGCGGAGAGGGAGCGCACCTCCTTCGTGGCTGCATCGGATCCAGGGCCGGTCGTTACAGGTAATTGCGTTCTTGCAAGTAACCGATGATGCGCTCACAAGCCGCGTCGGTCGACAGCTCCGAACTATCGATGGTGATTTCCGGCGCCTGCGGCGCCTCGTAAGGTTGGTCGATGCCGGTGAACGCCGGTATCTCGCCTGCCCGTGCCTTGCGATAGAGTTCCTTGGGATCGCGACGTTCGCATTCGGCGAGCGGGGTCGCGACATGGATCTCGATGAATTCGCCTGCCTCGACCCGCTGGCGCGCCAGCTCGCGCTCGCTGCGGAATGGCGAGATCAGCGCGACCAGCGCGATCATGCCGGCGTCGACGAACAGCGCGGCGATCTCCCCGGCGCGCCGGACGTTCTCGGCCCGGTCCGCGCTGGAGAAGCCGAGGTCGCGGTTGATGCCGTGGCGAAGATTGTCGCCGTCGAGCAGCGCGGCGTGGCGGCCGAGCTCGGCGAGCCTGCGGTCGACGAGATCGGCGATCGTCGATTTGCCGGCGCCGCTCAGTCCTGTGAACCAGAGCACGCATGGCCGTTGCTGCTTCAGCCGCGCGCGCACCGATTTGTCGACGGCAAGCCGCTGCCAACGAACGTTGGTGGCGCGGCGGAGTGGATGCTCGATCATTCCCGCCGCGGCGGTGCGGTGGCTGATCGGGTCGACCAGAATGAAGCTGCCCATGTCGCGGTCGTCGCGATAGGCCTCGAACGCCAATGGACGGTCGAGGTTGAGATGGGCGAAGCCGATCTCGTTGGCACCGAGCGTCGCAGCGCTCTCCTGAGCCATGGTGTCGATGGCGATGCGGTGCTTGAGCGTCGTGACCACCGCACCGGTCGAGGCCGTGCCGCATTTGAGCGCATAGCGCCGGCCCGCGACCATGGGCTCGTCGTCGAACCAGACGAGGTGGGCGGCCAATTGATCCGAGAGCTGCGGCGCGGGACCGGCCGTCAGCACGTCGCCGCGGCTGACGTCGATCTCGTCGGCCAATGTGAGCGTGATCGATTCGCCCGCCGCCGCGCGATCACGTTCGCCGCCGGGGGTGAGAATGCGCGCGACCCGGGTCTGACGGCCCGAGGGCTGCACCGCGACGGTCTCGCCGGTCGCAATCGTTCCGCTGGCGATCCGCCCGCAGAAGCCGCGAAACTCCGCGTTCGGCCGGTTGACCCATTGCACCGGCAGCCGGAACGGCCGCTGCGAGGCGTCGCCGGACACGTCGACCGATTCCAGATAGGCCGTGACGGTCGGCCCGGTGTACCAGGGCATCCGCGCGCTCGGGGCGACGATGTTGTCGCCGTCGGGCGCCACCACCGGAATGCACTGGACCTGCGATATCCCGAGCTGCCCGGCCATGGTCAGGTACTCGGCAGTGATGGCCGCAAAGCGATCTCCGTCGAAGCCGATCAGGTCCATCTTGTTCACGGCGAGCACGACGTGACGGATACCCAGCAGCGACAGGATGTGGCTATGGCGCCGCGTCTGCGTGATCACGCCCTTGCGGGCGTCGACCAGCACCACGGCGAGCTCGGCGTTGGAGGCGCCCGTCGCCATGTTGCGCGTATATTGCGCATGCCCTGGCGTGTCGGCGACGATGAAGCGGCGCAGCCTGGTGGCAAAGAAGCGGTAGGCGACGTCGATGGTGATGCCCTGCTCGCGTTCCGCCTGCAAGCCGTCGACCAGCAGCGCGAAATCGAGATCGCCGCCGGTGGTGCCGACAGTCTTGCTCTCGGACGCCAGCGCGTCGAGCTGGTCGTCGAGCAGCGTCTTGGAATCGTAGAGCAGGCGGCCGACCAGCGTGCTCTTGCCGTCGTCGACGCTGCCGCAAGTGACGAAACGCAGCGTCGGACGGTCGTCCTGGTCCAGCCGCGGCGCACCGGAGGCGGCGATCGTGGGGGCTTCATGATAGGACATCAGAAATAGCCTTCCGCTTTCTTGCGCTCCATCGATGCCGGACTGTCCCGGTCGATCATGCGTCCCTGCCGTTCGGAGGTGCGCGAGGCCGTCATCTCCCGCACGATCTCAGGCAGGGTTGCCGCCGTCGAGATCGTGGCACCGCTGAGCGGATAGCAGCCCAGGGTCCGAAATCTGACCGAGCGCCATTGCGGCTGTTCACCTGCATGCAGCGGCAGCCGTTCGTCGTCCACCATGATCAACGCGCCGTCGCGCTCGACCACGGGGCGCGAGGCCGCCAGATAGAGTGGAACGATCGGGATGTCCTCGAGCAGGATGTAGTCCCAGACGTCGAGCTCGGTCCAGTTCGACAGCGGAAACACCCGCATGCTCTCGCCGGGCGCGAGCATCGTGTTGTACAGGCTCCACAGCTCGGGCCGCTGGTTCTTCGGGTCCCAGCGATGCGCCGCGCTCCGGTGCGAGAACACACGCTCCTTGGCACGCGACTTCTCCTCGTCGCGCCGCGCTCCCCCGATCGCGGCGTCGAAGCCGTGACGTTCGAGCGCCTGCCGCAACGCCTGCGTCTTCATGACGTCGGTGTAGCGGGCCGAGCCGTGGGTGAAGGGGTCGATGCCCTCTCGCAATCCGTCGTTGTTGGTATGGACGATCAGATCGAGGCCGAGCTCATGCGCTCGGCGGTCGCGAAATGCGATCATCTCGCGGAACTTCCAGGTGGTGTCGACGTGCAGCAGCGGAAACGGCGGCTTGCCGGGATGAAACGCCTTCATCGCCAGATGCAGCAGCACCGAGGAATCCTTGCCGATCGAGTAGAGCATGACCGGCTTGCGGAACTCGGCTGCCGTCTCCCGCAGGATGTTTATGCTTTCCGCCTCCAGGCGCCGGAGATGGTTGGCGACGTGAAGCTGCTTGCCGCCTGCACCTTCACGGAGGGTGGGATCGGCGATGGTGGGAATGTCCAGCATTACGATCACGCGGCCGCAGCAAACCAGTCGCCGAACAGACGTTGCGACAGCGCCGCATTCAGGCCGAGGTCGCGAACGCAGGCTGCGACCGAGGCGCGATAGGCATCGTTGACACCACAGCGCTCCAGAACCTCGCGTTGCGCTTCGCTCAGAGCGGCGGTGGCACGGCGCTGGTAGCGATAGGCACTGTCGGAGGTGTGCAGATTGGGCACCTTGTAGATGGTCGCTTCGCTCGGGAAGATGACGCGCGCATTGTTCGCTTGCGCCTCTCCCGGTTCCCGCCAGGACGTCACGGCATTCTCGTTGAAGCTGTCCGAAAGGCCGATCCGGTCGAACAGCACGCGGATCGACGACACGGCCTCCTTGCTCACTTCGTAGACGTAGTGAGTGACGGCAACGTCGTGTCGCTGGGCGTAGCTGGCGAGCTGAGCCGCGCTGAGCGCGGCGACGACATAGTGCCGCAGCAGTACATCTGCAGGCGCGCGCGAGATCAGCTTGTCGAGCCACGACGCCAGTGAACTTGCCGGCTCGCGGTCGAGCATGATGAGGTGCAGCCGGTGCGGCGGATAGCCCGCCTCGATCAGCAGCTTGAGCGGATTGAACAGGCTCTCGGCGAGCACGTAAGGTCCGATCGTTTCCTTGCTGAAGATATGCGGCTCGTCGTTTGCCGACGGTACGATCCACGGCGCCGGCCTCTTGCCGACGAGCGCATCGCGCAGCATGGCCTTCAACGGCTGATAGTACGACGGCATCCCCGTCATGCCGAACAGATTGCTCAGGGCCGTCGATCCGACGCGCGCCTTGCCGCATGCAAAGTAAAGCATGGGAAAATCTTGCGGTGGACGATGCTTGAAGCCGTCGGCCAGGCACTCCGTCACCTCGCGCATCAGCGTTTCGAGCGCGACGGTCCTGGTTTGGAATCCGTCCACCGGCGAAAGCAGCGTGGTTTCGAGCGAAGGATGTTGCTGACGAACGAGATCGGCGATTCGCTCGAGCGAATCGGGGGACGATGCGTCGATGTTCATGGTGGGGGACTCGCTGAACAAGTTCCGCAAGCAAGTTGCTTACGCTTCGATATTCAACCTAGCGTTGACGATGACGCCGGTCAAACCCGGGTAATCCCGGGGGTTGTGAACGTCCGGCGAGCACGGCAATTGTGCTCGCCGCGTCGTTGCGGACCTATGCGGCGCGCACGGTCTCGAGGAACTTCTCGACCTCGGTCTTCAGGAGATTGCTCTCGCGCGACAGCGAGCGCGCCGACGCCAACACCTGTCCCGACGCCGCGCCGGTCGCGCTGGCGCCCTGGCTGACGTGGGCGATCTTGTCCGCGACTTCGACCGTTCCCTTGGCCGCTTCGCTGACGTTTCGCGCAATCTCGGCCGTCGCGGCGCCCTGCTGTTCGATCGTCGCGGCAATGGTCGTCGAGATGTCGGAGATGCGGCCGATCGTCGTCCCGATTTCCTTGATCGCTCCGACGGAGTCCTCCGTTGCCGATTGCATGCCGGCGATCTGTGCGCTGATTTCCTCGGTCGCGCGCGCGGTTTGCGCCGCGAGCGCCTTGACCTCGCTCGCCACGACCGCAAAGCCGCGGCCGGATTCGCCGGCGCGGGCGGCCTCGATCGTTGCGTTCAGCGCCAGGAGGTTGGTCTGCTCGGCGATGGCCGTAATCAGTTTGACGACGTCGCCGATGCGGCCCGCCGCCTTGAGCAGCTCGTTGATCCGGGCATCGGTGCGCTCGGCCTGCTTGACCGCATCGCCGGCGATGCGGCTGGAATCGTGCACCTGGCGGCCGATCTCGACGACCGACGTACTCATTTCCTCGGCCGCGGACGCCACGGCTCCGACATTGGTGGAGGCTTCCTCCGAGGCGGCGGCGACCATTCCGGAGAGCTGCTGAGTCTGTTCGGCCGTGCCCGACAATGTGCCGGCCGCGGCTTCGAGCTGCTGGGAGGCGGTCGACACCGAGTCGATGATGCCGCCGACCGCAGTTTCGAACGCGTTTGCGAGCCGGGTCATCTCCTGCTTGCGCTGGGCGGCGGCTGCGGCTTCCTGGTTCTTCTGCTCGGCTTCCATCTGCTCGATGCGAATCAGGTTTTCCTTGAAGGTCTGTGCTGCGCGGGCGTTGTCGCCGACCTCGTCGCCGCGGCTCGTGTAGGGAATTTTGATCGCCTTGTTGCCTCCCGCGAGTTGCAGGAGCACGTCGCCGATGCGCCGGATCGGGCGGGCGACGTTCAAGACGGAAAAGACCGCGGAGCCGATCAGCGTCAGGACGACGAAGAGGCCGACGATCAAGGCGAAGTTCGCGACCCGGTCCAGTTCGGCCAGCATCTCGCCCTTGCGGCGCGCGGCGAATTCGTTGGCGACGCCGACGAGATCGTCGATCCGCTTGCTGACCTCCTGGGCTGCCGGCCGCATCTGCTCGGCGAGAACGCTTGCCCTGGCCGACTCGGCTGCAAGCTTGGCACCGCCTGCAGGGGCGGCAATGACGGCCTTTTGCGCCGCCGCCAGCTCGACGCCGCTGGCCAGATACGCATCGACGAATGTCTTGGTCTCGCGGTAGGCGTCCTGCGTGACCTTCCGGGTCGCCCGCTCCATCGCGGCGTGGATCTCCGTGCCGGCTTCGCCCGCCCGGGTGCGGAGAAGCTCGAGGAGCCTGTCCACCTCACCGGCTGACGGTGCCGAGCTGAGCTCGAGAGCGGCGAGCTGCGCCCGTGCCATCGCCGTCTGCGCCGACTGCGCATTGCCCTTGTTGAGATAGTTGATCGTGACGAGACGATTGGATTCCGCAATCGAGCGGTTGCCCAGCATCTGATTGGTCAGCATGCCGCCGACCAGCACGACGCTCACGCCCGTGACGATGCCGAGCTTTGTTCCAATGCGAAACCTGAATGACCCCACGGCAATCTCCCCACGATTTGACGTATAACAGGTATGCGCAACCAATGATTGAGAATTTGAAAAGATTCGCGGCCGTCCAGTAGAACTACGGCTGACATGCTGTCGAAGCGGAAATTTCGTGCAGGCTCGCAGCGGATCCGGTTCCGCCGGGTGCGCGCTCGCGCTTGTGAGTTCCCCCGACTCAGTCCTAGCGTGAGTTAATGCGTTTCCAGGACCGCCCCCATTCCCGTCGGCCGCAGTTCAGCGGCTCGCCGTTCGGCCGCCGCTTCACCGGCCTGCTGCCTTGGATGTTCGTGGTGGGCATCGCGGTGGCCGTCGTGCTCACATTTCGTCATGGAACGCACTGGCTCGTTCCCGATGCCGATCGTACCGGCGATGCCGAGATCGTTCTTCAGCAGACCGGCCACGCGGACGTGCGTCCCGTCGAATTCATCCGTGCCATCGATGGCGATACTTTTCTCGCGCGTGTCCGTCTGCGCGAGGGACGCGACCACGTCGTGCGCATTCGGCTGCGCGGCATCGATGCGCCCGAGCTGAAAGCATCCTGCCGGGAGGAGCTGGACAAGGCGGAAGCCGCGGCCCGCGCGTTGCGCGATCTGCTCGGCCAGGGCGGCGTGACCATCACCAATCTCGGCCCCGACAAATATGGCCGCGTGCTCGCCGACGTCGCGACGCGGCGGACCGCGAACGTTTCCGCGGCGTTGCTCGCCGGCGGCTTTGTGCGAAGCTACAATGGCGGCCATCGCGACGGCTGGTGCGCACGCAGCTGGCGCCTCTGGTAACAAAAAAGCCGCGTCCGAAGACGCGGCTCGTTCTTGTCGCGGCCGACCGCGGGATCAGCGTGTCACGACCACCGTCGTGCCGACGGAGACGCGGCTGTAGAGATCGGTGATGTCGTCGTTGAGCATGCGGATGCAGCCATAGGAGACGAAGCCGCCGATCGAGCCCGGCACGTTGGTGCCGTGGATGGCGTATTCGCCGCCGGCCAGCGTCATCGCCGCGACGCCCATCGGGTTGCGCGGCGAGCCGCCGGGAATCATGTCGGGAATGTTGGGCTTGTCGCGCTTGACCTCGGCCGGCGGCGCCCAGGCCGGGTTGCGATACTTGCCGTCGATGCGAGTGGTGCCGGCCCATTGCTTGCCGGACTTGCCGACGCCAACCGGATAGCGCACGGCGTGGCCGTTATCGAGAATGAGATAGAGTTTGCGCTCGCTGGTTTTGACCACGATCGTGCCTGGCGAATAGTCCGCGAGGTGCGTGCCCACCATTTCCGGCCGCGCTTCTGCCGCCGTCGACATCAAGACCCCAGCTCCGATGGTGGCGGCCATCGCCACCGCAATCCTCATCGACATCGATCTCCCCCTTGCCACAATCGGATCATCCAAAATGACGCAGAACCTGCAATCGCCGCCGCGCCAAGTCCTCGTGAGGGGACATTCTTAACCGCGCCCGTTAACCGGATGGTTTCCACGCACGGCCACCGAAGGCCGGCCAGCAGGGGGAACAAAGGAAATGTTCGAAATAAAGTAAATGACCTGAAAACAACACTCGGCGGGAAATATACCGGCGCGGCGCTGCGTGCGCTGACAAGCGCGTGAGGTTATGAACGGCCGTTGGTTGAAGGCGAGCTCACACCCGCTCTCATGTCCGGACAAGCGGAGCGCCGATACGGGACTCAGTTCTTCGCGTTTGGAACGATGGGCCCCGGCTCGGCAGCGCATCACTTGCGTGCTGCGCTGCGTCCGGGGCACGGGATTGCCTTATGCCGGCTTCCGGTTCTGCCGGTTCTTGACGAGGTCGTCGACCACGGCGGGATCGGCCAGGGTCGAGGTGTCGCCCAGGCTGCCCGGCTCGTCCTCGGCGATCTTGCGCAGGATGCGGCGCATGATCTTGCCGGAGCGGGTCTTGGGCAGGCCCGGTGCGAACTGGATCTGGTCGGGCGAGGCGATCGGGCCGATCTCCTTGCGCACCCAGGTGACGAGCTCCTTGCGCAGATCCTCGGTCGGCTCGATGCCGGCCATCAGGGTGACATAGGCGTAGATGCCCTGGCCCTTGATGTCGTGCGGGAAGCCGACCACCGCGGCCTCCGAGACCTTCTCATGCGCCACCAGCGCGCTCTCGACTTCCGCGGTGCCCATGCGATGGCCGGAGACGTTGATGACGTCGTCGACGCGACCGGTGATCCAGTAATAGCCGTCGGCATCGCGGCGGCAGCCGTCGCCGGTGAAGTACTTGCCCTTGTAGGTCGAGAAATAGGTCTGCTCGAAGCGGGCATGGTCGCCGTAGACGGTGCGCATCTGGCCCGGCCATGAGCGGGTGAGGCAGAGATTGCCTGAGGTTTCGCCCTCCAGCACCTTGCCGTCGGCATCGACGATCTCGGGCACCACGCCGAAGAACGGCTGGGTCGCCGAGCCCGGCTTGAGCTTGGTCGCGCCCGGCAGCGGCGTGATCAGGATGCCGCCGGTCTCGGTCTGCCACCATGTGTCGACGATCGGGCAGCGGTCGTCGCCGACGACGCGGTGATACCATTCCCAGGCTTCCGGGTTGATGGGCTCGCCGACCGAGCCGAGCAGACGCAAGCTCGCGCGCGAGGTCTTCTTCACCGGCTCGTCGCCCGACTGCATCAGCGCGCGGATCGCGGTCGGCGCGGTGTAGAAGATGTTGACCTTGTGCTTGTCGATGACGTTCCAGAATCTGGAATTATCCGGGTAATTCGGCACGCCTTCGAACATCAGCGTGGTCGCGCCGTTCGCGAGCGGCCCGTAGAGGATGTAGCTGTGGCCGGTGACCCAGCCGACATCCGCGGTGCACCAGTAGATGTCGCCGTCGTGATAATCGAAGACGTATTGATGCGTCATCGAGGCGAACACGAGATAGCCGGCGGAGGTGTGCAGCACGCCCTTGGGCTGGCCGGTCGAACCCGAAGTGTAGAGGATGAACAGCGGGTCCTCGGCGTGCATGTGCTCGACCGGGCATTCCGTCGTCACCATGGCCGCCGCCTCGTGATACCAGAGGTCGCGCGTCGGATTCATGTCGATCTTGCCGCCGGTGCGCTTGACCACGACGACCCAGTCGACGCCGTCGGCCTTGGCGAGCGCCGCATCGACATTGGCCTTCAGCGGCACCTTCTTGCCGCCGCGCAGGCCTTCGTCCGCGGTGATGATGACCTTGGATTTGCAGTCGTTGATGCGCTGGGCGAGGCTGTCCGGCGAGAAGCCCGCGAACACCACGGAGTGGATCGCGCCGATGCGCGCGCAGGCGAGCATCGCGTAGGCCGCTTCCGGAATCATCGGCAGGTAGATGGTGACGCGGTCGCCTTTCCCGACATTGCGGGTGCGCAGGATGTTGGCCATCCGGCAGACCTCGTCGTGCAGCTCCTGGTAGGTGATGTGCTTGGATTGCGAGGGATCGTCGCCTTCCCAGATGATCGCGGTCTGGTTGCCGCGCTTGGCGAGATGCCGGTCGATGCAATTGTAGGCGACGTTGAGGATGCCGTCCTCGAACCACTTGATCGAGATGTTACCGGGTGCGAACGAGACGTTCTCGATCTTCGTCGGTGCGTGCATCCAGTCGATGCGCTTGGCCTGCTCCGCCCAGAAACCGTTCGGGTCCGAGATCGAGCGAGCGTACATCTCCTTGTACTTGGCCTGGTCGACCCAGGCGCGCTTTGCCCACTCCGCAGGGACGTCGTAGATCTTCTCGGACATGCTTTCCCTCCACATACGGCAGGCCGAACGCTAGCGACTGGCGAGCCGACTTGATCATTGACTGATTATGCGTCGGGCTAACCGGACCCGACAAGGAGCACAAGCTGTACCTTCGGCGGGCTGCCCGCCATGCGGAGGATCAAGCCCACCTGCGGTGGCTGTCGCAGATTTGAAACAGGCCCCACGGGCGGCGTTCAGGCTTTGACCCGACCCTCAGGAATGGGCCGGTGCAGAGCGCCCACGCGACGCAGCCGGTATTTGGCAACCTCCTGTCACCGATTCGGGACTCGCAATGCGGTTCGGAACACCCTAAATGGCCAACCCGGGTCCGGAGAGACCCTTCGGAACAAAAATCAGAATTGCGGCATTGACCGATAACAGACAGGGCTAAGGCATAAGACTATGATGGATCAGCAGAATCTCGGGACGATACGGCCCGCTTCAGCCGATCCTGCGGCCATTGCGCTGGCCAAGGCCCTCGGACAATGGCCCAAATCGGCCCCTTTCAGGCGTCCCAGCCCCAAAAAGACCTTTGATGCGGCGCCGGCGACGGTCGAGGCGCTTGCCAAGGAGCTCGGCCTGCGGCTTGGCGACCAGAACGAGCTGACCATTCGCCGCATCAGGCGCGGCAAGGGCTATTCCTTCGTCCGTCCCAACGGCGCCCACATCCGCGACGCCCGCACCATCCGTCGGCTGCACGCCATGGCGGTGCCGCCGGCCTATCGCGAGGTGCGCTACTCGGCCGATCCGAGTTCGCATCTTCAAGCCGTGGGCCGTGATGCCGCGGGCCGGCTGCAATATCGCTATCACGCCGATTGGGAGAAGGTCCGCGAGCATCGCAAGGCGCATCGCCTGGAAAAGCTCGTCGGCGCGCTGCCCAAGATCCGGCGCAAGGTCTCGGCGTTCCTGTCGGGCGACGCGCCGACGCGCGAGTTCGCGCTCTCGGCCGTGATCGAGCTGATCGCGCGCACCGCGATCCGCCCCGGCAACGAATCCTATGCCCGCCTCAACGGCACCCGCGGCGCCACCACGCTGCTGAAATCCAACGTCACGCTGGAAGACGATTGCTTCGTGCTGACCTTCAAGGCGAAGGGCGGCAAGGCGGTGCGCAAGGAATGCGACGCGGCCAAGCTGGTGCGCGCCATCGGCATCTTGCAGGGCGTCCCCGGCAAGCGGATGTTCCAGTATCGCGACGCCAACGGCATCGTGCGCGCGGTCAGCACCACGCAGGTGAATGCGTTCCTGCGCGAGATCGCCGGCATCAAGATCTCGCTCAAGGATTTTCGCACGCTGATGGCCTCTGCCGTGGTCGTGGAATCCTTGTCGCGCATCACGCCGGCGACCAGCCAGCGCGGCCGCAACAAGCAGGTGCTGGACGCGATCCGCGCCGCCGCCGACAAGCTCTCCAACACGCCGGCGATCTGCCGCAAGAGCTACGTCCACGACACCATCGTCACCGCCTTCGAGGAGGGCATCCTCGAACGCTTTGCCGCGACCATGAAGGGCCAGCGCTCCCAGGCGCGGCGCGAGCAGCTGCTGGCGCAAGTGGTCGCGACCGCGGCGGTGTAACGCCGGTGCCGTAGGGTGGGCAAAGCGAAGCGTGCCCACCATTTCCAACTGATATCGAGAGAATTGGTGGGCACGGCGCGGAGTGCGCCTTTGCCCACCAAACGAGAGCTATACCCGCAGCGACTACAGCCCGCCCATCTTGCAGACGAGCTTCCACTCCTCCGCCGTCACCGGCTGCACCGAGAGCCGCGAATATTTCACCAGCGCCATATCGGCCAGCTTCTTCTCGGCCTTGATCGCGGCCATCGTCACCGGTTTCTTCAAGGGCTTGTCGGCCTTGATGTCGACGCAGACGAATTTGCCGGTCTTGTCGGTCGGATCGGGATAGGCCTCCTTGATGACCTCCGCGATGCCGACGATCTCCTTGCCCTCGTTCGAATGATAGTAGAACGCCTTGTCGCCCTTCTTCATGGCGACGAGGTTCTGGCGCGCGGTGTAATTGCGCACGCCGGTCCAGGCCTCGCCCTTGGCGCCCTTCGCCACCTGCTGGTCCCAGGACCACACCGACGGTTCGGATTTCACCAGCCAGTAGTTCATAGCGTGCCCTATCATTCGTCATGGCCGGGCTTGTCCCGGCCATCCACGTCTCTCATCCAGTCAATATCAAGACGTGGATGCCCGCGACAAGCGCGGGCATGACGAGACGACGTCATTCCTCAGACTTGAAGGGGCGCGTCAGCAACCCCGAAATCGCCGCGTCGATCGTGCTCCGGCCGCCGAGGATCGCCGCGACCGCTTCCGAGACCGGCATCTCGATGTTTCGCGAAGCTGCGAGCTCGATCAAGACCGGCGCGGTGAACTCGCCCTCGGCGAGCTTGCCGGCGGGCGACGGCTCGCCGCGTCCGAGCGCGAGCCCCAGCGCGAAGTTGCGCGATTGCGGGCTCGCGCAGGTCAGGATGAGGTCACCGAGACCGGAGAGTCCCGCGAGCGTCTCGCTGCGTGCCCCGAGCGCGCGGCCGAGGCGGGTCAGTTCGGCAAAGCCGCGCGTCGTCAGCGCGGCCTGGGCGGAGGCGCCGAGCTTGCGCCCGACCGCGATGCCGACTGCGATCGCCAGCACGTTCTTGGCGGCGCCGCCGATCTCGACGCCGCGGATGTCGGTGGAGTGATAGGGGCGGAATGTCGGCGAGCCCAGCGCCTGCACCAGGGCGCTCGCCAGCCGCTCATCGCCGGCCGCCAGCGTCACCGCGGTCGGCAGGCCGCGCGCGACGTCGTCGGCGAAGCTCGGTCCCGACAGGATCGCCGGCTGCGCGCTGGGGGCGGCTTCCGCAATCACGTCGGTCATGAATTTGTGAGTGCCGTGCTCGATGCCCTTGGCGCAGGCAACGATCGGCGCCGGCCTTGCCAGATGCGAGGCCAGCATGTTGACCGCGCCGCGCAGATGCTGCGCCGGCGTCGCAATCAGCAGCATGTCCGCGCGCGCAGCGAGCGCCAGGTCGCTCGTGACGACGATTTCAGCGGCGATCCGCACGCCGGGCAGCCGCGGATTGTCGCGCGTCGATGCGATCCGCGCGGCATGTTCGGCGTTGCGCGCCCACAGCGTCACGGCGCGCCCGGCCCGTGCGGCCACGGTCGCCAGTGCCGTGCCCCAGGCGCCCGCGCCGATCACCGCGACGGATTGGAACGCGGACATTCTAGTATCCCGCCCGCGTCTTGCCGTAGCCTGCCGGCGCCGTCGCGTTGGCGTCGAGCAGCCAGCGCGCCCGCGGCTGCGCGTCCATCGTGTCGGTCATGCCGAGCGCGAGGCGCTCGGCGCCGGCCCATGCGATCATCGCGCCGTTGTCGGTGCAGAGCGCTGGCGGCGGCATGATCAGTTGCGTCCCGGCTTGCCGTGCGACCTCGTCGAGGGCGCCGCGGATCGCCTGATTGGCGGCGACGCCGCCGGCGGCCACGAGCGCGCTGGGAGCGCCGAATTTCTCGCGGAAAAGTCTCAAGCCGACGTTCAACCGGTCGGCCGTCGATTCGAGCACCGCAGCCTGAAAGCTCGCGCAGAGATCGCTGATGTCCTGCGGCGTGATCTCCGGCAACCGGCTCACCTCGGTGCGCACCGCCGTCTTCAAGCCCGACAGCGAGAAATTGGCATCGGGTCTGCCCTGCATCGGCCGCGGGAACGCAAAGCGGGTGGCATCGCCGCTCGCCGCCGCGCGCTCGACCTGCGGGCCGCCGGGATAGGGCAGGCCCAGCATCTTCGCGACCTTGTCGAAGGCCTCGCCGATCGCATCGTCGACGGTGGTGCCGAGCCGCACATATTGGCCGACGCCGGTGACGGCGACGATCTGGGTGTGGCCGCCGGAGGCGAGAAACAGGCAATAGGGAAATGCGATGCCATCGGTGAGGCGCGGCGTCAGCGCATGCGCCTCCAGATGGTTCACTGCGACCAGCGGCGTGTCGTGGACCATCGCGATCGCTTTTGCAGTGGTGAGTCCGACGATGACGCCGCCGATCAGGCCCGGCCCCGCGGCGGCCGCGACGCCGCCGAGCTCGCCGAAGCCGATGCCGGCCTCGCGCATGGCGCGATCGACGATGCCGTCGAGCAGGTCGACATGGGCGCGGGCGGCGATCTCCGGCACCACGCCGCCGAAGCGGGCATGCTCCTCGATCTGCGACCGCACGATGTTGGAGAGGATCCTGCCGCTGCCGTCAGAGGCGCGCTCGATCACGGCCGCGGCGGTCTCGTCGCAGGTGGTTTCGATGCCCAGCACCAGCATTGGCGAATTGTTATCCAATTTGCGCCCTTGCGCTCATCCGTAAAGCAGAGTTCTGGTACGTCCGGTAGCATTCCGGGACCAGATTGCGCAATCGTCACGAAGCAAGCCGTCCGGGTCGTGCGTCACCGCCAATTGGTTCGGGAACACCAGCGATGTCCATTCTTGTCACACGGCCGCATCCCGACAATGAAGCGACCGCGGCAAGTCTGCGCGCGCGGGGGCATGCGGTGCTGCTTGCGCCGGCGCTCAAGTTCGAGCCGGTCGCCTTTCATGACAAAGGTGAAGCTCCCTATGGCGCCGTCCTCGTCACGTCGGCCAACGCGATCCGCGCCGTCGCGCCGCAATTGCGCGACCTTGGTGTTCTGGAGCTGCCGTTGTTTGCGGTCGGCGAACATACGGCCACTGCTGCGCGCGACGCCGGCTTTACCCGGGTGATCGTCGCCGGTGGCGATGCCGCGTCCTTGCGCGACAAGGTGATGCAGAGCGCGCGCGACAAGGTGTTGAAGAAAAAGAGCACGCTGCTGTATCTCGCGGGCGCGGATCTGTCGCGCGACCTCGGCGGTGAGCTCGATGCGGAGGGTTTCTCCGTGGTCACGCAGACCACCTATCGGATGACGCCCGTCAAGCATCTGCCGCGCGAGGTCTGCGAGGGCTTTGCCGCCCACGGGGTCGAGGCGGTGCTGCACTACTCCCGGCGCAGCGCCCGGGCGTTCCTGGATGCGGCCAGGGACGAGGGCGTCGAAATCTCGGCGCTGGCGATACCGCAATGCTGTCTGTCCGAGCCGGTCGCGGGCGCGCTGCGCGAGGCCGGCGCGTCGCAGGTTCTGGTTGCCGCGACACCGGACGAAAATGCCTTATTTGCCACCTTGGAGCGTGCTTTGCAGACCCGTTTGGCGTAAGAGGTCGGGCCGAATCCGACGCAATCTAGTTCACCTTGATATGGAAGTGTGAGGAACCGTCACGATGGCCGACGACAAGCCTGAAGACACAGGATTGGCGCCCGACAGCGGTCGTGCCAAGCGCACTCCGCCCACCATTGATCTCGAAGCCACGGAAGTCGCGACCCAGCCGCAGGAGATGGCGGCCGAGCCCGAGGCCCCACCGGCGCCGGAGCACGCCGCGCCTGAACAGGCAGAACCCGACCAGGTTGACGCAGAGCCGGAGCGCGTCGAAGCGCAGGCTCCGGCGTCGTCGATTTCCCCCTGGGTCATCGCGCCGGTCTCCGGCGCTGTCGCGGCTGCAATCGTGATCGCGGTCGGCTGGATGCTGGGCTGGCCGGCGGTGCAGGCGCCGCCGGCCGCGCCGCAAGTCACGAGCGCGACGGTCGAAGCGCTGAGCGGACGCGTCAGCGCGGTCGAGGCCAAGGCCGGCAGGCCCGCGACCGATCCGTCCATGGCGGCGCGGATCGACGCGATCGAGAAATCGATCGGCAGTTTGCGGAGCGACATCGCCAATCTGCGTACGCAGGCCGACAAGACGGCGAGCGCACTGAACGACGTGAAGTCCGCGCCAGCTGCCGCTGCGCCCGATCTTTCCGCGCTCAACGAACGCATCGCGCAGCTCGAACGCGCCAGCAGAGCCGAACGGGCGGAGCTCGCGCAACAGGGCGAGAAGATCGCCGATGCCACGAAGGACGACAAGCCGCTGCGCAGCGTGGTGGCGGCGGCTTTGCTTGACGTCGCTGTTCGCCACGGCGATCCCTATCAGCAGCAATTGGCCGCGGCGCGGTCGCTGGCGGCCAAGCCCGACACGCTGAAGCCGCTCGAAGCGTTCGCATCGTCGGGCATCCCGACGCCGGTCGCGCTGAGCCGCGAGCTGCTCACCATCGTGCCGAAGCTGTCGCCGCCGGCGGAAGCCCCGGCCGCGAGTGCCGGCATCGTCGAGCGTCTTCAGGCGGGAGCCTCAAAACTCGTCCGCATCGAGCGCACCGACGGCGTGGGCAACGACCGCGGCGCGATCGTCGCGCGGGTGACGGCGGCGGCGCTGCGCAACGATTTCGTGGAGGCGCGGCGCGAGCTGAAGTCGATGCCGGAGGCCGATCGCACTGCGGCACAGGCCTGGCTCGACAAGGCCGATGCCCGCGACGCCGCGCTCGCCGCGTCCCGCAAATTCGCCGACGATGCGATGGCGGATCTCGCCAAATCTGATCCGGCCAAATCTGATCCGGCCAAGCCTGCTCAATAAGATTCGCGCAACAATCGGCGCGTAATAGGGATCGTCATGCTTCGCATCGTCCTCTTTCTCGTCCTGATCGCGCTGGCGGCGGCCGGCGCGGCCTGGGTTGCCGACCAGCCCGGCGATCTCGTCCTGACCGCAGGCGGTTTCCGGATCTCGACGACGCTTCCCAGATTCGTGTTCTTGCTCGGCCTCTTTGCCGCGGCTGTCGTGCTGGTCTGGAGCATCCTGACGATGGTCTGGCGCACGCCGAAGCGCCTGCGGCGGCGCCGCCACGACAAGCGCCACGCAAAGGGCCGCCAGGCCATCACTCAAGGCCTGCTCGCGATCGGCCATGGCGATACCGCGCTCGCCCGTCGTCACGCCGAAGCGGCGCGGCGGCATGCACCGAACGATCCGCTCGCGCTGCTGCTGCACGCGCAGTCGGCGCAGCTCGAAGGCAATCGCGAGGAGGCGCAGCGCGTCTTCCGCGTCATGGCCGAGCGCGAGGACACGCGCCTGCTCGGCCTGCGCGGCCTGTTCATCGAGGCGCAGCGCGCCGACGACGCGGTCGGCGCGGTGATGATCGCGGAGGAAGCGATCAAGCTGTCGCCGTCCTCGACCTGGGCCTCGCATGCGGTGCTTGGCTTCCGCTGCGCGCGTGGCGACTGGAGCGGCGCGCTCGCGATACTCGACTCGAATCTGCGCGCAGGGCAGATCGACAAGCAGATCTATCGCCGGCAGCGCGGCGTGCTGCTGACGGCGCGCGCGCTGGAGCTGGAGACCATGGACCGCGACGTCGCGCGCGAGAGCGCGATGGAAGCGGTCAAGCTCGCGCCGACCCTGGTGCCGGCCGCGGTGCTCGCGGCGAAATTCGAGAGCGAGGCGCATCAGGTGCGCCGCGCCATGAAGCTGGTGGAAGCCGCCTGGCTCGCCAATCCGCATCCCGATCTTGCCGAGGCCTATGCGCATGTGAAGCTCGGCGATACCGCCTGGCACCGCTTGCAGCGGATCGAGACCCTCGCCGCGAAGACGCCGGCCGACAAGCCCGGCCATGTCGAGGGTCAGCTCGCGATCGCACGTGCCGCGATCGACGCCTCCGAATTCGCCCGTGCACGCGAGGTGCTCGCGCCCTATCTCAACGATCCGACCCAGCGCGTCGCGCTGCTGATGGCCGAGATCGAGCGCGCCGAGCATGGCGATAGCGGCCGCGCCCGGGCCTGGACCCTGCGCGCGGTGCGCGCCCGCCTTGATCCGGCCTGGACCGCGGACGGTTACGTCAGCGACACTTGGCGCCCGGTCTCTCCGGTCACCGGCCGCCTCGATGCGTTCCAGTGGCAGACACCGGTCGCCAGCCTGCCCTCGGACAGGAGCTCCACGATCGAATCTTCGGCCTTCGAGGAAGCCATGCTGGCGGCGCCGCCACCGAAGCGCGTGACGGTGGCGGTCAGTGAAGCCCCGACGGAACCGCCCGCGCCGGAGGCTCCGGCTCCCGCCGCCCAGGACAATACGCCGCCTGAGACCAAGGAAGCCGCCAAAGAAACCATCGAGGAAACGATGAAGGCCGAGCCGGCGGTCATGCCCGCCGAACCGGTCCAGCCGGCTTCCGAGCCCGCCGAATCGTCGCCGCCGGCGGCCACTCCGGTGTTCCGGACCCGTGCCGACCTCGGCAAGCCCGCTTCAGCGCCGATTCCGGCGGTCATCCCCCTCGTCCGGGCCCCCGACGATCCCGGGATCGACGACGAGGGTCCGAGCGATGAATTTACGGAACAAATCGGTACACCCAAGGCCCAGGCCGGGGGCTGGCGCGGGTTCTGGTCACGCTGGGGCGCGTGAGCGCAATTCGAAGCCGCTTGTCCTTGCCAATTCGGGCCATGCCCGATATCAGGAGCGCGCGTATCGGGGCTGGCATCGCCCAAGCCCCGGCAGGGTTCGCCGCAATAGCTCAGTCGGTAGAGCACGTCATTCGTAATGACGGGGTCGGGGGTTCGAATCCCTCTTGCGGCACCACCTATTCCACTGATTTATAAGATGATTTTTCCAGCCACCTCGTGTTGTCGCGAGCGCAATGTCGTGAAAAGGAACCACCGAGGAACCACCGCTCGCCCGCATCAATTTTTTTTATTTCGGATAGCCCCCTCTGCGGCAAGCTCCGTCCTGGCTTGAATCAGCAAAAGACCGATTTTCTACTACGCCCGAAGCTGGCCGGCCCCCTTCCTGCCTCGCATGTCGAGCGTTGCTCTTCCTACATGATGAAGGCTCCGCAACAGACCCGGTTCGCAGTTCTAGAACATCGTCCGATGTTCAGTGAACATTGCGATCGACTACCAAGCTGCGTGTCAGATCGAGACGTTGCGGCTGCCAGCTCTCTCAACTTATAGATCAATTTACAAATTGAGCATATATCTGGCGTGAGAGTCGATTGACGTCATTACCTGCGGTCTGTTGCAATAATGGATTCCCTTCCAAGTCGGGATCAAGCATCTCAATCTGTTCGTGACTGGTTGGAAGGTCGACAGCCGGAATATCTGTCGACAAACGCAGGTACTCGGGAGGCGGCCTATCAAGGATGGCGCCCGTTCAAGGAAGCCTTTGCTCCAGAGCTAATTGAACAAGCAGCTCGTGAAACGTCGGCGGTGCTTGGCCGAAAGGTGCGTACTTGCTTGGATCCGTTTGGGGGCTCCGGGACAACCAGTCTTGCGTGTCAATTTTTAGGGATCAAACCTACAACCGTTGAAGTAAACCCCTACCTCGCCGATCTGATCGAAGCGAAGCTATCCAGCTACGACGTGGATCGTCTGATTCGAGACTTTGATTCAGTCGTTTCCGCCCCAATCGGGCGGGTAGGTAGTCCGTTTGCATATGCGCCGGCTACCTTCGTTGAGCCCGGCGTAGATGGCCGGTTCATCTTCCCAAGGCCAATCGCGCGGAGACTGGCTTCTTACGCGGATCGAATTGCAAGCGTGAGGAGTCTCGTCAACCGCCGTCTTTTTCGCGTGCTGCTTGGAAACATCGCTGTTGAAACATCCAATGTGGTGGTGAGTGGAAAAGGTCGGAGATATCGACGCAATTGGCAAGAGCGAGATGTATCGCCGGACTCCATCGAGGATGCCTTCAAGGCCGCCGTCCTTCGAGCTATCTACGAAATTTCGAAGTTTCAATCTCGCAAAGGCAAGAACTTCGAGCTGATACGAGGCGATGCTCGAACTTCGATACCCGCGCGCAGGAAGTTCGATTTGGTCGTTACCTCGCCCCCATATCCAAACTCGTTTGACTATACAGATGTCTACAACGTCGAGCTGTGGGTGTGCGGTTATCTGAAAAGCTACGCGGACAATCGTAAGCTGCGCATGCGCACCCTCCGCAGCCACGTCCAGATCCATCGAAAATTCGACGTGCCGAATGTTAAGTCGAAAATCCTAGAAGACGTGGTGGGACAACTGAAGGCTACTCGACTAACGCTATGGAACAAAAAGATTCCAGAGATGATCGAGTCCTACTTCGCTGACATGGAAGCTGTTTTGTACAGCATCCAAAAATCACTAACGGCTGGAGGAAGGGCCTATGTCGTGGTTGGAGACAGTAGATACGCTGGCATCCGAATCCCCGTCGCTGACATTCTCTCGGAGATATCGGCCGGCCTCAACTTGCGTACAGTCACTAAGAATCCGTGCCGTTCGATGAGGGGGTCTCCCCAACAGGGCTCAAGGGCGGACTTGAAAGAAACGCTGCTCATATTGAGCCGGACTTAATGTTCTGCTTCCGAGACGCCTTGGTGTGTCGGTAGAGATACCAGCGCCAAAGGTGGATGTTTGCGTTCTTTGCGTCCTCATCGATGTGACCGAAGAGGCTCTTCTCGTCCTCTTCTTCCTTCTGCATGTCGAAGCAGCACAGCGCGGCGTTCACCGCGTTGAGACGGCTCTTGTAGGCGATCGCCTGATCAAGCCCGTCTGATATTGCCGTTGGCACGTTCGCCATCGGCACTGCGTTCCCGGTGCTCGTCATATCACAAAGTGCTTTCAACTCGAGCACCCAGTGCGTAACCGTAGCGGGCAAATTGCCAGCAGTCGTGTCCTTCCGGTAGACTATAATGTCGGCTCGGCCATCCGCCGTTTGCGTTTCCGAACGAACATCGTACCTTGGGAAAGCCGACTTCAAAAAGTCTGACAAACGGCCCTGAATACGCTCCTCGGGTCGAGGCTCGGGTATCCCCTTGTTCGCCTCGCTCCAAATTCTCATGGCGTGGCCCTCAACGACGAGTGCTGGGGTTCGAAGGGACCGATCATAGAAGCGGTCGAGCACGCCCTTTAAATCGACGGGTGAGATCGGCAACTCGGCAAAGATCACTTGCTCGGATTGGGTCGCGTTGGACAGTCCTTCGCGATAGAGGGTTCCGATTGGCGCGCCCGTCCGCCAATCCACGACAAGCGCAGGCATTGCACCAAGACCGGCATCCCTTATTGCTTGAAAAAGCGATGTTTGGTCGCTCCAAGCAAGTTTTGCCTCGAACGTTGTCGTCAGACTAGCTGTCGAAATCCAAATGCGTCCAGCGACCGGATCGGACCCGTTCTTTAGCAACGGAAATTCGACGCATTCGCATCTTGTAACGTCGTCAGCGAGTGCTTCGCTACGAAGAAAGACGCTGAATGTCTTAGATTCGCCGTAAGCCGCACGGACGAAAATCAAATTGGAAACGTGTCGTGAAAATCTGGCCGTTGGAGTCGCGCCAGCCTCGGACGGAGGAGCGGCAAGTGAGCGTACAAAATCGGCGATCTCCTCGGATGAGATGCCGCCAAAGTCCTGATCGTCATCCATTCGCGGCTCTCTTCTTGATGAGCCGCATGTACATGGCCAGCTTTTCCGCCTTGTTGAGAACCATTCTGTTCGGCATGTACTGTTGAAATGCTTGCGCGGTACTCCACGCTGCGTTGCCGAAAGTGGGTTCGACCCATTCCGCAAAATCGACAATACGCCCAGACGCAACGGCCGGATCAGAATAGGCAGCATCCAGTATAGCTGCCTCGGTTCGCTCATCTGGCGTGATTTCAACAAACGCCGCTGCAAGCTCATCGAGGAAACGTGCCGTCATCTGCTCGTCTGGGAGCGCGTCCACCACATCCAAAACGGGTTGAGCATTCGTCTTCGAAAGTCGCAGCGAAGGTTCGATGGAGCTCGCTTCTCCATGGCCTGTGCTCTTTAGGCTCACAACTGTGAGGACCGTACGGCCGATGAGATAGTCGATCTCGCGTTGGAGTGCCGGATAAAACGGTCCAGTCCTTTCCTTGAGGACGCTGCCATCTAGCGGCGTCAGGTCCCAAATTGGACTCAGAACGTTTGCGAAGAAGGCGAATGAGTGTATGGAGCGGGATGGTATTGGCGTCGCCCCATTCCTCTCCAGCGCAGCCATGATTTGCACAAGCCGTGCGCGAGTCATCAGGGAAACTGTCGTGGTCTCCCTCATCGTGTTCCGCTCCGCAAGATGGATGCGAGCTTTGTTTTGTATTCAGCGGTCGAGCCCACCAAAGTCGCCGTTGGGATTGCGATATCGATCAGATTGATCACCCGCTCACGGCGTTGAGCAAGGGTCGAAAACGAACGTAAGGTATTTGGTATGAACCCACCCTCGACCACATTGCATGCTAAAATGACGTTTGAGGTTGTCCTTCGATGACCAAAGCTATCGAACAATTCGCCGGCTCGGTCTGCAAACAGAGCGTCAAGCGATCCCTCCGGTCCATCGACCACCAAACTGCAACCGCGATCGCTAAAGGTCTCTAGAAGGCTCATTCTGAAGACAATGTCGAGATACTCCCGTTGTGAGAGCGAAACCTGATCGGCGGTGCGCCTTATAAAGTTGCCACTGCTCGCGCCACTAGTCATTTCAACTTCGAAGGCAGGAAATTCGAAAACCTTGCCCCCCTGGCCGATCCTATCCTTTCGTGCCGAGTAAACTAGCCGAACCTCCTGCCCGAAGAACGCCCTTACACGACGATGGAAGTTCTTCTCGAGTTCAGTCCGGTGATTTTCAGCGGCGCGCTTTAGCCTTTTTAGCAGCCCCTCAATCTTTTGTTCGGCCAGCTCGCGGTCTCGGCGAAAGTTTTGGACCTCTCGCCGGAGACCTTCAATCCTAGTTTCCTCGCGCGCCAAGGCATTCTGATCGCTGGTTGGAAGCCTGGCTCGGAGCCGGCGGACCTCCTTCTGCGATTCGTCAGTCTTCCGACGGACCTCGTCCAGCTTCTCCTCGCACTTGCGGTGTCTCTCCAGGGCAGCATTGAAACGCTCCAATGCGCTATTCAAATCCTTCTGGCGGCTCGCCAGTCTACGGAAGCGATCTTCGGCTTGGGACTGAAGAACGCCGGTCGTGGAGACTACTTTTCCATCTGAGTGCTTCTCTGATCCGCAAACGAGACAGAGGTTTTTCTTACGCCGGTCTTCGAGAGTTTCTGCCGCCCCATCTGCTTCGTTGCCGCAAGCAGGACAAATCCTCTCCGCGATAATCTTTAGAAGGACGTACTGTTCGTTCGCTTCAATTCCAGAGAATGCATGGCGTAAGACTTGAAATTTTGTTTGCTGATAAGCTTGGAGCGCGTCTTCGACAGCTCGTTCTGCCCGTTTGACCTCGATTCTTCGATCGATCCGTTCTTCGTCGGCCGAGGCCAACTCCGTCTGAGCGGCCAATTCCTGCTGCTCCAGGGATTCGAGCAGCGCGATTGCCTGAACCAGTCTAGCCTGTGTTTCAGCGGACGTTTTTGTTCTAACGATCTCTGTATCTCTCTTAGAAACTAGCTTGTAGAGCGCCGCATTTAGGTTTCGCGCGGTACTGTCATTAGAAACGATATCGGCCTCAAGCTTTCTCAGGTCCTCCGAAATGGTCGGGGTGAGCAGCGCCCGGAAAATCTCAAATTGCGCGGATACATCCCAAATTAGAGAGGTGCGATTTTCGAGGAAGAATGTGATTCTATCTAGTGCGCGGACTGAATCGTCGAAATTGGCCAGCCCCATAAGATCAGCTAGTACCTGACGGTATTGATCCTCGTTCACAATGTGGTTTTCGGAGTCATCGGACCGATAGGCATCGGTCAATCGAAGATCCTTAA
This sequence comes from Bradyrhizobium sp. A11, assembly GCF_042077125.1. Classification (NCBI taxonomy): domain Bacteria; kingdom Pseudomonadati; phylum Pseudomonadota; class Alphaproteobacteria; order Hyphomicrobiales; family Nitrobacteraceae; genus Bradyrhizobium; species Bradyrhizobium sp. A11. Next base: position 6,816,463 of record NZ_CP149509.1, on the reverse strand, counting down.
GCTGTCGAGTGATATGAAGTGTGACCCCGCCAAATCGTACGGATGCAGTTGCGGTGGCCTTGCTGGCATCGGTGACGCGATGGGAAAAGAAACGGCTATCGAACGGCAGCAGGTCACTTCTAGAACCTGTGAAACCTGGTCCGCGCAGGCTCACAGCTCCAACGAGCAGGTGCTTCAGAATGAGAAGAAGGGTGCTTTTTCCGAGGCCGTTGACGCCAAGAAGAATCCAGGGTCCCTTCGAGAAGTGAGCCTGAAGCCCTGGTTCCTCGTCCCTCCCAGGATAAAGCTGATAGTCGGCAATTACGACCTTCTCAAAATATGGAAAGCAAGCCAATTGGGAGCGTCCCCCTCGCTCTATTGCCAGAATGGCCGATTAGTTGTAGGCGACTGTAAGCACACGTCGCGCTGCTGCCAAGACAATATTTTCGCTACGATTAATGTGTAGAAGCAGCGGGTGCAGGGGGAGCTGCAAGTTACCCTTCGAGCGAAGTTCACTGTCTGATCTAGGTTCTAGAGCTTTGGTTGCTCCTTCTATTCGACGAACGTCGAACGAAAGTGGTCTAGCCAAGCCTGAGGCTTTGAACTGCGTTAGAATCCCCGGGTGCCGAACGCAGATATGAGCCGAGTGTCGTGGCATGAATGGATCTCGTGCTTGTTCGATCCAGCCTTGCGCAGCGCATCAGTGAAGACTAGGTCTCAACGAAACCAATGAGGAGGCGCTTAATGGCAAAGAATCCATGGGAATTTCTGGACGGCTGGGCAAACGAAAATGTTCATGCGACGGTTTATGATGACAACGCGACGGCCGAGCAGCTGGCATTTGACTGCCGGCAGGCGGCGAAGGACGCTGGAGTGAACGAGGCTGGCGTGGTGAAGGCAGCAGGCGGAAACCTGAAGTCATTCATGTTGAACCGTCTGAACGAAGCCGTAAACAGAGAAGTGGATCGCCAAGTCGCGAGGGATAAATCATAGAACGTACTTGGTACGAGGCTTGATGCGTCGTAGCGCTCGTCGGCCATTGACGGCCTGCGAGTCTAAAGAAATGCTGGTGCAACGGCTGCTAAGTCGTTGCGCTTTGCATAGAGGGCGGAGAACGCGCATAGGCCTGTGTCACCGGGAGCGTTATTGACGTCTCTCAAACTGGAGGAAATCGAGCAGTTCGTCGTGCCGATGTTCCTAAAGAAAGTACGGCTCAGCGCCTCAATAATTTGCGTCCGCGCTTGCGAATCCAAGTCGTCGAGTCAGGGTGGCGAGCTGCAATCAAACGCCTAATTGCGGAACCGCAGTATTCGCTTAGGATGCGTCAGCTATCGATTTTCTGATCTGAATCCTTCAATGATGACACCCCTAGCGATTGCGAAGATGTCCCTCGCAGCGAATGCGGTCATAGAGGATGTGTTGCTTCACGGCTCACAGGGAATGCGGACGGTCCCGCGGACGGAGGTCGGTCTGGTCGCCGCATTTGTTCTGGGTGGCGTCAATAGGATCGCTGCGGATTGGGCGCCGATCCTCTCTAAATCTAAGATGTCGTTGAATTTGACTGGCGTGTTCTGTCATGCGGCGCCGCTGGTGCGATTTCGGCCCGCCGGAAGGAACGTGCAAACGTGTGAGTTAGCTGATCTGCTGATTGTCGTGGACTTCACCGGTAGCGGCAAGACCAAGCGCGTCGCCACCCTGGTTCAAGCGAAGATGGCTTCGAAGGCGAGGCGCGTCAGTCTGAAGGGATCATCTAGCACACGCCAATTGGAATTGTATCAGGCTTGGCCTCAGTTTAGCTTCACCGATACTGTGTACGGTACCGATCAGTATCTCCTCGCGACAACAGCTGGAGCGCAATCAGGTACGTTCGGCGTCATTGATCGCCACTTCAAGAAGACACACGCCGCTCCGCCAATCTGGACACAACACCAGGCCCGGCCAACGCCGAGCGAGGTCGTAAATGAACCGATGCTCGGGACGTTTATTGCCGAAATGGCGGGAGGAGGAGCGCACGGTCGCAGAGCTTGGCCTGGTGGCCGAGACGACTGGAGTAAGGTCGTCGACCTGCTACTTGGTGTAACGTACAAAAAAGTCTTTCGGCATAGCCCCACCTTAGGTCCGGCCAGTCCTCTGCGAGGTAATACCGCGTTGGCTTGCTTCTTAGTCACCGGCGATACTGCACCAGCGTCTGGTCGGAGAAGAGGAGGTGATTGGCAGCCACCATTCGATGGCTTTGAATACGTTGATAGCCCGACCCCTGGGGGGATCAGTCTCGTTCACGTCCAGATAGGTCAATCTGAGCCAAGCTAAATTGGCGGTCGTCTGCTCTTTGCATAAAGACTCGAATTGTTTCCCCCATTTCTCCAGAAGTGCTCGATTTGCAGGGTTCTTCTTGAGAAAAAATTCCGGCCTGGACACATAGGTAACGAAACGTACCTGAGACATGGGTGACAACCTCGTGCCGATCGGGGTGTCGAGAGGTTTCAAAGCTTTCACTCCAATCTCGATCGCGTTTGCGGCTCTGATGCTGTGGGCTCGGCGGCGATCCGTTGCGCGCGTGGACGCGGAAAGGGCGTGCGCCTGCTCAACAGCATGGGTTTTACGGACGTGAGCCTGCGGATCTATCGGCGCGGGTGTTGACCGCGGCCGGCCGGTTCGAAATTGTGCCGCGCTTATGTGAGGCCAATCACTTAACCCCGAGCACGTTGCCCGTAATGTCCCGGTCACGCCAACACGGGGAGACTTCACATGCGCAAGATCATTCTGGTTGCCGCCATGGTCCTGAGTGCCGCATCGGCCCAGGCTGACGGCTCTCGCAGCCTGTCGCTGGCAGCGTCGGGCGCTCAGAGTCCCGCTCCGCTGCCGGCGCCGACATCGGCGACCAGCACTACGGCGCAGGCGAGCGAAGCTGCGCCGGCTGCCGAGGCGCCGAAATATTCCGATCGTCCGCCGGCCGTGACGCTGTCTGCGCCGCCGGCCACGACAACCGCACCTGCGGCTGCCGCGCCTATGACCACGGCCACCGCGCCGTCGGCCACGACGGCCAAGCCGGCCACCAGGAAAACCGCAGCGTCTGACAAGCCGAAGCCCAAGCGCAGCTGGACCGAGCGGCGCATCATCAGCGAGCTGCACCGTCACGGCATCTATTGGTAAGACGCAGACATTTACCTCGATCTCGCCGTCATGCCCGGGCTTGACCCGGGCATCCACGTCTTCGCGCCTGATCCAAAAACGTGGATGGCCGGGACAAGCCCGGCCATGACGCAAAAGTTTGGATTTGGCGCGGTTACTGCGAGACCGTCTGCACGACACTCGCGATCGGACGCGTATTCGTGCCTGCCGTCGGCACCTTCATGTCCTTCATCAGCGCCTCGTCATATTCCGGCAGAGTCTGCATCGTGGTCTTGGCCTTCATCTGCACGACCTTGTAGCCGCCGGCCTTGAGGCGCGCGAGCAGCGCCGGCAGGGCTATGCCGGTGTTCTTCTGGAAATCGTGCATCAGGATGATGCCCTTGCCGAGCTTGTCGAGCCGCGTCATCACCGTCTCGATGATCTTCTCCGGCGTGGCCCCCTTGCGGAAATCGAAGGAATCGACGTCGGTCGAGAACATCGCGACGTTGCGGGTGCCGAAATAGCTCACGATCGCCGGATTGTGCTGAAGCTGCGGGAAGCGGAAGAACGGAGCCGGGTTGGCACCGAGCGCGAACTTCACAGCGCTGACGCCCTTCTCGACCTCGTCCTTGGCCATCTGTTCGGTCATCTTCTTGCCGTTCAGATTGACGTGCGACCAAGTGTGCGTGCCGACGGTGTGACCCTGGGCCAGCACCTGCTTCAGGATCTCCGGATGGTAGGTCGCGTGCTTGCCGACCGAGAAGAACAGGCCCTTGGTGCATTCGTCGGCGAGCGCTTTCAGCACCGCGGGCGTGTTCACCGGCCAGGGACCGTCGTCGAAGGTCAGCACGACCTCCTTCTCGGTGAGGAAGTCGAACTGCTTGAAATGATCGAAGCCGAAGCCGGGGCCGCCGGTCGTGTCGATCTCGACCACGCGGGAGACGCCGAGCGCGTTCGGGTTGGCGCAGGCCTGCTTCGGCTGCGCCGGCATGGGAGCGGGCGCCGGGGCGGCTGCCGCCGGCTTGGCCGCCACCGTCGCGGTGGTCTCGACGTCATCCCTGGCGGCGAACTTTGCCGGTGCCGGCAATGGATCGGCGGCACGGGCAGCAACTGTCTTGGGAGCGCCCTGATCGGCGCGCGCGGAATAATAAAACCAACCGCCGGCGGCGATCACGACCGCCGCAACTACACTGGCCAGCATCAGGCCCAACGCATTACGCATCGCTACTCTTTCCAATTACGCAACCAAACCTGCGGAATTTCCCGCGCGACACGCCATTAATGCGAAGTAACAGTTAACGTGACACCAACGCGACGGCGGTTGTGCAGGAATTTCAGGACGGTGCGCCAACGTGACCGAGGTCACAGTCGGAGCGGGGCGCGTGACGGTCATCACGGTGGAAACTGTTTTGTCGGAGCATCGTCGTTCCCATCAACAACGGGCCCGCTCTGCGCGGTGCCAATGGGAGCTTCAAATGACCAAGTCTTCGAGCACCAAGTCCTTCTCTGCCAGTCTCCGCGACGCCAGCCTGGCGCTGGGCATTGCCGCCATCGTCTCGATCGCTTCGACGAGCTCGAGCTTCGCCTTCTCGGCCGAGGCGCAGCAGATGTGCACTGGCGATGCCTTCCGCCTGTGCTCGTCGGAAATCCCCAACATCCCGAAGATCACGGCCTGCATGATCAAGCATCGTTCGGACTTAAGCGCCGGCTGCCGCGCGGTGATGGACAAGAATCTCGCCAAGGGCGCCTCGCGCAAGGTCGCTGACGCCCAGGACAGCCAGTAACAACGCGCGACGACAACGCTCGTCGCGCCGGTCAGCTCCCCGCCCGCGATGGACCCCGGCGTCATGCCGGGGCTCCGCGGCGGCACCCTTCCCGCCCGGCAATAAAGCCGTTGCAGGTGCGGGATCGTCGCACTAGCTTCCCCCGCACATCTTTCCGGGTAAGAGGCATTACGCGATGACCAGATTTCTTTTCATCATTCCCTTGCTCCTGAGCGCCTCGGTCGCATCCGCGCAGCAGCAGCCCGGCCACGATGCCTGCGCGCGCGATGTCAGCCGCTTCTGCCGCGCCGTGATGAACAACGGCGACGGCGCCGTGCTCGCTTGCCTCAAGCAGAATCGAACGCGGCTGAGCAAAGGCTGCGACAAGGTGCTGACCGAGAACGGGCAGTGATCGTCATTTCGGGCTCGCGCCTGAGGCGCGTCCCGAAAAGCCGAGAATTACGTGCTGCTTCCCGCCGCGGTCGCGACCACCGGCAGCACCTCGCCGCTGGCGCGATCCGGCGTCTCGTCCTGCCAGCGCACCGAGCCGAACGGCCGCTCCAGCATGCGGCGGATCCGCACCGGCTCGGGGCCGACGTGGAAACCGATCGCCTGCTGATGCAGCGCGCGTTCCGACTGGGTCGAGCGGTTGCGCTGGCGCAAGTAGTCGAACCAAGTCGGACAGTGGTAGCGCTCGGTCCACAGCTCAGGATCGGCGATGTCGCGCGCGATCGACCAGCCATAGGCGCCATTGCGCTGCCGCGAGAGCTGCACGTCCTGCATCACGTTGTGGAATGCGCGCGCGTTCTCCTGCGCGACTCGATATTCGATCTCGACCACGAGCGGCCCGCTGCGGCCTGTCAGCGACAGCTTCACCTCGGGATCGGCCAGCATGTCCGCATCCTCGTTGCGGGCGCCGACGCGCGGCATCGTGAGCCAGATGCCGAGCAGCGGCGAGATCAGCATCAGGCCGGCTGCGGTCAGCAGCGCGACCTCGACACCGGCGTAGTCGGTGAGATGACCCCAGCCCCAGGCGCCGATCGCGATGCCGCCGGCGATCGCGGCCTGGAACGCAGCGAGCGAGCGGCCGGCGACCCAGCGCGGCGCCGAGAGCTGCACGCCGATGTTGAACAGCGCAATCGCGGCCATCCAGACCGCGCCGGCCAGCACCAGCGCCGCTGCCGTCAGCACCGGCTCCGTGCTCAGGGCCAGCGCGGCCATCGCGAACGCCATCGAGATGGTGCAGGCGCGGATCGCGGCCTCGCCGCTCATGCGCTTGCGCAGTTCGTGGATGTTGAGCGCGCCGATCACGGCGCCCATGCCGAAGGCGCCGAGCATGATGCCGTAGGTCTGCGCACCGCCGTGCAGCAGGTCGCGCGCGACCAGCGGCATCAGCGCCATGATGGCGCCGCCAATCAGGCCCATCACCAGCGTGCGCAACAGCACGATCTTGATCGGCGGCGAATTGGTGATGTAGCGGAAGCCCGAGACCATGGCGCGATTGAGCTTTTCCCGCGGCAGCCGTGAAGGTTCGACCGAGCGGCGCCATAGCAGCAGCACCACCAGCAGCGGAAGATAGAGGATCGCGTTGCAGGCGAACGCCGCCACCGCGCCAAGCGCGGCGACGATGACGCCGCCGACCGCGGGACCAAAGCTTCGCGCGATATTGTAGCTGATGCCGTTCAACGCGACGGCCGAAGGCAGCGCGTCGGGCGGCACCTGTTCGTTGACAGAAGACTGCCACGCCGGGCCGAACAACGCGTTGCCGCTGCCGACCACGAAGCAGAAAGCCAGCAATGTTTCCGGGGTGATGAGATTGAATCCGGCCAGCACGGTGAGCGCGCTGGCGCCGACCAACGCGATCGACAAAGAGATCAGCGCAACGATGCGGCGGTCATACATGTCGGCGATGGCGCCGGCCGGCATCGAGATCAGCATGATCGGCAGCATCAGGGCGGTCTGCACCAGCGCCACCTGGTCGGCCGATGCCGACATCTGTGTCATCGCCCAGGCTGCGCCGACGCCCTGAATCAGCAGGCCGAGATTGGATAGCAGGCTGGCGAGCCAGATGCGCCGGAACACAGTGTAGCGCAGCGGCGCGGTGATGCCGTCGGCGGCCATCTTCTGACGGTTTGGCTGCTCGGTCATATCCCCTTCCATATGGGCTGGCAGAAGCGGTCCTGGGCGATCTTAGGCAATTCCGGCGAATTCTTTGATGCCTGCGAAAGTCGTTCGCTGTCCAGTGGTTAGGCCGCTATAAGCGGTGCAAAGAGACGGTTTGCCGGGGAGGAACAGATGAAGTTGTCGCGACGGATGATCTTGCTGGGGGCCGGCAGCTTGCCCTTCGCAAGTGCGAGCTTGCGGACGGGCGCAATCGCCCAGACCATTGCTGCTGCGCCGGGCAATGAGCCGCCGCCGATCCTGTTCGTGCACGGCAATGGCGACTATGACGCGCTCTGGATGACGACCTTGTGGCGGATGGAATCCAACGGCGTCGCGCGCGAGCGCATGGCGGCGATCAATTTCACCGATCCCAATGCGCGCACCGACGACAAGGTCGAGCAGGCGAACCGCTCCTCGACCGAGGACCAGCGCCGCGAGCTCACGGCTGCCATCGCCGAGCTCAAGCGCCGGACCGGCGCGGCGCGTGTCGCGCTGGTCGGCAGCTCACGCGGCGGCTATGCCATTCGCAACGTGATCAAGAATGGCGGTGCCGGCGACGTCAGCCACGCCGTCTTTTGCGGCACGCCCAACCACGGCGTGTTCGCAACCGACGACCAGCCCAACAACGAATTCAATGGCCGCGGTGCGTTCCTGCGTGCGCTCAACGAGGGCGAGAGCGAGGTGACGCCGGGCGTCGCCTTCCTGACGCTGCGCAGCGACGGCATGGACAAATACGCCCAGGCCGACGGCCGTTTCATCGGCAAGCCCGGCACGCCGACCGGCGTCACCAACGAAGGGCCGGAGCTGAAGGGCGCCACCAACCTCGTGCTCGGTGCGCTCGACCATCGCGAGGTGGCCTTTCACCCCAGGGCATTCCGCGAGATCTACAAGTTCATCGCCGGCCGGGAACCCGCGCGCATCGCAATCGTGCCGGAGCCGGTCGTCAGGCTGAGCGGCCTCGTCACCGGCACGCCCGGCGGCGTGCCGACCAATCGGCCGGTGGCGGGCGCAACCGTCGATATCTTCCGCGTCGATCCTGATACCGGTGAGCGCAAGGGCGGCGCCGTGCACAGCGCGACCACGGGCGCCGACGGCCGCTGGGGGCTGGCGCAGGTCGAGCCGTCCTGGTCGCTCGAATTCGTTCTGACGTCGCCGGGCGCGCCGATCACGCACATCTATCGCTCGCCCTTCCCGCGCTCGTCGGATGTCGTCCATTTGCGCGCCGCACGGCCGCTCGGGCCGGCCGACAAGGACGCCGGCGCGGTCGTCATCATGTCGCGGCCGCGCGGCTATTTCGGCCGGCCGCGGGACGTGGTGCTGCTGGATGGCAAGGAGCCGGCCGACGTCAAGCCGGGCGTGCCGACCGATTCGGCGGCAACATTGCGGCTTGCAGCCGGCGAGGTTGGACGTAACATCGTGGCTCAATTCGGCGAAGAACGGATTGTGGCGCGGGCCTGGGCCGCCCAGGAGAACAGGATTGCGATTGCCGAGCTGACTTACTAGCTGTTTGCCTGCGTACACCCTGCGGGAGAGAGCCATGAATATCGCCAGCGTGCGTCGGCCCATCATCCCTCCGGCTCCTCCGCGTGCGCCCGACGACATGTCGTTCTTCGGCCGTCTCGCCGTGATCCGGCGCAACATGATCGCGACCTGGGGCCAGCGCGCCTATGAGGAAGACGTCATCAAGGGCCGCTTCTTCCTCCGCAACAGCTTCATCCTGAACCAGCCGGACGCGATCCGGCACGTCCTGCTGACCAACTACGAAAACTACACGCGCACGCCGGCGGGCATCCGCATGCTGCGTCCGGTGCTGGGTGACGGGCTCCTGATCGCGGAGGGGCATTCCTGGACGTTCCAGCGCCGCACCCTCGCGCCGGCCTTCACGCCGCGCGCCACCGCGAACCTCGTTCCGCACATGACGGCGGTGCTTGACGAGACCATCGCCAAGCTGGACGCGCGCGTGGGAGAAGACATCGACCTGCGCGAGATCATGCAGCGCATGACGCTGGAGATTGCCGGGCGCACGATGTTCTCGTTCGGCATGGACCGGCATGGCGCGACCCTGCGCAATTTCATCATGGAATATGCCGCCCGGCTGGGGCGACCGTATCTCCTCGACATGGTGCTGCCGGTGTCCTGGCCGAGCCCGATGGATTTCGCCCGCGCCCGTTTCCGCAAGCGCTGGACCGAGTTCGTGGCCATGCTGATTGCCGAGCGGCGCGCGGCCGGCAAGAAGGACGGCGCGCCGCCGCGGGACCTGTTCGATCTCATGGACGCGGCGCGCGATCCTGAGACCGGCAAGGGCTTTTCCGACGAGCAGCTCGTCGACGAGGTCGCGACCATGATCCTCGCCGGTCACGAGACCACGGCGACGGCGCTGTTCTGGGCGCTCTATCTGCTCGCGCTCGATCCCGACACGCAGGAGGAGGTCGCCTCCGAGACGCGCGGCGAGCATCTCGACAGCATGGCCGACATCGACCGGCAGAAGCTCACCCGCGCGGTGATCGACGAGACCATGCGGCTCTATCCGCCTGCGTTCCTTGTCGCGCGCGCCGCGCGCGACAAGGACAATGCGGCCGGAATCGAGATCGGCAAGGGCGACATCATCATGATCGCGCCCTGGCTGCTGCACCGGCACGAGAAGCTGTGGGATCAGCCGAACGCGTTCATTCCAAAACGCTTCCTGTCGAACGAGGCACCCGACCGCTTCGCCTACCTGCCGTTCGGCGCGGGACCGCGCGTCTGCGTCGGCGCGCCGTTCGCGCAAGCCGAATCCGTGCTGGCGCTGGCCCGGCTGATCGGCGCCTTCCGGGTCGAACTCGCCGACACGGCAAATCCGGTGGTCCCGCTCGGCGTCGTCACGACCCAACCGGACCACTCACCCATGTTCCGCATTACGCGCCGGTGACAGGCCCCTTGCCTGGCGGCGGCGTGATCGGCCCGAGATAGAGTCCTGCCATGAGCGACATCCAGGCCCAGTTTTCCGTTCTGAAGCAGACCGCCGATCCGAAGGTGGTCGATGCGATCGTGCGCCTCATCGAGGATGGCGAGGATCACGAGCTCAACCGCGTCAACGTCCTCGATTTCTCCACGCAGCACGGCCTCGATGAGGAGCGCGCGATCTCGGCCTTCCTGCATTCGGCGCGGCTCGGGCTGTTCGATCTCGGCTGGAATGTGCTGTGCCCGGGATGCGGCGGCGTGCTCGGCGCGCATTCGACCCTGAAGGCGCTCAAGCCCGACGACTATCATTGCGCACTCTGCGCCTGCGGCTACAAGGCTTCCGTCGACGATCAGGTCGAGGTCTCCTTCACCGTCAATCCGCGCGTCCGGCGCATCGCGGCGCACGACCCCGATACGCTTCCGGTGTGGGACTACTTCAAGCAGGTGTTCTGGAGCTCCGGCGTCGACTTCAACAAGGAATCGTTCGCGACGCTTGCCAACGAGGTGACGCTCGACACGATGGAGCTGCCGGCAGGCGAGAAGGCGACCATGTCGCTGCAGCTGCCGAGCGACTTCGTGATCATCTTCGAGCCGGTGACGCACGCCGCCCATTTCATCGACGTTCAGGGCGAGCCGACCAAGGACCGGCAGCAACTCGCCATCATGTACAACAAGGTGCAGGCCCCGACCGGGACCACGACCATGCGGCCCGGCCCGCTGCGGCTGTCGCTGGAGAACCAGGCCGGCGTGCGCGTGTTGCCGTCGGTGTTCATCGCGGCCGAAGCGCTCCACCATCTCATCGGCAAGCGCAAGCCGTTCCTGACCGCCAAGCGGATGCTGTCGAACCAGACCTTCCGCGACGTGTTCAAGGCGGACAATCTCAGTCTCGATCAGCGGCTCCAGATCACCTCGCTCACCTTCCTGTTCACCGATCTAAAGGGCTCGACCGCGCTCTATGAACGGGTCGGCGATCTCGCCGCCTTCGACCTCGTGCGCGCGCATTTCCATGCGCTGCTCGGGATCATCTCTTCCGAGAAGGGCGCGGTGGTGAAGACCATCGGCGATGCCGTGATGGCGACCTTCGTCCGTCCCGAGCACGCCATCGTCGCGGGCTTGCGGATGCGCGCGGCCATGGACGAGCTCAACAAGCAGCGCGGCACCGACGATCTCATCGTCAAGATCGGCATCCATGAGGGTCCTTGCCTCGCGGTGATGCTCAATGAGCGGCAGGATTATTTCGGCCAGACCGTCAACATTGCCGCCCGCGTGCAGAGCCTGTCGACGGCGCAGGAAATCCACATCACCGGCCCGGTGCTCGACGCGCCCGCAGTCGCGGAGGTGCTGGAGCAGCGCGCGATCAAGCCGATCCAGAAGCAGGCGGCGCTGCGCGGCATCGCCGACAAGATAGTGGTGTACGAGATTCCGTGAGTTAGGATCGCCATTCCGGGGCGATGCATTAGCATCGAACCCGGAATCTCGAGTTTCCGGGTTCGCGCTCTGCGCGCCCCGGAATGACGGTGAAGAGATTGCCGAAACGTAATGCAGTGCGGGGAACTGACGCACGTTGCGCCGGTTGAGTTTCCTGCTCATATAATGCCGGTAGCAGTCCCCGCTCCTCGCGGCTGCATCGATTTCGGTAAGGACCATTATGCTCGACGGCCTGCGCCAATTCATCGCCGACATTGTCGCCCCCCATGACCAGAGCCGCACCTTCGGTGACAGCGACTATCGGTTGGCAGCGACCGCGCTGCTGGTCCACGTGGTCTCGCTGGACGGCCAGCCGACCCCCGCCGAGCGGCGCAAGCTGCACAGCCTGATCGAAAGCCATTTTGGGCTCGATCACGGCGCTGCGGATCGCCTGATCGCCGACGCCACCGAGGTCGAAGGCGAGGCGGTGGACCTCTATCACTTCACCAGCATCATCATGCGCTCGCTCGACGAGGAGGGTCGCAAACGCATCGTTCGGATGATGTGGGAGCTGGTCTTCGCCGACGGCCAGGTCAGCGAGTTCGAAGACAATGTCGTCTGGCGCGCCTCCGATCTGCTCGGGATTTCCCAGCGGGACCGGATCGAGCTGAAGCATATTGTGGCCGAGCATGTCGGTGGCCAGGGGAAGGATGCGCCGTCGGCGGCTGACCCTATCCCGCCTGGTGGATTGCTTCCCACGCGAGCCACATGACGAAACTTTAATGTAGGCCGGGCGTCCCTGCTTGGCTGATTCGCCTGCAAATACCTGTCCTTCCTGCTCCCCTGTCGCCCGCTCAAGCCGCCATTCCGCCGGCGCCGCTTGCCTGTCGCGCTCGGCTTATGCTCTCGTTCAGCTATTGCGGGGCCAAAGACTTCCATTCAAGAGACTTCGATCGTGACTGAGCGGGTAACGTTGATCACCGGAGCCTCGGCGGGCATAGGGACGGAGCTGGCGCGCGTATTCGCCGCCAACGGACATCGCCTGGCATTGACGGCGCGGCGCGCGGATCGATTGGAGGCGCTCGCGCGCGAGCTCGCCGCCAAAGGCGGCAAGAAGCCGATCGTGATCGCCTGCGATCTTGAGGACCCCGCCGCCGGCGAGACGATCGCGGCAGCGCTCGCCGCCGAGGGCGTCGAGCTCGACCACCTCGTCAACAATGCCGGCTTCGGCGTGTTCGGCGATGCCGTCGAGCGCGACCGCGACGAGCAGATCGGGATCGTCGATGTCAACGTGCGGGCCCTGACGGATCTGTCGCTGCGCTTTGCCGATCAGCTGATCAGGAACAAGGGCGGTCTTCTCAACGTGGGCTCGGTCGCGGGCTTCCTGCCCGGTCCTGGCATGGCCGTCTATTATGCCTCCAAGGCCTACGTGATTTCCTTCACCGAAGCGCTCCGGGCCGAGCTCGCGCCGCGCGGCGTTCGCGTTACCGTGCTTTGCCCGGGCCCCGTGCCCACCGAATTCCAGGCGCGCGCCGGCGTCGGGTCCCAACACGATACCGCCCTTCTCAATGTTTCAGCCGCCGATGTCGCGCAGGAGGCGTACCGTGGCCTGATGGCCAACAAACGGGCAGTGCTGCCCGGTCTGGGCATCAAGATTGTGCCGTTTGCGCTGCGCTTTTTCCCGCGCGGCTTCATCCTGGCCGCGACGAGCCGGTTCCAGAGGCGCAGGCATTAGAGAATCCTGGAGCTCCCGTAATGGCCCGGAGCTTGCTTTACCTTCGATGTGTGCGCGAACTCACACGATGTTAACCGTCGCTTAGCTATGCTGGCGGTCTGAACCTATAGCACTCGCAGAGACCATGTCGTTCCGGACGGACAGGTTTGGTGGCGCAGAATTGGTGCCCTTCCGAAAGAAGGCGCCGAGCACTGCCGCCTCCGAAAGCCGGTTGCCGGTCTTGCTCGTCCTGCATCAGGAATGCTCGACCCCCGGCCGGGTCGGCAATGCGCTCCGCGCGCTTGGCCACGCCCTGGACATTCGCCGTCCCCGCTTCGGCGATCCGCTGCCGGAGACGCTCGACGAGCATGCCGGCGCCGTCTTCTTCGGCGGCCCGATGAGTGCCAACGATCCCGACGATTACATCCGGCGCGAGATCGACTGGCTCGAGATTCCGCTGCGCGAGCAGCGGCCGTTCCTCGGCATCTGCCTTGGCGCCCAGATGCTCGCGATGCAGCTCGGTGCCCGCGTCGCGCCGCATGCCGATGCGCTGACCCAGATCGGTTACTATCCGATCCGCCCGACCGCCGCGGGCCGCGCGCTCTGCCCGGCCTGGCCGGCTCAGGTCTATCACTGGCACCGCGAGGGATTCGAGCTGCCTGCCGGCGCCGAGCTGCTCGCGGAGGGCGACGATTTTCCGGTTCAGGCGTTCCGCGCCGGCAATGCCTTCGGGGTGCAGTTTCATCCTGACGTGACCTACGCGATGATGCATCGCTGGACCACGCGTGGCTACGACGGCTTCAGCGCGCCCGGTGCGCGGCAGCGGCACCATCATTTCGCGGATCGTGCCGTCTACGATGCCGCAGAGCGCGCCTGGCTCGATCACTTTATCGACCGCTGGCTGGCGCGGCGGCCGGTGCTGGCCCAAGCCGCCGAGTAACCTGCGCCTCTCGCGCAGGCTCTTGGCGCAAGTCCTCGCGCCGCCCCCTGATATGCTAGGCTCTCCGCCAACGAGCGCGCACCAATGCGTGCCGGCAAACAAGGGAGAGCGTCATGGCCTACGAGCACATTCTCTATGAGGTGAGCGACAAGATCGCGACCATCACGCTCAATCGCCCTGATCGCATGAATGCGTGGACGCCGACCATGGAGCGCGACGTGCGTCATGCGATGGAAGCGTCAAGCGCCGACGACAATGTTCGCGTCATCGTGCTCACCGGCGCGGGCCGCGCGTTCTGCGCCGGCGCCGACATGGATGCGTTGAAGGGGCTCGACCCTGACGACGTCAGGCGCGCCTCGAACCTGCCGCCCTTCGACATGAACCGCCGTCCGGACTGGCAGACGCGCTACGGCTATTATCCCTCGCTCAGGAAGCCGGTCATCGCCATGCTCAACGGCGCCACCGCGGGCATCGGCCTCGTCCACGCGCTCTACTGCGACCTGCGTTTTGCCGCCGACAATACGGTGTTCACCACAGCCTTCGCGCGGCGCGGACTGATCGCCGAGCACGGCATCAGCTGGATGCTGCCGCGCATCGTCGGTCATGCCAATGCGATGGATCTCTTGCTTTCGGCTCGGCGCGTGTCGAGCGAGGAAGCCCTTCGGATCGGGCTGGTCAACCGGCTCTGCTCGCCTGAGAAGTTGCGCGAGGAGACCTACGCCTATGCCCGCGATCTCGCCGATTTCGTCTCGCCGAGTGCGATGGCCGTGATCAAGCGCCAGCTCTACGAGGTGCCGTTCCAGACCCTGGCCGAGGCGACGATCGAAGCCAACCGGGAGATGATGGTGGCGCTGGCCGGCAGCGATTTCCGGGAGGGGGTGGCGAGCTTCATGGAAAAGCGGCCGCCGAGGTTTACGGGGAGGTAAGGGGAGTATTTTTGAGCCGTCCGTCTTCGCCCTTTGGGCTACGCCGGACACCACGCTTCGCCCTTCAGGCTCCGTCGTGGCTGCGCCACGCGTAGCCCGAAGGGCGAAGCGTGGTGGAGCCAGGCGGGATCGAACCGCCGACCTCGTCATTGCGAACGACGCGCTCTCCCAGCTGAGCTATGGCCCCTTTGCTGGCCGCTCTGGTCAACGCGGCCGACAACCGGGCGCCATTTAAGTCCCCGCCAAGGTCAAGTCAAGGACGGGTGTCACCCGGTTTTAGCCATTCGGGGCGTGACTCCCTTGTTTGGGCGGGGGGGAACCGATATCTAGCAAAGGCGTCAATCCGACCGCAGCCAGAATTTTCAAAAGCCAGAGTCTTCAAAAGCCATGCGTGCCGTTCTCGACATCGTCATCATCGTGCTCGACCTCTACGTCTGGCTGCTGATCGCCTCCGCGATCCTGTCCTGGCTGATCGCCTTCAACGTCGTGAACACGCGCAACCAGTTCGTGTCGGCGGTGGCGGAGTTCCTGTACCGGATCACCGAGCCGGTGCTGGCGCCGATTCGCAATCTCCTGCCCAGTCTCGGCGGCCTCGACATCTCGCCGATCATCCTGATCCTGATCATCATGTTCATCGAGCGGGTGATCCTGTACTACATCTACCCCAACGTGGTCTGAGCGGGCTGGAGCGCCTTGGTTGCCCGAGAAGCCGGCAAGGAGCCTTGGCGCTACGCGGCCGCAGGAATCAGCATCGCATTGCGGGTGACGCCGCGCGGCGGCCGCGACGACATCGACGGGATCGAGCAGCTGGCCGATGGCCGCAGCGTGCTCAAGGTGCGGGTGCGCGCCATCGCCGATGGCGGCGAGGCCAACAAGGCCGTGCTGGTCCTGCTGGCGAAATCGCTCGGCGTTCCCAAGGCCAGCGTGAGACTGCTGTCCGGTGCCACCTCGCGGCTGAAGCAGATCGCGGTCGACGGCGATCCGGCACGGCTCGGCGAAGCCCTGCGCCAGCTCGTCGCGGCCAAATCGAAAGACTGAGGGAACGGACATGACCGCTGAGATCATCGATGGAAAAGTCATTGCCGCGGAGCTTCGGGCCCGCGTCGCCGACGAGGTCGCCCGGGTCAAGCGCGAGCACAATCTGGTGCCGGGCCTTGCGGTGGTTCTGGTCGGCAACGACCCCGCCAGCGAGGTCTATGTCCGCTCCAAGCACACCCAGACCCAAGCCGCCGGCATGGCCTCCTTCGAGCACAAGCTGCCGGCCGACGTTTCGCAAGCAGATCTCCTGGCGCTGGTCGCAAAGCTCAACCGCGATCCCGCCGTGCACGGCATCCTCGTGCAGCTGCCGCTGCCGAAGGGCCTGAACACCGAAGCCGTCATCAACGCCATCGATCCCGCCAAGGACGTCGACGGCCTGCATCCGAACAATGCCGGCCGGCTCGCCGGCGGCTTCCAGGCGCTGTCGCCGTGCACGCCGCTCGGCTGCATCATCCTGACCAAGAGCGTGCACGCTTCGCTGGAAGGCATGAACGCCATCGTCATCGGCCGCTCCAATCTGGTCGGCCGTCCGCTGGTGCAATTGCTGTTGAACGAGAACGCCACGGTGACGATCGCGCATTCGCGATCGCGCGACCTGCCGGGGCTCGTGAAGCAGGCCGATCTCGTCTATGCCGCGGTCGGCAGGCCCGAGATGGTGCGCGGCGACTGGCTGAAGCCGGGCGCGACTGTGATCGATGTCGGCATCAATCGCATCCCGAAGGAGGACGGCAAGACGCGCCTCGTCGGTGATGTCGCCTATCAGGAAGCGCTTGGGGTGGCCGGCGCCATCACGCCGGTGCCGGGCGGCGTCGGTCAGATGACGGTAGCCTGCCTGCTGGTGAATACGCTGCGCGCGGCCTGCGCGATCGCGGGGCTACCGAAGCCTGCGGTGTGAGTTTTCGTGCCCCGGACGCAGCGCAGCGCTTCCCTGGCGATGCGAAGCATCGTCCAGTAGCGGTGCGCTGCTGAGCCGGGGTCCAGTGGCGGCGTGGGTCCCGGCGCTGCGACGCGTCACTTCGTGCCGCATCGCGTCCGTCCGGGACACGGATGCCTCAGCCCTTCTTCTTCTTCTCGCGGTCCATGCCTTCGAGGATCAGCTTGTGCGCGTCCTCCGGGCCGCCCCAGCGCAGGATCTTCACCCATTTGCCCTTCTCAAGATCCTTGTAGTGCTCGAAGAAGTGCTGGATCTGCTGCAGCGTGATGTCGGGCAGGTCGGAGTACGACTTCACCTTGTCGTAGCGCTGCGTGAGCTTCGACGACGGCACCGCCAGAATCTTCTCGTCGCCGCCGGCTTCATCCTCCATGAACAGCACGCCGACCGGGCGCACGCTCATGACGGCGCCGGGAATGATGGCGCGGGTGTTGACGATCAGGACGTCGCAGGGGTCGCCGTCATCCGACAGGGTGTGCGGGATGAAACCGTAATTACCGGGATAACGCATCGGCGTGTAGAGGAAGCGGTCGACCACCAGCGTGCCGGCCTCCTTGTCCATCTCGTATTTGATCGGTTCGCCGCCCACGGGGACTTCGATGAGGACGTTGACTTCGTGCGGTACGTTTTTCCCGATCGAGATCGCATCGATACGCATTCAAGGCTCCGTTGTTGCCGAGGTAAAATCGCGCCCCGGCAGCCGATTTTGGCGCTGTCATACGCGGGCTTGGCCCGCTGATCCATCGCGTTTTTGTGAAATAATGAATCCGGAAATCACCGGCGCAAAGGCAGCGGTATCAACGGACAGGAAACGATGCCGTTTCTGCTTTCAGCAGCTCAATTGGTCCAAGTCTAATTGGTCCAGGCGAAGGCAACCTTGTCGAGCGCCTTCGGCCCGAATCGCTCCGACGAGCGCGCCACCATACGGCCCCCGAGCGCCCGGTAGAACTCGGTCGCGGGGTCGTTGTCCGAGAGCGCCCACACCACCATGCTCTTCAGCCCGCTCTGCATCAGGTCGCGGCGGGCGGCGGCGAACAGGCGACGGCCGAAGCCGAGGCCCTGGAATTCCGGGCGCAGATAAAGCTCGTAGATCTCGCCGTCGAAATGCAGGCTGCGGGCGCGGTTGCGACCGTAATTGGCGTAACCCGCGATCTTGTCGCCGAACACCAGTACGCTGACGCGGCTGCCCTTGCGGATCGCACTGTCCCACCATTGCGGGCCCCGGCGGTTGATCAGCTTTTCCAGCTCGGCGCCGGGAATGATGCCCTGATAGGCGGAGCGCCAGGCTTCGTCATGCGTGGACGCCACCGCAGTTGCATCTGCAGCTTTGGCCGGCCGGACCTCGATCAGGGTTGTGCTCATGGACACAATCAAACCAAGTCGCCGCCTCGGCGGCAAGTCCTATCGTTAATTATCGGTTAACGTGTGGACTTTGTGCATCAGTGCCTTAACCATGTTGTGCCGAAAAAAGACAGGATGCCGACTCAAATCGCCTCGGCGCGCCGTGCGTCGGTGCAAAACTCGTTCTGCGGCAATGAATGAACGACAATGGCGGGGCAAAAAGTCCGCCCAGAGTGATTCGTTCCAACTAGTGTGGCGGTCGCTTCTCGTGTCGCCCTCGGCCATTCATGCGGCTCCTCAAGATCATCGCGCTCCTGCCTCTGCTGGCCTTGCTGGCTGCGTCGCCTCTGTGCGCCCAGGTCACGTCTGGCCCGTCCGGCGAAGAGGGCGAGCCGCTTCGCCGACAGAAATGGCTTGTGCCGTCGCTGGATACCGGCATCGCCGCCCATGCCGTGCTGTTTCGCCCCGCCGGCCCAGGTCCGTTCCGGCTTGCGGTCATCGCGCACGCCTCGACGCAGAACGGCTTGCGTCGAGCGCAAATGCCGCAGCCGGAATACCGCCCGCTCGCGGCCTATCTCGTCGCGCGCGGCTATGCCGTGCTGGTGCCGGAGCGGCTCGGCCATGGCGCGACCGGTGGCCGCTATGTCGAGGATCAGGGCGGATGTGACGTGGCCGACTATGCGCGTTCGGGCCGTGCAACGGCCGGGCAGATCCAGCTCGCGCTGGACCATTTGCGAAAGCAGGATTTCATTCGCAACGAGGCCGCCATCGTGATCGGCCATTCCGCCGGCGGCTGGGGTGCGCTGGCGCTCGCCGATGCCGACCCGAAGACGATCGCCGCCATCGCGGTGTTCGCGCCGGGGCGCGGCGGCCATGCCAATGATGAGCCGAACCGGATCTGCGCACCAGCCAAGCTGCTTGCCGCTGCCGCGGAGTTCGGCAGAGGCGCGCGTATCCCCGTCACATGGCTCGTTGCGGGCAATGACAGCTACTTCGCACCGGCATTTTCGAAGAGTCTGGCCGACGCGTTTCGCGGCGGTGGCGGCAAGGTGGACTTCCGCACCTTGCCGGCGCTCGGCAGCGAGGGGCATTGGATGATCGAGAGCGAAGCCGGGGTCAAAGCCGCAAGCGGAGATCTCGCGCGTGCGCTGAACCCGGACCGGCCCAAGGCGACCAAGAAGCCATGACGCCGTATGTCCTGGTCAAGTTTATGCATGTGCTCGGCGCCATCGTCATCCTCGGCACAGGCACCGGCATCGCCTTCTTCATGCTGATGGCGCATCGTACGAACGATGTGGCGTTCATCGCACGCACCGCATCGGTCGTGGTGATCGCTGATGCGATCTTCACGTTCTCCGCCGTGCTGCTCCAGCCGGTCACGGGCGGCCTATTGATGATGCTCTCGGCGATACCGATCACGGAGCACTGGCTGCTCGCCTCGCTGGCACTTTACGCCGTCGCCGGCCTGTTCTGGATCCCCGTCGTATTCATGCAGATCGAGATGCGGGATCTTGCGCGCAAAGCGACCGATCAGCGCAGCGCGCTGCCGCAGCGCTACTTCATGCTGTTCCGCCGCTGGTTCGCTTTCGGCATCCCGGGCTTTGGCGCGACCATGCTGATCCTCTGGCTGATGATCGCAAAACCGTTTTGAGGGACGTGATGGGTGAGCGGACCATTCTGGTGCTCGGCGCCTCCGGCCTGATCGGCCGCTTCGTCACCGACGACCTTCGCGCGCGGGGATTCCGCGTCGTCGGCGTGGCGCGCAGCCTGTCGCCGTCGCAAAGAATGAGCGCGTTGGACATCGAGCTGCCGATCCTTTCGCTGGATGCAGCTGCGCTGGCGCGGCTCCTGCGCGAGCACGCCGTCGACGTCGTCGTAAATTGCCTCGGCGTGCTTCAGGACGGGCCAGGCAGCGATACGGGCGCCGTGCATCGCGATTTCGTCGCGCGGCTCCTTGCCGCGATCGCTAACAGCGGCTGCGCAATCCGGCTGGTGCACATCTCAATTCCGGGAGCGGCGGAGGCCGACCGCACCGCGTTTGCGACGACCAAGCGCGAGGCCGAGCGCCTGATCGCGGCGTCCGGCATTCCCCATGCCGTCCTGCGGCCCGGTTTCGTCGTTGCACCGTCAGCCTACGGCGGCAGCGCCTTGCTCCGCGCGCTCGCGGCCTTCCCGTTCGATCTTCCGGGCAAGGAGATGGCAACACCGTTCCAGCCCGTCGCGGTGGAGGACATCTCGGCCACCATCGCCTGGCTCGCCGCGCGGGACATCGACGACGCGTCCGTGAACGCGGTGAGCTGGGATCTGATGCAGGCAGAGCCGGTCACGATGGCCGGCGTCATCGAGCAATTTCGCCGCGCGTTGGGCACGTCCGGCTGGCCGCGCATCGCGATGCCTGCGGCGCTGCTCGATCTCGGCGCCAGGACCGGTGATCTCGCCAGCTATCTCGGCTGGATGCCGCCGATGCGCTCCACCGCCATCGCCGAACTGCGCCGCGGCGTGCGCGGTGATCCCTCGGCCTGGATCGCCGCCACCAATATCGCGCCGAAGACGCTTGCCGAGACGATCGGCCGTCATCCCGCGACCATCCAGGACAAATGGTTCGCGCGCCTGTTCCTGATCAAGGCGCTGATCCTTGCGAGCTTGGTCGCATTCTGGCTCATCTCCGGCTTCATCGCGCTGTTCGTGTCCTATCGGGCCGCCGCCGGCATCCTGACCGCGCACGATTTTCCGCCAGCGCTGGTCGATCCCATCACTGTCGGCACCAGCCTGATGGACATGAGCATCGGCGTGCTGATCGCCTTCCGCCGCACCGCGGCGATCGGTCTCGTTGCGGGCATCGTCGCTTCGCTCGGTTATATGGCCGGCGCGGCGATCCTGACGCCGGACCTCTGGATCGAGCCGCTCGGCGCGCTGGTCAAGACCGGTCCAGCGATCGTGCTGATGCTGGTCGGCCTCCTGATGCTGGATAATCGCTGATGCCCCAATGGCCCGACGACGACGTCATCCTGTTCGACGGTGTCTGCATCTTCTGCTCGCGCTGGGTCCGCTTCGTGGCCAAGCGCGACACCGCGAAGCGGTTTCGTTTCACTCCGATCCAGTCGGACTATGGCGCACGTCTGGCGCGCACATTCGGCATCGACCCCGCTGATCCCGACACCAACGCGGTCGTCCACGGCGGCGAAGTATTCACGAAGTCCGACGCCGCACTGACGGTGCTGTCGCAGCTTCCCGGCTGGCTCTGGGCGCGGGCGCTTTTCGCGGTGCCGAAGCCGCTGCGCGACGTCATCTACAGCCTTGTCGCGCGCAACCGCTATCGCATTTTTGGCAAGTACGATGCGTGCTTCGTGCCGGATGCGGACTTGCGAGCGCGGGTGATCGAGTGATGCGACAGCGGCGCCACATGATTGGTGTCGTCCCGGCGAACGTCGGGACCCATAACCACAGGGCCGAGTTTGGCGAAGACTGGCAGTTAAGGATCAAGCCGCGGTACGCACACCACACGCGACTGAAAGATCACGCGGTATGGGTCCCGGCGTTCGCCGGCAATACATTGGTGGGGAGGCTAGCGCTTCCCGATTGCAGCCAGCACTTCCGCAGCCGCCCGCTCTCCGCTGTCTCGTGCGCCGTGCGCCGTCGTGAAGAAGGTCGGCGAGGTCGCCTCGCCGGCAAAGAACAGCCGCCCGTTCACCGGCGCGGCCAGTACGGCACGATCGCCGGCGTGGCCGGGCAGCGCGTGCGAATACGAACCCCGCGCGAACGGATCGCGCGCCCAGCGTGACGCGTAGAGCGGCTTAAGCTTGCGCCGGATATCGTTGCCGAGGAAGCCCGCGATCTCGCTGATGGCTTGCGCGGCGATGGCACCTTCGCCGGAATCCTCCAGCGCGCGGGCAAAGCTGCCGCCGAAAAAGCCTTCGATGCAGGGCTGGCCGAACGGGCGGATGTGGTAGGTGCCCATCTCGGTGCGCATGGTGGCGCCGCGCAGATTGGCTTCCTTCGGAAAGGCTTCGGCGTCCTCGAGCGCCAGCGTCACCTTGTCGTCGACGCCGAGCGGCAGGCCGGCTGCGGCGTCGACCTTGGACGGCAATCGCGGCGAAAAGCGCAACCTCTCATCGGCGATCAGGTTGGTCGGCACGGTGACGATCGCCGTGTCCGCGGTCAGCGTGCCCTGCGATGTCTCGATGCGGATGCGCTTGCCGGAATGATCGATCAGCGTGACGTTGCAGTTCAGGGCCACCGGGCAGGGCGCGCCATAGGCCGAAACAAGCGCGCCATAGCCGCGGCGGACGCGCCAGTTCAGGTCCGTGTCCTCATAGGCGTCCCAGTCGCGCGTGGACATGTCCTTCAGCTCGCAGCCGTTGATGTAGGTCGAGATCGCGTCGATCATGGGATTCCAGCGATTGCCCACTTCGAGGCTCAGGCTCGCGGGCTCGTCCTGGCCCTTTTGCGCGGCCTGCCAGAGGCGCTCGTAGAACGCGTCCATCGCGCGCATGAAATCGTCGCGCTCGGCTGGCGGAAACGCGTTGCCATAGGCGCGCTCGCGCCAGGGCGGCAGGTCCTTGTTGAGCTCGAAGCCAAGCTGCCTTGCGATCGCGACGAAGGAATTCTTGTCGGCAGAGTGCAGCCAGCCGCAGCCGACGTCGAAGGTGACCTCGGGCGAGGCCTGCACCGTCCAGGCTCGGCCGCCGAGCCTGTCACGCGCCTCCAGCACGATCGCCGAGAGGCCGGAGCCCGCCAGCGCATGCGCCGCGCCGAGGCCGGCGGCACCGGCGCCGATGATCGCGACGTCGACGGAGGAGGGGAGGGAGCTCATGGGCGGGCTCTAGCACGTTCGGGAAGGGTGCTGAAGCCAGCCAAATACGCAGCTGTCGTGTCCCGGACGCGCTGCAGCGCTTGCGCTGCTGCGCAGAGCCGGGACCCAAGGTGATGCGCAGGTGGGTAGGAGTATCTGGGCCCCGGCCCAGCGGCGCATCACTGGCGTGCTGCGCTGCGTCCGGGGCACGAGAGCGGCAGTCTTACGCCACCGCTTCCTTGGCCTTCTCGGCGCGCTTGCGCTCGTTCGGGTCGAGATGCTTCTTGCGCAGGCGGATCGACTTCGGGGTGACCTCGACCAGCTCGTCGTCCTCGATATAGGCGAGCGCCTTCTCCAGCGTCATGCGGATCGGCGGGGTCAGGCGCACGGCTTCGTCCTTCGAGGTCGTGCGGATGTTGGTGAGTTGCTTGCCCTTGAGCACGTTGATCTCGAGATCGTTGTCCCGGGTGTGCTCGCCGACGATCATGCCCTTGTAGACCTTCCAGCCCGGCTCGATCATCATCGGGCCGCGATCTTCCAGCTTGAACATGGCGTAAGCCACCGCTTCGCCCTGGTCGTTGGAGATCAGCACGCCGTTGCGGCGGCCCTGGATTTCGCCTTTGTACGGCGCGTAGCCGTGGAACAGGCGGTTCATGATCGCGGTGCCGCGGGTATCGGTGAGCAATTCGCCCTGGTAGCCGATCAGGCCGCGGGTCGGCGCGTAGAACACCAGGCGCTGACGGTTGCCGCCCGACGGCTTCATCTCGATCAGCTCGGACTTGCGCTCGCTCATCTTCTGCACGACGACGCCCGAATGCTCCTCGTCGACGTCGATCACGACCTCCTCGATCGGCTCCAGGGTGGCGCCGGTGGCCTCGTCCTTCTGGAACACGACGCGCGGGCGCGACACCGAGAGCTCGAAGCCCTCGCGGCGCATGGTCTCGATCAGGATCGCGAGCTGCAATTCGCCGCGGCCCGAGACTTCCATCGCGTCCTTGTCCGCGGCTTCGACCACGCGCAGCGCGACGTTGCCTTCGGCCTCGCGCAGCAGGCGGTCGCGGATCATGCGGCTCGTCACCTTGTCGCCTTCGGTGCCGGCGAGCGGGGAGTTGTTGACGATGAAGGACATCGACACGGTCGGCGGATCGATCGGCTGCGCCGGCAGCGGCACCTCGACGGTCGGATCGCAGAAAGTGTCGGCGACGGTGCCCTTGGTCAGGCCGGCAATGGCGACGATATCGCCGGCTTCGGCTTCATCGAGCGGCGTGCGCTCGAGGCCGCGGAAGGCCAGGATCTTGGTGATGCGCCCGGACTCGACCAGCTTGCCGTCGGCGTTCAGCACCTTGACCTGCTGGTTCGGCTTGAGCACGCCGGAAGAGATGCGGCCGGTGATGATGCGGCCGAGATAGGGATTGGCCTCCAGGATGGTGCCGATCATCTTGAACGGACCTTCCTCGACCTTGGGCGGCGCGACGTGGCGCAGGATCAGGTCGAACAGTGGCTCCATGCCCTTGTCCTTCGGACCCTCCGGGCTGTCGGCCATCCAGCCCTGCTTAGCCGACCCGTAGAGGATCGGGAAGTCGAGCTGCTCCTCGCTGGCATCGAGCGCCGCAAACAGGTCGAACACCTCGTTGATGACTTCCGTCGGGCGCGCGTCGGGGCGGTCGACCTTGTTGATGACGACGATCGGCTTCAGGCCGACCTTGAGCGCCTTGGAGACCACGAACTTGGTCTGCGGCAGCGGGCCTTCGGCGGCGTCGACTAGCACCAGGGCGCCGTCCACCATGTTGAGGATGCGCTCGACCTCGCCGCCGAAATCGGCGTGGCCGGGGGTATCGACGATATTGATCCGGGTGTCCTTCCACTGCACCGAGGCGGCCTTGGCCAGGATGGTGATGCCGCGCTCGCGCTCCAGATCGTTGGAATCCATGGCGCGATCCGTCACCTTCTGGTTCTCGCGGAACGTGCCGGACTGCTGGAGGAGTTTGTCGACCAGGGTCGTCTTGCCGTGGTCGACGTGGGCGATGATGGCAACGTTACGAAGATTCATGAGTGAGCTTCTTTGCGGTCGAACAATGGGTTAAGCGCGATCTCGCCGGTCAGACCGGGACCTCTTCTCGAAACAACGCTGGAAGACTGGAAACGGGGCGCTTTCCGCCCAAAAAGGAAGCCCGGCCATCTTGACCGGGCGCCCTGCGCGTTGCGGCGCAATATATGCAAAAACCGTCAAAAAACAATGCGTTCTTTGGGCCTTGGTTGACTGAATTTTGTCCGGGAATCTCCGGGGCTTAGCGATCGTTGCGGGCCGGCGGGGCCTTTCGCCCCATGATGGCCGCCCAGATCAGGACGACGCCGCCAATGCCGATGACCAGCCCCAAGAACACCAGCGACGCCATGTCGGAGGGGATCCGGCCACCGTCGACCACCGCCATTCCGCCGAACAGGAGCGCGCACAGCCCCGGCAACAGCATGAAGATCCCGGCGATCGCCATCAACGCGGTCAGGCAGCCACTGCGCGGTTGCTGGATCTGTGGAGGCACTGCCGGTGGGGTGGGGCTGGAATCGCTCATGATCTCTTTCTCGCTGCCCTGATCAGCATCACGCCGGCAAAGGCCGCCAGCAGTGCAAGGACGAGGATGGGGATGACACGGCTATCGAGATGGGACGGCGAGTCGACGACGAAAATCAAGGCGCAGATGCCGGGCAGCAGCAGGATCACCCCGAACATGACCATGAACGCGGTGACGCATCCGCTCCGCGAGGATGGAGGTGAAGGTGTCTCGCTCAACGAGGCATTTCCTCACGCTGCCCGGCTTCCCGATAGGTTTCGCCGCCCAGCGCCGCGCGGATGCCGTCGATCTTGCCGTTGCGATAAAACAGATTGTAGGTGTCGAACGGGATGATCGCGCCCTGCTCCGTCACGAAATGGATGCAGCTGCGCTTGACGTTGCCGACGCAGAAATTGAATCGATCGAGAAACTGCACGATGGTGACGCGGAAGACGTTCTCGTAGGAGAGCCCGTCCGGCACCTGAAAGCTCGGCAGGCAGCACAGGAGTTCGCAGACGCGCTCGCTCGTGTTCAAAGGCCCCGACGACAGCGAGAACAGATCGACGAATTTTTCCCGCAGCACCGGATATTTCTCCGGGCTGATGGTGTTGGGCATCACGGCGACCAGCTGTTCCTGCGGGATCAGCGAAGTCAGCGGCAGCACCTTCTCGCCGTTGCGCAGGCCATAGCCGATCGAGATGCTCTCGGGATTGCAGGGCAGCGGGATCATGTCCTTGTCGCCGAACACGCCGGTCTCGATCACGCGCTTACGGATCTCCGACAGCATGATGCGGTCGGTCTTGCCATCGAAATTGTCGTTGCGCCCGGCGTCCTGCACCGGCTGCAGCGTGACGCCGCGCACGCATTTCCAGGTGAGGGCGTGGCGGACGATGTCGCCGATCTCGGCATCGTTGACGCCGCGCTTGATGGTCGCGACCAGCGTGGTCGACACGCCGTAATGCTCGAGATTCTCCAGCGCCTGCTGACGAATCCTGCGCAAATCCGCGCCGCGCAGATCGACCAGCGCGTCGCGCTGCAGCGAATCGAACTGGAGATAGACCTCCAGCCCGCGCTTGTTCTCGGCCAGCCGCGCCACGAAATCCTTGTCGCGCGCGATGCGCAGGCCGTTGGTGTTGATCATGACGTGGCGGATCGGGCGGGCGCGCACCGCGTCCAGGATCTCGAAGAAGTGAGGATGCAGCGTCGGCTCGCCGCCGGAGATCTGCACGAGATCGGGCTCGCCCTCGCTTGCGACCAGCGCGTCCAGCATCTTCTCCACGGTTGCGAGCGGGGTGAATTTGGTTCGTGCCGGCGAGGATTCCGCGAAGCAGACCGGGCAGGTCAGGTTGCAGTGCTCGGTGATCTCGATCAGCGCCAGGCAGGAATGCTGCTCGTGGTCGGAACAGAGCCCGCAATCGTAGGGACAGCCGAATTCGGTGCGCTGCTGGAATTGCAGCGGCCGGTCGCCGGGCTTGATGAAATCCTTGCACAAGCGCCAATAGGCGGCATCGGTCGACACCAGCGTGGACTGGACGCCGTGCTCCCTGCAGCGCTTTTCGTACCAGACCTCGTTGTCCAGAATCTGGATCTTGGCCGGCACCAGCTTCAGGCAGGTTTCGCAGAGAGATTGGGTCTGGCCCCAGAAAATATAGGGACGCGACTTACGCAACGGCGCGTTCATGCAAGTAACTCACTTTGCAAGCGTCTCGCTTTGGACGCCGTCGCCAGCATGACGCCGGCGTAGAGCAGGATGGACAGCGACAGCAGGTGAAACAGGGTGAAGGGGCCGATCAGCGTGCCGTAGGGCTTGAGGAATTCCCACAGGAAGCGCTGCCCTCCATAATAGGCGAGCGCCAGGTAGAAACCATTGGTGATCGTGAACGCGTTCCGGTTCAAGACCGCCAGCACATAGACGAGCGCGAACACGGCCATGGCGGCGCTCTCGTAGAGCTGGACGGGATGGCGCAGAACGCCGTCGCCGAAATCATGGCCGAAAGGCAGCGTGGTCGGCGTGCCATAGGTGAAGTCGTCGAGGCCTGCGAAATAGCAGCCGAGCCGGCCGATCGCGATGCCGACGGCCAGCGGCAGCGCGAACCGCGCGCCGGTGCGCAAGGTGATGCCGGCGGTCCATTTGTAGAGCTCGATCGCCACGATGCCGCCGGCCAGCGCGCCCTCGACCGAGCGCGCAATGCCGCTCTGACCCGACAGCCACAGATTGGCGGAGCCGAACAGATAGGCGCCGAGGCCCGCGCCGAACACCAGAGCGGCGATGTAGGGCAGCGCCGAGGATTGCGCCGGAAACCGCAAACCCCGTCGCGCCAGCCCGTAGGCGGCCGCGGCCGCCCCCAGCCACGCCAAGACGTCGAAGATGGTGTGAAGCAAAGCCCCGCTCATGCCGGGGATACTAGCCAGGTTCCGGCCGCGCGGGATAGTGCGCCCGCGCGTCTGTGCCGGGGAAGAACTCGCTATCCCGCCTCCCGCTCCTCGGTCGGGTAGACGCCGCGCAGCACCTCTTCGAAGTGCATCTTCACCGCGTCGTTGCAGAGGCAGGCGCGAAGCTTCAGGCCGTCGCGGCTGCGAACCAGGATCGATCCGCGCCGCGTGTCGAGAATCCGTTCTGCCTTGAACGACTGAAGCACGCGGCTGGCATAGGAGCGGCCGACGCCGAGCAGCGTCGCGAGCTGCTCGTGGGTCAGCGGCACGCTGCTCTCGTCGCCGGTCCGCTCCATCGCCGCCAGGATCCATTTGGCGGTCCGCTGCTCGATCGAATGGATCGCGTTGCAGGCGGTCGACTGGAAGATCTGAGCCAGCATGCAATCGGCATAGCGGGCAAAGATGTTGCGCAGCGACGCCGAGCGCAGCTTGGCCGCTTCCAGCTTGGCGACATGAACGCGCGCGAACGGCCCGCCGAATTTCACGCAGATCCGGGTATAGGCCGGCAGGTAGCCCTCGCTGACGATACCGCCCACCGCGCCTTCGCGGCCGACCAGAATGGTTTCGACGTCGCGGCCGTCCTCGTTCGGAACGAGAAAGGTCGCGAGCGACGGTCCGCAGGGAAAGTGGACGACCTGGACGTCATCGCCGGGATTGTAGAGCAGCTCGCTTGCCGCGCAGTCCTCGACGGAGATGTGAGGTGCGAGCAGAGCGTAGTCGGCTTGGCTCAAACGCCGCAGCAGATTGTTGGCCGGCCGGCTTTCGACCTCGATCGTCTTGTTGATGCGCGCGTCCATCGTGAACCCCCTTCTCCTCCCAATCTTAGCGAGTTCCGTCGCGTTCCTGCGTGCACAAGTGAACAGACTGGAGAACGGCGATGTGGTGGGTTTCGTTCCGGGAACCCACCGATGCGCTACAGGCAGGCATCGTGTCGCGGCAGTCCTGATCCAAAACCCCCTCCACCTCCAAGATCTGATCATGGCACTCCTAGTTCCCGATGGCACAGGCCGGCCGGCCGACGTCCTGATTGTCGAAGACGACCCCATCATCGCGATCGATTTCGAGGA
Organism: Bradyrhizobium sp. A11; assembly: GCF_042077125.1. Lineage (NCBI taxonomy): Bacteria > Pseudomonadati > Pseudomonadota > Alphaproteobacteria > Hyphomicrobiales > Nitrobacteraceae > Bradyrhizobium > Bradyrhizobium sp. A11. The sequence goes on along the minus strand of NZ_CP149509.1, from coordinate 6,787,369 downwards.
TCGGCTGCTTGGATTTGGCGTCGCCGTTGTGCGGACCGTCGGGTCGGTGGCTCAGGCGCTGGGCGCCATTGTCGAGCGTGCGCCCGACTTCGCGCTGCTCGATGTCGAGCTGATCCGCGAGACCAGCTTTGCGGTCGCCGAACGGCTTCTCGCCCTGAATATCCCGTTCGTGTTCGTCACCGGCTATGGCGCCGAGGCGCGCATTCCGCCGGAATTCTCCGGTCAGCCACGGTTGCAGAAACCGTGTTCGAGCGATGCGCTGGAGGCGGCGTTGCGCACGCGCGACGCCGATTAGACCCGTTTTGAGGGCTCTAGCCGTCAGCTCTGCTTCGGATCGAGCGTCGTCGACCACAGCGCGACATCGGTGCGGTCGCGCAACGTCACAATCATCTGGCCGGAGGTCCCGTCGATCTTGACGTGACCGAAGAACTGCATGCCCGCCGAGGGCGGCAGGTTCTGGCTGTCCTTGCCCGGCGCCTTGACGAAGCGCACCTCGGGTCCAAAGGTGTTGTCGAGCGCGTTCGGACCGAACGTGCCGGCATGTAGCGGCCCCGACACGAATTCCCAGAACGGCTCGAAATCCTGGAACTGCGCCTTGTTCGGATCGTAATAATGCGCGGCGGCGTAGTGCACGTCGGCGGTCAGCCACACCGTGTTGCTGATCGGCGCCATCTTGATGAAGCGCAGGATGTCGGCGATCTCGAGCTCGCGGCCACGCACCGGACCGTCGCCTTGCGCGACGGCTTCCGAGCCGCCCTTCGAGGTGTCCGATACGATCAGGCCCAGCGGCATGTCGGAGGCGATCACCTTCCAGGTCGCGCGCGAATTGAGCAGGCCGCGCTTGAGCCAGGCGATCTGGTCCGGGCCGAGGAAATAGCTGGCGGGGCCGTAAGCGGTTTCGAGATTGGGGCCGTTCGCGCCGCGATAGCTGCGCTCGTCGAGCATGAACACGTCGAGATGCGGGCCGTAGGAGATCTGGCGATAGACCCGGCCGGGCTCATGGATGCTTTCGCGCAGCGGATACATCTCGTGGAAGGCGCGCGCCCCGCGCGCGGCGAGCAGCGCGATGTCGCGCTCCTTGTAGACCGCCGGCAGCTCTTTCGAGGGCGACCAATTGTTGGTCACTTCGTGATCGTCCCACTGCACGAAGATCGGCACCTCGGCATTGAAGGCGCGCAGATTGTCGTCGGTGAAATTGTATTTGTGCGCGGCGCGGTACTCGTCCAGCGTCTCGGCGACCTTGGCCTTCTCGGGGATGGTGACGTTCTTCCAGATCTTGCCGTCGGCCAGCTTCACCTCGGATGCAATCGGGCCGTCGGCGTAGATTGTGTCGCCGGAATGCAGGAAGAAGTCCGGCCGGTGCTTGCGCATCGTCGCGAAGGTAACCATGCCACCGTCGTCGGGGTTGATGCCCCAGCCCTGGCCGGCGACGTCTCCGCCCCAGACGAAGCTGACGTCGCGGCGGTCGGCCGGCGCGGTGCGGAAGCGGCCGACGACCGTCTCGCCCTCGACCGCGCTGTGCGCGAGATCGCGGAAGCGGACGCGGTAAAAGATGTCCTGGCCGCCCGGCAGGTTCTCGATCAGCATCTTTGCGGTGAAGTCGCTTTCGGGGAGCGCCGCGATCGGCGGCAGCGCGCGGGCATCCCTGAATGTGTCAGTCGTCGCCACCTCGACCAGCATCTGCGCCGGCCGGTCGGTGCGCGCCCACACCACGCCGCCATCGACCGTGACGTCGCCTGACTGTACGCCGTGAGTGACCAGCGGCCGGTCGGCCGCGCGCGACAGGTAAGGCATCGCGATGGTGCCGAGCGCACCCGCGCCGGTGGCGAGGAAGCGGCGACGGGAGAATTTGATGTTCATGGCTGGCTCGCGGATCTCTCGCTGTCATTCCGGAGCGCGCGAAGCGCGAATCCGGAATCTCGTCATTCCGGGTCTGGTCCTTCGGACCATCCCGGAATGACGGCAAACCAATATCGAGGCAATGTGACGCAGCAACTACGCGCGCCGGAGCTCAGGCGTTGCCTGCGGCCCGGAACTGCGTGCCCGCGCGCTGCAGGTTCGGCGGCAGGCTGAACAGCACCGCCTTGCGGTCCGCGACGGCGGAGTGGAACTGATCCAGCGCGATGTTGAAGGCGGTAAGCGAGCCCTCCTCGATCGCGCCGTGATCGAAGCAGCGCAGCGTGTCGCGCAGAATCTCGTCGGCCTCGGCCTGCATCCGGTCGAGCTCTTCGGTCGTCTCGCATTTGCGCGCGGTCGCGATCATGTCGAGCAGTCGTTCGCGCAGATGGCTGTTGTTGTCGCGCTCGTCCTTCTTCAGATAGCCGGCGAACCAGGCGCCGATCGAGCCCATGGCGGACAACGCCATCAGGCTCCACCAGATGTAATCGCTGTATTTGTCGAGGAAGGTCTTTTCCTCGCCGTCGACGAAGGCGGCGGCGCCGGGATGCACCGGGATCACCGCATCCTTGTCGGTATCGGGTGTTTCGATCTTCGCCGCGAGCGGGAATTCGGTCACCAATTGCTGGCGCACGGCGAACAGCTGGCGCGTGAACGCCGCGATGGTGGTTTCGGACACGCCTTTGCGCGCCACGATGTGATGCGAGAAGCTGATGGTCTTGACCTCGTCCTCCGGGCGGGCAGGCGAGCCGCCATAGGTGCCGGCGGGGATGTCGGACGCTTCGTAGATCGGGTGGTTCTGTGCGATCGCATCCGCTGAATCGATCGCGATGAAGCTGGGCGCGCCGAAATCCTTGGTGGAGGCTGCGATCGCATCCGCCGTGATCTTGCTGTTGACGGGGCCCGCCGCGAGATAGACATCGGCCTTCTGAGCCTTGATCGCCTCGGCCACCTCGTTGGCGGGGAATTGCACGATCTCGACCTTGGCGGGATCGACGCCGTATTGCTGCAGGATCACCTTGAGCAGATTGACGTTGGCCTGGGTGCGGCCGACCACGCCAACGCGATGGCCGGCGAGCTGCGAGATCTTGGTGATCTTCGCGCCCCGCTTCTTGCCTTTGCCCGGGACGGACCACAGCACCACGACGTTCTTGCGCAGGGTGGCGACCGCTTGCGCGTTCTTGGGCACATCGAGCTCGCCGCGCACGATGGCGAGATCGACCTTGCCTTCCGCGAGCGCATGGGCGCTGGCGGTGGCGCCGTCGGTCTGGATCGGCCGCAGCCGCACCTGGCCCTTGCTCTGACTGAAGGCCTGCGTCAGCGTCTGCACGACCTTGACGTCATCGCTGTTGGCGGGGCCGACCGCGATCTTCAGCGTCACCGGCCGCATCGCAAAGTAATAGCCACCGGCGAGCGCGCCGACGATCGCAAGCACGAATGCGAGAGACACCAGGGCCGTCTTCCGCGCCGCGGATCGCGGCGAAGGCGGAGGGGACGCTTCGGCCAGGTCCAATCCCCCGGTCATCGATCTCCCAAACAGGCGCTTGAGGCTCAGTTTCATCTTGGCCGGCGATCTACGCCCGCCATTGTAGCAAATTTCTTGTCCGGCGGGGTTACATCTCCGTCATGGTTAGCGGATGGCCGAAATCCCCGTATGAACCCGGGCCTTACGCAAGGTGTTAGGGTAAAGTTCCCCTGAAGGACGGAGATGACCATGGCAGAACGGCTCTCGGCGGAGGCGCGCAAGCAGGCGCTCGACGGACTTCCGGGCTGGACCGAGGTTCAGGGTCGGGATGCCATCGGGAAGACCTTTATCTTCAAGGATTTCAACGAGGCGTTCGGTTTCATGACCCGCGCCGCGCTGGTCGCCGAGAAGATGGATCACCACCCCGAATGGCACAACGTCTACAAGACGGTGGAGGTGGTGCTGTCGACCCACGACGCCGGCGGCGTCACGGCGCTCGACGTCGCGTTGGCCAAGGCGATGAATGCGATCGCGGGCTGAGACCTTGCCGACGTCTTGCAGGGACAGCCGACATCCCCATCTTGTGATCAGCCAGGATGCGGCGGTCCGCCGCCTTGGGCTGAACGGGGAGTTTGTCGAACATGGCTGCCGAACACAGCGTCGGTTTCGAGCCGGCCGATCGGCTCGCGGAAGATCGCGAAGGCGTGCGCCGCCGCTTCTGGCGCAAGCTGAAGCGTGTCGCCGCGCATCTGCCCTTCGCCGAAGACCTGCTTGCGGCTTATTACTGCGCGTTCGACCGGCAGACCCCGCGCCACGTCCAGGCCTCGCTGCTCGGTGCGATCGCCTATTTCGTCCTGCCGTTCGACTTCGTCGCCGACGTGATGCCGATCCTCGGCTTCGCCGATGACGCCGCCGTGCTCGCCACCGCCATCCGCATGGTCGCTGGCCATATCACGAATGAGCATCGCGAAGCCGCCCGTGCCGCGCTGAAGCGTGGGGTGAGTGAGGCGGGGGAAGTCGCGTAATAGCTTGCGCTACAAGCACACTGTCATGCCCCGGCTTGACCGGGGCATCCAGTACGCTGCGGCCTGTCAATTCAATCGCAACTGTCTGTGGAATACTGGGTCGCCCGGTCAAAGCCGGGCGACGACAGTGAGCGTATGGCGAGTGCGCTCCTCGCATCCTCACGGATGCAGGATCACCTTGCCCATGGCCTGGCGTCCCGCCAGCACCTTCAGCGCGTCCGCGGTCTGGGCCAGCGGGAAGGTGCGATCGACATGCGATGAAATCTTTCCTTCCGCCGTCCACTTCACGAGCTTTTCGAGGTTGGCGCGGTTCTTGGCCGGGTTGAGCCGGGTCCAGGCGCCCCAGAACACGCCGCGGATGTCGCAGCCCTTCAGCAGCGCGAGATTCAGCGGCATCTTCGGGATGTCGCCGGCGGCAAAGCCGATGACGAGGAAGCGGCCTTCCCAAGCGATCGAGCGCAGCGCCTGCTCGGCATAAGCGCCGCCCACGGGATCGAAGATGATGTCGACGCCCTTGCCGCCGGTGAGCTTGCGCAGGCCTTCCTTCAGATCCTCCTTGGCGTAGTTCAGCGTCAGCTCGGCGCCATGCGCCTTGGCGAATTCCAGCTTCTCGTCCGACGAGGCGCAGGCGATCACTTTCAATCCCATCAGCTTGCCGAGCTCGCAGGCGGCTAGGCCGGTGCCGCCGGCCGCACCCAGCACCGCGAGCGTCTCGCCCGGCTTCGGGCTGGCGCGATCCTCCAGCGCATGCAGCGCGGTGCCGTAGATGATGATGATGCCGGCCGCGCGGTCGTAGTCGAGATTGTCCGGGATCTTCACGATGGATGCCGCCGGCAGCGCGATCTTCTCGCGCGCGCCGTTGTGGCCGCAGGAGGCGACGACGCGATCGCCGACTTTCAGATCGGTGACGCCAGGACCGATGCTCTCGATCACGCCCGCGACTTCCGCGGCCGGCGAGAACGGGAACGGCGGCTTGATCTGGTACTTGCCCTGAATCATCAGGATGTCGAAGAAGTTCAGCGCCGCGGCCTTGATCGCGATCACCGCTTCGCCGGGGCCCGCCACCGGATCCGGCACCTCGGCGAGCACGAGGTCGTCGGGCTGGCAATATTGCGAGCAGAGGATGGCTTTCATGGCGGCACCTGGGGGCGTTTCGAGTGGAATTATAGTTGGGCCGTTTCTGCCGGATTTAGACACGGGGGACAATCCGGATTCTTTGTCTGAGGCGCCGCCTCGGCCTATCCTCGTGATTGCGAGCAAAGCGCAGCAATCCAGGCAATTTCCGCGGCGCGGACTCTGGATTGCTCGCTGCGTTCGCAATGACGGCGTATGTGGACACAGCGAGGATTCAAACGATGTTTGAAACAGGCCTGCTCAGGGACAAGCGCATCCTCGTCACCGGCGGCGGCTCGGGTCTTGGCGCCGCGATGGGACGCCGATTTCTGACGCTCGGCGCCGAGCTCGTCATTTGCGGCCGCAAGCTTGACCGGCTGGAAGCGACGGCCGCGGAGATGCGCGCGCAGAGCGGTGGCAAGGTCACGACGATCGCCTGCGATATCCGCGACGGTGTCGCGGTCGACGCCATGATGGACCGGATCTGGCGCGATGCGCCGCTCGATATCCTCGTCAACAACGCTGCCGCGACGTTCATCGCACAGAGCGAGCATCTCTCGTTCCGGGCGGCCGATGCGATCCTGGCGCCGACGCTGCATGGCGCGATGTACTGCACGCTCGCGGCCGGCAGGCGCTGGATCGAGGACAAGCATCGCGGCGTCGTGCTCTCGATTCTCTCGACCTCGACCGTCACCGGCCGCGCCTTCACGGTACCGTCGGCGATGGCGAAATCGGCGCTGCTGGCGATGACCAGGAGCCTTGCGGTGGAATGGGGGCCGAAAGGCATCCGCACCGTCGCCATTGCGCCGGGTCCGTTCCCGACCGCGGGTGCCTCTGGGCAGCTCCGCCCCGAAGGCCGAGACGAAGGCTGGACCTCGCGCAATCCGCTGGGCCGCACCGGAGAGCATGGCGAGCTTGCCGATCTCGCCAGTTTCCTGGTCTCGGATCGTGCCGCCTACATCAACGGCGAGATGGTCGTCATCGACGGTGGCGCGCATTTGCGCAGTTCCGGCGCCGAGGATTTGCTTCTCTGGACCGAGGCGCAATGGGCCGCCCAGCGCGCCGCGCGATCCAAAGGCTGATACTGCTAACTGCCTTCCCAAATTGGGCTTTCCCGGCTATCCCTGCCACGGGGACAAAGCGCGGCCGGGCCATCTTCCAGTCACAATATTGAGGGAACCACTCCAGCATGTGGCGGGTGCTGATTTTAGCTTTGATGACTGGCGTGGCGGCCGGGGGAATCGCTGTCTCCGCGCAGGCGCAGACGGCGCAACCGACGCCGAAATCCGCGCCAAACCCAAGAGAAGCACCGAAACCGGCGGCGCCGGCGGCCCCGACCAATGCGAAGTCGGCCGCAAAGCCGGAGAGCAAACCGGCGGCCCCGCCCGCTTCGGTTGCAGGGGGCGCGGAGCCGACCCTGATCGGTCAGTTCGGCACCTGGGGGGCCTATTCGGCGACGCCCAACGGCAAGAAGGTGTGCTTCGCGCTGGCCAAGCCGTCCTCGTCGAAGACCAATCCGCCGAATCGGCCGCGCGATCCCGCCTATGCCTTCGTCTCGACCCGGCCGGCCGAGAAGGTGAACAACGAAGTCTCGGTGATGATCGGCTACGCGTTGAAGCCGGGCTCGGAATCGACCGTCGAGGTCGGCGGCGCCGCTTTCGCCATGTACACGCAGGGCGACGGCCTCTGGATCAAGAACGCGGCCGAGGAGGAGCGGATGGTCGAAGCCATGCGCAAATCCGCCGAGCTCGTGGTCAAGGGTGTCTCGGCCAAGGGCACCGAGACGACCGATACGTTCTCGCTGAAGGGTCTCGCCCAGGCGCTCGACAAGATCGCGCAGGATTGCAAGCGGTAAGAGCGCAGGCGTTAAGGCTGCGGGCGAGAAGGTCGCAATCGGACGGTCCGGTTGCTATATAGAGCCGGTTCCACAATTTCAGTCGTCATGGCCGGGCTTGTCCCGGCCATCCACGTGCTAACTCAGGCGACAAGAACGTGGATGCCCGGGACAAGCCCGGGCATGACGAGACAGCAACTACTTTGGGCAACCGATGCAACCGACGACCGAGCCGCACAACGCAATCCCAGTGGAGAAGACGCCACTCGAAACCTATGTGCCGCCGGCAAAGCCGTCGCTGATCGGCCTGTCGCGCACCGAGCTTGCCGATCGGCTCGGCGAGATCGGGGTCGCGCCTGCGCAGCGCAAGATGCGGGTGCAGCAGCTGTGGCACTGGCTCTATTTCCGCGGCGCCCAGAGCTTCGACGACATGACCTCGATCTCCAAGGGCATCCGCGCCGAGCTCGCGCAGCATTTCACGGTCGACCGTCCCGAGGTCGTGGCCGAGCAGATCTCCAACGACGGCACCCGCAAATGGCTGTTGCGGCTGCCGAGCGGCGACAACCTCCAGAAGGCGCATGAAGTCGAGTGCGTCTACATCCCCGAGACCGATCGCGGCACGCTTTGCGTCTCCTCGCAGGTCGGCTGCACGCTGAATTGCTCGTTCTGCCACACCGGCACGCAGCGGCTGGTGCGCAATCTCACCGCCGGCGAGATCGTCGGACAGGTCATGGTCGCGCGCGACCGCCTCAACGATTGGGCCGATCGCGAGGACGGCACGCGCCGCGTCACCAACATCGTGATGATGGGCATGGGCGAGCCGCTCTACAATTTCGACGCGGTGCGCGATGCACTTCTGATCGTCGGCGACAATGAAGGCATCGGCATCTCGCGCCGCCGTATCACGCTGTCGACCTCGGGCGTGGTGCCGAACATCGTGCGTGCCGGCGAGGAGATCGGAGTCATGCTCGCGATCTCGCTGCATGCGGTGCGCGACGAGCTGCGCAACGAGCTGGTGCCGCTCAACCGCAAGTACCCGATCAAGGAGCTCTTGCAGGCCTGCCGCGACTATCCCGGTGCCTCCAACGCCCGCCGCATCACCTTCGAATATGTGATGCTCAAGGGCGTCAACGATTCGCTCGACGACGCGAAATTGCTGGTGAAGCTGCTCAAGGGCATCCCCGCCAAGATCAACCTGATCCCGTTCAATCCCTGGCCCGGTACCGCCTATGAGTGCTCGGACTGGGACCAGATCGAAAAGTTCTCCGAATACATCTTCAACGCCGGCTATTCCTCGCCGGTGCGCACCCCGCGCGGCCGCGACATCCTTGCCGCCTGCGGCCAGCTGAAGTCGGAGACCGAGAAGCTCAGCGCGCGCGAACGCCAGGCGCTCCGCGCCATGGCGATGACGGATTGAGGATGCGTGCCCGCGCTCCCGCATCCCCGTCATTGCGAGCGAAGCGAAGCAATCCAGAGCCTTTCCGCCGCGGCAGTCTGGATTGCTTCGTCGCTACGCTCCTCGCAATGACGGTGAGGGTGGCGCAATGTCCCTGATCGGCCGCCTCATCGTCATCTTCATCGGCTTTCTCGCCGCCTGCTTCGTCGGCGGCATGATCGTGGTCGTCGCGCTGCTGTTTCCGGAGTTCGCCGATCTCGGCGCCGGTCCCGTCGACCAGGGCACGATCGACATCCTGCTCGGCTTCGGCTTCGTCTTCGTCTCGGGCTTTGCGCTGGTGCCGGCGGCGGTGATCGTCGCCATCACCGAGGCGCTCTATATCCGCAGCGCGCTGGCCTACGCCGTCGGCGGCGGCCTCGTCGGGCTCGCCTGCTATCTCGGCCTCGTCCCGTTCCACCCCGACACGTTCCAGTTCGAGGGCATCGTGCGGCGTCACCTGGAGATCATGACCGGTGCAGGCATCGTCGCCGGCATGGTCTACTGGCTGATCGCCGGCCGCAACGCCGGCGCCTGGCGCAACCCGCCGCCCGCCCGCATGCCGCCACCGCCGCTGCCGTCGCAATCGCGGCCGGATGCGCGGTGAGTTCTTACCCTCCCCTGGAGGGGGAGGGTCGATCGCGCATAGCGCGAGCGGGGTGGGGTGACAGACTATCCGCGATAGCGGTGCGCGTGGCTTCACCCCACCTCGGCTCGCATTGCGCTTCGCTACATGCGAACCGATCCTACCCCTCCAGGGGAGGATGGGTACTTTCTCCGGGGTTTTCATCTCCTCCCCACTCCGCTAAACCGCGCGCCATGAACCGTACCGGACTCTTCATCGGCCTCGCGCTGTGGCTCGTGATCGGCGTCGTTTTCGGGCTCTATCCCGAGCTCGATCTCAAGCTCGCGTCGCTGTTCTTCGATCCCGCGACCAAGACGTTTCCGCTCAAGCTGAACGGCTGGGCCAGCTTCGCGCGTGACGCTGCGATGTGGGTCGCGTGGGCCTTCGTGCTGCCGTCCATCGTGGCGCTCGTGGTCAAGATGATCCGGCCGGACCGGCCGCTGATGGTGCGGGGGCGCACGATCATCTTCCTGCTGGTGACGATGACGATGTCCGCCGGCATTCTCACCAACCTCACCTTCAAGACCTATTGGGGCCGGCCGCGCCCGGTGGTGGTGACGGAGTTCGCGGGCGACCAGCAATTCGTGCCGTGGTGGGATCCGCGCGGCGGCTGCGCCCGCAATTGCTCGTTCTTCTCGGGCGAAGGCGCGACCGCGTTCTGGACGCTGGCGCCGGCCGCGCTGGCGCCGCCGCCGTGGCGGCCGCTCGCCTATGCCGCCGCCGTAATGTTCGGCGCCTTGACGAGCGGGCTGCGCATGGCCTTCGGTGGCCACTTCTTCACCGACGTGGCCATCGCCGGCCTCGTCACCTTCGTCGTGATCTGGTTCGCCTACGCGCTGATTTACCGCTGGCCGCGGACGCGGTTTTCCGACGAGGCGGTCGATGCCGCCCTGACCCGGCTCAACATGCCGGCCTACCGGCTCCGCCAGCGCCTGTTCGGCCGCAAGACCGGCCCCGAACCGTCGCTTTGACCCATTAAATGCGTGCCGATCCCTGCGAAATTTGATATTCGCGCGGTCAAGTTCGAACCCTCCATCCGCCCTTTGAGACCCGATTGGAAGCCCCATGACCACGATCCTGAAAAGCCTGCCCAAGGGTGAGAAAGTCGGCATCGCTTTTTCGGGTGGCCTCGACACCTCCGCGGCGCTGCTCTGGATGAAACAGAAGGGCGCGCGCTGCTACGCCTACACCGCCAATCTCGGCCAGCCGGATGAAGCCGATTACAACGAGATCCCGCGCAAGGCGATGGAGTTCGGCGCCGAGAAGGCGCGCCTCGTCGACTGCCGCACGCAGCTCGTCCACGAGGGCATCGCCGCGATCCAGTCCGGCGCCTTCCACATCTCGACCGGCGGCATCACCTATTTCAACACCACGCCGCTGGGGCGCGCGGTGACCGGCACCATGCTGGTCGCGGCGATGAAGGAAGACGGCGTCAACATCTGGGGCGACGGCTCGACCTTCAAGGGCAACGACATCGAGCGCTTCTACCGCTACGGCCTGCTCACCAATCCCGGCCTGAAGATCTACAAGCCCTGGCTCGACCAGCAGTTCATCGACGAGCTCGGCGGCCGCGCCGAGATGTCGGCGTTCATGACCGCGCAGGGTTTTGCCTACAAGATGAGCGCCGAGAAGGCGTATTCCACCGACAGCAATCTGCTCGGCGCCACGCACGAGGCCAAGGATCTCGAAAGCCTCGACAGCGGCATCAAGATCGTCAACCCGATCATGGGCGTGCCGTTCTGGCGCGACGATTGCGCCGTGAAGGCGGAGACGGTCGTGGTGCGTTTCGAGGAAGGCCAGCCCACGGCGCTGAACGGCCAGACCTTCGCCGATCCCGTCGCGCTGTTCCTGGAAGCCAACGCCATCGGCGGCCGTCACGGTCTCGGTATGAGCGACCAGATCGAGAACCGCATCATCGAAGCCAAGAGCCGCGGCATCTACGAGGCGCCGGGCATGGCGCTGCTGCACATCGCCTATGAGCGCCTCGTCACCGGCATCCACAACGAGGACACCATCGAGCAATACCGCATCAGCGGCATGCGCCTGGGCCGCCTGCTCTATCAGGGCCGCTGGTTCGACTCCCAGGCATTGATGCTGCGCGAGACCGCGCAGCGCTGGGTCGCGCGCGCCGTCACCGGCGAGGTCACGCTCGAATTGCGCCGCGGCAACGACTATTCGATCCTCAACACCGAGAGCCCGAACCTCACCTATGCGCCTGAAAGGCTCAGCATGGAGAAGGTCGAGGATGCCGCGTTCACGCCCGCCGACCGCATCGGCCAGCTCACCATGCGCAACCTCGACATCGCCGACACCCGCACCAAGCTCGGCCTCTATTCGAAGACCGGCCTGCTCTCCGGCAGCGAAGGCTCGCAGATCTTCCGGCTCGAGAGCGACAAGGGTTGAGACTCTCACTGTCGTAGGCGGGCAAAGTCGCAGGGTAGGCAAAGTCGTAGGGTGGGCAAAGGCGCGCCAGCGCCGTGCCCACCATCTCTCTCGGTCGAAAAAATACGTGGGCACGCTCCGCTTTGCCCACCTTACGATTGCTCGCAGCTCGGATGGAGCCAACGAGCTTAATGAGGGTGTCACTCTCGATCGTTACGCTTCCTATCGAAACGGATTGCGGAGCATTGCGCATGGTCAGGACATCGGTACTCGCTTCTCTCATCGTGCTCTGTTGGACATCGTCACTGTCGGCACAGACGATCTATCCGATCGATCGCGCCGAGGTTCTGGCCGGAGCGCGATTCGACTTCAAGGTCGAATTCCCCGGACTGGTTGATCCGGCCAAGTTGAAGATCACGGTGAACGGTGCGGATTATGCGACCGCGTTCGGCCGCGTCGGCACCTTCATCGACCGCGAGGACGGCAAGGATCAGTCGGCCCTGGTCCTGCGCGACGTGACGCTGCCCAAGCCGGGCAGCGTCACCGTGGACGTGAGCGACGGCACGCGCCAGCGCAGCGTCACATGGACGGTCTACGACACCGGTCCGCGCAAGGCGAAGAACGTCATCCTGTTCATCGGCGATGGCATGTCGCCGGCGCATCGTGTTGCGGCGCGAATCCTGTCCAAGGGAATTTCGGAGGGCAAGAGCCGCGGCAAGCTCGCCATCGACGACATGCCCCATATGGCGCTGGTGGCGACCGCAGGCTCGGATTCGATCATCACCGATTCCGCGAACTCGGCCAGCGCCTATGCGACCGGGCACAAGAGCGCCGTCAACGCCATGGGTGTCTATGCGGATCGCAGTGCAAGCCCGTTCGACGATCCCCGGGTCGAGACCATCACCAGCCTCGCCAAACGGCGGCTCGGCATGGCGATCGGTGTCGTCACCAACACCGAGGTCGAAGACGCGACGCCGGCGGCGATGGTCGCGCATACGCGCCGGCGCGCCGCCTATGACGAGATCGTCGAGCAGTTCTTCGCGGCGAAACCGGATGTGCTGATGGGCGGAGGTAGTGCGAACTTCATGCCGAAGTCGGCCGCAGGCTCGAAACGCAAGGACGAGACCGATTACATCGCGAAGTTCCGCGATGCAGGTTATCAGGTGGCGACCACCGCGGGTGAACTCGGTGCTCTCTCGGCAAAGCCGGAGACCGGCAAGCTGCTCGGCCTGTTCGCCACGGGAAACATGGACGGTGCGCTGGACCGCAAGTTCCTGAAGGGCGGCGGCGTCAGGAAATTCCCCGAGCAGCCCGACCTGACCGAGCAGGTGCAGGCCGCGCTCAAGCTGTTGTCGCGGAACGAGGCCGGTTTCTTCCTGATGGTCGAATCCGGCATGATCGACAAATACGCGCATCTGCTCGACATGGAGCGGGCCGTCTACGACACGATCATGCTCGACAACGCGGTACGCCAGACGCGCGAATGGGCGCAGGCGCGCGGCGACGACACCCTCATCCTGGTGGCGGCTGACCACAATCATCCCAACAGTCTCGTCGGCACGGTGAATGACGACATGGGCACGACGCCCAACGTGGCGCTACGCGAGCGCGTCGGCGTCTACGATAAAGCCGGATTTCCCAACTATCCGGCTCCTGATGCGGAAGGTTATCCGGCGCGCGTCGACGTGAGCCGGCGGCTCGCCATCTTCTCGGCCAGCCTGCCGGATCACTACGAGACGTTCCGCCCGAAGCTCGACAATCCCAATGAGCCGACCGTCAAGGCCGGCGGTGACGGGACCTTCAAGGCCAACGACAAATATAGGGACGTCCCAGGCGCCGTGCTCCGGCCCGGCAATCTGTCGGCGATGATCGGCGCCAGCGTGCACTCGGGCGAGGACGTTATCCTGACAGCGACCGGTCCAGGCAGTGAGCGCGTGCACGGCTCGATGGACAACACCGAGGTCTTTCGTGTCATGGTCGACGCGCTGGGATTGGCTGCGGGGCAATGATGATGAGGTCGTAGGGTCGGCAAAAGGCGCGCTAGCGCCGTGCCCACCTTTCCGCCGTGACGAATCAAGGTCGTGGGCACGCTGTGCTCACTCTACGAGGTCATTGAGATTCCCGTGTCCCGGACGCGAAGCGGTGCGTCGCAGAGCCGGGACCCGGATCTCAAATCAATTGCACCGGCAGTTCATGGGCCCCGGACGCAGCGCATCACTGCGTGCTGTGCTGCGTCCGGGGCACCAGAGCCCTCAAACAAGAATGGCCGGGATCGCTCCCGGCCATTTTGCATTTGTGTTTGCCGTTACCGCGGCGGCGCGGTGCCGGGCGGAGGCGGCGGCAGCGAGGCCTGGCCGCCGTTGAGCAGCGGCGTGATGTTGCGGATCGTGACGCGACGGTTGATCGCGCTCGGCCCCTGCGTCTGCTCCTTCAGGTACTGCTCGCCGTAGCCTTGCGACGTCAGGTTCTCGGCGGGCACACCGAACTGCTGCGTCAGCAGCTCGGCCGCGGCTTGCGCACGACGGTCCGACAGCGACAGATTGTCGACCTCGTTGCCGACCGCGTCGGTGTGTCCCTCGATCAGGAAGACCTCGCGCGGATTGCGCTGGATCGCCTGGTTGAGGCCGTCGGCGATCACCTGCAGCCGGGCCGCCTGGTCCGGCGGGATGGTCCACGATCCCGTCTCGAAGATGATCGTGTTGACGTCGATGCTCGGCATCTGCATGCGAACATTCGGGCTGTAGCGGATCTCGTCGAGCGAATAACGCCGATCGATCCGCTGCACCGGCGGCGCCACCATGGTCTGGTAGATGACATCAGGTGACGCTTCCTGGGCGTCGACGATGTAGCGATCGTAGGGAATGTTCACGACCGGCGGAGGCACGTCGACATAGAAGCCGCCGACCGCCCGCGGATCGCGGTAGGTGTTGTCGATGATGATGAGCTCGTGTCCGCGGGGATCCCTGCGGATGCGCCGCATCAGCCGGCCATCGGCGCCGACGATGGTGATGATCTCGCTGCCGTCAGGACGAATCACGACCGTGCGGGTTTCCCCGCCGACCGTGTCGGTGCGGATGTCGCGAGCGCCATAGCGGAAGCGATAGAGATCGTTGCCGCGGACATAGGCCTGGCCGCCCGGATCGCGGATGATGATGCGGTCCGGCTCGGTGTAGACGGTGCGGCCGCCTTCGATGGTCTCGCGTCGCTGGTTGTGGAGGTCGGCGATGGTGGCGCCGATCACGGCGCCGGCCACCACGCCTGCACCGATCGCGAGCGGCGTCAGGTCACGCTGCGGCGGACGCGGCGCCGGCGGCAAGGGCGCTGAGACCGTCGGCGCAGCCCGGAAGGCCGGTGCAACCGTCGGCGGCCTGTATTGTGCCCTGTCCGGCGGCGGCGCTGCGGCCGCCGAACCGGGGACGACCGATGGCGCTGCGACGCCGGCGGGAGGTGCCGGCGGCCGCGGCGGGGCGCCAGCCTGTGGTGCGGCGGGCGGAGTTCCGGCAGCCGGCGCACCAGCAGGAGGCGTTGCGCCTTGTTGGCCGGGGGTCGGCGTTGCAGTCGGCGCCGGGGTCGCGCCGGGCGCGGGTGTCGATGCTGCACCCGGGCGCCCGGGCGGGGGCGTCGGCGTAGCACCTGGAGAAGGCGTCGCTGTCGGCGTGGGCGTGGCACCGGGAACTGGTGATCCTGCCGGCGGAGGCGCGCCGGGACGACCGGGCGGCGGCGTGCCGGGGCGGCCAGCCGGCGCCGCGCCAGGCGTGCTGCCCGGAGCCGGCGTCGCGGTCGGCGCCGGTGTTGTCGTCGGCGCGGGTGTTGTGGTCGGAGCAGGAGTGGCAGCCGGGGCTGGCGCTCCCGGTCGTGCGGCCGGCGCTGCCGGCGCGGGGGAAGGTGTCGCCGTCGGTGCCGGCGCAGGACGGCCCTGAGGAGCTGCTGCGGGAGGCGGAGCCGGGGGAGTCGGAGCGGGGCGCGCGCCGGACGGTGCCGGAGGCGGCGGCGTGGGCGCCGCAGCCGGGGGCGGCGATGGCTGTTTCGGTGCGGCAGCAGGCGGCGGTGGCGGCGGGGGAGCCGGGCGTGCCGCAGGCGGCGGTGTCGGGGCATGCTGCTGCGGAGCCGCGGCCGGGGGTGGCGACGGCTGTTTCGGTGCGGCAGCAGGCGGTGGCGGCGGAGGTGGAGCCGGGCGAGCTGCAGGCGGCGGGGCAGGTGGCGGCGGCGGAGCCGGGCGTGCCGCAGGCGGCGGAGGTGGCGGCGGCGGGGCCGGACGGGCCGCAGGTGGCGGGGGAGGCGGTGGTGGCGCGGCCGGGCGCGGCGGTGCGGCCGCGGGCGGCGGTGGAGCGGGCGGAGGTGCAGCCGCGGGCGGTGCGGCGGGCCGCGGGGGCGCGGCAGGCGGTGCCGCTGCTGGCGGTCCCTTCGGCGGCTGCTTCGGTTTTCCGTCAGGGCCCGTGTCTTGCGGCTGGGCCTGCGCGAGCAGGAGCGGCGGCGCACTTTGCGCCTGCGATGCAGAGCTTGCGAATTGCATCGCGGTCAGAGCCGTCGTCGCAAGCAGCACGAAACGAAGATTGGTCATGGTGGCGAACTTCCCCGGAAGGTTCTTTGACGAAGTGTGTTTGATGAACGGCTACGCGTTAGGCCGGATTGTGGCGGGCGAAGCGGTCGCGGCCCGATTTATTTCTGCACGGAAATCGACTCATTATGATGACGTTCATTGCGCATTCAGACGCAGGTTGCAATCGCCACACATGCGATGCCGCCTCATGCGCGATCCTGCGGTGAACTTGCATCCGTCGCAGGATTGGGCGTGAGCGGGCCGTTCGGCCCGCGCGATGGAATCTCTTCAGGCATGCGGCCGGGCAATTCGTCGGGCCGCGGGGATTCGCCGGGCTCGCGCACCGGCGGCGCGATTTCGGGCTCCGGATTGCCGGGCGGAATTCCCGGCGGCGGCTCGGTCGGCGTGCCCGGTGTCGAGGGTGGAATCTCGGGCGGCTCGATCGGCATCACATCGTGACCTTGCGGTTCTCTCCGACGTCGGGCCGCGTGTTCGTCACCGCCGCCGCAGCCATCTTCACATAGGAGATCACAGTGCCCGGCGAATCCCAGAACTCGGCGTCGTCGGGCGTCACCTTGAGCACGCGGATGTTGGGGTCCTCGGCACTGTCCCACCATGCTTTCGCCGGCGTCGAGAACAGCTCCTTGATCTTCGCACGATCGTTGGAGACGACGGCCGTACCGGTCAGCGAGACATATTTCTGACTGCCGGCATCCGCGAACGACAGGTTGATCGAGGGATTGCGTGCGATCTCCTCGTCCTTGTGGCGACGTGCGTCGGTGAGGAAGAAAATCGTGTTCGCCTCGCGGTCGAGATAAGCGCTCATCGGCCGCGCGCGCAACTTGTCGCCGTCGCGCGTCACCAGCATCGCAAACCCGATCTTTTTCATCAGATCCCAGGCGCGATCGACGTCGCGGTCATTGTCGTTGGCCATGTCGTGCTCCTTGTTGCAAGCAACGATAACGGCTCGCGAGATACGAGGTTCCGGCAGGAACCTGGCTATTCCGGCGCGTGGCAGACCGCCTCGATGTTGTGCCCGTCGGGATCGAGCACGAAGGCGCCATAATAGCTCGGATGGTAATGCGGGCGGATGCCGGGCGGGCCATTGTCGCGTCCGCCGGCTGCGATCGCCGCCTTGTAGAACGCGTCGACCGTGGCGCGGTCGTCAGCACGAATGGCGATATGCACGGGCTTGTTCATGGCGCCTTCCGCGCCGAACCAGAAGTCCGGCTTGCCGTCGGCGCCGAAGCCCGCGGCCGCAGCGTGCCCGGTCTGCTCGGCCGTCACTTCCATGATCAGGCCGTAGCCGAGCGGCGCCAGCGCCTTGGTGTAGAACGCCTTCGCGCGCTCGTAGTCGGAGACGGAAAAACCCAAATGGTCGATCATCGCTAGCTCCGTTGTTCGTTTCTCGTCAGCGCGACAGGAACGTATTGCTTCGTGTCTTGCGCACGATCGCAAAGCCGCGCGCGACCATGTCGGCGATACAATCCTGCTGCCATTCGTCTTGCGACAGGTGCTCGATCACCACCGCGCGCGGCCACAGCGACGGCGGCGCGTCGCGGAAGAAGCCGATCAGCACGCGGTCTTCAAAGCCCTCGACGTCGATCTTGAGCGAATCGATCCGGGTGACGCCGGCCTCGTCGAGGATGCGCGTCAGCCGCAGCGACGGCACCTTGATCGCGTCGGCGCCGGCGGTGCCGGTGACGACATGGGTGGCGCCGAGATTGCCGCCGCCGCTCTCGATCATCAACTCGCCGTCGCTGTCGCCGGCCGCCGCCTGCACCAGGCGCACCTGCGCAGCCTTCGATGCGGCCTGGTTAAAGGAGAGCCGTCCAAACGTCAGCGGATGCGGCTCGATCGCGATCACCTTGCCCGTGCTGCCGACCTGTCGCGCCATCACCAATGCAAACGTGCCGACATTGGCGCCGACGTCGACGAAGGTGCCGCCCGAAGGGGTGTGCTGGCGCAGGAAATCGAGCTCGTCGAGATTGTAGTCGGGATTGAACAAGGCGCCGCGTTCGGTCGCGCTGCCCTGGTGATAGAGCCGGAACGAGGCGCCCTGATATTGCACGTCGACGGGGCCGCTCCGCAGCAGGTTGACCAGCCGCGACATCCACGGGCGGAATGCACCGCGCTTCAGGCCTGACTGCGTCGCGAGGCGGATGATCGCGGCCTGCGCCGCGTTCGGCGCAAACGCGCCGAACGGCGCGGACGAAGGAATGTTGTCGGGCGTCAAGCAGCAGATCCTCATTGCAGGCGGCGCATGCATAGCCGGTTTTGAGGAGGACTCCAACGCTCGATGCGAGGTGTCGTCCCGAGGCGCAAAGCGCGCCACAAACTCGGTGTCGTCCTCGCGAAGGCGGGGACCCATAACCCCAGGAAACAGTTTGACGCGAGACGCCCCACTCCGAGTCTTCGCCAAATTTCTCGCTGTGGGTATGGGTCCCGGATCGGCGCGCGATTCGGGCGCGCTTGTCCGGGACGACGAGAGAGAGCACTACGCCGCCTTCTTCGGCGCCTTGCGCTGCCGCAGGAATCGGCCGAGCAGCCGGCGCTTGCCCTTGCGCGGGATCAGGGCGATGTCGCTGACGAGCTTGGCGCCGCCCTTGCGCCGCTCCAGCACGATCTTGCGGCTGTGGAAGGCTTCCAGCTCGGCGCGATGCGCGACGCTGACGATGGTCGCCTTCGGCAGCTCGTCGGTGACCATCTTCATCATCTTGTCCTGGCTCTTTTCGTCGAGCGCCGAGGTCGCCTCGTCGAGCACGACGATGTCGGGGTTGTGCAGCAGGAGCCGCGCGAAGGCGAGGCGCTGCTTCTCGCCGCCCGACAGCGTCTGGTCCCAGGGACCTTCCTCCTCGATCTTCTCCTTGAGATGATCGAGCCCGACCTTGTGCAGGGCGTCGCCGATCTCGTCCACGGTCCAGTGGTCGGCGGCGCCGGGATAGGCGACCGCGCGGCGCAGCGATCCCGAGGGCACGTAAGGCCGCTGCGGCAGCATGAACAGCCGCCGGTCGGGATGGAAATTCACGCTGCCGCCGCCCCAGGGCCAGAGGCCGGCGATGGCACGCACCAGCGTGCTCTTGCCGGTGCCGGATTCGCCGGCCACCAGTAGCCGCTCGCCGGGCTCGATCACCACTTCGGTCTCGCCGACCACCGCGGTGCCGTCATCGAGCGTAACCGAGAGATCCTTCATCTCCAGCATGGCGTCGTTGCGCGTCTCGCCGCGCTTGATGCGGCCGAGCCCATCGCCCTGCTCGGCGCGCTCGAGGCCGTCGAGCGACATCATCAGCGAGGCGATGCGGCGCGCGCAGGCATTCCAGTCGGCGAGGCGCGGATAATTGTCGACCAGCCAGCCGAACGCGCTCTGCACGATGGTGAAGGCCGAGGCCGCCTGCATCACCTGCCCCAGTGTCATGCTGCCGTCGAGGAATTTCGGCGCGCAGAGCAGGAGAGGGACCACGGGCGCAACGAGGCTCGAGCCCTGCGACACCAGCGTGGTGCGCATATGCTGGCCCGCGAGCCGCGCCCATTGCCGGATCACGCTGGTGAAGTTGCGGTCGATGCCGTCGCGCTCCTCCTCCTCGCCGCCGAGCAGCGCGATGCTTTCGCCGTTCTCGCGCACGCGCGTCAGCGTGTAGCGGAAATCGGCTTCGGCCTGGTTCTTGTCCTCGGACACTTGCACGAAGCGGCGGCCGATCACCAGGATCGAGCTCGAGGCGATTGCGGCATAGAGCATCGCGGCGATCACGAGGAAGCCTGGGATGGTGATGCTCGTGCCGCCGAGCGTGACGGTGAGCGCGCCGCCGATGGTCCAGAGCACGACGATGAAGGTCGCCGCCGACAGCAGCGCCGAGGTGACGCCGGCGAGGAAATCGACCGGGGAGTCGGTGGCGATGCGCAGATCTTCCGCGATCCGGTATTCGGGGTTTTGGTGATCGCCGCCGACCAGGTTGAGCTGGTAGTAGCGTCCGTTGGCGAGCCACCGCGTCAGCACGCTCGCCGTCAGCCAGGCCCGCCAGCGCCGCTGGATGCCCATCCGCGCGAACACCTGCGCGACGCCGAGCACGATGCTGCCGATCGCGAGCGGAAAGAACACCGCGGTGAGATGGAAGACGGATCCCGCATCGCGCTTCTCGATCGCATCGAAGATCGCGCGGTTCCAGACATTAATGCCGTACTGAAAGCCGACGGTGAGAACGATCAAGAGGCCGAGGCCGATCGAGAACGGCCAAGCGAGGCGATCGCCGCTGCGTCCCCAGAAGCCGCGCGCACTGATCCAGAACCGCGTCAGCAGATAATCCTTGCGGGCCTGCTCGGCCTCCTCGGGGGAGAGCTCCGGATCGGGCTCGAGCAGCTCCGGCGGCGGCGGTTCGACCTCGTCGCCGTTCTCGCCCTTGATTCCGACGATCGGCGGCTTGTGCTGTTCGCGCTTGGCGGCCGGCTTGTTCATGCGCGGACAACGCGAGACAAATCAACCGGTTCCCTCAGGTTCCCCGTGGGCGGTCTATTCAGCGGCGCCGTCCCTTACGCGCCGGATCCGGGCCGCACGATGCAGAACGCGCGACAATTCCTCGATCGAATAGGGCTTCTGCACCAGATCGAAGCCGGCCGCGCCCTCTTGCGACAGAGCCTGGCTGTAGCCCGTGGTCAGCACGACCGGCACGTCGATGCCGCGGTCGCAGATGGCCTGCGCCAGATCGAGCCCGGTCATTCCGGGCATCACCACGTCCGAGAACACGACGTCGAAACGGTCCGCATCCAGGACGAGCTCCGCGAGTGCATCGGTTGCATTGTCGACCAGCGTGATGCTGTAGCCGAGCTCGGTGAGGCCATCGGCGGCAAAATTGGCCAGCTCGATATTGTCCTCGACCACCAGCACCGACATGCCGCTGCCGGCCACCGCCGGCGCCGTGTTGGGCGCCTGCCGCTGCGGCAGCAGCTCGGGTGGCACCCGCGGCAGATAGAGCGAGAAGGTGCTGCCGTGTCCCACCTCGCTCGTGACCGTCACCTCGCCGCCGGATTGCCGGGCGAAGCCGAACACCTGGGACAGGCCAAGGCCGGTGCCGTGACCGACCTGCTTGGTGGTGAAGAACGGCTCGAAGATGCGCCCCAATCGGGCGGCGGGAATGCCGATGCCTGTGTCGCTGACGGTCACGCTGACGAAGCCATGGTTGGCCGAGCTCTGGCTGCCCAAATTCTGGCCGCCCAGGTTCTGGCCGGTCAGCGTGTCCGGAATGGCGGTCGTCGGCTCGACCTTGAAGGTGATCCTGCCCTTGCCCTGCATGGCGTCGCGCGCGTTGGTCGCCATGTTGATCAGCGCCGTCTCGAACTGGCCGGCATCGGCACGGACGAGACAGGGCTCGGCGGGCAGGCGCATGGCGATCTCGATGGCCGGTCCCAGCAGAGGCGCCAGCATGTCGCGCAGCGACTGCATCCGTTCGCCGACGTCGAACACCTCCGGCTTCAGGGTCTGACGCCGCGCAAAGGCGAGCAGCTGCGAGGTCAGCTTGGCCGCGCGGGCCACCGCATCCGCAATGGCCGTGATGTAGCGCTGGCGCCGCTCCTCCGTCAGCTGCGGCCGGTTCAGCAGGTCGACGGAGGCGCGGATCACCGTCAGCAGATTGTTGAAATCGTGCGCGACGCCGCCGGTGAGCTGTCCGAGCGCCTCCAGGCGCTGGCTGTGCTTGAGCGCCTCCTCGGCCTCGCGCCGCTTGGCGGCTTCGGCCTGAATTTGCTGGGTGCGCCGCAAGGCCAGCGCCAGCAGCAAAAACAGCAGCGCGGTGGCGGGAAGGCCGAACACCAGATGCTGGCCGATCGTGGCCAGCCAGCGCGCGCGGATCGCCGAGGTCTCGAGCCCGGCGCTGACATAGATCGGGTATTCCGCGACGCGCCGGTAGCCTATCCGACGCTCGATTCCGTCGGACGGCCAAGCGATGGTGATCAGGCCGTGCTCGGGGCGCGCCGCGATCTCCCGGCCGACCGGTCCGCTCGGATCGAGCCTGACGTCGCGGTCGAGCCGCGGGACATGCGTGAGCATCGCGCCGTCGGTGCGGCCCATCGCGAAGAAGCTGCCGGGATCCGATCCGATGCGGGCGTAGAAGCTCTCGAAATATTCCGGCAGGACCGAGGCCTGGATCACCCCGATGAAACGGCCGTCGTCGGAATCGCGGCGGCGGCTCACCCCGAAGAAGCGCGCGCCCTGATAGGGCGGACGCGGCGTCAGCGCCACGCCGATGAACGTGCCGATGGCCTGGTCGACATGAGCGTAGAAATAGTCGCGGTCTGCAAAGCTCAGCTCCGGCGGCGGCGAGACGAGGCTGTTGACCAGCGCCTTTCCGTCCGCGTCGAAGATCCAGGCCGATTTCAGCTGCGGCAGCGCGTCGGTCAGCCGCTTCAGGCGGCGGTGCAGCGCCGGCTCGCGCGCGCGGATGGTGTCGTCGGACAGGCCGCGAACCACCTCGTCGAGCTCGGCCAGGCTGCGATCGATGGTCTCGAACACCTTGAGCGCGTGCTCATGCGCGACGTCGAGCGTGCGCTCGATCTCCCGGTCGGCGATGTCCCTGGTCGAGCTGTAGGAGATGCTGGCCGCGATCACGAACAGCGCAACCGGCAGCGCCAGGGATGCCGCCATCATCCACTGCAACAGCCTCAGCGAGTTGCGTTGCGCCCTCTGCACAGTCGCTCCGTCCCTGACGGCAGCTTAACTGAATCTCGCGCGAGGAAGGAAGCAGCGAATGCGGGAACCGGTGGTTGTGGTCCCAAAAATCTGCACGCGCGGCGGATTGGAGAAGATTCTCCTCGAATTGACCGCGATCTCGGAACGTCCCGGCCGTTCGGCCGGAACGCGAAGCATGAACGTCGTTTTCAGACCTGGCGCTCGACCATCTTGAGCTTGAGCTCGGCGATGGCTTCGGCGGGGTTGAGGCCTTTCGGGCAGGCCTTGGCGCAGTTCATGATGGTGTGGCAGCGGTAGAGCCGGAACGGATCCTCGAGATTGTCGAGCCGCTCGCCGGTCGCCTCGTCCCGCGAATCGGACACCCAGCGGTTGGCCTGGAGCAGCGCGGCGGGGCCGAGATAGCGTTCGCTGTTCCACCAATAGCTCGGGCACGAGGTCGAGCAGCAGGCGCAGAGGATGCATTCGTAGAGGCCGTCGAGCTTCTCGCGGTCCTCGTGGCTCTGGCGCCATTCCTTCTGCGGCGTCGGCGAGGTCGTCTTCAGCCACGGCTCGACCGAGGCGTATTGCGCGTAGAAATTGGTGAGGTCGGGGACGAGGTCCTTCACCACCGGCTGGTGCGGCAGCGGATTGACCTTCACCGCGCCGTCCTTGACGTCGTGCATCGAGCGGGTGCAGGCCAGCGTGTTCTGGCCGTCGATGTTCATGGCGCAGGAGCCGCAGACGCCTTCGCGGCAGGAGCGGCGGAAGGTCAGTGACGGGTCGATGTGGTTCTTGATCCAGATCAGGCCGTCCAGCACCATCGGACCGCAATCGTTGGTGTCGACGTAATAGGTGTCGACGCTCGGATTCTTGCCGTCGTCCGGATTCCAGCGATAGACACGAAATTCGCGAAGCTCGGTCGCGCCCGGGGGCTTCGGCCAGGTCTTGCCGCCGGTGATCTTGGAGTTCTTCGGAAGTGCGAATTCAACCATTTCGATAAGGCCTTCGCTGTTCGCTCAGTACACACGCGCCTTCGGCGGGATGTACTGCACGTCGTTGGTCATGGTGTAGTCGTGAACCGGACGGTAGTCGATCTTGACCTTGCCGGCATCGTCGAGCCAGGCCAGCGTGTGCTTCATCCAGTTCTTGTCGTCGCGCTCGGAGAAGTCCTCGCGGGCATGCGCGCCGCGGCTCTCGGTGCGGTTGGCGGCCGAGTTCATCGTCACCACCGCCTGCGCGATCAGGTTGTCGAACTCCAGCGTCTCGACGAGGTCGGAATTCCACACCAGCGAGCGATCGGACACCGCGATGTCGGTGATGCCGCTGTGGACCTTCGCGATCAGGTTCTGGCCTTCGCTCAGCACTTCGCCGGTGCGGAACACCGCGCAATTGTTCTGCATCACGTGCTGCATGCCTTCGCGCAGCTTCGCGGTCGGGGTGCCGCCGGAGGCGTAGCGGTAATGATCGAGACGGCTGAGCGCCTTCTCCGCCGAGTTCGCCGGCAGTTCCGGTTGCTCGGCGTTGGGCGTCAGCTTCGCGGCGCAGCGCAGCGCCGCGGCGCGGCCGAACACGACGAGGTCGATCAGCGAGTTGGAGCCGAGCCGGTTGGCGCCGTGCACGGAGACGCAGGCGGCTTCGCCCAGCGCCATCAGGCCGGGAACCACGGCATTGTCGTCGCCGTCCCGCTTGGTCAGCACTTCGCCGTGGTAGTTGGTGGGAATGCCGCCCATGTTGTAGTGCGTGGTCGGCACGATCGGGATCGGCTCGCGCGTCACGTCGACATTGGCGAAGATCTTTGCGGACTCGGAGATGCCGGGCAGCCGCTCGGCCAGCACGGCGGGATCGAGATGGTCGAGATGCAGGAAGATGTGGTCCTTCTTCTTGCCGACGCCGCGTCCCTCGCGGATCTCGATGGTCATCGCGCGCGAGACGACATCGCGCGAGGCGAGGTCCTTGGCCGACGGCGCGTAGCGCTCCATGAAGCGCTCGCCCTCGGAATTGACGAGGTAGCCGCCTTCGCCGCGCGCGCCCTCGGTGACGAGGCAGCCGGCGCCGTAGATGCCGGTCGGGTGGAACTGGACGAACTCCATGTCCTGGAGCGGCAGGCCGGCACGCAGCACCATGCCGCCACCGTCGCCGGTGCAGGTATGGGCCGAGGTGCAGGAGGCGTAGACGCGGCCATAGCCGCCGGTGGCCAGGATCGTGGTCTGGGCGCGGAAGCGATGCAGCGTGCCGTCGTCGAGCTTGAGCGCGATCACGCCGCGGCAGGCGCCCTGGTCGTCCATGATCAGGTCGATGGCGAAGAACTCGATGAAGAACTCGGCCGCATGGCGCAGCGACTGGCCGTACATCGTGTGCAGCATGGCGTGGCCGGTACGGTCGGCGGCGGCGCAGGTGCGCTGCGCCTGGCCCTTGCCGAAGTCCATGGTCATGCCGCCGAACGGACGCTGATAGATCTTGCCGTCCTCGGTGCGCGAGAACGGCACGCCCCAATGCTCGAGCTCGTAGACCGCCGCGG
Organism: Bradyrhizobium sp. A11; assembly: GCF_042077125.1. NCBI lineage: Bacteria > Pseudomonadati > Pseudomonadota > Alphaproteobacteria > Hyphomicrobiales > Nitrobacteraceae > Bradyrhizobium > Bradyrhizobium sp. A11. The sequence goes on along the minus strand of NZ_CP149509.1, from coordinate 6,761,884 downwards.
GCGCGTTGCGCACCATGTATTCGATCGCGTCCTGGTCCCCCAGCCAGTCCGACCCCTTCACGGTGTCGTACATGTGCCAGCGCCAGTCGTCCTTGTGCATGTTGCCGAGCGAGGCGGAGATGCCGCCTTGCGCCGCGACGGTGTGCGAGCGGGTCGGAAACACCTTGGTGATGCAGGCCGTGCGCAGGCCGGCCTCGCTGCAGCCGACGACGGCGCGCAGGCCCGCGCCGCCGGCGCCGACCACGACGACGTCGTAGGTGTGGTCTTCGATCGGATAGGCTTTGCCGTTGGTGGCGGGAGCGCCGTTGCCCGAGCCATTCGTTGTATTGGCCATGGGTTTACACTCCGGAGGAAAGTTTCAGGATCGCGTAGGTCGAGGCGAGCGCCACGGCGACCGAGAAGAAGTTGTTGAGCATGATCGAGATGAGCTTCAGCTTCTCGTTATGAACGTAGTCCTCGATCACCACCTGCATGCCGATCTTCATGTGCCAGGTGCTGGCGAAGATGAACAGCAGCAGGATCACCGCGACGGGAATCGAGCTGAGGATCTGCGCCGCGCCGACCTGGTTGCGGCCGAGCAGCATCATGATGATCACCAGCACCGGGATCATCAGCAGCGTCATGGCGACGCCGGTGATGCGCTGGCGCCAGAAATCGGAGGTGCCGGAATGCGCAGCGCCGAGATTGCGGACGCGGCCGAGCGGGGTCCGCATCGAGGGCCGCTTCGGAGAGCCGTGGGATTCGTCGAAGCTCATCGTCCGCCTCCGATCGCATAGGCGATGATCCAGACCAGCACGGTCAGCGCGATGCCGCCGATCAGCGCGCCCCAGGTCAGCGCCTCCCGCTCATTGGCCTTGAAGCCGTAGCCGAGGTCCCAGACGAAATGCCTGATGCCGCTGAGCATGTGGTGCATCAGCGCCCAAGTGTAGCCGAACACGATCAGCCGGCCGATGATGCTGCCGGCGAAGGCCTGGACATGGGCATAGGCGGCCGGGCCGGAGGCCGCCGCGACCAGCCACCAGACCAGCAGCAGCGTTCCGACGTAAAGGGCGATGCCGGTGGCGCGATGGACGATGGACAGGGCCATCGTCAGCGTCCATCGGTAGGTTTGGATGTGGGGCGAGAGCGGTCGTTCGATCCGTGCGGTCATGGGCTTTGATGTTGTATTGCGGCCCAACAGGGGGCGCGCGGGGATCGGAAAGGTCGGCTCTATTTACGGAGTCGATCTGGCCCGCGCAATCACCAAATCGCCATAAATCGAACCTTCGTTCAGCTCTAGAGCCTTGATGATGCAGGGCCAATCAGGGCCTTGGTATACCAGCGCATGCGTCCGCCAACGAAATAATGAATATAAATCCACTTGTTGTGGGCGGTGCGAGGTTCGTTGAAATTGCTATTGGAACGCATCTAATCGGCCCTGCCGTTCAAACCCGGGCGGCCCGGGCGCTGCCCGCAGGCGCATGCCATTCTGCGTCCTCCGCGCGATCGGTTCTTGGATATGCGCGCCCTGCATTCCACCCCAGCCGGCAAGCCCGGCGTGTCGACCGCGGGAATCAGATCGCCTAATGCTCCCGGATGCAGCCTCTGAACCGAGCCGCTGCGACCAGGTCGCCGGGGCAGGTCAGGAGTGACTGCAGGTCTCGATATCAAGGAGCTTGGCGAGCTCGCGGTGTTGCTGGTCGCAACCGGCGCGCTTTCGGGATTCCTGGCCGGCGTGTTCGGCATCGGCGGCGGCGCGATCCTGGTGCCGGTGTTCTACGAATGCTTCCGCATCGCCGGCGTGCCGCTCGAGGTGCGCATGCCGCTCTGCGTCGGCACCTCGCTCGCGGTAATCATCCCGACCTCGATCCGTTCGTTCCAGGCGCATTACAGGCGCGGCGCCGTCGACATGACGATCCTGCGCAGGTGGTGGCTGCCGATCGTGATCGGCGTCGTCGCCGGCGCCGTGATCGCGCGCTCCGCGCCGGAGCGCCTGTTCAAGATCGTTTTCGTTGCCGTCGCCTATTCCGCGGCGGCGCGCCTCATCTTTGCGCGCGAAGGCTGGAGGTTCGGCGAGGATCTGCCGGAGGGGCCGTTGATGCGTGCCTATGGCTTTTGCGTCGGCATTCTCTCGACGCTGATGGGCATCGGCGGCGGGCTGTTCTCGAACCTGCTGATGACGTTTTACGGCCGCCCGATCCATCAGGCGGTTGCGACCTCATCGGCGCTCGCGGTGCTGATCTCGATTCCCGGCGCGATCGGCTACATCTATGCGGGCTGGCCGGCGGCCGCGACCTATCCGGCCGTCGCAGCCCTGCAAGTTCCTTTCGCGCTCGGTTACGTCTCGCTGATCGGCGCCGTCTTGGTGATGCCGATGAGCCTCGTCACCGCGCCGCTGGGCGTGAGGGCGGCGCATGCGATGTCGAAGCGCAGGCTGGAAGTGGCGTTCGGATGCTATCTGCTCATCGTCGGCAGCCGGTTCGTGCTGAGCTTGTTGGGCGGACAGTAGCCGCCACAACCCCCGTCATTGCGAGCGAAGCGAAGCAATCCAGAATCCTTCCGCGGAGGCAATCTGGATTGCTTCGTCGCACCAGCGCAAAATTGCTTCGCAATTTTGTCGCGGGCTCCTCGCAATGACGGCGAGAGAGCGTGCCCTCATTTCTTCGCGTAGATATCCTTGTAGGTCTCGCGCAAGATGTTCTTCTGCACCTTACCCATGGTGTTGCGCGGCAGCTCGTCGACGACGAAGACGCGCTTGGGCATCTTGAACTTGGCGAGGCGTCCGTCCAGTCCCTTCAGGACCGCGGCTTCGTCGATGCTGGCGCCGGGCTGGCGCACCAGGACCGCGGTGACGCCCTCGCCGAAATCGGCATGCGGCACGCCGATCACGGCGGACTCGATCACGCCGGGCATGGCGTCGATCTCGCTCTCGATCTCCTTTGGGTAGACGTTGAAGCCGCCGGAGATGACGAGATCCTTGCCGCGGCCGAGAATGTGGACGTAGCCCTTGGCGTCGATCTTGCCGAGATCGCCGGTGATGAAGAAGCCGTCGGGGCGGAATTCGGCCTTGGTCTTCTCCGGCATGCGCCAATAACCCTTGAAGACGTTCGGTCCCTTCACCTCGATCATGCCGATCTCGTCATGCGGCAATTCCTTCCCCGTTTCGGGGTCGGTGACGCGCACCGAGACGCCCGGCAAAGGAAAGCCGACCGCGCCGGGCACCCGCTCGCCGTCATAGGGGTTCGACGTGTTCATGTTGGTCTCGGTCATGCCATAGCGCTCGAGCACCGCGTGCCCGGTGCGCGCCGACCATTCGCGATGGGTCTCGGCCAGCAGCGGCGCCGAGCCCGAGATGAACAGCCGCATGTGCTTGGTGGTCTCGTGCGACAGCGCCGGATTTTGCAGCAACCGCGTGTAGAAGGTCGGCACGCCCATCAGCACCGTGGCGCGCGCCATCAGCTTGATGATGAGGTCCGGATCAAGCTTCGGCAGGAAGATCATCGACGCCCGCGCGAACAGCGTCACGTTGGTCGCCACGAACAGCCCATGGGTGTGATAGATCGGCAGCGCGTGGATCAAGACGTCCTTGTCGGTGAAGCGCCAATAGTCGACGAGCGAGAGCGAGTTCGAGGCGAGATTGTCGTGGCTCAGCATCGCGCCCTTGGAGCGGCCGGTCGTGCCCGAGGTGTAGAGGATCGCGGCGAGGTCGTCGTTCGCCCGCGGCACCGTGGTGAAGTCGCTGCCGGCCTTGTCGGCAGCCTCGGTCAGCGAGCCCTTGCCATCGGGCCCGAGCGTCTCGACCCCAGCGTTCACCTTGGCGGCGATCGGGGCGAGGCCTTCGGCCTTGGCGGGATCGCACACCACCAGCGACGGTTCGGCATCGCCGATGAAATAGTCGAGCTCGTTCAGCGTATAGGCGGTGTTGAGCGGCAGATAGACCGCGCCGGCCCGCACCGTGCCGAGATACAGCACGATGTTGGCGACGGATTTTTCGACCTGCACCGCGACGCGGTCCCCCGGCTTCACCCCGCGCGCGACCAGCACGTTCGCCATCTGCCCCGCCCGCGCGATCAGTTCGCCATAGCTGATGTGGCCCCCGTCATGCGTCTCGATCGCGAGGCGCTTGGGATCGTCGAGGCCGTCGAACAGGCGGGAAAACAGGTTGGCGTTAGCTGCTGGGTTCATGCAAGATTTCCTCGACCGCAGGGACTTGTACGACAAGGCTTGTTGGACAAGGCCGGTCAAAACCGAGGGCTGGATTAGCAAAAACCGCCCCGCAGAAGCAACGGAGACAGTTTGCATGACCAGAGTTGGGAAACGCGTGGCCTGGGTCACGGGCGGTGGCAGCGGGATCGGAGAGGCCGGCGCGGCGGCGCTGGCTGCCGACGGCTGGATAGTGGTGGTCTCGGGCCGCCGGCAGTCGGCCCTGGATGCCGTGGTGGCCAAGATCATCGAGGCGGGTGGAGCCGCGGAGGCCATTGCACTCGATGTCTCCGACGCGGCCGAAGCCCAGAAGGCGGCCGACCGGATCGTCGCCAGGCACGGCCGCATCGACCTGCTCGTCAACAATGCCGGCATCAATGTTCCCAAGCGCAGCTGGAAGGACATGGAGCTGGAGGGCTGGGACAAGCTGGTCCAGGTCAACCTCAACGGCGTGCTCTATTGCATGCGCGCCGTGCTGCCGACGATGCGCAAGCAGCAGGACGGCGCGATCATCAACGTCTCGTCCTGGGCCGGACGTCACGTCTCGAAGATGCCGGGCCCGGCCTACACCACCACCAAGCACGCGGTGCTGGCACTGACCCATTCCTTCAACATGGACGAATGCGTCAACGGCCTGCGCGCCTGCTGCCTGATGCCGGGCGAGGTCGCGACCCCGATCCTCGAGCTGCGCCCGGTGGTGCCGAGCAAGGAGGAGCAGGCGAAGATGCTGCAACCGGAAGACCTCGGCCGCACCATCGCATTCATCGCGAGCATGCCGGCGCGCGTTTGCATCAACGAAGTGCTGATCAGCCCGACGCACAATCGCGGCTTCATCCAGACGCCGAACAACCGGGATTGAGGCGGGTACTGTCTCAACGGGCGCACTGTCGTAGGGTGGGCAAAGCGAAGCGTGCCCACCACTCGTAATTTCGGAGAGAGATGGTGGGCACGGCGCTCGGCGCCTTTGCCCCCTACGGCATCGTCTGCTTGGCGTATGTCGCGCGCCGCACGAACATTCCTGCCGATAGTTTCACGCATCACAAAGAATTTTTCCCCGAAACCGCGACCCAAACCCTCCCGTAGTTCGGTGCAACGACGGCGCTGCTGCATCACCCCTCGACTGTCGCAGCTTCCGTTGTTGCCCCAACTCGAACGCCGGCCATCGCCGGCACCAATTCAATCGGGAGACTCTCCATGTCGAAGCGCATTGCCTATCTCGCTGCCGCCGCCTTCAGCGCCCTGGCCATCACCGCGACCGTCGTCGCGCCCGTGAGCGCCGAGGAGAAGACCGTCATGGTCGGCGGCGCCGCGATGTTCCCCTCGAAGAACATCGTCCAGAACGCGGTCAACTCGAAGGATCACACCACGCTGGTGGCGGCGGTGAAGGCCGCGGGCCTGGTGCCGACGCTGGAAGGCAAGGGCCCGTTCACGGTGTTCGCGCCGACCAACGCCGCCTTCAGCAAGCTGCCGGCCGGCACCGTCGACAACCTTGTCAAGCCCGAGAACAAGGCGACGCTGACCAAGATCCTCACCTATCACGTCGTGCCGGGCAAGCTCGCGGCCGCCGACCTCTCTGACGGCAAGAAGCTGAAGACTGCAGAGGGCGAGGAGCTGACGGTCAAGAAGATGGACGGCAAGGTCTGGATCGTCGATGCCAAGGGCGGCACCTCGATGGTGACGATCTCCAACGTCAACCAGTCGAACGGCGTCATCCATGTGGTCGACACCGTGCTGATGCCGGCGACGTAACACCAGACGATCCTGTTTCATCCCTGAACAGGATGGTTTCAGACCGCGAGCCGGGGATATCCGGCTCGCTTTTTTGTGACCACAATAGCCCGGCGGCATCGATTCGATGGCCGGCAGGGCGTAACGAAAAGCGAAATACCGGCGTATAATTGCTGTCGCACGGACGTTCAGGACGGAACCATCATGGCGAGCCTCACAGTCACCGACGAGCAGGTCGGAGCCACCCCGGCCAAAGTGATCCAGCCGGCCTGGGTCCGGGTCATGCATTGGATCAACGCCCTTGCCATGATCCTGATGATCCTGTCGGGCTGGCAGATCTACAACGCCTCGCCGCTGTTCGACTTCCGCTTCCCGCGCGAATACACGCTCGGCGGCTGGCTCGGCGGCGGCCTGCTCTGGCATTTCGCGGCGATGTGGCTGCTGATGATCAACGGCCTCGCCTACCTCGTCACCGGCTTCGTTACCGGCCGCTTCCGCAAGAAACTGTTCCCGATCACGGCGTCAGGGGTGCTCCGCGACGTCAGGGCCGCCCTGACCTTCAAGCTCGGCCACGACGATCTCACGGTCTACAATTATGTGCAGCGGCTGCTCTATGCCGGCATCATCGTGGTCGGCGTGCTGATCGTGCTGTCGGGCCTTGCGATATGGAAGCCGGTGCAGCTCTATTACCTCGTGATGCTGTTCGGCGACTATCCTGCCGCGCGCTATGTCCACTTCTTCTGCATGGCCGCGATCTGCGCGTTCCTGGTCGTTCACGTCTTGCTCGCGCTGCTCGTGCCGAAGAGCCTGCGCGCGATGATCATCGGCCGCTGAGGAGGAGACTATGGCGAAGCGCCCGTTCCTGATTCCAGGCGTCGACAGGCGGCTCCTCATCAAGGATTCCCTCAAGACCATGCCTGACGTCACCCGCCGCCGCTTCATCGCGGGCGGCGCCAGCCTGGGCGCGCTGACGCTGCTCACCGGCTGCGACGTGATCGACTCGTCCTCGGCCGAGACCATGCTGGCGAAGGTCTCGAAGTTCAACGACGCCGTGCAGGCCTGGATGTTCAATCCCGACGCGCTGGCGCCGACCTTCCCCGAGAGCGCGATCACCAAGCCGTTCCCGTTCAACGCCTATTACGATCTCGACGACGCGCCCGATATCGATGCCGCCGACTGGAAGCTCGAGGTGCGCGGCCTCGTCGACAACAAGAAGTCATGGACGCTGGACGAACTCCACAAGCTGCCGCAGGTCACGCAAATCACCCGTCACATCTGCGTCGAGGGCTGGAGTGCGATCGGCAGCTGGACCGGCACGCCCATGCGCGACTTCCTGAAATTGATCGGCGCCGACACGCGCGCGAAATACGTCTGGTTCCAGTGCGCCGACAAGGACGGCTACAATTCGCCGCTCGACATGCGCAGCGCCCTGCATCCGCAGACCCAGATGACGTTCAAATATGCGAGTGAGATATTGCCGCGGGCCTACGGCTTTCCCATGAAGATCCGCGTGCCGACCAAGCTCGGCTTCAAGAACCCGAAATACGTGGTCTCGATGGAAGTCACCAACGATTACAAAGGCGGCTATTGGGAAGACCAGGGCTACAATTCGTTCAGCGGGAGCTAGCCCCGCTGCCGTAGGGTGGGCAAAGGCGCGAGAGCGCCGTGCCCACGATCTCTCCCGATCGCGAAAAATGCGTGGGCACGCTTTGCTTTGCCTACCCTACGGCACCGGCTGTTTGGCCACCTTCCGCTGGCACAGCGCCGCCACGGCGCCCAGCGCCAGCAACGCCGCCGATACATTGAGCGCGTAGCTCAGGCTTCCCAGCGCATCCGTGATCGCGCCGACAACGATCGGGCCCAGCGTCTGGCCGACGCCGAACGAGATCGTCATCGCCGCGATCGCGGTCGGCCACACCTCTGGCGGATAGTTGAAGCGCACGAACGCGGTGGTCGAACCGACCACGGCGAAGAAGGCGACGCCGAACACGATCGCCGAGACCGCAAGCCATGCCGGCGAATGTCCGAGCATCGGCAGGGCGGCACCCAATGCGTTGGTGCCGAGGATGATGGCGGTGGCAAGCCCGCCGCGATCGAGCGCCAGCACGCCGCGCCAGGCCCAGGGCGTGACGAAGGCGCTGAGGCCAATGAGGCCCCAGAATCCCGCCTGCGCCGCGGCCCCGCCGCCGCCGTCGCGCACATAGGCGATCATGAAGGTCATGTAGGCGATGTAGCCGGCGCCGAACAGGAAATAGCTGGCGAGGTAGATCAGCACGGGCAGGATCGCGAACGAGGCCTGACCGCCGTCCGAGAAGCGGACATCGCTCTCGATCCGGATCAGGAACAGCGGGATCGTCATCGCGACTGACAGCAGCGTCAGCGCCCACCACACGATCCACCACGAGCCCGGCCCGAAATATTGCAGCGTGAACGGGGCGATCAGCCCCGAGGACAGAATGCCGATGCCGGGCCCGGCATAGAACAGGCTGAGCAGGAAATTGGCCCGCGCGGGCTGCGTCTGGGCAATGGTGGCAGCGAGCGCGCCGCCGGCGACGAAGCCGGCCGCGGCCCCGAGCCCCAGCACCAGACGCGCCAGGCTCAGCGCGACGAAATTCTCTGTCAGCGCGCAGGTCGCGAGCGCGACGACGCAGGCGAGGGTTCCGCCGCGGATGGCCGCCGCCCAACCGACGCGCTGGATCAGGCGGGACGCTGCAAGCGCGCCCACGAGATAGCCGACGGCGTTGATGGTGTTCATGAATCCGGCCGCCGAGTAGGACCAGCCGAGGTCCTCCCGCATGTCGGGCAGTACCAGCGCATAGGCAAAGCGGCCGATGCCGAGCCCGACGGTGGCGGCCAGCGACAGCGTCAGGATCAGCCGCGCGGGATGCGCGTAGGGCGGGGCGCGGTCGGGTGCGTGCAAGGGGGGTACTCCGGCGTATCGCAGTGTGGCAGGCCCCGCCCGCCTTGCACAGCCGCACCCCGGCAATGGTGTCTTGCCAAGCGCGCAACGCCGCTCTAGCACTCCGGCCGAAATTCACGAGATGCCGTCATGCCCGGCCTTGTGCCGGGCATCCACGTTCTTCTGCACTCGAGGCAAGGACGTGGATGGCCGGGACAAGCCCGGCCATGACGAAACGGAGGAAGACCGACCATGGCGACCCACAAACTGCTGCTGCTCCCCGGCGACGGTATCGGCCCCGAGGTGATGGGCGAGGTGAAGCGGCTGATCGACTGGCTCAATTCGGCCGGGATCGCCAGCTTCGAGACCGACACCGGCCTCGTCGGCGGCTCCGCCTATGACGCGCACAAGGTGTCGATCTCCGAGGGCGACATGGCCAAGGCCAAGGACGCCGACGCCGTGATCTTCGGCGCGGTCGGCGGTCCCAAGTGGGATGCCGTGCCGTACGAGGTGCGCCCCGAAGCCGGCCTGCTTCGCCTGCGCAAGGATCTGGCGCTATTCGCCAACCTCCGCCCCGCGGTGTGCTATCCGGCGCTGGCCGATGCCTCCAGCCTGAAGCGTGAGGCGGTCGAGGGCCTCGACATCATGATCGTGCGCGAGCTCACCGGCGGCGTCTATTTCGGCGAGCCCAAGACCATCACCGATCTCGGCAACGGCCAGAAGCGCGCCATCGATACCCAGGTCTACGACACCTATGAGATCGAGCGCATCGGCCGCGTCGCCTTCGAGCTTGCCAGGAAGCGCAAGAACAAGGTGACGTCGATGGAGAAGCGCAACGTCATGAAGTCGGGCGTGCTCTGGAACGAGGTCATGACGGCCGTCCACAAGCGCGAATATCCTGATGTCACGCTCGAGCACCAGCTCGCCGATTCCGGCGGCATGATGCTGGTGAAGTGGCCGAAGCAGTTCGACGTCATCGTCACCGACAATTTGTTCGGCGACATGCTGTCCGACATCGCAGCGATGCTGACGGGCTCGCTCGGCATGCTGCCCTCGGCTTCGCTCGGCGAAGTGGATGTGAAGACCAAGAAGCGCAAGGCGCTGTACGAGCCCGTGCACGGCTCGGCGCCTGACATCGCAGGCCAAGGCCTCGCCAATCCCATTGCGATGATCTCGTCCTTCGGCATGGCGCTGCGCTATTCCTTCGACATGGGCGCACTCGCCGACAAGGTCGATCAGGCAATCGCCGCCGTGCTGGCCAGCGGCCTGCGCACCGCCGACATCAAGTCGGAGGGCACCACGGCCGCGTCCACCACGCAGATGGGCGAAGCGATCCTGAAGGAATTGCAGAAGCTGCACGCGTAAGCGGGCGCAGCTCTCGTAAGGTGGGCAAAGCGCAAGCGTGCCCACCACTTCTTTCCCATAGCAAAGAGATCGTGGGCACGGCGCGCAAGGAGCGCGCCTTTGCCCACCCTACGGCACCTTCCCAAACAAAAATGGCCGGGCTCTCGCCCGGCCATTTTGATTCGAGAAGGATCCGTCGCTCAGTACAGCGGGAAATTCTGCGGATAGCCGCCGACATCCTGCGGCGGCGAAAGCGGCTGGCGGTCGATCGGGCGGTTGAGATTCTCGCGGGCGAAGGACGGATAGCCCACGGCCGGCGGGAAGGCGTAGTCGGTGTACTTGCGGTCGCCCGGATTGACCTCGGTGCCGCCATCGAGCCAGGAGCGCTTGCTGACATAGATGCGGGTGCGGCCCTGCTGGTAGACCGCGTTGGGTCCACCAGGGCCGTAATAGGGCCGGCCGCGCTCGTCATAGCGCTTGGTCTTGTTGTCGGCCGAGGCCGGCGTCGCCAGGAACACGGCAGAGGACATGGCAATCACGGCGCCCGCAGCAAACAAGGTCGCCAATTTGGCAGAGAATTTCGAGCTCATCACGTCCCCTTCAAGCGGCGCACCGCCAGTCGATTTCACCCCATACTAGCCCGGCCGGGGTCAGCGCAACTAGGTCTATTGGGTCACACCGGCGCGGAATAATCGTGGGCGCCGGCAAAAGTTGCATCAATACCAGCCACTTGCTCAGCTCACTTGGACTTGATGCCGCTCAAAGCGCCCCGCGCAATTGCGCATTCGCGGTGCCCAGCAGCCAGTCTGGCGAGCCCTGGAGGTCGCAAGCCCGGCGCTTCAGCTCGGCCTGGGCGAACAGGCCCGCCAGCTTCGGCTCGTTGCCGGAGGTCAACAGCGTCAGCCGGTTCAGCGTGCAGGCGATGGCGGCGCGCTGGGCGGGCAGGGTGTCGCCCTGGCAGGAGAAGCCGGAGATCTGCAAGGCGGGCTCCTCGCTGCGCTTGAGGTAGCCGAGGCATGATGGCGTCGTGCCGGTCGGCCGGAACAGCGCCACGGGACCGAATTTCGTCTCGATCAGGCCGGCCTGCTCGAGCGGGGTCGCCGCGTCCAACCCCATTTGGACGGCAAGGTCCAATGTTGCCGGACGGGTCACGTCGAATTCGCCGCCCTCCCGATAAATCTCGAGCTCGGCCAGCACCTTGTCCGCCGCGCCGGTCCAGCGCATGACGTCGCGGCGGCCTCCTTCGGGATGTCGAAGGATGGTGTAAGAGCCTGTTTTCTCTGACGAATCAAGCCGGCTGAGGGCGAAGGCCGGCTGCGAGCGGTCGGCCACGCTCCAGCTGAGTTTCGGCGCCAGCTCGTCGTCGCGCAGATCGGGCAGCTGGCCGAGCGCTGCAAGGCCAAGGATGGCAAAGAGCGCGAGCGCCCCCACATAAGCGATCAGCCGCGCCAGCGTGCCGACGACCTCGTCGGCGAAGGCCGCCAATGCCAGATGGAGGCTGGTCCGGGTCGAGATTGCGGCCGTGCTGGCCTCGGGCGACTGCATCCACGTCCCTAAGGCATGGTCCACGTTGTCTTGAGGCCGGTTCTCGCATAGAAGCGCTGCTCTTCCTGTTTAAGCGTCAGCTTCAGGAACGGGCTTTTTCACCGGAGAGTGAACGATGGGTTACAAAGTCGCAATCGTCGGCGCGACCGGCAATGTCGGACGGGAAATGCTCAACATCCTGGATGAGCGCAAATTCCCCGCGGACGAGGTCGTGGCCCTGGCCTCACGCCGCAGCATGGGCGTCGAGGTCTCCTATGGCGACCGCACCCTGAAGGTCAAAGCGCTCGAGCATTACGACTTCTCCGACGTCGACATCTGCCTGATGTCGGCGGGCGGCGCGGTGTCGAAGGAATGGTCGCCGAAGATCGGCGCCGCCGGCGCTGTGGTGATCGACAATTCCTCGGCCTGGCGCATGGATCCGGACGTGCCGCTGATCGTGCCCGAGGTCAACGCGGCCGCGACCGAAGGCTTCAAGAAGAAGAACATCATCGCCAACCCGAACTGCTCGACCGCGCAGCTCGTTGTGGCGCTCAAGCCCCTGCACGACAAGGCGACCATCAAGCGCGTCGTGGTCTCGACCTATCAATCGGTCTCGGGCGCCGGCAAGGACGCGATGGACGAATTGTTCTCGCAGACCAAGGCCGTCTACACCAATGACGAGCTGGTCACGAAGAAATTCCCCAAGCGCATCGCCTTCAACGTCATCCCCCACATCGACGTCTTCATGGAGGACGGCTACACCAAGGAAGAGTGGAAGATGATGGCGGAGACCAAGAAGATCCTTGATCCCAAGATCAAGCTCACCGCCACCTGCGTGCGCGTGCCGGTGTTCGTCGGCCATTCCGAGGCCGTCAACATCGAGTTCGAGAATCCGATCAGCGCCGACGAAGCCCGCGAGATCCTGCGCAAGGCGCCCGGCTGCCTCGTCATCGACAAGCAGGAGCCCGGCGGCTACGCCACGCCGTATGAAGCCGCCGGCGAGGACGCGACCTATATCAGCCGCATCCGCGAGGACGCGACGGTGGAGAACGGCCTCGTGCTGTGGTGCGTGTCCGACAACTTACGCAAGGGCGCGGCCCTCAACGCGATCCAGATCGCGGAAGTGCTGATCAACCGCAAGCTGATCAGCGCGAAGAAGAAGGCGGCCTGACGCTGCCGATAGGGTGGGCAAAGGCGCGCTCTTCGCGCGCCGTGCCCACCATCTCTTTGCTATAGGAAAGAATTGGTGGGCACGCTTCGCTTTGCCCACCTCACGACGGCGTCACTCGCCATTCGCGTTCTTGAATTCCTTCGCGACCTTGTCCAGCACGAACAGCGATCCCTCCGCGACGCCGAAATAGGCGCCGTGGGTCTGCATCTGGCCTGATTCCACGGCCTTGCGCACGAACGGGAAGGTCATCAGGTTTTCCAGGCTGCGGAACACTGCGGCCTTCTCGATCCGCTCGACGAACTGCGCCATGGTTTCGTGGTCGCGCTGCTCCACCACCTCGCCGGGCTTGATGAACATCTGCATCCATTTGCCGATGAAGTCGCCCGGCGTCAGCGGCTCGATCTTGTCGACGAAGGCGCGGATGCCGCCGCATTGCGCGTGGCCGAGGATGACGATGTGCTTCACCTTCAACACCGTCACGGCATATTCCAGCGCCGCCGAGACGCCATGGGCGGCGCCGTCGGGCTGATACACCGGCACCAGGTTGGCGATGTTGCGGACGACGAACAATTCGCCCGGCCCGACGTCGAAGATCACCTCGGGCGAGACGCGGCTGTCGCAGCAGCCGATCACCATCACTTCCGGGAACTGCCCCTTTACCGACAGCTCGCGATAGCGGCTCTGCTCGGTCGGCAGCCGCTGGGTGGCGAAGGCCTTGTAGCCTTCCAGCAAATGCTTCGGGAATGTCATCATGGCCTATGCCTAATCATATACCGCTGGGGCGAACAAGCCTTTCGAATGAGCAGGCCAGATGCTATCGGCTCCGGCCACAATAGGTTCGAGGAAACCGGAAGGAACGCACGCATGACCCGCCCGCGCCGCAGCCATCTGTTCATGCCCGGCTCCAATCCCCGCGCGCTGGAAAAGGCGCGCCACCTCGCCGCCGACGGCCTGATCCTGGACCTGGAAGATTCCGTTGCCCCCGATGCCAAGGCGGTGGCGCGCGACGGCATTGCCGCCGCGATCGCAGCCAAGGGCTTTGGCAAGCGCGAGATCCTGATCCGGACCAACGGCCTCGATACGCCCTGGTGGGCCGACGACGTCGCCATGGCCGCCAAGGCCTCGCCTGACGGCATCCTGGTTCCAAAAGTTTCAAGCATCGAGGATCTCGACACCATCGGCCTCCGCCTCACCGAGCTTGGCGCCGCGCCGACGGTGAAGGTCTGGGCCATGATCGAAACCGCGCGCGCCGTGCTGCATGCGGAGGAACTGGCCGAGGCCGGGCGCGATCCGTCGCGGCGTCTCTCCGGCTTCGTGTTCGGCCCCAACGACATCTCGCGCGAGACGCGGATCAGGATGCTGCCCGGCCGCGCCGCGATGCTTCCGATGATCACCCATTGCATCCTGGCGACGCGCGCTCACGGCCTCGAGATCCTCGATGGCCCCTACAGCGACATCGCCAACCCCGACGGCTTCGCCACCGAATGCGCGCAAGCCCGCGATCTCGGCTTCGACGGCAAGACCCTGATCCATCCTTCGCAGATCGACGCCTGCAACGCGATCTTCACCCCGCCCGAGGAGGAGGTTGCGCGCGCGCGAAAAATCATCGCCGCGTTCGAGCTGCCGGAGAATGCCTCGCGCGGCGCGATCCGCCTCGATGGCGCGATGGTGGAGCGCCTGCACGCCGACATGGCCAGGCGCACGATCGCCATCGCGGACGCGATCGCCGCGATGGGGAAGGGTTGAGGCGGCTTTGCTGCGAATTCAGCGGCAGCGTCGTCGAGTCACTGCCGTCTTCTCGCGTTCCTCAGAGTTTCGGATGGCAGCTCACCGACGGCTTGCCGATATTCCGAGGCGAAGCGGCCGAGATTCTGGAAGCCGCATCTGTACGCCACGGCAACGACGCTGGTCTGCTCGTCGGGCCGCCGCAACAGCTCCGCGGCCCGCTGGATCCTGAAACGCCTCGCGCACTGGCCGGGTGATCCCCGTCCGGCATCGGAGAACTCGCGGAAAATCGTCCGCATGCTGACATTGGCAATCCTCGCGAGCTTCTCCAGGTCGAGAGGCTCGTCCCAATGCGCCTCGATATAGGATTCCACGATGTCGACGACGGACCGGTTGGCGCCTGGTGCGGGGCGCAGCAGCCGGCCGGTAAAATTGTGCTGGTGCGCCAGAAGGACCCGGACCATCAGCGCCCGCTCGAGCTCGGCGATGGCGATGGGCGAGTAATCCCGTCCGAATTTTTCCAGCTCCTCGGCAAACCTGAAGACGTCCTGACGCACCTGCGTCATTGCCGCCGGATCCGCTTCGTCTTCCGTGAAACGCAGTGTCGCGTCGCTGCTGTCGCCGAGCATTCCCTTCAGCAAACGCTCGAGTGCGCCGGCCTCCATTCTCAGCACCAGCTGGCGGTAGCCCGGCGCAAAGTCGAGATCCAGCCTGGCCTCGCCGGAGATGATCGGACTCGAGGCTGAGATCGGCTGGCTCTTCCCTTTGGTCCTGAAAGTCGCGGCACCCTGAATGGAGAAGAACTGGCGGAGAATCGAGGATTCGGGAAAGGACAGCGACGCTGCACCTTCATAGGCACAGAAGGCGATGCCGATCGATTGCAAGCGGGCAAAGTTGGCATGGATGCCGAACTCACCGCCATGCTTTTCGAAGCGGTCGGCGCCATACGTGGCGAACAAGCGGTCGCGTGCGAACTCGCTGTCGCGGGACTGAAGCAATGGATACCGGTTGAGAAAAGAAACGGAGCCCAAATCAGAAACCTCTGACGAGAGAAATTAGTGCATCGCCATTCGGGCGCTACCAATTGGAAATTGCATCAAGGGCGCCAGGCGCAGCTTGAGTCTTCTCGGAGCGTGCATCTGAATCGGCTGCGACAAATTGTCTGGACACGCACATAGCGGATCGCGGCAGCGAAGGATGGTTGATTGATGCCGATCGTTGCCGAATTCCGATAGCGATCTTAGGCCGGCGTTCGCAGTTCAAGGCCTTGGCGTGTCAGCAAGGCTCCGGATGTCTCCAGCCGGTTAATCGCACTGGCAGAATCCGGCCATTGTGTCTTCGATCGGACAAATACTCTGATAATTCGATTCGTATACCTCGTGCATGTGCGGGGTTACGAAGCGGACGAACGATTGGTCCTCACGAAATTCCGAGCCAGACCAATGAACATTGCAACGGTTTGCAAGCGCACGCGCTGCAAACGAGCATCAATCTCGGAGCTATCAAAATGTTCGGCCGTATATCCCGCCCCGATGCCCAAGCCCGGATTGACGCAATCGGCCGTTCGCAGGCCATGATCGAATTCAACCTTGATGGCACGATCGTCACGGCCAACAAGAACTTCCTCGACGCCCTCGGCTATCGGCTCGACGAGATCCAGGGCAAGCATCATTCCATGTTCGTGCCGGCCGACCAGCGCGACAGCGCCGAGTACAAGGCGTTCTGGGCGGCATTGAACCGTGGCGAGTATCAGGCGCGGGAATTCAAGCGGATCGCGAAGGATGGCCGTGAGGTCTGGATCGAGGCATCCTACAATCCGGTGCTCGACGGCAACGGCAAGACGGTGATGGTCGCCAAGATTGCGACCGACATCACCGCGAAGAAGATCCGCAGCATGACGGATGCCTCGAAGATCGCCGCCATCGGCCGCGCCCAGGCCGTGATCGAGTTCAGGCTCGACGGCACCATCGTCACGGCCAACGAGAATTTCTGCAAGGCGCTCGGCTATTCGTTGTCCGAGATCGAGGGCAAGCACCACGGCATGTTCGTCGCCGAGGCCGAGCGCAACGGCGCCGCCTATCGCGAGTTCTGGGCCAAGCTCAACCGCGGCGAATACCAGTCCGGCGAGTTCAAGCGCATCGGCAAGGGCGGCCGCGAAATCTGGATCCTCGCCTCCTACAACCCGCTGCTCGACGAGAACGGCAAGCCCTTCGGCGTCGTCAAGTTCGCGACCGACGTGACGGCGGAGAAGCTGAAGAACGCCGATCTCGCCGGCCAGATCGCGGCGATCGACAAGGCCCAGGCCGTGATCGAGTTCAACATGGACGGCACGATCGTCACCGCGAATGCCAACTTCCTCGGCGCGCTCGGCTATTCGCTGGCCGAGATCAAGGGCCACCATCACAGCATGTTCGTCGAGCCCAGCGAGCGCGACAGCAGCGCCTATCGCGAGTTCTGGGCGGCGCTCAATCGCGGCGAATACCAGGCCGCCGAATACAAGCGGATCGGCAAGGGCGGCAAGGAGGTCTACATCCAGGCCTCCTACAATCCGATCATGGATCTCAACGGCAAGCCGTTCAAGGTCGTCAAATACGCCACCGACGTCACCAGGCAGGTGCTGGTCCGCATGGGCAACGAGCGCGTGCGCGGCATGATGGAATCGGTCGCGGCGGGTTCCGAGGAGCTCAACGCCTCGGTGCGGGAGATCTCCGAGGCGATGACCAAATCGCGCGAGACCGCGATGAGCGCGGTGGATCAGGTCGCCACCGCGGACGCGCAGGCGCAGCGCCTCACGGAAGCCGCGCAGGCGATGAGCGGTATCGTCGAGCTGATCAACAACATCACCGGACAGATCAACCTGCTCGCGCTCAACGCCACGATCGAATCGGCACGCGCGGGCGAAGCCGGCCGCGGCTTCGCGGTGGTCGCTTCGGAGGTCAAGAGCCTCGCCAACCAGGCCAAGCAGGCCACCGACAAGATCGGCGCGGAGATCGGCAGCCTCAACGGCATTTCCGGCGACGTCGTCAGCGCGCTCGGCGCGATCAAGCAGGCCATCAACAATGTCAGCGAATATGTGACGTCGACGGCCGCGGCGATCGAGGAGCAGAGCACCGTGACGAACGAGATGTCGACCAGCATGCAGCGCGCTGCGGCGGAAGCGGCGGCGATGGCAGCGCGGGCTTGATCAAGCCGCCACGGATATCTAGGATGCAGGTTGCGGCCGCCGATGCCTGGTGCGGCCGCATTCCTGTGATTTAGATCACACAATCCGGGAGGTTGCTTCGGTAAATTTGCGTCGCTTAAATAACGCTCCCAGTCCTCGATATCGCGCGTGGGCTTTCATATGCTTCGCAAATTACTTTATTGCCTTGCACTTCTTGTTCTCGCCGGGCCTGCAGCCGCCAATGATCGCGCCAAAGGCGAGGCGAACGCTGCGATTGCCACGGCTTCTGAGGCGATACGGCGAGATTCCCAGGACGCGAACGCGTATTACAACCGCGGAAACGCTTATGCCGCCAACGGCGATGCCGACCGTGCCATAGCCGACTACACCGCGACGATCCGGCTCGATCCGGCGCACGCCAATGCCTATTACAATCGCGGCAATTCCTACAGCAGCAAGGGCGATACGGAGCGTGCGATCGCGGACTATTCGGCGACGATCCGGCTCGATCCGGGCTACGCGAACGCTTATTACAACCGGGGCAATGCCTACAGCAACAAGGGCAACACCGATCGCGCCATCGCCGATTATACCGAAGCTGTGCGCCTGCAGCCGGCCAATGCGAACGCGTATTTCAACCGCGGCAACGCCTATGGCCGCAAGGGCGAGACCGACCGGGCCATCGCGGACTACACCGAAGCGATCCGCGCGGATTCCACCTATGCGAACGCCTATCTCAACCGCGGACTGGCCTACGAGAAGCGCGGCGATTTCGCCAGGGCGAGGGCCGACTTCAACGCCACGCTTGGCCTAACCCATACCGCCACGAGATGGGCTCTCGACAAGGCACGGGAGCGGCTTGCCGTCCTGCCTTCGCCGCGACCGGCAACGATCTTGGTGGAGAAGACCGGCGTCGCTCCGCTTGTCGCGGTGCCCGGGGCTGCGAACACTGATCGCCGCATCGCTCTCGTCATCGGCAACTCCGCCTATGAAAACGTCGCCGCCCTGCCAAACCCCGTGCGCGATGCAAGCCTCGTCGCCGACGTGCTGAAGCTCACCGGCTTCGAAGCCGTCACTCTGCTGACCGATCTGCGCAAGGATGCCCTGGTGAATGCCTTGCGCGAGTTCGCGGCACGTGCGGAGACAGCGGACTGGGCCGTGGTGTATTATGCCGGACACGGCATGGAGGTCGGCGGCATCAATTATCTCATTCCGACGGATGCGAAGATCGCGGCGGATCGCGAAATCGCGTTTGAAGCCGTGCCGGTCGATCAGGTTCTCAATGCTGCGGAGCGCGCCAGGAAGCTGCGCCTCGTCATCCTCGATGCCTGCCGGGATAATCCGTTCGCAGCCCAGATGAAGCGCACGATGACGGTCGCGTCGCGTTCGGTGTCGCGGGGTCTCGCCCCCGTCGAGCCGGAGGCGGGCACGTTGGTGGTCTATGCCGCCAAGGATGGCGAGACCGCGCTCGACGGCGACGGGAGCAACAGTCCGTTCGCTGTCGCCTTCGTCAAGAACGTTCCGACGCCGGGTCTCGAAGTCCGCAGGCTGTTCGACTTCGTTCGCGACGACGTCATGGAAGCAACCGGCCGCAGGCAAAAGCCGTTCAGCTACGGCTCGATCTCCGGCCGGCAGGACTTCTATTTCGTCGCCGGCAAATAAACTCCTACGCGACGCGCCTCAGCGCGGCGCCACGTCGGTGCGCTCGAGCGACTCCAGGGTCGAGGCATTGGCGCAATAGTCGTGGTAATGCTCCGCGGCGGTGCCGTCGGCGAGATCGCGGTCGCATTGTCCCTTGTGGTTGCACAGCGAGCACACTCGCTCCAGATCGCGGAGTAGCAGCGGTTGCGCGCGGCCGAGGCCTTCGGCGCTGATGCCGAGCTGCTCCAGCATCTTGGGCAGCTCGTCGGCAGAATGCTTGCCGTGGCGGACCAGCTCCTCCAGATCGTCGGGCGCGATCCGCAAGTCGTTCGCGATCCGGTCGAAATCGGCGCGATCGAGCTGACGCATCTCGCTGATCTCGCGGCGGTGCTTCAACCAGTCGGCAAAGGACTCGATGAGATCCTGGACGATGGGATAAGGCCTGCTTGCGGTGCTCATGGAAAGCTCCTTCGGACGGCGGAATTGGAGCGACTTAAGCACAATGTTGCAGGGGCGCGTTGCGCTGGATCAAACTGGGGGTGGTGAAAAGCGGTCTCGTGTCCCGGACGCGCTGCAGCGTGCAACGCTGCTGCGCAGAGCCGGGACCCATCTCACCGCTGTGCTGGGCCCCGGCTCTGCAGCGCACCGCTGAAGAAGCGTTGCGCTGCGTCCGGGGCACGAGAGCTACGCAAACCGCTCCGTCGCCCAGGCATACAGGCTGCCCGGAATCGGCTTTTCGCCGCCGCGGCCCTTGGGCGAGATGTGCAGGCCGATGATGTCAGGGTTGGTGACGAGGCCGAGATAGCTGGAGGGATCGAAGAACAGTTTCGGCTCGGCATGCACGGCGTAGAACGATTGCTTCGGCAGCGCGGATCCGAGCTCGCCGGTGCGGCGCGCCAGCGCGGTCAGTGCCGCGGGTCCGTAGATCGCGACGCGGATGTCCGCGAGGCGATTCGAGCCGCCGCGCAGGCGGCGCATCATGAAGGTGATGCGATGGCGCACGGAGAGCCAGTCCGGCGTCAGCTCCTCCTGCTGCATCAGCTCCTCGAAGGCGGCGACGATGCCGTGCCCGGGCGGCAGATAGACCACGGAATTGCCGAGCTGGCGCGGCCGCTCCCAGGCGAAGTAGGGTCTTGCCGGATCGATCTCGACCGGCTTGAGCAGCAGCACGTCGGCATCGAGCCAGAGGCCGAGGCCCTTCGCCATCAGCTTCATGCGGAAGAAGTCGCTGAACTGCAGAATGGTCCAGTCGCGCCAGCTGCCGTCCGGCTGCGGCGGCCGCAAACGTTCGGAGAATGCGTGCGGCAGGATCGCCTCGGCCTCCGCATTGGCGACGCCCGCCGGCAGGCCGGGAATGGGATCAAAGCTGTAGACCGTGACCTTGTGGCCGGCAGCCAGCTGCGAGCGCAGGCAGGTCTGGCGCAGCGCGTCCATCGGGCCATGCCAGAAGGTGACGATCTCGGGGAGCATGGGCAAAGCCATACAGGATGACGAGGGCAAAGAAAAAGCCCCGGCGCTGACCGCACCGGGGCTCGAAGCAGAGAGCGATCTCAGGCCCAGGCGCGTTCGCGCTTGAGCTTGTCCTCGTAAGAGTCGATCGAGGCCTTCTTCTCCATGGTGAGGCCGATGTCGTCGAGGCCGTTGATCAGGCAGTGCTTGCGGAACGGGTCGATCTCGAACTTGACCTTGCCGCCATCGGGGCCGCGGATCTCCTGGTTCGGCAGGTCGATCGTCAGCGTCGCGTTGGCGCCGCGCTCGGCGTCGTCGAACAGCTTGTCGAGGTCTTCCTGGCTGACGCGGATCGGCAGGATGCCGTTCTTGAAGCAGTTGTTGTAGAAGATGTCGCCGAACGAGGTCGAGATCACGCAGCGGATGCCGAAGTCGAGCAGCGCCCATGGCGCGTGCTCGCGGCTCGATCCGCAGCCGAAATTGTCGCCGGCGACCAGCACCTTCGCGTTGCGATAGGCGGGCTGGTTGAGCACGAAGTCCGGGTTCTCGCTGCCGTCGTCCTTGTAGCGCTGCTCGGAGAAGAGCCCCTTGCCAAGGCCGGTACGCTTGATGGTCTTGAGGTACTGCTTCGGAATGATCATGTCGGTGTCGACATTGATGATCTTCAGCGGCGCCGCGACGCCTTCCAGCGTGGTGAACTTGTCCATGGTTGCGCTTTCCCGCAGGTGGTCAGGGAGCCGCTATTTATCGTGTCCGGGGCCTGAATCCTAGGCCGAATTGGGCAGGGCTGCCTTACCTCTCCCGCTTGCGGCGTTTGGATCTGGTGCGGCGTCGGGATTTCACCTCTCCCCGCTGGGGAGAGGTGGAGACCATCACTTACTCCGCCCGCGCCTCGATCGCCTCCATATCGTCGTCCGACAGACCAAAATGGTGGCCGATCTCGTGGATCAGGACGTGGCGGACGATGTGGCCGAGGCTTTCGTCGTGCTCGGCCCAATAATCCAGGATCGGCCGGCGGTAGAGCCAGACCATGTTGGGCAGCCGCGCCACGTCGCCGAGGCTCTGCTGCGGCAGGCCGACGCCCTGGAACAGGCCGAGCAGGTCGAACTCGCTCTCGCAGTCCATCTCGTCCAGGACCTCCTCGGTCGGGAAGTCGTCGACGCGGATGATCACGCCTTTGCACAGGGCGCGAAACTCCGCCGGCAGGCCCTCGAAGATTTCGTGCGCCGTCACTTCCATCTCGGCCAGCGAGGGCGCTTTCAATTCCGTCCACATGGGCTTGTCTTAGCGCGGGTTTCTTGGCGATGCATCCCGCTTTATAAGCGCGGCGAGGTTGACGGGCGCCGCCAAAACGGGGAGCGTGGGGCTCGAGCGAGACGGTTCAGGTGGGCGAGAAAATGCGAGCAAAAACAGCGCTGACGCTACTGTGCATGGGGTTGTTTTCGCAGTTTTGCGTCGGCGCGGAGGCGCAGACGGCGGCCCCCGGTGTCAGGCTGGCGCAGGCAGCTACGCCGGACGACATCCCGCCGCCGCGCAAGCGGCCGCCGGCGCGCCTGCGCGTCACGCCCTATTACGCGCCTGACGGCGTCTATCCGCGCTACAATCCCGGTCCCGACGCGGTCCGCGTCTGCAACGCGACCTATGTGCAGGAATTTCGGCCGAGCGGCACGGTGATCGTGCCGCGTGTGAGCTGCCACTGGCGCCGCGGCTGAGGCGGCGCGCAGCCCGGTGGGGTGGTCCATGGCGAAATGGGTTGCGTTATCCGTTGCTGTCGCACTCGCCGCCGGCCTGACGCATGCTTTCGCTGCGCCAGCGATAACGATCCCGGAGGCCTCGGCGGGGATCGCCGTTTTCGATGCGCGGCGGCCTTCGCGAACCCAACCCAACGTGCGGCCTCTCGTGCGCCGCGATCCCCGCTATTATGCGCGGCCCGTCCACTACCGTCCCTATCCCTACGGCGTGCCCGCACCCTTCGTGTTCGGCTACGGCCCGTTCTGGTGAGTTGCTAGCCGGCGAATCCCTGCACCAGCAGCACGGTCGCCTGCGCGCCGGCCTTGCGGTCGCGCGAAATCTCCTCGTAGTCGGGTGAGTTCGAGAAGGCGAGGAAGGCGGCCTCGTCCGGAAACGACATCATGACGAGCTTGTCGTGCGGCCACGCACCTTCGAGCACGCGCGGATGCTCATCGGCGGCGAGCAGCCGTCCATTGAACTTCCTGAACACATCGAAGAAACGCGCCTGGTAGCGCTCATAGGCCGCGCGGTCGGTCATCTTCAGCTGCGCGATCGCATAGACGGTCATCTCCAAAACCCCTCTCGTCGCGGCACCCCGTTCTTGGAGCGCGCGCATGAAGATCGTGGATGACCGGAATACGCCCGGAACGCCGCTACAGCCAGTCCTTCAGCTTCCACGACGCGGCTTTCCACCGCATCAGATTGTCCAGCTTCCACTGCTTGAACATCGCCGGCGGCCAGCGGCTCAGCCGCGAGGTCTCTTCGATCTCGGGCTTCGCGACGATGCGCAAGGGCGCCGCGCGGCGGCGGTGCTGGCGCGTGGCCTCACTGATCAGGTCGACATATTCCGGCTTGTTGGCCATTGGTACGCGTCCTCGCGAAATCATCGCGAGGACGAGAGTGTCAGGCGATCGATTAAAGGCGGTTTGCCGCGATCGCTACAATTTGCAGAGCTGGCTTAGCGCCAGTCCCTGATATCGACGAAGTGACCGGCGATTGCCGCCGCCGCCGCCATCGCCGGCGAGACGAGGTGCGTGCGGCCCTTGAAGCCCTGGCGGCCCTCGAAATTGCGGTTCGAGGTCGAGGCGCAGCGCTCTTCCGGGGCCAGCTTGTCCGGGTTCATGGCGAGGCACATCGAGCAGCCCGGCTCGCGCCATTCGAAACCGGCCTTGATGAAGATCTTGTCGAGACCCTCGGCTTCGGCCTGCTCCTTCACGATGCCGGAGCCCGGCACGACCATGGCGTTGACATGCCCGGAGACGTGCTTGCCTTCCGCGATCTTGGCGGCAGCGCGCAGATCCTCGATGCGGCCATTGGTGCAGGAGCCGATGAAGATGCGATCGACCTTGATGTCGGTGATCTTCGTTCCCGCGGTGAGGCCCATGTATTTCAGCGCGCGATGCTTGGAGAGACGCTTGGCTTCGTCCGCGATCTTGTCGGGGTCCGGCACGATGCCGGTCACGGAGACGACGTCCTCAGGCGAAGTGCCCCAGGTCACGATCGGGGGCAGCTTGGCAGCGTCGAGACGCAGCTCGTTGTCGAAATGGGCGCCGTCGTCGGAGCGCAGCTTCTCCCAATAGCGCATGGCCGCATCCCAGTCCGCGCCCTTCGGGGCCTTCGGGCGGCCGCGCAGGAAGTCGAACGCCTTCTGGTCGGGCGCGACGAGACCGGCGCGGGCGCCGCCTTCGATCGACATGTTGCAGACCGTCATGCGGCCTTCCATGCTGAGCGCACTGATCGCATCGCCGGCATATTCCAGCACGTAGCCGGTGCCGCCCGCGGTGCCGATCTCGCCGATGATGGCCAGGATGATGTCCTTGCCCGTGACACCGTCCGGCAATTTGCCGTCGACGGTGACGCGCATGTTCTTCGCCTTCTTCTGGATCAGCGTCTGCGTCGCCAGCACGTGCTCGACCTCGCTCGTGCCGATGCCGTGCGCGAGCGCCCCGAACGCGCCATGCGTCGAGGTGTGGCTGTCACCGCAGACGATGGTGGTGCCGGGCAGGGTGAAGCCCTGCTCGGGGCCGATGACGTGGACGACGCCCTGGCGCTTGTCGAACTCGTTGTAATATTCGATGCCGAATTCCTTGGCGTTCTCGGCCAACGCCTTGATCTGCTCGATGCTCTCCGGATCGGGATTCGGCTTGGTGCGATCGGTGGTCGGCACGTTGTGGTCGACGACGGCGAGCGTCTTCTCCGGCGCGTGAACCTTGCGCCCCGTGGCGCGCAGGCCTTCGAACGCCTGCGGCGAGGTCACCTCGTGCACCAGATGGCGGTCGATATAGAGCAGGCAGGTGCCGTCCTCGGCTTCGTGCACCAGATGGTCGTTCCAGATCTTGTCGTACAATGTGGTCGGCTTGGACATGAGCGTCAGCTCCGAAGAATGTTGGTAGCGGATGTGCGCGAGTGCGCGCGGGCAACAAAATCGTCAGCGCAGCCTTTCAGGCTGCGCGAATAAGCTCTGACGTTGCCGAGGTCGCGAAGCGGCCGAAGAACCGCCCAGGCAGCCGCGAGCGATCGTCGATGACGACGCGCTGGACAGGGGCGAAGCTGGTCGGATCTGGAAACATTCCAGGAATATATAGCAGGCCGAATTGAAATCGCGAGTGGTTTCAATGCGCGGTCAGGGCATGACCCTCATCCAGAGGAGCGCGGGCGGCACCGCATGCGCGGCTTGAGGCCCAACAAAAAAGCGCGGAGCCGAGCCCCGCGCTTTCGAAACTCGCATGGAGCAGCGAGGCTTACTCGTTGACGGCAGCCTTGGCGTGCTCGGTCTTCTCGACGATGCGGGCCGACTTGCCGCGCAGGTTGCGGAGGTAATAGAGCTTGGCGCGACGCACCTTGCCGCGGCGCACCACCTTGATCGAGTCGATCATCGGCGACATCACCGGGAACACGCGCTCCACGCCCTCGCCGTAGGAGATCTTGCGCACGGTGAAGCTCTCGTTGAGGCCACCGCCGGAACGGCCGATGCAGACGCCTTCATAGGCCTGCACGCGGGTGCGGTCGCCTTCGACGACCTTCACGTTGACGATCACGGTGTCGCCGGGACCGAATTCCGGAATGTCCTTGCCGGCGGACAGCTTGTCGAATTGCTCTTGCTCGAGCTGCTTGATCAGGTTCATGGGTAAATCTCCATCGGCGCGCCCAGCCCTGGAAGCGGGGGGCTGCGCAAAATTCGTCTATCCAGCCATTGCGGATTTGGCCGCTCCTATAAGGCAAGCCGGAGCGTTTGTCACCCGTCTGTCTTGTTTTTTGGCGTTTTTTGGCGCCCGGCCCGATTCGCCGGCTTCGGCGGGATCCGGGCCCATAAATCAGGCCGCCGGGCCTCGGTAAGCGCCTCCGATTGCGCCCGCCGCCAGGCTGCGACCTTGGCGTGGTCGCCGGAGGTCAGCACCTCCGGGATCGGAGCTCCCTCGAACAGCTGCGGGCGGGTGTATTGGGGGTATTCCAGCAGGCCCTCGGAGAAGCTTTCCTCGGTTCCCGAGGCCTCCTTGCCCATCACCCCCGGCAGCAGCCGGACGCAGGCGTCGATCAGGGCCAAAGCGGCGATTTCGCCCCCGGACAGCACGTAATCGCCGATCGAGACCTCCTCCAGCCCCCGCTTGTCGATCACCCGCTGGTCCACCCCCTCGAAGCGCCCGCAGACGATCAGCGGGCCGGACCCGCAGGCGAGCTCCTGGACACGGGCCTGGGTCAATGGCCGACCGCGCGGGCTCATCAGCAGGCGTGGCCGTTCGGGTCCTGCCTCCGCCGCATCGATGGCCGCCGCCAGGACATCGGCCCGCAGCACCATGCCCGGGCCGCCGCCGGCCGGGGTGTCGTCGACGCTGCGGTGGCGGTCGGTGGCGGAGGCCCTGATGTCCCGCGCCTCGAGCTGCCAGATCCCGGACGCCAGCGCCCGGCCGGCGAGGCTCACGCCCAGCGGCCCCGGAAACATCTCCGGAAACAGCGTCAGCACGGTTGCGCGCCAGGGTGAGGGATCGGTCATCGGATCTCAGTTCTCGTCATCCCGGACAAGCGCGCCTCAAGCGCGCGCAGATCCGGGATCCATAACCACCGCAGCCAGTTTTGCGATGGCTGGAGCAAACAGCTTAGCGAAAAATGTTGGCCTGTGGTTATGGGTCCCCGCGTTCGCGGGGACGACCCGTGGAGAGAGCTTCGCCCCGCTCCTCGGCCTCGATCTCCTGCGGCAGCGCGATCACCACACGGCCGCCGGCAAGATCGACCTCCGGCACCACCGCGTTCGAGAACGGCAGCAGCATCGTCGCGCCCTTGGGCGGGGCGATCTCGATGATGTCGCCGGCGCCGAAATTGTGGATCGCGAGCACGCGGCCGAGCGCATCGCCCTCCGTGGTAACGGCGGCGAGCCCGATCAGGTCGGTGTGGTAATATTCGTCCTCATCCGTCGCGGGCAGCTTGTCGCGCGCGACGTAGAGCTCGATGCCGTTGAGGCGCTCGGCCTCATCGCGGGTCGTGACGCCCTTGAACGTCGCGACCAGATGATCCTTCGCCTCACGCGCCTGTGCGACTTCGAACTGGCGCTTGCCGTCCTTGGACAGCAGCGGGCCATAGCGCTTCACGGCAAAGGGATCTTCGGTGAAGGTCCACAACTTGATCGCACCGCGCACCCCGTGCGCGGCGCCGATCCGCGCGACGCAAACGAGCTGAGACATCAGCTGGCCTCGTCCTTCGAGACGCCGCTTCGCGGCTCCTCAGGATGAGGAGATAGACCCTCATGCTGAGGAGCACGGCGCAAGCCGTGCGTCTCGAAGCATGAAGGCCCGGCCATCGAAGCGACTTAGCCCTTCGCCGCAGCTTCGGCCTGCGCCTTGCGCTCCTTGCGCGGCACGGCCTTTTCGGGATTGTTGCGGGCTTCGCGCTTCTTGACGCCGGCGGCGTCGAGGAAACGCGCCACGCGGTCCGAGGGCTGCGCGCCCTTGGCGAGCCAGGCCTTCACCTTGTCCATGTCGAGCTTGAGACGGGTCTCGTTGTCCTTCGGCAGCAGCGGGTTGAAATAGCCGAGACGCTCGATGAAGCGGCCATCGCGCGGAAAGCGCGAATCGGCGACGACGACGTGATAGACGGGACGCTTCTTGGTGCCTGCGCGGGCGAGGCGGATAACGACGGACATTCAGTTCTCCTTCAAAGTACGTTTTGTTCGGTTGATTGGTATTTCCGCGTCGCGCGAGACCGGTGCGATCCCGTGCGACGAATTCCTCATTTCTTCTTGCCCGGGAAACCGCCGAGCCCCGGAAGGGTCGGCTTGCCGCTGAGGCCGGTAAGCCCCGGCACATTCGGCAGGCCCGAGCGAAGACCGGGCGGCAGATCCTTCGGCAGGCTGGGCAGGCCCTGGCCGCCGCCAGCCTGCATTTTCTCCTGCATGGCCTTCATCTCTTCCGGAGACGGCATCTTCATGCCGCCGCCAAAGCCCATGGCCTGCGCGATGCCGGCGAGCGGGCCGCGCTTGCCCGAGCCCATGGCCTTCATCACGTCGGCCATGTTCCGGTGCATCTTCAGCAGCTTGTTAACCTGCTCGACGCTCTGGCCGCTGCCGGCGGCGATGCGCTTCTTGCGGCTGGCCTTGAGCAGGTCGGGATGACGGCGCTCGTCGCGCGTCATGGAATCGATGATCGCGACCTGGCGCTTCAGGATCTTGTCGTCGATGCCGGCGGCCGCGATCTGGTTCTTCATCTTGGAGATGCCGGGCATCATGCCCATCAGCCCGCTGATGCCGCCCATGCTCGACATTTGCAGCAGCTGCTCGCGCATGTCGTTGAGGTCAAACTGACCCTTGCGCATGCGCTCGGCGGTGCGCGCGGCCTTCTCGGCGTCGATGTTGGCGGCGGCGCGCTCGACCAGCGAGACCACGTCGCCCATGCCGAGGATGCGGCCGGCGATACGGTCGGGGTGGAAATCCTCCAGCGCGTCGGTCTTTTCGCCGGTGCCGAGCAGCTTGATCGGCTTGCCGGTGACCGCACGCATCGACAGCGCGGCGCCGCCGCGGCCGTCGCCGTCGACGCGTGTGAGCACGATGCCGGTAAGGCCGACGCGCTGGTCGAACGCGCGCGCGAGATTCACGGCGTCCTGGCCGGTGAGGCTGTCCGCGACCAGCAGCACTTCGTGCGGGTTGGCCGCGGCTTTGATCGCCGCCGCTTCCGCCATCATGTCTTCGTCGAGCGTGGTGCGGCCGGCGGTGTCGAGCAGCACGACGTCGTAGCCGCCGAGCTTGCCGGCCTCCAGCGCGCGCTTGGCGATCTGCGGCGGCTGCTGTCCGGCGACGATCGGCAGGGTCGGAATGTCGAGGTCGCGGCCGAGCACGGCGAGCTGCTCCATCGCCGCCGGACGATAGACGTCGAGCGAGGCCATCAGCACCTTGCGCTTGTCGCGCTGGACCAGGCGGCGGGCGAGCTTCGCGGTGGTGGTGGTCTTACCCGAGCCCTGCAGGCCGACCATCATGATCGGCACCGG
The DNA here is from genome assembly GCF_042077125.1 of Bradyrhizobium sp. A11. Classification (NCBI taxonomy): domain Bacteria; kingdom Pseudomonadati; phylum Pseudomonadota; class Alphaproteobacteria; order Hyphomicrobiales; family Nitrobacteraceae; genus Bradyrhizobium; species Bradyrhizobium sp. A11. The sequence continues at coordinate 6,732,856 of NZ_CP149509.1, read as the reverse complement.
CGGCACGGAATTGACGTCGATGGTCTGGCCTTCGCTGCCCAGCGTATTGACCAGCTCGTCATGGACGATCTTGACCACCATCTGGCCGGGGGTGACCGACTTGACGACGGTGGCGCCGATCGCCTGCTCGCGGACGCGCTCGGTGAAGCTGCGCACGACCTCGAGCGCGACGTCGGCCTCCAGCAGCGCGCGGCGCACCTCGCGCATCGCGGCGTCGACGTCCTTTTCGGTCAGCGCACCGCGCCCCGTCAGACGATCGAGAATTCCGCCTAGCCGTTCCGACAGATTGTCGAACAATGCCGTTGTCCTTTGTCCTGCTCGCGCAGGGTTGCCGCGTTCACCGCTGTCATGCCCCGGCTTGACCGGGGCATCCAGTATGCCGCGGCTTCTCGATTCTAGCCGAGGGGCCTCGGAATACTGGATCCCCCGCCTTCGCGGGGGATGACCACTCTCCTGGTAAGCAGTCGTCCAAACACCTTTGCGCCCGAGGGCGCACAGCGCTGTCGGGCGTTGACCTCCGGCCTCGAGGGCCGGTCGGCGGGTCGAAAAGAAAGCCTTTCCGAGAAAGTGCCGGGGTTAAACGCCGCTCCCGCCCAAAAGTCAAGGAAAGTTAGGGTGCCGGGGCGGCGCTGCCAGGGCAAGATCCTGAAAAGAGAGCCATTTCGACTGCCGGTTCCTTTTCGCCCGGATCCGCCCATATAGAACTGATGACCCGCCTCCGTTACCACCGCTGAAACCCCCGTGCCGATCACCCGCCGCCGCCTGTTCGGACTGCTTGCCGGGGCCGGCGCCCTGGTCGGTGCTCCCCCGCTCTGGATGTCCCATATGAAGACCTATGACGGCCCGGTCTCCGATCATTTCGACGGCCTCACCTTTTTCGATCCGGACGGAGCCCCGCCGAAATCGCTGCGTGAGGTGCTGCGCTGGCAGTTGGGCGGCAAGCGCCAGCGCGCGACATGGCCGGATTGGGCCCCCAGCCCCCACGCCGACACCCCGCCGGAGCGGGTCGACGGCGACAAGGTGCGGCTCTCCTTCGTCGGCCACGCCAGCTGGCTGATCCAGGCCGGCGGCCTCAACATCCTGGTCGATCCGGTCTGGTCGATGCGGGTGTCGCCGGTCGCCTGGGCCGGGCCGAAGCGGCACAACGATCCCGGCATCGCCTTCGAGAAGCTGCCGCAGATCGACGTCGTGCTGGTCTCGCACGGGCACTACGATCATCTCGACATCGCGACGCTGTCGCGGCTCACCAAGAATTTTGCCCCGCGCGTGGTCACCCCGCTCGGCAACGACGTCACGATGCGCAGCTGGGATCCCAGCATCAAGGTCGAGGCGTTCGACTGGCACGACCGCGTCGAGCTCGGCAGCGGCATCGCCGCGCATCTGGTGCCGACCCGGCACTGGACGGCGCGCGGCATGTTCGATCGCAACAAGGCGCTATGGGCGAGTTTCGTCCTGGAGACGCCGGCCGGGAAAATCTACGTCGTCTGCGATTCCGGCTATGGCGATGGCCGGCATTTTCGCCGCGTCGCCGAGAAGCACGGCAAGCTGCGCCTCGCCATCCTTCCCATCGGCGCCTACGAGCCGCGCTGGTTCATGCGCGACCAGCACATGAACCCGGAGGACGCGGTGAAGGCGCTGGCGGATTGCGGCGCCGAGGCCGCGCTCGGGCATCACCATGGCACGTTCCAGCTGACCGACGAAGCCATCGACGCCCCGGCCAAGGCGCTGGTGGCCGCGCTCGACGCTGCGAAGATCCCGCAGGAGCGGTTCGTGGCGATGCAGCCGGGACAGGTGGTGGAGATTTAGCTGAGATTTCGCGTCATTCTCCGCTGTCGTCCCGGACAAGCGCAGCGCAGATCCGGGACCCATAACCACAGGGAGAAGTTTGGCGAAGATTCGGAGTGACCTGCGTCGCGCGATAACCACTCTCTGTGGTTATGGGTCCCGCCTGCGCGGGGACGACAGTTGTATTCTTCGCCGGCAGCGTGCGTCTTACTGCACCTGCTTGATCGCCCAGCTCACATTCACCGTCACCGACAGCGTCTCCTCGCCCGGCGCGACCGCGGCCTGCGGGGCTGCGGCCATTCGGTCGGCCATCCGCGGCTTGAACAGCGGCACCGGCGCGCCGCCCTCGGACACGCTCAGCGGCGCGCCCAGCGTCACGCCGGTGGCCTTGGCATAGACCTCGGCCTTGCGGCGGGCGTCCGCGACAGCCTGCTCGCGCGCATCGTCGAGCAGCTTCGAGGCCTGCGTCACCTCGAAGGAGATGTTGCCGATGTCGTTGGCGCCGGCGCCGACCAGCGTGTCGATGATGGCCGCGACCTTGGTGATGTCGCGGATCTTCACGGTGACGCGGTTGCTGGCGCGGAAGCCGACCACCGGGGATGCGCCGGTGGATTTGTTCTGGCCGTATTGCGGCTGCAGCGACAGGCGTGAGGTCTGGTAGTCCTTCTCGGCGATGCCGGCGCCCTTCAGCGCCAGCAGCACCTTGCCCATCGCGGCGTTGTTGGCGTCGGAGGCTTCCTTCGCGGTCTTGGCGTCGTTGGCGACGCCGGCGTCGATCTGCGCGAGATCCGGCGCCACGGAGACATTGGCTTCGCCGCTCACCGAAATGGCGGACGGAAAATCATCGGCGAGCGCAGGCATTGCCGGCAGCGCGACGGCAACAACGGCGGCAAGGGACGCGGCAAGGATGGCAGGGTTCTTCATGATTCTCATTTCAGCGGCACGAAAACGTTGATCACCAGCTTGTCTTCAACGGTCTTCAGGGGATCGGTGAGGTATTCCTCGATGAAGGTGTCCTTGGCTTCCAGCCTCTTGTCGTCAAGGTGATTGGTGATCGCCTCGTAGGTGTTGTCCATGTTGTCGTAGGAGCCGCGATGGACGAATTTCAGCACCTTGCCCTCCGGCGATTTGCCGATGCTCATGTCCTTGGGCAAGTTCTTGGGGTCCTGCTCGACCGGGATCTCGGCCAGGAAGGTGAAGCCGGTGTCGTCGGTCGAGGTGTAGACTACCATCGCATTGCCGGCGGCCTTGATAGCCTGCTTGTCCAGGAGCGTGTTCAGCGCCTTGAAAGCGTCGATCAGCGTGTCGAAGGCCGAGTCCCAGTTCGCGGTGCCCTTGACCATCACGACTTTCCTGGCCTCGAGCGTGGTCTCAAGGCCGAACGGGTCGGCGGTCTGCACCGGGGCGGGGGTTGCAGCGGCCGCCGGAGGCGGAGCCGTTGGGCTGGCCGAGGGTGAGGCGCTGGCGGCGGGCGAGGGCGTTGCCGCAGGTGCCGGCGAAGCGCTGGCTGCGGGTGATGGCCCTGCCGCAGGCGCGGGCGATGCGCTCGCGGCCGGGGAGGGGGTCGCCAACGGGGCCGGCGAGGGACTTGCGGAGGCGGCCGGTGCCGGGCTTGACGTTGCCGGGCTTGGCGTTGCGGGGCTTGGGGTTTGCGCCAGAACCTCAGGCAGGCCAAGCAACAAGGCCGCTGCCGGGATCAGCGCGGCCAGAGCAAGACGACGAAACCCGATCATTTCATTCTCCCCAAGACCTTCACCACCAAGACCTTCAAAACCAAGGCCTTAATCACCAAGACCTTGCCCACCAAGGCCTCATCCGGCTCGAGCCCGGCCCCGCATCCCGGCTCGCGGCGAGCGGCGCCGTTCTAACACGCGAGTGCGGAATTCGTCCCATGACAGATGCGTCATGTCGCCGACCGCAAATCACTGGCCAAGCGGGCCAAGGATCGCCATATAAGGCGGGCGAAATTCGGGAATTTTCATGAGCGCGCTGGCCAACCACGCATTTGCCAAGATGAATGGCATCGGCAACGAGATCGTCGTTGTCGACATGCGCGATTCCGCTGGCCGGGTGACGCCGGACGACGCCCGCGCGGTGGCGTCCGCGAACGGCGGCGTGGCTTACGACCAGCTCATGGTACTGCAGAAGCCGCGGCTGGGCGGCACCGAGGCCTTCATCAGCATCTACAACAATGACGGCTCGGAGGCCGGCGCCTGTGGCAACGGCATGCGTTGCGTGGTCCGCCGCATCTTCGAGAAGACCGGGCAGACCAGTGCGACGTTCGAGACCGCTGCGGGCCTGCTCAACGCCTGGCAGGGTCCGTCGCCCGATCTCTACACCGTGGACATGGGTGCGCCGAAGTTCGGCTGGCAGGACATTCCGCTGGCGGAAGAGTTCCGCGACACCCGCTACATCGAATTGCAGATCGGGCCGATCGACAATCCGATCCTGCATTCGCCCTCCGTGGTCAGCATGGGCAATCCGCACGCAATCTTCTGGGTCGACGACGTCGACGGCTACGATCTCGCCCGCTTCGGCCCCCTGCTCGAAAACCATCCGATCTTTCCGGAGCGCGCCAACATCACGCTCGCCCATATCGTCGATGACAAGCACATCACGATCCGCACCTGGGAGCGCGGCGCCGGCCTGACCAGGGCCTGCGGCTCGGCGGCCTGCGCCACCGCGGTCGCCGCGGCCCGCCTGAAGCGTGCCGAGCGCAATGTCGAGATCACGCTGCCCGGCGGCAAGCTCGGCATCGAATGGCGCGAGCGCGACGACCACGTGCTGATGACGGGCACCGCGACCTTCGAATATGAGGGCAAGTTCGATCCGGCGCTGTTCGCGCCGGTCGCCTGATGGCCGTCGACATCGTCACCTTCGGCTGCCGCCTCAACGCCTTCGAGGCCGAGGTGATGCGCCGCGAAGCCGAAGCTGCCGGACTCGAGGACACCATCGTCATCAACAGTTGCGCGGTCACCAACGAGGCGGTGGCGCAGGCGCGGCAATCGATCCGCAAATTGAAGCGCGAACGGCCCGGTGCGCGCATCGTCGTGACCGGCTGCGCGGCACAGACGCAAGCGGCGATGTTCGCCGACATGGCCGAGGTCGATCGCGTCCTCGGCAATGACGACAAGATGCGCGCGTCTGCGTGGCAGGAGACGCGCAGCGCGTTGGACCTCGGCGCCCGCGAGAAGATTGCCGTCAGCGACATCATGGCTGTCAGGGAGATGGCGCCGCATCTCGTCGACGGCTATGCGGGCGGCCTGCCGCGCGTGTTCGTGCAGGTGCAGAACGGCTGCGACCATCGCTGCACCTTCTGCATCATTCCCTATGGCCGCGGCAATTCGCGCTCGGTGCCGATGGGCGCGGTGGTCGAGCAGGTGCGGGCGCTGGCGATACGCGGCCATGCCGAGATCGTGCTGACCGGCGTCGACCTCACCAGCTACGGCGCCGACCTGCCGGGCGCGCCCAAGCTCGGCCTGCTGACGAAGCAGATTTTGCGGCACGTGCCGGAGCTGAAGCGCCTGCGCATTTCCTCGATCGATTCGATCGAGGCGGATGACGATCTGCTCGATGCCATCGCCGAGGACGCGCGGCTGATGCCCCATTTGCACCTGTCGCTGCAATCCGGCGACGACATGATCCTGAAGCGCATGAAGCGGCGGCATTCGCGGCAGGACGCGATCGCGTTCTGCGACCAGGTCCGCCGCCTGCGCCCCGACGTCGTGTTCGGCGCCGACATCATCGCGGGCTTCCCGACCGAGACGGAAGAGATGTTCTCGCGTTCGTTCGATCTCGTCGAGGCATGCGGCCTGACATTCCTGCACGTCTTCCCCTATTCGCCCCGCCCGGGCACGCCGGCCGCAAGGATGCCGCAGGTGGCGGGGCCGGCGATCAAGGAGCGTGCGAAACGGCTGCGCGCGGCAGGCGAAGCGGCGCTGCGCAAGCGGCTGCAAGCGGAGGTGGGAAAGACGCGGCAGGTGCTGATCGAGAGCGAGGCGCAGGGCCGCACCGAGCACTATCTGCCGGTAGCGATTGCAGGCGAGCCGGTGGGCAGCGTTGTGCCGCGCAGGATCGCTGCCAGCGATGGCGAGCGGCTCACCACGTAATCGGGAAGTTACGCCGCGCTCCATCCTCGACGTCGTCTCTGCGCACGCAGGGACGACACCGAGGGTACAGATGGGCCGTGCCTCGGAGCGCCGCTACGAAGCCCTGACCTGCCAGAACCGCAGCGTCCGCTTGGCATCCTCCGCCGTTATCCGCGCATAATGCGCTTGCGCTCGCGCGAGGTCCGCGGGCTTCATCGCGCCGGTGGCGAAGCGACTTTCGAGCACGGCGATGGCGGTTTCCCAGCTGAGCTGAGCGGCCTTGCACGGCACCAGGAGCCCGTCGTCGCGCAGGCTCTGCATCAGCGGACGAATCACCTCGACGGTCGATCCGGACAAGGCGGCCAGGGCGGCGGCGGTCTCCTCGTAACGCCGCTGCCTGGCGAAGCCGAGCAGCGTTGCCTCGTTGAGCTGGCCGGTGGCTTTGAGCATCGCAATCGCGCGTTTGGCGCCCTCGAAATCGCGAACACCCGACATCTCGCGCTCGACGCCGACGGCGATGGCCGCGATCGCGCTCTGGATCTCCTCGAACAGATGCGGCGGCGCGCGCGACAACAGGCGGGCGCGCACGGCATCGGTGGCCGAGCACAGCAATCGGCGGCGCAGCTCCGAGGGCAGGTCGACGCGGACGCCGACGCTGACGGCAAGCTCGGGATCCGCCTCGGCTTGGGCGACCATGAGCGCGAATCCGCTCCCGGAGACGCGCGCGCCGGGATTGGCGGCGATCCTGCGGCTGACGCTGGGATAGCGGCGCGCCAGCAGCGCGTCGGTGACGACCTCCTTCAGCCACCAGCGGCCGGCAATCGCGAGCAGATGCGGCTCGCCCTTGGCTGATGCGATCTTCACCAGCTCGCCGTCGTCGAGGCGGGCGGATTCCTGCAGCACGGGACCGGCGATGCGGATCTCGTCGTTGCTGGCGAGGCGGCGGATCACGGAGGGCGGCGCCTGCGCGACCGGCGCCAGCTGCGCGCTGATCTCGGCGAGGGCGATGCGTGCGCCCATGTCGGCGAGCGCGCGCAGCTCGATGGTGCCGATCAGGCGATCGAGTACGTCGTCGAACAGCGCAATCTGCTCATCGTCGAAACTGCCAGCGGAAGTGAGGAACAGGTCGGTGACCCTGCGGGCCGTTGCCAGGCCCTTCTCCGGCGAGCCGGCGCGAATCGCGGATTCGACCTCGTCGATGATCGATAGCCCGGCCGTGGACATGACGCGTTGCTCGTCCTGAGCGAATTGACGGAAGCTTGTTCTAAGCAACCGCGATCATGAGGGACGAGGACTGAAGGTTTCGTAAACCATGGGGCGGTAGCTGAGCGCGACGCTCCTTCCGACCACCGCTCCTCATCCTGAGGAGCCCGCGACAAGCGGGCGTCTCGAAGGATGGCGGCAACGATCGGGCCCTTCATGGTTCGAGACGGCCGCTACGCGGCCTCCTCACCATGAGGGTCGGACCCCTATTCCCCGTTCCAGCCGCAAGCCCTCAGCTTCTCGTGCATATGCGCCGGCGCCGGCGCCACGACGCGGACCGGCTCCTTGTTCCGGGAGATCGGCACCACGATCTCGCGGGAATGCAGGTGCAGCTTCGGCTCGCCGAAGCGCGGGCCGTTGCCGTAAATGTTGTCGCCGAAGATCGGCCAGCCGGTGGCCGACGAATGCACCCGCAATTGATGGGTCCGTCCCGTCACCGGTTCCATGGCGAGCCAGGTGAAACCGTCGCCGCGGCCCATCACTTTCCAATTCGTGACGGCCTTCTGGCCTTCCGGATCGGGCTTCTGCCACCAACCGCGCTCGGCATTGAGCCGTCCCAGCGGCATGTCGATGGTGCCTTCGTCGTCAGTGGGGCCGCCCTCGACCACGGTCCAGTAGGTCTTGCCAATCTTGCCGTGCTTGAACAACAGGCCGAGCGAGGCGGTTGCCTTGCGATGGCGGCCCAGCACGAGGCAGCCGGAGGTGTCCTTGTCCAGCCGGTGGGCCAGCACCGGCGGCCGCGGCAGGCCGAAGCGCAGCGCGTCGAAGGAATCCTCCAGATTGGGACCGCCCTTGGGGCCGCGATGCACCGGCAGGCCGGCCGGCTTGTCGATGACCAGCATCAGGCCGTCGCGATGGAGTACGCGCGACAAAATCTCCTCGGCGGTCAATTGGGGAACATCGAGCAATTGCAAGACTTTCGTTTGGAAGCGGGAACGGCTAACACGCCTCCATGAACGATACCACCTCCGAGACCCCCAAGCTGAGCTGGTGGCGCCGCCTGTCAAACGGGCTCAAGCGCACCTCGTCCTCGCTCGGGACCGCGGTCGCCGACCTCGTCACCAAGCGCAAGCTCGACCGCGCCATGCTCGACGACATCGAGGACGTGCTGCTGCGCGCCGATCTCGGCACCTCCGTCGCAGTGCGCATTGCGGATGCGGTCGGCACCGGCCGCTACGACAAGGCGATCTCGGCGGACGAGGTCAAGGACGTCGTCGCCACCGAGGTCGAGAAGGTGCTGGCGCCGGTGGCAAAGCCGCTCGAGATCGATGCGGCCAGGAAGCCTTTCGTCATCCTCGTGGTCGGCGTCAACGGCTCCGGCAAGACCACCACGATCGGCAAGCTCTCGCAAAAATTCGCCTCCGAAGGCCGCAAGGTGATGCTCGCCGCCGGCGACACGTTTCGCGCGGCGGCGATCGAGCAGCTCAAGGTCTGGGGTGAGCGGACCAGGACGCCCGTCATCGCGGGCGCGCAAGGCTCGGATTCCGCAAGCCTCGCCTTCAACGCGCTGACGGCGGCGAAGGAGCAGAACATCGACGTGCTGCTGATCGACACCGCCGGGCGTCTGCAGAACAAGGCCGAGCTGATGAACGAGCTCGAAAAGGTCGTGCGCGTCATCCGCAAGGTGGATGACACTGCGCCGCATGCCGTGCTGCTGGTGCTGGACGCCACCGTCGGCCAGAATGCGCTGTCGCAGGTCGAGGCGTTCCATCGCACCGCCGGGGTCACCGGCCTCGTGATGACCAAGCTCGACGGCACCGCGCGTGGCGGCATCCTGGTGGCGCTCGCCGAGAAGTTCAAGCTGCCGGTGCATTTCATCGGCGTCGGCGAAGGCGTCGACGATCTCGCGCCCTTCACCGCGCGCGATTTCGCCCGCGCCATTGCCGGAATCGAATAGCTTCATCCTTCGAGACGCCGCTTGCGCGGCTCCTCAGGATGAGGTCGTGCCACACAGGAGGTCCTCACCCTGAGGAGACCGCGAGGCGGTCGTCTCGAAGGGCGAGAGAGACGGAAAGAGAATGGACAAGACCCAGCCGCATCCGCTGTTCAAGCTGGCGACCGAGCTCGGTCCGCTGCTCGTGTTCTTCTTCGTCAACGCGAAGTTCAACCTGTTCGCCGCGACCGGGGCCTTCATGGTGGCGATCGCAATCGCGATGGTCGCGTCCTACGTGGTGACGCGCCACATCCCGATCATGGCGATCGTGACGGGCGTGATCGTGCTGGTGTTCGGCACGCTCACCCTGGTGCTGCACGACGAGACCTTCATCAAGCTCAAGCCGACCATCATCTACGGCCTGTTCGCGGCGATCCTCGGCGGCGGCCTGTTGTTCGGCCGTTCCTTCATCGCCGTGATGTTCGACCAGGTGTTCAACCTGACGCCGCAGGGCTGGCGCATCCTCACGCTGCGCTGGGCGCTGTTCTTCGCCGGCATGGCGGTTCTGAACGAGATCATCTGGCGCACCCAGAGCACGGACTTCTGGGTGAACTTCAAGGTGTTCGGCGTCACCCCGCTGACCATGATCTTCGCCATCGCCCAGATGCCGCTGACCAAGCGCTACCACCTCGAGCCGGTGTCGCTGGAGAGGAGCGAGGCCGAGGCGGGGGACATCAGCAAGGGCTGACGGTCCCGTGTCCCGGACGCGCGAAGCGCGAGCCGGAACCCAGTCTCTTTCCAAACGTGACGTCGTGGTGACATGGGCCCTGGCTCTGCAGCGCATCGATGAAGGATCGCTGCGCTGCGTCCGGGGCACGAGATGGCTTACGAGCCGGCGTTCAACGCCTTCTCCATCTGCGGCATCAGCACCGTCCGCAGATTGTCCGGCGTGATCGGGCCGACCAGCTTGTAGACGATGGTGCCCTCGCGGCCGACGACGAATGTCTCCGGCACGCCGTAGACGCCCCATTCGATCGAGGCGCGGCCGTTGGCGTCGACGCCGACACGACTGAACGGGTTGCCGTAGCGGCCGAGGAAGCGGCGCGCGTTGTCGGCGGCGTCCTTGTAATTGATGCCGACCAGCTGGAAGCGCTTGTCCTTGGCGAGCTCGGTCAGCAGCGGCGCCTCGTCGTGGCACGGTACGCACCAGGACGCCCAGACATTGACGAGGCTGACCTTGCCCTTGAACGCGGCGGGATCGAGGCCCGGCACCTGCGCGCCGTTGTCCTGCAATCCCGCGAGCTCAGGCAAAATGGTCTGCGGCGCCGGACGGCCGATCAGCGCCGAAGGAATCCGTGAGATATCGCCGCTGCCGAGCCGGAACCAGAACAGCAGCGCAAGCCCGATGAAGGCGATCAGCGGCAGCACCATCAGGAAGGTGCGGCGCTGCGGCGCCGCGGAGGCGGGTTGATCGCTCATCGCAGGTCCGTCGCGCTGCTGCCGGACCGGCGCGTGATGCCGCGCTCCTCCAGCTCGCGCAGGCGCTGGGTCTGATTGCGATAGTCGAGCGCAATCCAGCCGATCAGGATCGCGACCACGAATGCCGCCGCCGCATAGGACGTCACGATGAAGGATGCATAGGGACCGAGCGACATCATCATGCGGCCCCGACTTCGTTCGCATTTTGCCCGCGCGAGCCGGCGCCCATCTCGCTCGAGAACGCGACGCGGCTCGCCTGCATCATCTGCAGCGAGCGGACCCGGCGGCGCAGGATCTCGTTGCGCATCGCCGCCAGATGCAGCGTCACGAACAGCAGCGTGAAGGCGATCGCCATCACCAGGAGCGGAATCAGGAACGATTTGTCGAGGGCCGATCCGCCCATGCGCATCACAGAGGCCGGCTGGTGCAGCGTGTTCCACCAGTCGACGGAGAATTTGATGATCGGCAGATTGAGCGCGCCGACCAGGGTCAGCACCGCGGCGGCGCGTGCCGCGCGCGAGGGATCGTCGACCGCGCGCCACAGCGCCATCAGGCCGAGATACATCAGGAACAGGATCAGCACCGAGGTCAGCCGCGCATCCCATTCCCAATAGGTGCCCCACATCGGCCGGCCCCACAGCGATCCCGTGAGCAGCGCCAGGAAGGTGAAGGCGGCGCCGATCGGCGCGGCCGCCTTGGCGGCGACGTCGGCGAGCGGATGCCGCCACACCAGCGTGCCCAGCGAGGCGATGCTCATGACGCCCCAGACGAACATCGACAGCCAGGCATTGGGCACGTGGATGAACATGATCTTCACCGTCGCGCCCTGCTGGTAGTCGTCGGGCGCGAGCGCGGCTTGATAGAGACCGATCGCGAGCAGGACGACGGTCGCGGCCGCGAGCCACGGCAGGACCCGCGCTGTCAGCGCGAGGAACCGCGTGGGGTTGGCGAGGTCGATCAGTGACATGGTACCCTGATAATCATCGATGGCCGCTCAGGCAATCAGCACGAAAGCGCGCGGTGAAAGTTGATCCGGGTCAAGGCCGGTCGCGTGCATCTCAATCGAGCCCGTGCCGCAAGCTCGCTGCGGCTGCGAAGGGGCCGATCACGAGGCTGACCAGCGACAGCGCGCACAGGATCGAGAACGGCGCGCCGAACGTCATCGGGCCGACGATCACGGCCTGCGAGGCCGCAACCCCGAAAATCAGCACCGGAATCGACAGCGGCAGCACCAGCACCGCCATCAGCAGGCCGCCGCGGTGCAGCGTGACCGCCAGCGCCGCGCCGATCATGCCGGTGAAGGTCAGCGCCGGGGTGCCTGCCAGCAGCGTCAGCGCCACCGCCCCGGTCGCGACCATGTCGAGGTTGAGCAGCAGGCCGAGCACGGGGGTTGCGACAATCAGCGGCAGGCCCGCCGCCAGCCAATGCGCCAGCGCCTTGGCGGCGCAGGCGAGTTCCAGCGGGGTCCGGCTCATCGTGATCAGGTCGAGCGAGCCATCCTCGTGGTCGGCCATGAACAGCCGGTCCAGGGTCAGCAGGCTCGCCAGCAGCGCGCCGAGCCAGAGGATGGCCGGCCCCAGCCGCGACAGCAGCGCCAGATCGGGCCCGACCGCGAACGGCATCAGCACCACCACGGTCAGGAAGAACAGCACCCCGATCAGCGCCCCGCCACCGACGCGGAGCGCGATCCGGATGTCCCGGTGGATGAGGGCGGACAGGGCGATCATGGGGTGGCTCCGGCGCGCCCCAGGGGCGGTGCGCTCCCTCCCCCGCTTGCGGGGGAGGGCTGGGGAGAGGGTGTCTCGACGACGAAGGCTCCCCCAGAGGAGAGAGGCGAGGGAACGGCGAGGCCGGTGCCTAGCCGCTCGGAAAGCTGAGGGTGCAGGGGAATCACGCCGCACCCCCGATCCGCAGCTCCCGGGATTCGATCCCGAGCGGGGCATGGGTCGCCGCGACGATGAGGCCGCCGCGCGCGAGGTGCTCGCGCATCAGGCCGCCAAACATGTCCTGGCCGGCAACGTCCAGCGCATTGGTGGGCTCGTCCAGCAGCCAGACCGGGCGGCGGACGGTCAGCAGGCGCGCCAGCGACAGCCGGCGGCGCTGGCCCGCCGAGAGGAAGCCCGCAGGCAGATGGGTGGCATGGTCGAGCCCGACGGTGGCGAGGGTCGCGGCGGCGTCACCGCGCTCGCCGCCCAGGAAATCAGCCCAAAAGGTCAGGTTCTCCGCCACGCTGAGGGCCGGCTTCAAGGCATCGCGATGGCCGAGATAATGGCACTGCTCGGGCAGCGTCAGCTCGGCATCGCCGCCTGCGAGCGCGATCTGGCCGCCCGCCGGCACCAGCAGGCCCGCGATCAGCCGCAGCAGCGAGGTCTTGCCCGAGCCGTTGCGGCCGACCACCGCCACGGCCTCGCCGGAGACCGCGGCGAAATCGAGCCCGGCAAACACCTGGCGGCCGCCCCGCACGCAGGCAACTCCCTGTCCGGAGAGCCGCATCTCGCCTCGTTTCAATTCACTCAAAGCCGGGCCTCAGGAAAACTTGGGGTAGCGCATGGGAATTTTTGGCTCGCGATTGCTGCGGCACGATTGTGGCTGTGGCGGTGCGGTTAGAAAGCTTCTATAAGCCCGGAACTACTTGATGCAGCAACTCAACCTGCCCCTGCAAGCGGCCCAGCCTGATACGCTGACGGTGTTAAGATACCCTGCCGGGTATAGCTAACAATTGGGATTCCTACATGACCTCGCTCGACAGCTTCAAATGCAAAAAGACCCTCAAGGTCGGCGCCAAGACCTACGTCTATTACAGCCTGCCCACGGCCGAGAAGAATGGTCTGAAGGGAATTTCCAAACTCCCCTATTCGATGAAGGTGCTGCTCGAGAACCTGCTGCGCAACGAGGACGGCCGTTCGGTCAAGAAAGAGGACATCGTCGCCGTCTCCAAATGGCTACGCAAGAAGTCGCTGGAGCATGAGATCGCGTTCCGTCCGGCGCGCGTGCTGATGCAGGACTTCACCGGCGTGCCGGCGGTGGTCGACCTCGCCGCGATGCGCAACGCGATGCAGAAGCTCGGCGGCGATGCCGAGAAGATCAATCCCCTGGTGCCGGTCGACCTCGTCATCGACCACTCCGTGATCGTGAACTTCTTCGGCGACAACAAGGCCTTCGGCAAGAACGTCACCGAGGAATACAAGCAGAACCAGGAGCGCTACGAGTTCCTGAAGTGGGGCCAGAAGGCGTTCTCGAACTTCTCCGTCGTGCCGCCCGGCACCGGCATCTGCCACCAGGTCAACCTGGAATACCTGGCCCAGACGGTCTGGACCAAGAAGGAGAAGATGACGGTCGGCAAGAAGACCGGCACCTTCGAGGTCGCCTATCCCGATTCGCTGGTCGGCACCGACTCCCACACCACCATGGTCAACGGTCTGGCCGTGCTCGGCTGGGGCGTCGGCGGCATCGAGGCGGAAGCCTGCATGCTCGGCCAGCCGCTGTCGATGCTGCTGCCCAACGTCGTCGGCTTCAAGCTGAAGGGCGCGCTGAAGGAAGGCGTCACCGCGACCGACCTCGTGCTGACCGTGACGCAGATGCTGCGCAAGCTCGGCGTGGTCGGCAAGTTCGTCGAGTTCTTCGGCCCCGGTCTCGACCACCTCTCCGTTGCCGACAAGGCCACCATCGCCAACATGGCCCCCGAATACGGCGCGACCTGCGGCTTCTTCCCTGTGGACGCCGCCGCGCTCGACTATCTCAAGACCTCCGGCCGTGCCTCGGCGCGCGTTGCGCTGGTGCAGGCCTATGCCAAGGCGCAGGGCCTGTTCCGCACCGCCAAGTCGCCCGATCCGGTGTTCACGGAAACGCTGACCCTCGACCTCGGCGACGTCGTGCCGTCGATGGCCGGCCCGAAGCGCCCGGAAGGCCGCATCGCGCTGCCGACCGTCGCGGAGGGCTTCTCGCTTGCGCTCGGCAGCGAGTACAAGAAGGCCGAGGAGCCCACCAAGCGCTTCCCGGTCGAAGGCAAGAACTTCGACATCGGCCATGGCGACGTCGTGATCGCCGCGATCACCTCCTGCACCAACACCTCGAATCCGAGCGTCCTGATCGGCGCCGGCCTGCTGGCGCGCAACGCCGCGGCGAAGGGCCTCAAGGCCAAGCCGTGGGTGAAGACCTCGCTCGCCCCGGGCAGCCAGGTGGTCGCCGAATATCTCGCCAATTCCGGCCTGCAGCCCTATCTCGACAAGGTCGGCTTCAATCTGGTCGGCTTCGGCTGCACCACCTGCATCGGCAATTCCGGTCCGCTGCCTGAAGAGATCTCGAAATCGATCAACGACAACGGTGTGGTCGCGGCCGCCGTGCTCTCCGGCAACCGCAACTTCGAAGGCCGCGTCTCGCCGGACGTGCAGGCGAACTACCTGGCCTCGCCGCCGCTGGTCGTTGCCTACGCGCTCGCCGGCAGCGTCACCAAGAACCTCGCCACCGAGCCGCTCGGCGAGGGCAAGGACGGCAAGCCGGTCTACCTGAAGGACATCTGGCCGACGACCAAGGAGATCAACGCCTTCATGAAGAAGTTCGTGACCGCGTCGATCTTCAAGAAGAAGTACGCCGACGTGTTCAAGGGCGACACCAACTGGCGCAAGATCAAGACGGTCGAGAGCGAGACCTATCGCTGGAACATGTCTTCGACCTACGTGCAGAACCCGCCCTATTTTGACGGCATGAAGAAGGAGCCGGAGCCGGTCACCGATATCGTCGAGGCGCGCATCCTCGCCATGTTCGGCGACAAGATCACCACCGACCACATTTCGCCGGCCGGTTCGATCAAGCTCACCTCGCCCGCGGGCAAGTATCTCAGCGAGCACCAGGTGCGTCCCGCCGACTTCAACCAGTACGGCACGCGCCGCGGCAACCACGAAGTGATGATGCGTGGCACCTTCGCCAACATCCGCATCAAGAACTTCATGCTGAAGGGCGCCGACGGCAACATTCCGGAAGGCGGCCTCACCAAGCACTGGCCCGACGGCGAGCAGATGTCGATCTATGACGCCGCAATGAAGTACCAGGAAGAGAAGGTGCCGCTGGTGGTGTTCGCCGGTGCCGAATACGGCAACGGCTCCTCGCGCGACTGGGCGGCCAAGGGCACGCGTCTGCTTGGCGTGCGCGCCGTGATCTGCCAGAGCTTCGAGCGCATCCATCGCTCCAACCTCGTCGGTATGGGCGTGCTGCCGCTGACCTTCGAGGAAGGCACCTCCTGGTCCTCGCTCGGCCTGAAGGGCGACGAGAAGGTCACGCTGCGCGGCCTCGTCGGCGACCTCAAGCCGCGCCAGAAGCTGACCGCGGAGATCGTCTCCGGCGACGGCTCGTTGCAGCGCGTTTCGCTGCTCTGCCGCATCGATACGCTGGACGAGCTCGACTACTACCGCAACGGCGGTATCCTGCACTACGTGCTGCGCAAGCTCGCGGCGTAAGCGCGGATTTGTGAACAATGGCTCACTGCGAAGTGAGTAGAAGCCCAAACGAAGGCGGCCTATCACAAGGCCGCCTTCGCGCGTTTGCGGCACGCTTCGAATCGGCCCGCCCGGCGAAAAGCTTCGCATCGGACGGACTGCCGTGCCCGTAAGACTACGGTGACCATCAGGCGATAGAATCCTTCCCTATGAGTGACGGTGTGTGACGTTCGACATGACAGCAATGACGGCTTCTCATCTTTCGCGTTGGTCTGGTGCGCTGTGGTCGGGAGCTCTCGGCATCTGTGCCATCGTCGCCGTCATCCGGCCCGCCGAGGCTGAACCCCGTGCCGTCGTCGAACTGTTCACCTCGCAGGGCTGCTCGTCCTGCCCGCCCGCCGACCAGATCATCGGCGATCTTTCGAAAGACCCGTCGATCATCGCGCTGAGCATGCCGATCGATTATTGGGACTATCTGGGCTGGAAGGACACGCTGGCTGATTCGCGTTTCTCGGCGCGGCAGCGTGCCTATTCGCGCGTGCGTGGCGACCGCGAGGTCTACACCCCGCAGGTCGTGGTCAACGGCTCCACCCATGTCGTCGGCAACGATCGTGCCGGCATCGAGAATGCGATCGGCAAGGCCACCAAGGGTACGGGCGTGATGAGCGTGCCGGTGACCATGTCGCTCGCGGGCAAGCAGATCAACGTCTCGGTCGCCGCGAGCAACGAGCCGGCCGTCTCGCGCGGCGAGGTCTGGATCTGCTCGATCGCCAAGTCGGTGCCGATCGCGATCACCCGCGGCGAGAATCGCGGGCAGCAGGTCACCTATCACAACGTGGTGCGCAACCTGCTCAAGGTCGGCGACTGGACCGGGCGTCCGGAAAGCTGGACGGTGCCGATCGAGAACCTCACGCGCGACGGCGTCGATGGCGCTGTGGTCTACGTCCAGGACGGCAGCCGCGAACGACCGGGCCCGATGCTGGGCGCGGCGTACACGTCGCTGCATTGAAGAGCGCGCTTCGAATCCTTTGAGTCGAACATACTCTCAACCCTCATGGTGAGGAGCGCGCCCTTGCGCGCGTCTCGAACCATGCAAGGCCCCCGCCGGTGCAGCTCGGGCCTTTCATCTTCGAGACGCCGCGCAAGTGCGCGGCCCTCAGGATGAGGCGAGAGAGTCTTGCCTCGGATGCTTGGAGAGACGGTCGCACGTCGCCAGCAACATCCCGGCACAAACAAAAAAGGACCAACTTGCGTTGGCCCTCCTTGTGGCGCGTACAGACCCGATCCTGTTCGACCCCGGGGGGCTGGGGGCTGAGGAATCCGGAACCGAAAGGACCGGGTCAACGCACGTGAATCTTCTCGCAGTGCAGGGCGGCAGTCGCTAGGCGGAAAAGCGGCGATACTATGATTCCTGCTAACGATCCCGTGACGGTTTGCCGCGACAGAGTTCCACCTTTGCGTGTGGGAGGAGTGCCGGCTGATTCGACCGGTTGAAAGCAGACACCGGGTTCCATCAAGGGCCCTTGCGGCGAACAACGGTTGGCGCAATCATACCCTTGTCATGATCCGGTTCCGGGGACGGTTCGCGGACCGGGGTTCAAGCCGTGCGATGAGGAGGCTCTCCATGAGTCTGATGTCGGAGGATGCCGATCCGAGCGAGCAGCGCGCGGCGGCGCGCTCCGCCGCCGTGAATGCGCAACAGAGCAGGGTGACGTTCAACCGGCTCGAGCTGAACCGTATCCTCAATCTCTACGGCCGCATGGTCGCCGACGGCGAGTGGCGCGACTATGCCATCGACTTCCTGAAGGACCGCGCCGTTTTCTCGGTCTATCGCCGCGCCTCGGAAGTGCCGATCTATCGTATCGAGAAGGATCCGCGCCTGGCGCGCAAGCAGGGCATGTACAGCGTGATTTCGGCGACCGGCCTGATCCTGCGCCGCGGCCACGAGCTGGAGCGCGTGCTGCTGGTGATCGATCGGAAGCTGGCGGTGGTGTAGACGGACGAGCGGTGCCGTAGGGTGGGCAAAGGCGCAAAGCGCCGTGCCCACGTCCTGTCTCGATCGCCGCAGATCGTGGGCACGCTTCCGCCTTCGCTCTTCGAGCTACGGCGGACAAGCCGCTTTGCCCATCCTCCGGGACCGCTTATTTCGTTGGCACCGTTCTCGCGCCCTCGCCGAGGTCGCGCTGCATCATCACCGTGTCCAGCCAGCGGCCGAATTTCAGCCCGACATTGGGATGCGTGCCGATCATCCTGAAGCCGCCCCTGGTGTGCAGGCCGATCGAGCCGGCATTGGCGGAATCGCCGATCACCGCGATCATCTGGCGAAAGCCGCGCGCCTCGCATTCGGCAACCAGCCGCTCGAGCAGCAACGAGCCGATGCCGCGGCGGTGGAAAGATGGATCGAGATAGATCGAGTTCTCGACCGTGAAGCGATAGGCGGGCCGCGGCCGGTAGGCGCCGGCATAGGCGTAGCCGGCCACGCGTCCCTCGAGGATGGCGACGAAATAGGGATAGCCACCGTCGATCAGCGTGCGGTAGCGGCGCGTCATCTCCGCGAGGTCGGGCGGCTCCAGCTCGAATGTCGCGGTGCCCTCGCGGACGGCCTGCTGGTAGATGGCGGTGATGGCGGGAAGGTCGGCCTCTAGCGTGGGCCTGATTTCGGGTGCGGACATGGCGTGAAGATAGCAGGGACGTAGCGATGAGCAACGCTGTTCCCGCATACGTCATGGCCGGGCTTGTCCCGGCCATCCACGTTCTTCCGCGCCTTCGACTGCCGAGGTCGTGGATGCCCGGGACGAGCCCGGGCATGACGAGAAGTTCATGACTCACCCAAACAAAAACCCCGGCCTCGCGGCCGGGGTTCGTGTCGTTCGCTCTGGTCCGTCGCCTACTCGCGCTGGCCGAGCAGCTGCAGCAGCAGCGTGAACAGGTTGATGAAGTTCAGGTACAGCGACAGTGCGCCGGTGATGGCCGCGCGCTCTGCGATGTCACCGCCGGCCGAGGCATAGCCGTAGATGTAGTCGTTCTTCAGCCGCTGGGTATCCCAGGCGGTGAGGCCCGAGAACACCAGCACGCCGACCACCGACACGATGAACTGCAGCATCGAGCTGGCCAGGAACAGGTTCACCAGGCTGGCGAGAACGATACCGATCAGGCCCATGAACAGGAACGAGCCCATGCCGGTGAGGTCACGCTTGGTGGTGTAGCCATAGAGGCTCAGGGCACCGAAGGTGGCCGCGGTGATGAAGAACACCCGCACGATCGAGGTGTGCGTGAACACCAGGAAGATCGACGACAGCGAGATGCCCATCAGCGCCGAGAACACCCAGAACAGGATCTGGGCGGTCGAGGGAGCCAGACGGTTGATGCCCGCCGAGATCACGAACACCATCGCCAGCGGCGCGAGCATGAACAGCCACTTCAGGGGGCTGACGAACATCGCGTAGCCGAACGGCGTCAGGAACAGCTTGCCGACGCGCACCGCGTCCGGCGTCGCGACGTCGGTCACGGCAGCCATGTAGACGCCGAGCGCGGCAAGGCCGGTGATGGCCAGGCCGATGGTCATGTAGTTGTAGATGCGCAGCATGTAGGCGCGCAGGCCGGCATCGACCGTCGCGGCGTCAACACGCCCGGCGGCCCTGCCGAAAGGAGAAGCGTAGTTACGGTCTAGGTCCGACATGGTCGAATTCCCGTTGGTTGGTCCGGTCCGGCACGAGGGTCGCCATGCCGCCGGTTCGTCAAATTCTATCTCGGATACCGACGCCAGCCGGCTAAATTTTGGCTAACGATCCGGACTCCGAACCCATTCGATATGTGGGAAACTAACACATCCGCTGCAACCTTCCACGCGCGGCTGAATGTCGCCCTTGGCGGCAATCCTGACGCGAACCTGACGAGCAGTCGTGGTTAATCGCGGGAATCATGCGATTCCGCATCGGTGCGGGCATCCGCTACCATTTGTCACAAATTCCGCAACACCGTGGCAGGCTTTTTGTTCAACGCCAGCAGCGTGCCCGCGAGCCCGAGCCCGACGGTGACGACGAGCGCGGCCGCCACAACCCCGGCCGCGCTGCCGGCCTGCCAGACGAAGCTGAGCGTCATCAGCCGCGTCACGATCATCCAGGCCGCGACGCTGCCGGCGATCACCCCGAACAAGGCGGTGGCGAGCCCGATCAGGAGGTATTCGAGCGCATAGGCGCCCAGCAGCCGCAGCCGCGTCGCGCCCAGCGTCTTCAGGATCACGGCATCGTAGACCCGGTGGCGATGACCGGCGGCAAGCGCCCCGCCCAGCACCAGGATCGCCGAGATCAGGGTCACCGCGCTGGCGCCGCGAATCGCCAGCGCCAGATTGGTCACCACCGAGCCGACGGTCTCCATCACCTCGCGCACCCGCACGCTCGTCACCATCGGATAGGCGTCGGCCACCTGCCTGATGATCTTGCCGTCGGCTGCGGCATTTCCGCCCGGTTCCGTCAACGTCGCGATATGGGTGTGCGGCGCGCCCTTGAAGGCGTTCGGCGAGAACACCAGGACGAAGTTGATGCCGAGCCCCTGCCAGTCGATGGTGCGCAGATTGCCGATCCTGGCCGGGATGTCGCGGCCGAGCACGTTGACCACGATCTCGTCGCCGAGCTTGAGGCCCAGTCCGTCGGCGATCTTCTTCTCCATCGAGACCAGCGTCGGGCCGGAATAATCGGCGCTCCACCATTCACCCTCGACCACCTTGGAGCCCTTCGGCAGCTCGCCGGTATAGGTCAGGCCGCGGTCGCTCTGCAGCACCCATTCGGAATCGGCGGACGGCTTGAGCTCTTCGGCACGCAGCCCGCGCGCGGCGACGATGCGCCCGCGCAGCATCGGGACGTCCTCGACCTTCGCGCCGGGCGCGATCTTGCGGAGATAATCGTCAAACGGTGCGGCCTGCCCGCTCGGAATGTCGATGAAGAAGAACGACGGTGCCTGATCGGGGAGGGCCGCGAGGAACTGCCGCCGCAGATTGCCGTCGATCTGGGTGATGGTGACGAGCACGGCCAGCCCGAGCCCCAGCGACAGCACGACCGAAGGCGTCAGTGCGCCCGGCCGGTGGATGTTGGCGATCGCAAGCCGCAGCATCGGCAGCCGCGTCCGCGGCAGCCGCCGCGCGATCGCCATCAGCAGGGCGGCGATGCCGCGCAGCAGCGCGAACACGACGACCGAGGAGGCCACGAACACCGCGGCGATGCGCTTGTCGAAGGAGAGCCCGATCACCACGGTGATGAGCAGGGCGATCACCACGCCCATGAACACGAGATAGCCCGCGCGCGGCCGGTGCCATTCCGAGCTGACGGTGTCGCGGAACAAGGCGGCCACCGGTACGTCGTGGACGCGTCCGAGCGGCCACAGGCCGAAGGCCAGCGCGGTCAGGAGGCCGTAGACGAACGACAGCGCGAGCTCGTCGGCATGCACGGCCGGCACCACCGGCAGCGGCAGCAGCTTGCCGAACAGGCCGACGATGGCGAACGGCATGGCGGCGCCGAGCGCAAGGCCGATCACCGAGCCGATGCCCGCGAGCACGAGAACCTGCGCCAGATAGATGCCGAACACGTCGCGGCCGGTGGCGCCGACGGCCTTGAGGGTCGCGATCACCTCGATCCGGCGGTCGATATGGCTCTTCACCGCATTGGCGACGCCGACACCGCCGACCAGCAGCGCGGCGAGCCCGACCAGCGTCAGGAACTGGGTGAAGCGGTTGATGTTGCGTTCGAGCTGCGGCGAGGCGTTGGAGCGGCTGCGGATCTCCCAGCCCGCCTGCGGCGCCGCGCTCCGCGCATCCGCGATGAAGGCTTCGGTGGCGCGCTCGTTGTTGGCGGCTTCAGGCAGCTTCACCCGGTAGACCCAGCGCACCAGGCTGCCGGGCTGGATCAGGTCGGTGGCGCGCAGGCCGGCCTGGCTGATCAGGAAGCGCGGGCCGAAGCCGATGCCGCCGGCGAGCTTGTCGGGCTCGGCTTCGACCGTCGAGCGGATCTGGAAGGTCGCCGAGCCGATCGTGACACGGTCGCCGGTCTTCAGCGACAGCCGCGCCAGCAGGGTCGGATCGGCGGCCGCGCCGAACGCGCCGTCGCGCTCCGCGAGCAGGTCGGACATCGCCAGCTGTGGCGCCAGCGTGAGCTGGCCCAGCATCGGATAGGTGTCGTCGACCGCCTTCATCTCGACCAGTGCGAGCTGGCCGTCGGCCGCGCGCGCCATGCCGCGCAAGGTGGCGGCGGTCGACACCGTGCCGCGCGAGCGCAGGAAGGCAACCTCCTCGGGCTTGGCTTCGCGCTGGAACAGCACGAAGGAGACGTCGCCGCCGAGCAGCGTGCGGCCCTCGCGGGCAAGGCCGTCGGAGAGGCTCGCCGACACCGAGCCGACGCCGGCGATCGCCATCACGCCGAGCGCGATACAGGCGATGAAGACGTAGAAGCCGCGCAGGCCGCCGCGCAATTCGCGCAGCGCATAACGCAGCGACAGCGCGACCCCGTTCGGCTTCGCAAAGGGTTCGGCCGCCGTGCTCATGCCGGCGCAGTCTGCGTGTCGATGCGGCCCGAGCGCAGGCGGATCACGCGATCGCAGCGATGCGCCAGCGAGGAATCGTGCGTCACCAGCACCAGGGTCATGCCGCGCTCGGCGTGCTTGCTGAACAGGAGATCGACGATCTGTTGTCCGGTGGCCTCGTCGAGATTGCCGGTCGGCTCGTCGGCGACGAGGATGGCGGGATCGGGCGCCAGCGCGCGGGCCAGCGCGACACGCTGCTGCTCGCCGCCCGAGAGCTGCGTCGGATAATGATGCAGGCGGTCGCCGAGCCCGACCGATTGCAGCTCCTCTGCCGCGCGCCTCGCGGCATCGGGATTGCCCGCAAGCTCGAGCGGCACCGCGACATTCTCCAGCGCCGTCATGGTGGGGATCAGATGAAAGGACTGGAAGACGATGCCGACCTGGCGGCCGCGGAAGCGGGCCAGCGCATCCTCGTCGAGGGCATTGAAAGGCGTGCCTGAGACCACCACCTCTCCGCTGTCAGGACGCTCCAGCCCCGCCATCACCATCAGCAGCGTGGATTTGCCCGAGCCTGACGGGCCGATCAGGCCGACCGTCTCGCTACGGCCGACCCGCAAGCTGATATTCTTGAGGATATGAACGCGTGCCGCGCCCGTGCCCAATGAGAGATTGACGTTGGAGATGGCGATGGTGTCCGCCGACGTGACGGCGAGCGAAGAGGGATCGATGCGAGTGTCCATGGTCCGGTCATATGGCAACTCCGATAGCGCGGTCGAGAGGCGTTACGGATTGTTCATGCACATAGCCGTGTTGATGCTCGCCTTCATGACAATGGCGAACCCGGCCTGGGCGGACGCGACAAAGCCGATCAAGCTCGTCGTGCTCGGCGATTCCCTGAGCGCCGGCCTCGGCCTGCCGGCTCAGGACGCGTTCCCCCAGAAGCTCAAAAAGGCCTTGCAAGTCAAGGGCATAGCGGTCGATATGACCAATGCCGGGGTGTCCGGCGACACCACTTCCGGCGGCCGCGACCGGCTCGACTGGTCGGTCCCCGAGGGAACCGACGGCGTCATCGTCGAGCTCGGCGCCAACGACGCCCTGCGCGGCATCGCTCCCGATCTGGCGCGCGCCGCGCTCGCCGACATCGTCCAGCGGCTCAAGGCGCGCAAGATCGCGGTGATGCTGTGCGGCATGCTGGCGCCGCCGAATTACGGCGCCGATTATGCCGCGCGATTCAATTCGATTTATCCGGATCTGGCGAAACAATTCGACGTGCCGCTCTACCCCTTCTTTCTGGAGGGCGTTGCGGCCGACGCCAAGCTCAACCAGCCCGACGGCATTCATCCGACCGCTGAAGGCGTCGACATTATCGTCGGCAACATCATGCCCGCCGTGCAGGCATTCGTTGGCACGATCGCTGAGCAACGGCGTTGAAAGCAGGCAGCGCTATCAGTAATTCCCAGGGTTTTACCGGGGTGAGGCGCGGCATGCTTCGCAGAGTCACACAACTGCGATAGGAATCAGGGTACCGGTGATTCGTCGCCGGCTCTAATTTGGATATGATCCTGCTCAGGGATCGTACCCAAGCATCGGGAGTGCGAAACGATGCCGCGTTTGTTCACGGGTCTGGAAATTCCGGCCGAGATCGGCCAGGCGCTTTCCAACTTGAGAGGAGGCCTTCCCGGCGCCCGCTGGATCGATCCCGAAAATTATCACGTCACCTTGCGCTTCATCGGCGATATCGACGGCGTCTCCGCCAACGAGATCGCCTCGATGCTGTTTCGCGTCGACCGCAAGCCCTTCGAGGTCAAGGTGCAGGGCCTGACCAGTTTCGGCGGCCGCAAGCCGCGCGCCGTCGTCGCGACCATCGCGCCGAGCAAGCCGCTGATGGAATTGCAGGCCGAGCTCGAACGCATGATGCAGCGGATCGGTCTCAATCCCGAAGGCCGCAAGTTCATTCCGCATGTGACGCTGGCCCGGCTGCACGATGCCACCGACCGCGACGTCGCCGACTATCTCTCGCTGCGCGGCTATTTCCCGAGCAAGGCGTTCATGGCCGAGCGGTTCGTGCTGTTCTCCTCGCGCGCCTCGACCGGCGGCGGCCCTTACGTTGTCGAGGACGCCTACGAGCTGTGCGAGTAGCTGGCCCGCAAGGAGACGGATTACACAGCGCGCGCACGCGTAACGTCTATCGTGGTCAAATTGGTAATCCGTGTTCGTCAAAGACGACAACTTCATCCGCCGTCGGGTCAGCGACAACAGGCAGCTCGCTCCAGCGTCGGCGGATCGCGGCCATATCGTCCAAGAGAGCAGCTTTGCGCTGTTGGTCGTCGAGCCGAGGAAGCCGCTCCTGGATAGCTCGCTTCGTTGCGACTACAACGGACTCGCCGGTGAGTTGCGCCAGCCTCCGCATGAGGTGTTCGGTCTCGGGGTCATCAATATTAAGAGCCATACAGAACCTCGAATAGCCGCGTAACTATCTGATATTCCAGTTATTCACCTGCCTCACGTCGGTGAGGATAAGTGCATACGCCCCTTGCGCCAATATACCATTGCAATTTGCCGCTTTCTCTGGCGGTAAAGGGCCATGCTCTCGACCCCGAGTTCCCCCTTCAGCGAAGCCTATCAGGCCCAGATCGCCTCCGGCGCGATCGAGGCCGATGCTGCGCAGGCGGAGGTCGCCGAGGCCTATGCGGCGCTGGACCTGCGGCTTGCGACCTACAGCCCCAAACGCAAGCAGGGCCTGCTCAGCCGCCTGTTCGGCGGCGGTGACAGGGACGATGTGCCGCGCGGGCTCTACATCCATGGCGAGGTCGGCCGCGGCAAGACCATGCTGATGGATCTGTTCTTCCAGCACTCCGATGTCGAGCACAAGCGCCGCGCGCATTTCCACGAATTCATGGCCGACGTGCATGAGCGCATCTACGACTATCGCCAGAGCATCGCGCGCGGCGAGATCGCCGACGGCGACGTCATCGCACTGACCGCGAATGCGATCTTCGAGGAGAGCTGGCTGCTCTGCTTCGACGAATTCCACGTCACCGACATCGCGGATGCGATGATCCTGGGGCGCCTGTTCGCCAAATTGTTCGAGCTCGGCACCGTCGTGGTCGCGACCTCCAACGTGGCGCCTGACGATCTCTACAAAGGCGGCCTGAACCGGTCGCTGTTCCTGCCCTTCATCAAGCAGATCACCGACCACATGGACGTCGCGCGGCTCGATGCGCGCACCGACTTCCGGCTGGAGAAGCTGCAGGGCGTGCCGATGTGGCTGACGCCGGCCGATCGCGATGCGGACGCTGCGCTCGATCGCGCCTGGTCGCGGATGTCGGGCGGCGCCAAATGCCGCTCGCGCGACATTTCGATCAAGGGCCGCATCCTGCACGTGCCGTGCTCCGCTCACGGCGTGGCGCGGTTTTCGTTCGCCGACCTCTGCGAGAAGCCGCTCGGCGCATCGGATTACCTCAGGCTGGCGCACGATTATCACACCATCCTGGTCGACCATATTCCAGTGATGGATTTCTCCCAGCGCAACGCCGTCAAGCGCTTCATCACGCTGATCGACACGCTCTACGACAATGCGGTGAAGCTGATGGCCTCGGCCGACGCCAACCCGATTTCGCTGTACCTCGCCCATGAGGGCACTGAGGCCATGGAATTCAAGCGGACCGCCTCGCGCCTGATCGAGATGAGTTCGGAATCCTACCTGGCGCTGGCTCACGGCCGCAAGGATTCCACCGCCAGCGGCTCCACCAAGGGCCTGGTAGAGACTTAAGTCCTATTTGCCACCGCCGTCATTCCGGGCGCGCGTCAGCGCGAACCCGGAATCCCGAGATTGTCGCGCGAGATTCCGGGGTCGTGCTCCGCACGCCCCGGAATGACAGGGCTGCGTGCCCGCGGCCGCGCCAAGCCCGACAATTGGGCATTGGGCGACTTGAACGGGGGAGGCGAAAGGGATAACCACCCGTCTCAGTTTTCCCCTCCTTACGTGTCTAAAGGACAGGCTCACATGGCGCGCGACAAGATTGCTTTGATTGGCTCCGGTCAGATCGGCGGAACGCTGGCTCACCTCATCGGCCTGAAGGAACTGGGCGACGTCGTGATGTTCGACATCGCCGAGGGCGTGCCGCAGGGCAAGGCGCTCGACATCGCGCAGTCCTCGCCGGTCGATGGCTTCGACGCGCACTACACCGGCGCCAATTCCTACGAGGCGCTCGACAATGCCAAGGTCTGCATCGTCACCGCCGGCGTGCCGCGCAAGCCCGGCATGAGCCGCGACGACCTGCTCTCCATCAACCTCAAGGTCATGGAGCAGGTCGGTGCCGGCATCAAGAAGTACGCGCCCGACGCCTTCGTCATCTGCATCACCAACCCGCTCGACGCGATGGTCTGGGCGCTGCAGAAGGCTTCCGGCCTGCCGCACAAGAAGGTCGTCGGCATGGCCGGCGTGCTGGACTCGGCCCGCTTCCGCTACTTCCTGGCCGACGAGTTCAACGTCTCCGTTGAAGACGTCACTGCCTTCGTGCTCGGCGGCCATGGCGACACCATGGTGCCGCTGGTGAAGTATTCCACCGTTGCCGGCATTCCGCTGCCCGACCTCGTCAAGATGGGCTGGACCTCGCAGGCGCGCCTCGACGAGATCGTCGACCGCACCCGCAACGGCGGCGCCGAGATCGTCAACCTGCTCAAGACCGGCTCCGCCTTCTACGCGCCGGCCGCCTCGGCAATCGCGATGGCCGAGAGCTATCTGCGTGACAAGAAGCGCGTGCTGCCCTGCGCCGCCTATCTCAACGGCGAGTACAGCGTGAAGGACATGTATGTCGGCGTGCCCGTCGTGATCGGCGCCAAGGGCGTCGAGCGCGTCGTCGAGATCGAGCTTGCCGGCAAGGATCGCGAGGCCTTCGACAAGTCGGTCGGTGCCGTGCAGGGTCTGGTCGATGCCTGCAAGAAGATCGCACCCGATCTTCTCGGCCGCTGAGGCGCAAACAATCCCGCCGAAGATCGAAACCCGGTCTTCGGCGGTTTCACTTCCGGACCCGGCTGACCGGGGTGGGGTTCCGGTTCCGGCAGAGATCTCGATGTCAAAGAATCCGGGTTGCAGTTCCTGTGGTATATGGTATGCCAGCCACAAGACTGAGGTGGGCCCTAGAGGTCACCGCCCGCGGGTTCAGGGAGCGACCATATGAATATCCATGAATATCAGGCCAAAGCGCTGCTGCATGAATTCGGCGTACCGATCTCGCGCGGCGTAGCAGTTCTCAAGGCCTCGGACTCCGACGCCGCCGCAAGGAAGCTTCCCGGCCCGGTCTGGGTGGTGAAGAGCCAGATCCATGCCGGCGGGCGCGGCAAGGGCAAGTTCAAGGAGGCGTCCGCCGGGGACAAGGGCGGGGTCCGCATCGCCAGGTCGGTGGAAGAGGTCAACGAATTCGCCAAGCAGATGCTGGGCGCCACGCTGGTGACCGTGCAGACCGGCCCGGCCGGCAAGCAGGTCAACCGCCTCTACATCGAGGACGGCTCCGACATCGACAAGGAATTCTACCTCTCGATCCTGGTCGACCGCGAGACCTCGCGCGTCTCCTTCGTGGTGTCGACCGAAGGCGGCGTGAACATCGAGGACGTCGCACACAACACGCCCGAGAAGATCGTCACTTTCTCGGTCGATCCCGCCACCGGCATCATGGGCCATCACGGCCGCACCGTGGCGAAGGCGCTGAATCTGTCCGGCGACCTCGCCAAGCAGGCCGAGAAGCTCACCGCGCAGCTCTACGCCGCCTTCGTCGCCAGGGACATGTCGATGCTGGAGATCAATCCGCTCGTCGTCACCAAGCAGGGTGAGCTCCGCGTGCTCGACGCCAAGGTGTCGTTCGATGACAACGCCATGTTCCGCCATCCCGAGATCGCGGTGTCGTTGCGCGATCTGACCGAGGAAGACGCCAAGGAAATCGAGGCGTCGAAATACGATCTCAACTATGTCACGCTCGACGGCGACATCGGCTGCATGGTCAACGGCGCCGGTCTCGCCATGGCGACGATGGACATCATCAAGCTCTACGGCATGGCGCCGGCGAACTTCCTCGACGTCGGCGGCAGCGCCAGCAAGGAGAAGGTCGCCGCCGCCTTCAAGATCATCACCGCCGATCCCAACGTGAAGGGCATCCTGGTCAACATCTTCGGCGGCATCATGAAGTGCGACGTGATCGCCGAGGGCGTCACGGCGGCGGTTCGCGAAGTCGGCCTCAGCGTGCCGCTGGTGGTCCGCCTCGAAGGCACCAACGTCGAGCTCGGCAAGAAGATCATCCGTGAATCCGGCCTCAACGTAGTGCCGGCCGACAATCTCGACGACGCCGCGCAGAAGATCGTGAAGGCCGTCAAGGGAGGCTAACGCCATGGCCCAGGACCATCTCGCCGCATCATCCCCGCTTCCCGAGCATGCGCGCCTCGCCGCGTTCGCCGGTGAATGGGATGGCGAAGAGATGGTCTTCCCGTCGCGCTGGACGGCGGGCGGGCCGGCGACCTCGCGCACCGTCGCGCGCATGGATCTCAACGGGTTCTATCTGATCCAGGACTCGGTCCAGATGCGCGACGGCAAGCAGATCTTCGCCACCCACGGCATCTTCAGCTAC
The DNA here is from genome assembly GCF_042077125.1 of Bradyrhizobium sp. A11. Classification (NCBI taxonomy): domain Bacteria; kingdom Pseudomonadati; phylum Pseudomonadota; class Alphaproteobacteria; order Hyphomicrobiales; family Nitrobacteraceae; genus Bradyrhizobium; species Bradyrhizobium sp. A11. Next base: position 6,703,806 of record NZ_CP149509.1, on the reverse strand, counting down.
GACCGCGACGACCGGACCTACAAATTGTTCTGGTACGACTCGCTCGGCTACACGCCGCCCTCGCCCGCCTCCGGCGGCTGGGTCGGCAAGACCCTGACGCTGGTGCGCGGCTCGCTCCGCGGCAATGCGCGCCACGTCTACGAGATCATCAACGAGGATTCCTACTCGTTGAAGATTCAGTTCTCGCCGGACGCGGAAGGCTGGGCTGACGTGCTCACCGGCGTCTACCGCCGCATCCACTGACCTCTCACTCGTTAGTTCGCGAAAGCAGACCTCATGTCCATCCTGATCGACAAGAACACCAAGGTCATCTGCCAGGGCTTCACCGGCAAGAACGGCACCTTCCATTCCGAGGCCGCGATCGCCTATGGCACCAAGATGGTCGGCGGCACCTCGCCCGGCAAAGGCGGCTCGACGCATCTGGGCCTGCCGGTGTTCGACACCGTTCGCGAGGCGCGCGAGAAGACCGGCGCGGATGCGTCGGTGATTTACGTGCCGCCGCCGGGCGCGGCGGATGCGATCTGCGAGGCCATCGACGCCGAGATCCCGCTGATCGTCTGCATCACCGAGGGCATTCCCGTTCTCGACATGGTGCGGGTGAAGCGCTCGCTGCTCGGCTCCAAGTCGCGCCTGATCGGGCCGAACTGCCCGGGCGTCATGACCGCAGGCGAATGCAAGATCGGCATCATGCCCGCCAACATCTTCAAGACCGGCTCGGTCGGCATCGTCTCCCGTTCGGGCACGCTGACTTACGAAGCCGTGTTCCAGACCTCCCAGGAGGGCCTCGGCCAGACCACCGCGGTCGGCATCGGCGGCGACCCGGTCAAGGGCACCGAGTTCATCGACGTGCTGGAGATGCTGCTGGCCGATCCCAAGACCGAATCGATCATCATGATCGGCGAGATCGGCGGCTCCGCCGAGGAGGACGCCGCCCAGTTCCTCAAGGACGAGGCCAAGCGCGGCCGCAAGAAGCCGATGGTCGGCTTTATCGCCGGTGTCACCGCCCCTCCGGGCCGCCGCATGGGTCATGCCGGCGCGATCATTTCGGGCGGCAAGGGCGACGCCGGTTCCAAGACCGAGGCGATGAAATCGGCAGGGATTACAGTGTCTCCGTCGCCCGCCCGGCTCGGCCATACGCTTGCCGAAAAGTTGAAAGGCTAATTCACTTCTTCGTGCTTTTCCGGGCGAAGTTTCGCAGCAAATAGGGTAAAGGGTGCCTGTCGCGCCGAGCCTCTGCCGGGGAGCTCGGTGCCAGCGCCGTTTGTTATGCGCGAACCGAAATCGCCAGGAACTCCAGTATGTCTCGCCAGGACGCGAACGCAGCCTTTGCCTTGTCATCGTTTTTGCAGGGCACCAACGCCACCTACATCGACGAAATCTACGCCCGCTACGAGAAGGACCCGTCCTCGGTCGACGCCGAATGGCAGGAGTTCTTCAAGAGCCTCAACGACCAGCCGGCTGACGTCCGGAAGAACGCAGAAGGCCCGTCCTGGGAGCGCGACAACTGGCCGCTGACGCCGCAGGACGATCTCACCTCCGCTCTCGACGGCAATTGGGCCGAAGTCGAGAAGGCGGTCGGCGCCAAGATCGCCGCCAAGGCGCAGGCCAAGGGCGGTGACAAGGGCGCAAGCCTCTCCTCCGCCGACCTGCTCCAGGCGACGCGCGATTCCGTCCGCGCCCTGATGCTGATCCGCTCCTACCGCATGCGCGGTCATTTCCATGCCAAGCTCGATCCGCTCGGCATCGAAGCCCAGCGCAACCGCGAAGAGCTCGATCCGCGCACCTACGGCTTCAGCGAAGCCGATTTCGACCGCAAGATCTTCCTCGATCACGTGCTCGGTCTCGAATACGGCACCTTGCGCGAGATCACCGCGATCTGCGAGCGTACCTACTGCCAGACGCTCGGCGTCGAGTTCATGCACATCAGCAACGCCGCGCAGAAGGCCTGGATTCAGGAGCGCATCGAGGGGCCCGACAAGGAGATCTCGTTCACCCGCGAAGGCCGCCGGGCCATCCTGATGAAGCTGGTCGAGGCCGAAGGCTTCGAGAAGTTCTGCGACACCAAGTTCACCGGCACCAAGCGCTTCGGCCTCGACGGCGGCGAGGCGCTGATCCCGGCGCTCGAGCAGATCATCAAGCGCGGCGGCAATCTCGGCGTGAAGGAGATCGTGCTCGGCATGCCGCATCGCGGCCGTCTCAACGTGCTGACCCAGGTGATGGGCAAGGCGCACCGCGCCCTGTTCCACGAATTCAAGGGCGGCTCGGCCAATCCCGACGCGGTCGAAGGCTCCGGCGACGTCAAGTATCACCTCGGCGCCTCCTCGGACCGCGAGTTCGACGGCAACCGCATCCATCTGTCGCTGACCGCCAACCCCTCGCATCTCGAGATCGTCGATCCCGTGGTGCTCGGCAAGGTGCGCGCGAAGCAGGACCAGCACGGCGATCCGCCCGATATGCGCATCTCCGTGATGCCGCTGCTGATGCACGGCGACGCCGCGTTCGCCGGCCAGGGCGTGGTCGCCGAGTGCTTTGGCCTGTCCGACCTGAAGGGCTACCGCACCGGCGGCTCCGTGCACTTCATCGTCAACAACCAGATCGGCTTCACCACCTATCCGCGCTACTCGCGCTCCTCGCCCTATCCGTCGGATGTGGCGAAGATGATCGACGCGCCGATCTTCCACGTCAACGGCGACGATCCGGAAGCCGTGGTGTTCGCGGCCAAGGTCGCGACCGAATTCCGGCAGAAGTTCCACAAGCCCGTCGTCATCGACATGTGGTGCTACCGCCGCTACGGCCACAATGAGGGCGACGAGCCGGCTTTCACCCAGCCGGTGATGTACAAGCGCATCGCGGCCCATCCCTCGACGCTCACGCTCTACTCCAAGCGCCTGATCGCCGAAGGCGTGGTCACCGAGGGCGAGGTCGACAAGCTGAAGGCCGACTGGCGCGCCCGGCTCGATGCCGAGTTCGAGGCCGGCACCTCCTACAAGCCGAACAAGGCCGACTGGCTCGACGGCAAGTGGGCCGGCTTCAAGATCGCCGACCAGGAAGAGGACGCCCGCCGCGGCGTCACCGGCGTCGATCTGCCGATCCTGAAGGACATCGGCCGCAAGATCACCAAGGTGCCGGACGGCTTCCGCGTCCACCGCACCATCCAGCGCTTCCTGGAGAACCGCTCCAAGGCGATCGAGAGCGGCAACGGCATCGACTGGGCAACCGGCGAGGCGCTGGCGTTCTGCACGCTCTTGAACGAGAACCACCATGTCCGCCTGTCCGGCCAGGACTGCGAGCGCGGCACCTTCTCGCAGCGTCACTCGGTCCTGATCGACCAGGAAGACGAGAGCCGCTACACGCCGTTCAACCATCTCGGCGGCGAGCAGGGCCATTACGAGGTCATCAACTCGCTGCTGTCGGAAGAGGCCGTGCTCGGCTTCGAATACGGCTATTCGCTCGCCGAGCCGAACACGCTGACGCTGTGGGAAGCCCAGTTCGGCGACTTCGCCAACGGCGCGCAGGTCGTGTTCGACCAGTTCATCTCCTCGGGCGAGCGCAAATGGCTTCGCATGTCCGGCCTCGTCTGCCTGCTGCCGCACGGCTATGAGGGCCAGGGACCCGAGCATTCCTCGGCGCGGCTCGAGCGTTTCCTGCAGATGTGCGCCGAAGACAACATGCAGGTGGTCTACCCGACCACGCCGGCGAATTACTTCCACGCGCTGCGCCGCCAGCTGCATCGCGAGATCCGCAAGCCGCTGATCATGATGACGCCGAAGTCGCTGCTGCGTCACAAGCGGGCGGTGTCGCGTCTGGAGGAGCTGGCCAAGGGTACGACCTTCCACCGCATCCTCTATGATGACGCCCAGATGCTGCCGAACGAGGCGATCAAGCTCGTCCCCGATGAGAAGGTCCGCCGCATCGTGCTGTGCTCCGGCAAGGTCTATTACGACCTCTACGAGGAGCGCGAGAAGCGCGGCATCGACGACATCTATCTGATGCGCGTCGAGCAGCTCTATCCGGTGCCGCTGAAGGCGCTGGTGGCCGAGCTGTCGCGCTTCAAGAAGGCCGAAGTGGTGTGGTGCCAGGAAGAGCCCCGCAACATGGGAGCCTGGCACTTCATCGAGCCCTATCTGGAATGGGTGCTGAATCAGGTGAACGGCGCGAGCCGGCGTCCGCGTTATGTCGGCCGCGCCGCTTCCGCTGCGACCGCCACGGGTCTGATGTCCAAGCATCAGGCGCAGCTGAAGGCGTTCCTGGACGAAGCACTGAGCTGAGAAGTTTTTAAGACGCTGTCATCATGCCCCGCCCCAGTGCGCAAGCGCGCACTAGGCGGGCGATGACACTTGAATTCCTGTCCGCGACTGCGATCCCTTAAGGAAAAGACCATGACTGAAATTCGTGTGCCGACGCTCGGCGAATCCGTCACCGAGGCCACCATCGGCCGCTGGTTCAAGAAGGCCGGCGATCCCGTCGCCGTCGACGAGCCCCTGGTGGAGCTCGAGACCGACAAGGTCACCATCGAAGTGCCCGCGCCCTCCGCCGGCACGCTGAGCGAGATCATCGCCGCCGATGGCGCGACCGTTGCGGTCGGCGCGCTGCTCGGCCAGATCACGGAAGGTGCCGGTGCAGCCAAGCCGGCCGCCGCGCCAGCGAAGCCCGCTTCTGCTCCCGCACCCGCTGCTGCAGCTCCGGCCGCTGCCGCTGCGCCGAAGGCGCCGCCTGCCGATGCCCCGCTCGCGCCCTCGGTGCGAAAACTCTCCGCCGAGACCGGCATCGACGCCTCGACCGTTCCGGGCTCCGGCAAGGACGGCCGCGTCACCAAGGGCGACATGCTGGCTGCGATCGAGCGCGCGGCCTCGGCGCCGACCCCGGTCAACCAGCCTGCCGCCGCCGTGCAGGTCCGCGCGCCGTCGCCGGCCGATGACGCCGCGCGCGAAGAGCGCGTCAAGATGACCCGGCTGCGCCAGACCATCGCGCGCCGCCTCAAGGACGTGCAGAACACCGCGGCCATGCTGACGACCTTCAACGAGGTCGACATGACCAACGTCATGGCGCTGCGCGCGCACTACAAGGACGCGTTCGAGAAGAAGCACGGCGCCAAGCTCGGCTTCATGGGCTTCTTCACCAAGGCCGTCGTGCAGGCGCTGAAGGACATCCCGGCGGTCAACGCCGAGATCGACGGCACCGACCTGATCTACAAGAATTATTATCACATCGGCGTCGCCGTCGGCACCGACAAGGGCCTCGTCGTCCCTGTGGTGCGCGACTGCGACCACAAGTCGATCTCCGACATCGAGAAGAGCATCGCCGATTTCGGCCGCCGCGCCCGCGACGGCCAGCTCAAGATCGACGAGATGCAGGGCGGCACCTTCACCATCACCAATGGCGGCATCTACGGCTCGCTGATGTCGACCCCGATCCTGAACGCGCCGCAGTCCGGCATCCTCGGCATGCACAAGATCCAGGAGCGGCCGATGGTCGTCGGCGGCAAGATCGAGGTCCGCCCGATGATGTACCTGGCGCTGTCCTACGATCACCGCGTCATCGACGGCAAGGAAGCCGTCACCTTCCTGGTTCGCGTCAAGGAGAGCCTGGAAGATCCGGCGCGCCTGGTGCTCGATCTCTGATTCCTGATGCTCTGCGAGCGCCGTCGCCATGCACGACGGCGCGTGTCGAACCATGGAGGCTGATGTGACGGATAAGGTCGTTGTCATCACCGGCGGCAGCCGCGGCATCGGGCGGGCGACCGCGATCGCGGCGGCCGCGCGCGGCTACCGGGTTGTGGTCGGCTATGCCAGCAACAAGAAGGCTGCCGACGAGGTGGTGGCGCAGATCGAGGCCAGCAACGGCAAGGCCGTTGCGGTGAAGTGCGATGTCGCCGAGGAGCGCGACATCATCGACCTGTTCAAGGAGGCCGACAAGCTCGGCACGCTCGGCGCACTCGTCAACAATGGCGGCATCGTCGGCACCAGCGGCGTACGCGTCGACGAGATGTCGGCCGAGCGCATCCAACGCGTGCTGGCGGTCAACGTCACGGGCTCGATCCTCTGCGCGCGCGAGGCGGTGAAGCGGATGTCGACCCGGCATGGCGGCGAGGGCGGCGTGATCGTCAATCTGTCGTCGGTCGCCGCCAGGCTCGGCGCGCCCAACACCTATGTCGACTATGCCGCCTCCAAGGGCGCGATCGATTCCTTCACCACTGGCCTCGGCTATGAGGTCGCCGGCGAAGGCATTCGCGTCGCGGGCATTCGCCCCGGCCTGATCGACACCGAAATCCATGCCTCGGGCGGCGAGCCCGACCGGCACCATCGCCTGGCCCATATGGTGCCGATGAAGCGCGTCGGCACCGCCGACGAGATCGCGAACGCCATCCTCTGGCTGATGTCGGACGAGGCCTCCTACATCACCGCAGCCACTCTCGATGTGTCCGGCGGACGCTGACGCGCCGCGCGGACGCTGACACAATCTCATCACGCTAAACTTACGGGACTTCTCTCATGGCTACCTACGATCTCGTCGTCATCGGCACTGGACCTGGCGGTTACGTCTGCGCGGTGCGCGCCAGCCAGCTCGGCATGAAGGTCGCCGTGATCGAAAAGAACGCTACCCTCGGCGGCACCTGCCTCAATGTCGGCTGCATGCCGTCGAAGGCGCTGCTGCACGCCTCCGAGATGTTCGAGGAAGCCGCGCACTCCTTCGCCAAGATGGGCGTGTCGGTGTCGGCGCCGAAGCTCGATCTTCCGGCGATGATGAACTTCAAGCAGCAGGGCATCGACGGCAACGTCAAGGGCGTCGAATTCCTGATGAAGAAGAACAAGATCGACGTGCTCAAGGGCACCGGCAAGATCCTCGGGAGCGGCAAGGTCGAGGTTTCCGCCGACGGCAAGTCCCAGGTGGTCGAGACCAAGAACATCGTGATCGCCACCGGCTCGGACATCGCGCGCCTCAAGGGCATCGAGATCGACGAGAAGCGCATCGTGTCGTCCACCGGCGCGCTGTCGCTGGACAAGGTCCCCGGCAAGCTCCTGATCGTCGGCGCCGGCGTGATCGGCCTTGAGCTCGGCTCGGTCTGGCATCGTTTGGGCGCCGAAGTCGTCGTCGTCGAATTCCTCGACCGCATCCTGCCCGGCATGGACGGCGAGATCGCCAAGCAATTCCAGCGCATCCTTGAAAAGCAGGGCTTTGCGTTCAAGCTCGGGGCCAAGGTCACCGGCGTCGATACCTCCGGCAAGACGCTGAAGGCGACAATCGAGCCCGCGGCCGGCGGCACTGCGGAGACGCTGGAGGCCGATGTCGTGCTCGTTTGCATCGGCCGCGTGCCCTACACCGACGCGCTCGGGCTGAAGGAAGCCGGTGTCGCGCTCGACAATCGCGGCCGCGTGCAGATCGACCCGCACTTCGCCACCAGCGTGAAGGGCGTCTATGCCATCGGCGACGTCGTTGCCGGCCCGATGCTGGCGCACAAGGCCGAGGACGAAGGCGTTGCGGTGGCCGAGATCATTGCCGGCCAGGCCGGCCATGTGAACTACGATGTGATCCCGGGCGTTGTGTATACCTCGCCGGAAGTGTCCTCCGTCGGCAAGACCGAGGAGGAGCTGAAGCAGGCGGGCGTGGCCTATACCGTCGGCAAGTTTCCGTTCACCGCCAATGGCCGCTCCAAGGTCAACCAGACCACTGACGGCTTTGTGAAGATTCTCGCAGATGCGAAGACCGATCGCGTGCTCGGCGTGCACATCATCGGCCGCGAAGCCGGCGAAATGATCCACGAGGCCTGTGTTCTCATGGAGTTCGGCGGCAGTGCGGAAGATCTCGCGCGCACCTGCCACGCACATCCGACCCGCTCGGAGGCCGTCAAGGAAGCCGCGCTTGCAGTCGGCAAGCGGGCCATCCATATGTAGCCACGCCCAGCGCCGAACCGGGCGGGAAACACATGCTGCGCCGCCTTCTTCAACCGCTCTGGGTCCTGCTTGCGATCATCTTTTTGATCGAAGCCTGGCTGTGGGACCATCTCGAGCCGATCGTTGCCAGGATCGTCGCGGCCATCCCGCTGGCGCGCTTCAAGCATTGGCTGACGGAGCGCGTCAATGCGCTGTCGCCGGCCATGACGCTGATCGTGTTCGCCGTCCCGGTCGTGCCGCTGTTTCCGCTCAAGCTGGTCGGCCTCTGGCTGCTCGCGCACGAATACTGGACCAGCGCGGTCTTCATGATCGTGTTCGCAAAGCTGGTCGGCGTCGGCGTCACCGCCTTCGTGTTCGACGTGACGCGCCACAAGCTCCTGGAGATGCACTGGTTCGAGCGGATCTACGATCTGGTGCTGAGGATCCGCGCCAAGGCCGCCGAGCTGGTCAACCCGATCAAGCAGCGCATCCGCGAGCTGATTGCCGGCAACGGCGAGGGATGGTCGTCACGGACGCTGCGCATGATCCAGCGCTTCAGGAAGAGCGTCCACGAGGCGCGGTAGTTGCCAGCCACACGCTCAGCTGTCATCGCCCGGCTTGACCGGGCGATCCAGTATTCCAGAGACGTGAGTGATTGAATCGAGAGGCCGCGGCCTGCTGGATGCCCCGGTCAAGCCGGGGCATGACACCGTCTGCGAGGCTTCAAGCCTGCGCGACACCGCGCGTCCTAATGCAAATGCAAGAGATGCGGCCACCACAGGCCGAGCGCGGTCATGATGAGTCCGGCGACGGTCAGCACGCCGCTGACGTAAGCCAGCGCAAGCATGCCAGTGATGATGGTGGCCGAGGCCAGCACGATGCCGATCTGGAACGCGGCCGAGGCCAGCTCGAAGTGATGGTATTTCGCGGTCGCCTCGTCGCGCGCGTGCTCGGCATGCTTGGCCTTCTCGGCGAGCTGCTCGGTGCCTTCGCCGGTTTCAGGCTCGGAGCGGTAGCGCGCCGCCGTTCTGGTCCAGTCGTCGATCTGCTTCTGCACGGCGGGCTTCTGCGCCTCGTCGGCGGCGGCGAGCGCGAGCTTGCCCTGCTCGCCTGCGGTCACCACCACGGTGCGGCGGATGCTCTTGGCCTGGAAGAATGCCCAGAGATTGGCGGCCTCGACGTTCTTGCTGATCGATTCGGTCTGCGCGCCCTTGCCGAGCGTCTCCGAGATCGCAAGAAATAATGCCAGCACCGCGATCAGGAGCGCGATCTTCTTGTTCGAGCCGGACGCGTGTTCGGCGTGCTCGGCGTGCTCCATGCTTTCGTGTGCACCCATGAATCTCTCCTGCCTGTTTACCAACGATTGACCGAACCGCGCGACAGGCGCAAGTGCCAACGTTTCGCGGCGATTGCAATTAATGGTTTTGCGGTTGAGACCATTCTAGTAGTTTGTCATGACCACAGCGGAATTCATTGCAGCCTGCTTCTGGCCCTTCGTCGTCATCGCGGTGCTAATACTGTTGAAGGTCCGCAACACTGATGTCTCGTGGTTTGTTGCTTGGCCCGTTGTCGCTATCGGCATCATTTATGCCATCCTGCTGATATTTTATGACAAGAGCTCGATGATTGCGGTCAACGACGTTCATATTGGCGGCGTCGTTCTTGGTCTGGCCATCGTGTGCCATCGGCTTCTCGTGCTCGATCTTCAAGGCTCATTGAAAGACAAGATGAAAGCGCTTGGGGTGATGATCTTGGGCATCGTTCTCGGCAGCGGATTAGCCTGGATAACCGGGCGGATGCTCTATCTGGACTACTTCTCGCCCCGGCTCGTGATCGAAGGCCGCGTCGACAAACCAAGGACGTCGGGTGGCCGCAGAACCAACTACCTCGTCGACATCGGAGGCCGAACAATGAAGGTCACAACGCCGCTTTATGAGCGTCTCGAGAAGTTCAGGCCGATGGTCCGCGTCGAGGTCGGACGCGGATCGGATTACGTCTACGATATCGAATATCTCGCCAACTGAGCCGCTAGCGCCGCGGATGCGCGCTCGCATAGACTTCGAGCAGGCGCTCGGAATCGATGCCGGTATAGACCTGCGTGGTCGACAGCGAGGAATGGCCGAGCAATTCCTGGATGGCGCGCAAGTCGCCGCCGCGCGACAGCAGATGCGTGGCGAAGGAATGGCGCAGCGCGTGCGGGGTGGCGCTGTCGGGCAGGCCGAGCGCGCCGCGCAGACGCTCCATCGCCAGCTGGATGATGCGTGGGCTCAAGGGCCCGCCGCGCGCGCCGACGAAGATCGGCCCTTCCGCCGGCAGCGGATAGGGGCACATCGAAACGTACTCCTGCACCAGCTCGAGCACGTTCTGCAGCACCGGCACCATGCGGGTCTTGTTGCCCTTGCCGGTCACGACCAGGACGTCGCCTTCGCCGGGCCGCGGCACCTCGCGGCGCGTCAGGCCGAGCGCTTCGGAGATGCGCAGGCCCGAGCCGTACAGCAGCGCCATCACCGCGGCATCGCGTGCCAGGATCCAGGTCTCGCGGTCCTCGCCGGCGCGCTCGTCGGCATCGGCAAGACGCTTCGCGGAAGCCATCGGCAGCGGCTTCGGCAGGCTCTTGGCCACCTTCGGCGCCCGAATCGCGGAGAGGGCGCCGACTTTGCCCTTGCCTTCGCGCTCGAGGAAGCGGCCGAACGAGCGGAGCCCTGCGAGCGCACGCATCAGACTGCGGCCGGCGATGTCGTCGGCCCTGCGCATCGCCATGAAGGCGCGCACGTCGGTGGCTTCCAGCGCGGCGAAACGCTTGAGCGTGACGCGCTCGCCCCAATGGGCACAGAGAAAATCCAGGCATTGCCGCAAGTCGCGGCCATAGGCTTCCAGCGTCTTCGGCGACAACCGCCGCTCGGCCCCGAGATGCGACAGCCAGCGCGTCATCTCCTGCGCGATCGAGGGATCGGCGCTGGCGAGCTCGATCTGAGGGGCGGCTGCTTTGCTCATGCGCTCTGGACGGAATGATTCCGCACAGTATATCGCATCACACTCGTTTATCGTTCGCTAAGGTCGCCCCCGGACGCTAGCCTTCGCACCCCCGGGGTTCCGATTCTCCCTGCAAAGACCGTTGATGGATCATTCGTCGCGCAGCAACGCCGCCCCCACCAACGCGACCGGCATGGTCGACGTGCTGGTGCCGGTCGCGCTCGACCAGACCTATTCCTACAAGGTGCCGCGCGGCATGGAGCTGAAGGCGGGCGATCTCGTCGGCGTGCCGCTCGGGCCGCGCGAGGTGCTGGCCGTGGTCTGGGGCGAGAACGCCAATCCGGATCCGCGCCTGCACAACCGTCTCAAGGAGGTCAGCGAGAAGCTCGACATCCCGCCGCTCAAGCCGGAGCTGCGCCAGGTCGTCGACTGGGTCGCCAATTACACGCTGAGCCCGCGCGGCATGGTGCTGCGCATGTGCCTGCGGATGGGCGACAATCTCGGTCCTGAGCGGGTGCGTCCCGGCGTGCGCCTGACCGGCGAGCCGCCGAAGCGGCTGACGCCGGCGCGCCAGCGCGTGATCGAGCTGCTGTCGGACCGGCTGCTGCACGGCAAGTCGGAGGCCGCCAAGGAGGCCGGCGTCTCCTCAGGCGTGATCGACGGCCTCGTCGACGAAGGCACGCTCACGGTCGAGCCGATGCCGCCGCCGGCGCCGCCCCCGGCACCCGATCCGGATTTCGGCCGGCCGGATTTTTCGCCGCTGCAGCGGGCCGGCGTGGACGCGATGCGCGCGCTCGCCGCCAACGGCACCTTCCACGTCGCGCTGCTCGACGGCGTCACGGGGTCGGGCAAGACCGAGGTCTATTTCGAGGCCGTCGCGGAAACCATCCGCCGCGGCAGACAATCGCTGATCCTGATGCCGGAGATCGCGCTCACCGGCCAGTTCCTCGATCGCTTCGCGCAGCGCTTCGGCGTGCGGCCGATCGAGTGGCACTCCGAGCTCACCCCGCGCACGCGCGCGCGCAATTGGGCGGCGATCTCCTCGGGCACCGCGCCGGTCGTGGTCGGGGCGCGCTCGTCGCTGTTTCTGCCTTACGCCGATCTCGGCCTGATCGTGGTCGATGAAGAGCACGACCAGGCCTACAAGCAGGACGAGGGCGTGCATTATCATGCCCGCGACATGGCGGTGGTGCGCGGGCATATCGCCAAGATCCCGGTCGTGCTGGCGTCGGCGACGCCGTCGGTGGAGTCCGAGGTCAATGCGCGCAAGAACCGCTATCAGCGCATCGCGCTGCCCTCGCGCTTCGGCGGCCAGCACATGCCGCATATCGAGGCCATCGACATGCGCCGCGAGCCGCCCGCGCGCGGCCGCTTCATCTCGCCACGGCTGGCCGGCGAGATCAGGACCGCCATCGAGCGGCGCGAGCAGGCGCTGCTGTTCCTCAATCGCCGCGGCTATGCGCCGCTGACGCTGTGCCGCGCCTGCGGCCATCGCTTCGCCTGCACCATCTGCGATGCCTGGCTGGTCGATCACCGCTTCCGCCAGCGCTTGGTCTGTCACCATTGCGGCTTCTCGATGCCGCGCCCGCACATCTGTCCGAACTGCTCGGCCGAGGAATCCCTGGTCGCGGTCGGACCCGGCGTCGAGCGCCTGCAGGAAGAGGCGGCCGCGCTGTTCCCGCAGGCGCGCACCATGGTGCTGTCGAGCGATCTCGTCACTTCGATCGAGACGATGCGAAGCGAGCTTGCCGAGATCGCGGAGGGCCGCGTCGACATCATCATCGGCACGCAGCTGGTGGCCAAGGGCCACAATTTTCCGCGGCTCAACCTGGTCGGCGTGGTCGATGCCGATCTGGGCCTGTCCAACGGCGATCCGCGCGCGGCGGAGCGCACCTGGCAATTGCTCAACCAGGTGATCGGCCGCGCCGGCCGCGAGCAGGGCCGCGGCGTCGGGTACTTGCAGACCTACCAGCCCGACCATCCCGTGATGCGAGCGCTGATCGCCTGCGACCGCGAGGCCTTCTACGACAGCGAGATCGAGCTGCGCGAGAAGACGCTCTATCCGCCGTTCGGCCGGCTCGCCAGCCTGATCATCTCCGCCGGCGACCGCCCCAGCGCCGAAGGTCTCGGCCGCCGTCTGGTCGCGCTCGCGCCGCGCGACGAGCGTGTCGTTGTGCTCGGCCCGGCCGAAGCGCCGCTCGCCGTGATCAAGGGCCGCTACCGCTTCCGCATCCTGGTGAAATCGGCGCGCAATTTCGACCTGTCGGACTACTTGCGCAACTGGCTCGCGGTCTGCCCGAAGCCATCAGGCAATCAGAAGCTCGAAGTCGACGTCGACCCGCAGAGTTTTTTGTAGCTCCACTCTCTCCTCTCGTGCCCCGGACGCAGCGCAGCGCTCTTCAGCGCTGCGCTGCAGAGCCGGGACACGTGCGCCAAACAAAAAGCCCGCGGTCCCCCAAGACCGCGGGCTTGTTTCAGGCGCGCATCAAATTGATGGAAACTGCGCGCGTTGATGTGAGGCGCGGCTGGCGCCTTAGGAGACGACTTCCGCGGTGACGCGGCCGACGCCGGCGCCGGTGAGGCCGATGGCGCGGGCGGCACCGGTGGAGAGGTCGAGAACCCGGCCGCGAATGAACGGGCCGCGGTCGTTGATGGTGACGATGACGCTCGAGCCGCGGTGGGTGACGCGCAGCTTGGTGCCGAACGGCAGCGAGCGGTGCGCCGCGGTCATGGCGTTCTGGTTGAAGCGTTGGCCCGAGGCAGTCTTGCTGCCGGACTCGTTGCCGTAAAAGGAGGCCATGCCGGAGAAGCTGTGGCCGCTGCCCGAGGTCGGATTCATCGACGCATTGGCGTTGCGCCAGTCGGAGCTGGCATTGGTGTCGGCCTGGGCGTGGTGGCGGTGATGCTTGTGGTGGCGGGATTTGGCGGAAGCTTCGGTGGCAATTCCACCGATCAGGAGAGTTGCGGCAACGAAAGCAATCGCCGTACGCGGCCGGGTCACAAAGCCCAGCGTCTTCAAAGACAGCATTTATTGGTCCCTAAGCTAGTATTGCCACATATGTGGCAAGTGGAGCCCCCATCAATTTGCGAGCGATCTGGCGTTTCGATTCCCAATGCGGCGTGAATTGGGCAGTAAATCCGTTCTGTGTCGTCATGAAACATCTTGTTACTCGAACAAGATATTCATCTCATGTTCGCTAATCTTCGCATTTAACGATTTGTTAACCTATGGATTACTCACGAATACTGTAAAACGAAGTCATCCCTTCCGGCGTTTAGAATTGGGTAAGTATTCGGCGAGTGAAGCTGTCGGCGCGGGATTCACGGCTCAGCGATCCGTGTTCATGGCCGCTATGCACTGGGGGCAGGAACCAATCCGGGCAGAGTGGCAAACCCGCCAATTCCGCGACCGGGAAGATCGCCATCCAAGTCCTTGATCGAGTCCTGCTCCGATCGCCGAACCGGACAAAAGATGTCGCAGCGTGCGACGAACTGGCGACAGAACCTCGTGCCTTTAATTTGGCGTCATGTTGCACCTGCGCGCCTGCTATGTTAGCAAAGCCGCGATTTTAACGAGCCCGGCACGTCCCGTGCTGGTCGAAAATCGAAGTCCCGCTTGAATTCCAAGGGCTTGGATCGCTAGGCGCCGCTTCGTGGCGACGGTTTTTCCCTTGCGAGTTTGACAGCAAAAAGAGCGCGTCTGTGGCTGCAGAAGATACCTCCGTTTCCGGTGTGTCCGGCCGTTATGCAACGGCCTTGTTCGACCTGGCCCGCGATCAGAAAGTGGTCGACGAGGTCAAAGCCGATCTCGAGAAATTCGAGGCCCTGCTGAACGAGAGCGCCGATCTGAAGCGTCTCGTCCGTAGCCCGGTGTTCGCCGCCGACGCCCAGTCCAGGGCCCTGTCGGCCGTGCTGGCCAAGGCCGGCATCGCCGGCATCTCCGCCAATTTCCTCAAAGTGCTGACCGCCAACCGCCGCCTGTTCGTGGTGGCGGACGTCATTCGCGGCTACCGCGCCCTCGTCGCCAAGTTCAAGGGCGAGACGACGGCCGACGTCACGGTGGCGGAAGCGCTCTCTGACAAGAATCTCGACGCCCTCAAGGTTGCCCTGAAGTCGGTGACCGGCAAGGACGTCGCGCTGAACGTGAAAGTCGATCCCGCGATCATCGGTGGCCTCGTCGTCAAGCTGGGCAGCCGCATGGTCGATGGTTCGCTTCGCACCAAACTCAATTCGATCAAGCACGCGATGAAAGAGGCAGGCTGATGGACATCCGCGCCGCGGAAATTTCCGCGATCCTCAAGGACCAGATCAAGAATTTCGGCCAGGAAGCTGAAGTCTCCGAAGTCGGACAGGTGCTGTCCGTCGGCGACGGTATCGCCCGCGTCTACGGTCTGGACAACGTCCAGGCCGGTGAAATGGTCGAGTTCGAGAACGGCACCCGCGGCATGGCGCTGAACCTCGAAACCGACAACGTCGGCGTCGTTATTTTCGGTGCCGACCGCGAGATCAAGGAAGGCCAGACCGTCAAGCGCACCCGCGCCATCGTGGACGCGCCGGTCGGCAAGGGCCTGCTCGGCCGCGTCGTCGACGCGCTCGGCAACCCGATCGACGGCAAAGGCCCGATCCAGGCCGACAAGCGCATGCGCGTCGACGTCAAGGCGCCCGGCATCATTCCGCGCAAGTCGGTGAGCGAGCCGATGGCGACCGGCCTCAAGGCGATCGACGCCCTGATCCCGATCGGCCGCGGCCAGCGCGAGCTGATCATCGGCGACCGCCAGACCGGCAAGACCGCGATCGCGCTCGACACCATCCTGAACCAGAAGCCGCTCAACGCGCAGCCCGACGAGAACATCAAGCTGTACTGCGTCTACGTCGCGGTCGGCCAGAAGCGCTCCACGGTTGCCCAGTTCGTCAAGGTGCTGGAAGAGCAGGGCGCGCTCGAATACTCGATCATCGTCGCCGCCACCGCCTCGGATCCGGCGCCGATGCAGTACATCGCGCCGTTCACCGGCTGCACCATGGGCGAGTACTTCCGCGACAACGGCATGCACGCCGTCATCATCTATGACGACCTGTCGAAGCAGGCCGTCGCCTATCGCCAGATGTCGCTGCTGCTGCGCCGCCCGCCGGGCCGCGAAGCCTATCCGGGCGACGTGTTCTATCTGCACTCCCGCCTGCTCGAGCGCGCGGCGAAGCTGAACAAGGACCAGGGTTCGGGCTCGCTGACGGCGCTGCCGGTCATCGAAACCCAGGCCAACGACGTGTCGGCCTACATCCCGACCAACGTCATCTCGATCACCGACGGCCAGATCTTCCTGGAAACCGACCTGTTCTTCCAGGGCATCCGTCCCGCGGTGAACGTCGGTCTGTCGGTGTCGCGCGTCGGCTCCTCGGCGCAGACCAAGGCCACCAAGAAGGTCGCCGGCAAGATCAAGGGCGAGCTAGCGCAGTACCGCGAAATGGCGGCATTCGCGCAGTTCGGCTCCGACTTGGACGCCTCGACCCAGCGCCTGCTCAACCGCGGCTCGCGCCTCACCGAGCTGTTGAAGCAGCCGCAGTTCTCGCCGCTGAAGATGGAAGAGCAGGTCTGCGTGATCTGGGCCGGCACCAACGGCTATCTCGATCCGCTGCCGCTCAACAAGGTGCGCGCGTTCGAGGACGGCCTGCTCTCGCTGCTGCGCGGCAAGCACGTCGACATCCTCAACGCGATCCGCGACAGCCGCGACCTCTCCGACGACGTTGCTGCGAAGCTGAAGTCGGTGGTCGAAGGCTTTGCGAAGAGCTTCGCTTAATTGAAGCGCCGTCATGGCCGGGCTTCCGCCCGGCCATCCACGCGCTGCGCGTGGAGACGAAGACGTGGATGCCCGGGACGAGCCCGGGCATGACGACAGAGATAGGCTAGCGGCTTGATCCGAGCGATCGAACCGTCGGGGACGAAGAATGGCGTCACTTAAAGACATGCGCGTCCGCATCGCCTCCACCAAGGCGACGCAGAAGATCACCAAGGCCATGCAGATGGTCGCAGCCTCCAAGCTGCGCCGGGCGCAGACCGCCGCGGAAGCGGCGCGTCCCTATGCCGACAAGATGAGCGCGGTGATCTCCAACATCGCCAGCGCCGCGGCGAGCTCGCCCGGCGCACCGGTGCTGCTGGCCGGCACCGGCAAGGACCAGGTCCACCTGCTGCTGGTCTGCACCGGCGAGCGCGGCCTGTCCGGCGCCTTCAACTCCTCGATCGTGCGTCTCGCCCGCGAGCGCGCCTTGGCGCTGATGGCGCAGGGCAAGGACGTGAAGTTCTTCTGCGTGGGACGCAAGGGCTACGAGCAGTTGCGCCGCCAGTTCGACAAGCAGATCGTCGAGCACATGGACCTGCGCAGCGTCCGCCAGCTCGGCTTCGTCAATGCCGAGGAGATCGCCAGGAAGGTGCTGGCGCGTTTCGACAACGGTGAGTTCGACGTCTGCACGCTGTTCTATTCGCGCTTCCGCTCGGTGATCGCGCAGATCCCGACCGCCCAGCAGATCATTCCGCTGGTGGTCGAGGAGGGCGGTGCCGCCAACACGACGTCCTACGAATACGAGCCGGAAGAGGACGAGATCCTCACCCGCCTGTTGCCGCGCAATCTCGCGGTCCAGATCTTCCGCGCGCTGCTCGAGAACAACGCCTCGTTCTACGGCGCGCAGATGAGCGCGATGGACAACGCGACGCGCAACGCCGGTGAGATGATCCGCAAGCAGACGCTGGTCTACAACCGCACGCGTCAGGCGCAGATCACCAAGGAACTGATCGAAATCATCTCGGGCGCCGAGGCCGTCTGACCAGGACGCTTCAGCACCCATTACACGCAACATCCCGGTCACGCTGACCGCGGTTTAGAAGTTCGGATCGAAGGAGACATTCAATGGCAGCCCAGGTCGGTCGCGTCACCCAGGTCATCGGCGCCGTCGTCGACGTGCAGTTCGAAGGCCACCTCCCGGCCATTCTCAATTCGCTCGAGACCAAGAACGGCGGCAACCGCCTGGTGCTCGAAGTCGCCCAGCATCTCGGCGAGTCCACCGTCCGCACCATCGCGATGGACACCACCGAGGGTCTGGTCCGCGGCCAGGAAGTGACCGACACCGGCGCTCCGATCCGCGTTCCCGTCGGCGAAGGCACGCTCGGCCGCATCATCAACGTCATCGGCGAGCCGATCGACGAAGCCGGTCCGGTCAAGACCGAAGGCCTGCGCGCCATCCACCAGGAAGCGCCGACCTACACCGACCAGTCCACCGAAGCCGAAATTCTCGTCACCGGCATCAAGGTCGTCGATCTCCTGGCTCCCTACGCCAAGGGCGGCAAGATCGGCCTGTTCGGCGGCGCCGGCGTCGGCAAGACCGTGCTGATTCAGGAGCTGATCAACAACGTCGCCAAGGCGCACGGGGGCTACTCCGTGTTCGCCGGCGTCGGCGAGCGCACCCGCGAAGGCAACGACCTCTATCACGAGTTCATCGAATCCAAGGTCAACGCCGATCCGAAGAATCCCGATCCGAGCGTGAAGTCGAAGTGCGCGCTGGTGTTCGGCCAGATGAACGAGCCGCCCGGCGCCCGCGCCCGCGTCGCGCTCACGGGTCTGACCATTGCGGAAGACTTCCGCGACAAGGGCCAGGACGTGCTGTTCTTCGTCGACAACATCTTCCGCTTCACCCAGGCCGGCTCGGAAGTGTCGGCGCTGCTCGGCCGTATTCCTTCGGCGGTGGGTTATCAGCCGACGCTCGCCACCGACATGGGCGCGCTGCAGGAGCGCATCACCACCACGCAGAAGGGCTCGATCACCTCGGTGCAGGCCATCTACGTTCCGGCCGACGACTTGACCGACCCGGCGCCGGCGACCTCGTTCGCGCATCTTGACGCGACCACGACGCTGTCGCGCTCGATCGCCGAAAAGGGCATCTACCCGGCGGTGGACCCGCTCGACTCGACCTCGCGCATGCTCTCCCCGCTGGTCGTCGGCGAGGAGCATTACGCGGTGGCCCGCCAGGTCCAGCAGGTGCTGCAGCGCTACAAGGCGCTGCAGGACATCATCGCCATTCTCGGCATGGACGAGCTTTCGGAAGAGGACAAGCTGACCGTGGCCCGCGCCCGCAAGGTCGAGCGCTTCATGTCGCAGCCGTTCCACGTCGCCGAAATCTTCACGGGCTCGCCCGGCAAGTTCGTCGACCTCGCCGACACCATCAAGGGCTTCAAGGGCCTCGTGGAAGGCAAGTACGACCACCTGCCGGAAGCCGCCTTCTACATGGTCGGCACCATCGAAGAAGCCGTCGAGAAGGGCAAGAAGCTGGCGGCGGAAGCCGCCTAAGGGCGAATGGCGAATGGGGAGTAGCGAAAGACGCGCTGCTCCCGACCGCCACTCGCTATTCGCCACTCGCTATTCGCAGGTTTCCCATGGCCACCTTCCATTTCGATCTCGTCTCTCCGGAAAAGCTCGCCTTCTCGGGCGAGGTCGACCAGGTCGACATCCCCGGCGTCGAGGGTGACTTCGGCGTGCTGGCAGGGCATGCGCCGGTCGTGGCGGCGATCCGCCCCGGCATTCTCACCATCACCACCGGCGGCAAGCACGAGAAGATCATCGTGCTCGGCGGCATCGCCGAGGTCTCCGAAAAGGGCCTGACCGTGCTCGCCGACGTCGCGACGTCGCTGGCCGAGCTCGATCGTGCCCAGTTCGCCGAGACGATCGCGGAGATGGAAGAGAGCCTGAAGGAGCACGAAGGCGGCGAGCTCGATCACGCCATCGAGCGGCTCGACCACTTCAAGAGCATCCAGCATCAGCTCAACGCGACGGCTATGCACTAAGCCCCGGAGCGCCGCTTCGGGGCTCAAGTCTGAATTCCTGAACAGGTTCAGCGCTCGTCACCGACCGTGGCGGGCGCTGAAACTTTGTTGACCGAGAGATGAGGGTCTCTCACACGCGCAGCCGCAAATGGCCGGTCGAAATCCTCCAACAATTTCAATCCCATTCTACTGTGCATGGGGTTGTTTTCGCGGTTTTCAGTTTGCGAAGGGCGCAAACTGCCCAGCCACCGCGCGATAGACCTCGCGCCGGAACGGCACCACGATGTCGACAACGCGGTCGAGGCGCTCCCAGCGCCAGGCGTCGAACTCGGCGGGCTGGCCGTTGCGCGGCGTCAGCGGGTCGATCTCGTCATCCGTGCCGGTGAAGCGCAGCGCGAACCACTTTTGGCGCTGGCCGCGGAATTTCGCCAGGCGATGCGTCTGTGGGCCGTCGTAGGGCGGGAATTCGTAGGTCAACCAATCGGTCTCGCCGAGATAGTCCGCGCTGACGACGCTGGTCTCCTCCCAGAGCTCGCGCATCGCCGCGTCGCGCAAGTTCTCGCCCTCGTCGACGCCGCCTTGCGGCATCTGCCAGTCGAGCCCCGGCAAAATGATCTCGGGTCCGTCGCCCTTGAAACGGTGGCCGACCAGCACGCGGCCATCGGCATTGAACAGCGCGATCCCCACATTGGGGCGGTAGGGCTTTTCAGTCGTCACGCGCAATCTCTCATCGTCGTCCCGGCGATGCATTAGCACCGAAGGCGGGGCGAATCCGATTTATTGGTCCGCCAGCGCGGAAAATTCCTGCACCACGCGTTCATAGACCGGGCGCTTGAACGGAATGATCAGTCCGGTCAAATTCTTCATCGGCTCCCAGCGCCAGCTGATGAACTCGGCCTTGTGGCCGCCGCCGCCGGGCTTTTCGACGTTGATCTCGCTGTCCTTGCCGGTGAAGCGCACCGCGTACCATTTCTGGCGCTGGCCGCGGTAGCGGCCTTTCCAGGCGCGTCCGGCGACCGTGCGCGGAATGTCGTAAGTGAGCCATTCCGGGACCTCGCCGAGCCGCTCGACCGAGCGCACGCTGGTCTCCTCGTACAGCTCGCGCTTGGCGGCCTCCCAGGTGTCCTCGCCGGGATCGACGCCGCCTTGCGGCATCTGCCAGACATGGGTGTCGTCGACATGCTCGATGCCGCCGGCGCGGCGGCCGATGAACACGCGGCCTTCCTTGTTGAGCAGCATCACACCGACACAGGTCCGGTAGGGCAGATCCTCGTAACGCGCCATTCCGCCAGACCTCTCACATGCTGCCGGTACGGCTGAACCGGTCCCCCGTCAGGACAAGCGCCGTACCAATCCGTTGATTTAGCTGGATTTTGATTTCAGCATCGCGGTTGTCAATGGCACCAGGAGAATGCCCCGGTCGGCCAATGTCTTGGTCCACGCGGCGATGCGGTCGATCGAGACGGGCAAAGCGGAGGCCGTGCCGACGGCGATGCCGCGCTCGCGCGCCGTCGATTCGAGTTTGTTCAGGGCGCGGTCGATCTCGGTCGCCGTCGGCACCACGTCGATCGCGATGTCGCCCCTGCCGAACGGCATGGCCTGGCTCGCTGCCGTCTGGCCTGCGATGCTGCGGGGCGAGGAGCCGTCGTCGAAGAAGCCGAGGCCGCGCTTGGCCGCCTCGCGGACGATCGGCTGCATCGCCGGCTCGGTCGCGATGAAGCGGGCGCCCATGAAATTGGCGATGCCGGCATAGCCCTGCATCCGGCTCAGATGCCAGTACAGGCGGTCCATGTTCTGGTCGGCGCTGAGCGAGGTCAGCAGCGTCTGCGGTCCCGGGTCGTTGTCGGGAAAATCGTAGGGCTCCATCGGGATCTGCAGGAAGATCTCGTGGCGCTGCGCACGGGCCCGCTCGGCGAGCTTGCCGGGATCGGCGCCATAGGGCGTGAAGGCCAGCGTCACCGCCCCCGGCAGCTTCATGATGGCGTCGGTGGTCTTGGCGGCGCCGACGCCGAGGCCGCCGATCACGATGGCGACCACCGGCATCTTGGCGGCCTTGGCGCGGTCGGCATCCGCGGCATAGACGTTGAACGGCTTCAGCCCGTCGGCCACCACCGGGATCATGCCGTAGCGCGATTTCTCCAGTAGTTTCGGATTGATCCCGGCCATCACGGGCGGCGGGGCCGACGCTGCGGCATCGCCCTTGTCGGCGCTATCGCCGCCGCCGATGACCACGTCGTGGCGGGCGCCGGTGGAGCCGTCGATCATGGTGACGGTCTTCTGCTCGCCGGGAGAGGCCTGCTTCGGCGCCTCCTTGGTCTCGTGCTTGCTGTCCTGAGCGGCGGCGGGCTTGTCGTCCGCTGCCTTGTCCGCCGGCTTGATCGCGATCCGCGTCATCGGCTCGCCGCCGAGCGGATCCTTGTTGAAGAGGGCGAAGCCGGCAAAGGTGACAAGGAACAGGCCGAGCAGCACGGCAAGCAGCTGCGTGGCCGTGAACGGCAGCCGCAGCCGGCGTTTCCGGCGCGGCTTGTCCTGTCCGAGCGGAGCGCTCAGATCATCGGCCGTTTCAGTCATGCGCGATCCCGAATCACTGCGAATGACGATACCACGCCGAGGTCAAGCGGCGGCAGGCCGGGAGAGGCCGGGGATGCCAGGAGTTCCCAAGCAAAAAGGGCGGCTCATGGAGCCGCCCTTCAGGGATCGCGTGATACGCGAGCTGGTTCGTCGACCTAGTTCGCCGACCTAGTTCGCTAGTTCGCCGCCTTGGGCTTGTCGGTCGTGGCCTTGGTATCGCCGCCGGGCGCGGGCGCGGCCGAGGCGCTGTTCTTGATGCCGTGGAGCAGGTCGCCGGCGAGCTTGAGCGCCTTGTCGTCCTTGGCGTCCGGCGGGACGTAGGATTGCGAGCCGGTCTTCTCGTCGCCGTCGTTCTTGAGATGGCCGCGCAGCGAAGCCTCGCCCTTGGTGTCGGTGCGCGCCTTCAGCTCGTCCGGCACGTCCTGCAGCACCTCGATGTCGGGCACGATGCCCTTGGCTTGGATCGACTTGCCCGACGGCGTGTAATAGCGCGCCGTGGTCAGGCGCAGCGCGCCGTTGCCGCTTCCGAGCGGGATGATGGTCTGCACCGAGCCCTTGCCGAACGAGCGCGTGCCGACGATGGTCGCGCGCTTGTGGTCCTGCAGCGCGCCGGCGACAATCTCCGACGCCGAGGCCGAGCCGCCATTGACCAGCACGATGACCGGCTTGCCCTTGGTGAGGTCGCCCGAATGCGCGGTGCGGCGCTGAGTCTCCTCGGCATTGCGGCCGCGGGTCGAGACGATCTCGCCCTTCTCCAGGAAGGAGTCGGAGACGGTGACCGCTTCCTCGAGCAGGCCGCCCGGATTGTTGCGCAGGTCGATGATGAAGCCCTTGAGCTTGTCGCCGCCGATCTGATTCGAAAGGTTGCCGATCTCGCGCTTCAGCCCTTCGGTGGTCTGCTCGTTGAAGGTGGTGATGCGGATATAGCCGATGTCGTCCTGCTCCACGCGGGCGCGCACCGAGCGGACGCGGATGTTGTCGCGCACCAGGGTGACGTCGATCGGATTGTCCTGGCCCTTGCGGATGATCTTGAGCTTGATCTTGGTGTTGACCGGGCCGCGCATCTTCTCGACCGCCTGGTTCAGGGTCAGGCCCTGCACCGCCTCGTCGTCGAGATTGGTGATGATGTCGTTGGCCATGACGCCGGCGCGCGAGGCCGGCGTGTCGTCGATCGGCGAGACCACCTTGATGAGGCCGTCTTCCATCGTGACCTCGATGCCGAGGCCGCCGAACTCACCGCGCGTCTGCACCTGCATGTCGCGGAAGCTCTTGGCGTCCATGTAGCTGGAATGCGGATCGAGGCCGGTGAGCATGCCGCTGATGGCCGATTCGATCAGCTTGGTGTCGTCGGGCTTCTCGACATAGTCGGAGCGCACGCGCTCGAACACGTCGCCGAACAGGTTGAGCTGGCGATAGGTGTCCGCGGTGGCGGCTCGCGCGCTGGAGCCCATGAAGACCGCGCGCGGCTGGGTCACGAACAGCGTCAGCGCTGCACCGGTGGCGGCGCTGAGGAGGATTACTGAAGTCTTGCGCATCATCCGCGAACCTTCTCGCCTTCATTTGCGGCCCACCATGGGCCTGGATCGATTGGAGTGCCGTCCTTACGGAACTCGACATACAGCACAGGTTGACTCGCGTTCGTCGCGAGAATGGAGGCGACTTGAGATGTCGACCCCATGGTCGCGACCGGCTCTCCCGTGAGCACGAACTGTCCGATGTTGACCGAAATACGCTCCATCCCGGCGATCAGGACATGATACCCGCCCCCGGCGTTGAGGATCAAGAGTTGTCCATAGCTGCGGAACGGGCCGGAATAGACCACCCAGCCGTCACACGGCGTTGTGACCTGGGAGCCGGGCTTGGTTGCCAGCGAAATGCCCTTCTGAACCCCGCCGACCCCGTCGGAACCGCCGAAATCCCTGATCTTGTTACCGTTAACCGGAAGCGGCAGCAGACCCTTGGCCGAGGCGAACGCGATGGCGGGGGTGGTCCGGGATCGGTCCTTGAATGCGCCAGGGCCCGACTTGGCGCTGGCGGCCGCCAGCTTGGCTTCCTTGGCCTCGGCCTGCCTTGCGGCCTCGGCTGCTTTCTCGGCGGCCTTGGCGGCGCTTTGCAGGTCCTGCTCCATCTTGGTGATCAGGCCCTGGAGGTCGCCGACCTGCTTCGACAGCATGATCGCGCGCGCGTTCTCGGCGTCGAGATCCTTTTCGCGCGCCGCCTGCTGGCGCTGCCGCTCCTCGACCAAGGCGGTGAGCCGGGTCTGGTCGCTGCGGACCCGGTCGCGGTCGGCGGCGAGCTGGTCGCGCTCGGAGGCGATGGTCTTGCGCAAGGCCACGAGCTCGCCGAGCTCGCTTGCGATCTTTTCGGCGCGGCCGCGCAATTCCGGCACCACGGCGCCGAGCAGCATCGCGGTGCGCAAGGATTGCAGCGCGTCTTCGGGCCGCACCAGCAGCGCCGGCGGCGTCCGCCGCCCGGCCCGCTGCAGCGCCGCCAGCACCTCGACGATGTCGCCGCGGCGCGAATCCAGCGACGCGCGCATCTCCTGCTCGCGGCCGTTCAGGCTTCGCAGCCGCGCTTCGGTGTCGTCGATCTTGGTCTCGACCGTGCGCACATTGGCGGCGGTGTCGATCAGCTGCTGATTGAGCTGGGTGCGGTCCTTCCCCAGCGAGGTGATCTCGGCCTTGAGCTTGGCCTGTGCCTCTTCCGCGCTCTTCTGCCTGGCGCGGGCGGCTTCCAGCTCCTGCTCGCGCTGCTTGATGGCATCGGGCGAGACCGCGGCGGTCTGCGGCGGCGCCGTCTGAGCCTGCGCGAGGCTTGCGCCCGGAACGCCTGTTTGCAGGACGCTCGCGATCAGCAGCAGGTTGAGGACAGGCGCTCGCATCGCTTAGGCAAAGATGCTCGTTGTGGCGCGCATCACGCGCGGTGATAGGGATGGCCGGCCAGAATGGTGGCGGCACGGTAAAGCTGTTCCAGAAGCATGACGCGGACCATTTGGTGCGGCCAGGTCGCAGAGCCGAACGCGATCGCGAGCTTGGCCTTACGGCGCAATTCGGGCGAAAGTCCGTCCGCCCCTCCGATCATGAAGATAGTATGTCCGGCGCCTTCGTCCCGCCAGCGCGCCAGATGCCGTGCGAATACGGTGGAATCGAGATTCTGCCCGCGCTCGTCCAGCGCCACCAGGACGGATTTTTCCGGGACATGGGCCGAGATCGCCGCGGCCTCCTCGGCCATCCGCGTCGCCGTGTCCCGCGCGCGGCTTTCGGCGACTTCGTGGACGCTGAGCCCGCGGAATCCGAGCTTGCCGCCGGCTTCGCTGAACCGCTCGAAATAGCGGTCGGCAAGCTCCCGTTCGGGCCCCTGCTTCAGCCGGCCCACCGCAATGACGGCAACACGCATGATCTTTTCAGGGTCGCGTTTTCAACACCGCGCGCATGATGCGCGCGCACGACGCTAGCATGCGCGTCAGCCGATTCGAAATCGGCCAGCGAGCCTAGATCGCCTTGGAGCCTAGATCGCCTTCGCCGCCCCTGGGCCCTGGGTGTACAATCGCTCGAGATTGTAGAACTCGCGGACCTCGGGTCTGAACACGTGCACGATCACGTCGCCGGAATCGATCAGCACCCAGTCGCAATTGGGCAAGCCCTCGACATGGATGTTCTTGATGCCGTTTTCCTTCAGGCTCTTGGTGACGTTTTCCGCGATCGCGCCGACGTGCCGGTTGGCCCGGCCGGTGGTGACGATCATGTAGTCGGAGTACGCCGATTTGCCGCGAAGGTCGATGGTGACCGTCTCTTCCGCCTTCATGTCCTCGAGGCGGGAGAGGATCAGGCTCAGCGTCTTGTCGGCGTCGGGTTGCGCCTCCAAGGCCGCAGCTTTGGTCGATGTTTTACGCGCCGGCTTGGCAACCTTGGGTAAAACAGGCTTCGTCGAAGCTGACTTCGGGGAAGTAGACTTGGACAATACAGATGCGGTCAGGGACCATTCCTTTCACTGTATCGCGAACGCCGAATCCGGCGTCCACCGGTTACACTACATCATGTGGGGTTAAGGGTTTCAATATGCCAGAGAGGCCCGAAGCCCACACGTTCCCCCACGGTCTGACTCACTTCGTACCTTTCCAGCTCCCGTCCGGGTTCCGCAGGCCTGTCGAGGACAGGTTCAGCTTCATTCCGGTCAGGAAGACCCAGGCCGGCGCCGGCTGATCCGCAAGGAGCGGGGCCTTCTTCTCGGGCAGGCGGTAGCGCGCCAACGCCCTGGCAGCGGGCGAGGCGAGGGCGCGAAAACTCTGCGGCGGGCGATCGACCACCGCGATCGGCACCTGGTCGGCGATGCGCCGCCAGTGCTGCCAACGATGGAATTGAGCGAGGTTGTCGGCGCCCATGATCCAGACAAAGCGCAGGCCCGAGAGGCGGCGGCGCAAGGTGTTGATCGTGTCGATAGTATAACGGGTGCGAATGACGGATTCGAGACAGCTGACCTCGATCCTGGGATCGTCGGCGACGTCGCGCGCGGCCTGCATGCGCTCGCCGAGCTCATGCAGCGTGCCGTTCTCCTTCAGCGGATTGCCGGGGGTCACCAGCCACCAGACGCGATCGAGTTGCAATCGCTTCAGCGCGAACTGGCTGATGGCACGATGCGCCTGATGCGGCGGATTGAACGAGCCGCCGAGCAGGCCGATGCGCATGCCCTCCGTATAGGGCGGGACCGCTTGCGCCAGGAAACGCGGCAAGACGAAATTGTTGGTCAATGCCCGCGCCTCGCGACGTTTACGGCCGTGTCTGCCCGGTGCCGTGGACGCGATATTTGAAGCTCGTCAATTGCTCGGCGCCGACAGGGCCGCGGGCATGGAAGCGGCCGGTGGCGATGCCGATCTCGGCGCCGAAGCCGAACTCGCCGCCATCGGCGAACTGCGTCGAGGCGTTGTGCAGCACGATTGCGGAATCGACCTCGCTGAGGAACTTGTTCGCCGCAGCCTCGTCGGCACTCACGATCGCATCGGTGTGGTGCGAGCCGTGATTCTGGATGTGCGCGATCGCGCCGTCGACGCCGTCCACCACCTTCGCCGCGATGATCGCATCGAGATATTCGGTGTCCCAATCGTCGTCGCTGGCGGGTTTGACGCGCGCGTCCGTTTTCTGAACCGCGTCGTCGCCACGCACTTCGCAGCCGGCATCGAGCAGCATCTCGACCAGCGGCTTGAGATTCTTGCCGGCGGCGGCGCGGTCGACCAGCAGCGTCTCGGCCGCGCCGCAGACGCCGGTGCGGCGCATCTTCGCGTTGAGCACGATCGACTTCGCCATGGCGAGATCGGCGCTGGCATCGACATAGACGTGGTTGACGCCTTCGAGATGCGCGAAGACAGGCACGCGCGCTTCCTGCTCGACGCGGGCGACGAGGCTCTTGCCCCCGCGCGGCACGATCACGTCGATGGCGCCGTTTAATCCTGACAGCATCATGCCGACCGCGGCGCGGTCGCGCGTCGGCACCAGCGTGATCGCAGCTTCAGGCAGGCCGGCTTCGCGCAGGCCCTGCACCAGGCACTCATGGATGGCGCGGCACGAGCGGAAACTGTCGGAGCCGCCGCGCAGGATCACGGCATTGCCGGATTTCAGGCACAGCACGCCGGCGTCCGCCGCAACGTTCGGCCGGCTCTCGAAGATCACGCCGACGACGCCGAGCGGCACGCGCACGCGCTCGATGGTCATGCCGTTCGGCCGCTGCCAGCTTTCGGTGACGGTGCCGACGGGATCGGCGATGCCGCGCACGATGGCGATACCCTCGGCCATGCCCTCGATCCGCCCCTCGGTCAGCGTCAGGCGGTCGATGAAGGCGGAGGTGGCGTTACCGGAGGCGCGGGCCTCGGCGACGTCCTCGGCATTGGCGGCAAGAATGGCGGCCGCATGGCTGCGGATCGCCCGCTCCATGGCTTCCAGCGCCCGGTTCTTCTGCTCCGGCGGCGCCAGCGCCAGCACCCGCGCGGCCGCGCGGGCACGGGTCCCGAGATCGGACATCAGCGTCTGGAGATCGGCATTGCCATCGATAGCTTTGAGGGGGGCGGCCATTGGAGTTTCAACCTTCTGCTAAGGCGGTGTCCTAGCACGGAAATCCCGCTTTTGCGAAGGGCGGGCAGGGTATGGCAGGTCTCCCGACGTCATTCCGGGGCGGTGCGTGAGCACCGAGCCCGGAATCTCGAGATTCCCCGGTGCGCAATTGCGCACCTGAGGTCTGGTCCTTCGGACCATCCCGGAATGACGGCGCAAAGGGCGCTACCCGCCCACCACCAGATCGTCGCGGTGGATCATCTCGGCGCGGCCGCTGATGCCGAGGATGGCCATCACGTCCGGGGAGGAGCGGCCCCTGATCCGCTCGGCCTCGTCGGCGTCGTAGGCGATCAGGCCGCGGCCGACCTCGCTGCTGTCGGGGCCGCGCACGATCACGGCATCGCCGCGGGCGAACTGGCCCTCGACCTTGATCACGCCGGCTGGCAGCAGGCTGGCGCCGGCGCGCAGCGCCGTCACCGCGCCGGCATCGATCGTCAGCGTGCCCTTCGGCTCGAGCGTGCCCGCGATCCAGCGCTTGCGCGAGGTGATGGGGTTGGCGGGCGTCAGGAACCAGGTGCAGCGGCCGCCATCGGCGATCGCCCGCAGCGGATGCTCGATCTTGCCGGAGGCGATCAGCATATGCGTGCCGCCTGTCGTGGCGATCTTGGCCGCCTCGACCTTGGTGCGCATGCCGCCGCGCGACAGCTCGGATTCGGCATCGCCGGCCACCGCCTCGATCTCCGAGGAGATGCTCTCGACCACCGGAATGAGCTTGGCGTTCGGGTTGTTCTTCGGCGGAGCGTCGTAGAGCCCGTCGATGTCGGACAGCAGCACGAGCAGGTCGGCGCTCGCCATGGTGGCGACGCGCGCGGCGAGGCGGTCGTTGTCGCCGTAGCGGATCTCGTTGGTCGCCACCGTGTCGTTTTCGTTGATCACGGGGATGGCGCGCCATTCCAGCAGCTTGCCGATGGTGGAGCGCGCGTTGAGATAGCGGCGGCGCTCCTCGGTGTCCTGCGGCGTCACCAGGATCTGGCCGGTGCCGATGCCGTGGGTCCCGAGCACCTCGGACCAGATCCGGGCCAACGCGATCTGGCCGACTGCGGCCGCGGCCTGGCTCTCTTCCAGCTTCAGCGGGCCGCGCGGCAATTTCAGCCGGCTGCGGCCCAGCGCGATCGAACCGGAGGAGACCACGAGGACGTCGCGCCCTTCCTCGTGCAGCTTGGCCATGTCGTCGGCGAGCGCGGCCAGCCAGGACGCCCGCACCTCGCCCTTGTCGGAATCGACCAGCAACGCCGAGCCGACCTTGACGACGATGCGGCGGAATTGACTGAGTTCGGGGCTGGCCATGTCTCTGCGTGCTGGCGCTGGATGGAATGACGGCGAAGCGGCAGGCGGCGCCGATGAGCCCTGCTTTTGCAGCAGGACGGTGACCGGCGCAAGGCAATCGGGATGGTAAACGGCGCATGTCGGCCTTGTGTCGCCCGTCCCGGCATGTGGCTTCCCGCCGGCAGCCCGCCGGACTTCGCCGGCAAGCTCGCCGCGGCCGCGAGCGCGGCGCTGGCCAAGCCCGAGGTGAAGGAGAAGCTCACCGCGATCGGGCTCATTCCGGTCGGCTCGACCCCGGACGGATTGACCAAGGAGCTCGCCGCCAACACCGCGTTGTGGCAGCCGATCGTGAAGGCGACGGGCTACAAGATCGAGAATTAGGAAGCGTAGCGCGCTCCACTTTATCCCCTCATCCTGAGGAGCGCGCTCTTGCGCGCGTCTCGAAGGATGAAAGGCCCGCTGCACTAGCCGGGCCTGCATGGTTCGAGACGGCGCTTCGCGCCTCCTCACCATGAGGGTCTTATAGTTTCCTGCGCTGCGTGATCCCGTCCTTGATCGCGGCGAGCTCTGTCTCGTCCCAGATGCCGATCAGGACGCCGTTCTTCACCTGGAGCTGGTTGTCGGCGTAGGCCGCGATCTTCTCGCGCGGGGTGGTGATGTGGCCGTTCGGATGTAGCGCCCAGTCGAACAGCTCGGCCTGCAATCGCGCGATGATGCCGGCGCAATCGGGGTCATCGCCGCGATCCAGATATTCTTCCGGATCGGTCTCGAGGTCGTACAGCATCGGGCGGAAGCCGGAGGCATGGATGTATTTCCAGCGGCCGTCGAACACCATGAACAGGCGGCAGCGCTCGATCGGCTGGTTCAGCTTCAGCCTGACATCCTGCATCGCATAGTCGTATTCGGAGAACGCCACCTTGCGCCAGTCCGGCGGGCTCTCGCCGCGCAACAGCGGCAGCAGCGAGCGTCCCTCGAGGATGTGGCCCGGCACCTTGCCGTCGAAATAATCGACGAAGGTGGGAGCAAGGTCGATGGCCTCGACCAGCGCGTCGCTGCGCGTGCCGCGCGTGGCGTCGGCCGCCTTCGAGGGATCGATGATGATCAGCGGAATCTTCGCCGACTGCTCGTGAAACAGATCCTTCTCGCCCATCCAGTGATCGCCGAGATAGTCGCCATGATCCGACGTGAACACGATCATGGTGGTGTCCAGCAGATCGCGCTCTTCCAGAAACTTCATCAGCACGCCCATCTGGTCGTCGATCTGCGTGATCAGGCCCATATAGGTCGGGATCACCTTTTCCCGCGCGTCATCGCGCGCCATGTTGCGGGAGTACCGCATGTCCATATAGGCACCGAACACCGGATGCGGGTTCTGACGCTCGCGCTCGGAGCGGATCACCGGGATCATGTCGTCGGTGGAATACATGCTGGCATAGGGCTCCGGCGCGATATAGGGCCAGTGCGGCTTGATGTAGGACAGATGCAGGCACCACGGCTTGCCGTCGGTCTCGGCCTCGGTGATGAAGTCCATCGCGCGGCGCGTCATGTAGGGCGTCTCGGAATGCTCCTCCGGCACACGCGCGGCCTTGTCCGCATGCACCAGCAGCCAGCCGTTCTGCAAGGAGCCATCGTCGGCCGCGCCTGAATTGGCCCAATGCTCCCAGGGATTGGTCGCTTCAAAGCCCTGCTGGCGCAGATATTCGTCGTATTTCGGCCGCGGCCGCCCCGTCGGATGCAGGCCGTCGTCGCGTTCATAGGGCTCGAACCCGCATTCGGCGACATGCACGCCGATGATCGATTCCGGGGGGATGCCGAGCGCCTTCATGCCTTCGAGATCGGGCGCCATATGGGTCTTGCCGACCAGCACGTTGCGCACGCCGATCTTCTTGAGGTGATCGCCGAGCGTGGGCTCGCCGACGCGCAGCGGCCAGCCGTTCCAGTGCGAGCCGTGCGAGCGCATGTAGCGGCCGGTGTAGAACGACATCCGCGAGGGCCCGCAGATCGGCGATTGCACATAGGCCTTGCTGAACAGCACGCCGCGCCTGGCCATGGCGTCGATATTGGGCGTCTTCAGCGTGGGATGGCCGGTGCAGCCGAGATAATCATAGCGAAGCTGGTCGCACATGATCCAGAGAACGTTCTTCGCGCGCGCCATGCGTCATCCCTGCATTTTCTTGATTGTGTGATGCTGCGATATCGGACGCGCGAAGACAAGCTAGTGCCCACTTGATTGAGTCACAACCACCGACCCTCATCCTGAGGAGCCCGCCTAAAGCGGGCGTCTCGAAGGATGGCCGCGCGCGAGAACCGGGCCTTCATGGTTCGAGACGCGCGTTCCGCGCTCCTCACCACGAGGGTCTCCAAGCGTGAACAATCACGCGGACCACGGCTCCGCTTCCGCCGCGCTCTTGGCCTTGGCCGACACCGGGGCTTCGCCGATCACCTCGGCCAGCGCGCGCAAGGCTTCCTTGACGCCCTGGCCGGTCACGCCGGACAGCAGCAGCGGAGTCTTCTTGGCGGCGCGCTTCAGCCGCTCCTTCTGCTTCTTCAATTCGTCCGGCTCGACTGCGTCGATCTTGTTCAGCGCGACGATCTCAATCTTGTCGGAGAGCTGGTCGCCATAGGCGTCGAGCTCCTTGCGCACCGTCTTGTAGGCCTTGCCGGCATGCTCGCAGGTTGCGTCGACCAGGTGCAGCAGCACGCGGCAGCGCTCGACATGGCCGAGGAAGCGGTCGCCGAGACCGGCGCCCTCATGCGCGCCCTCGATCAGGCCGGGAATGTCGGCCAGCACGAATTCGCGGCCGTCGGCGTTCACGACGCCGAGCTGCGGATGCAGCGTGGTGAAGGGATAATCGGCGATCTTCGGCTTCGCCGCGCTGACCTTGGACAGGAAGGTCGACTTGCCGGCATTGGGCAGGCCGACGAGGCCAGCATCGG
The DNA here is from genome assembly GCF_042077125.1 of Bradyrhizobium sp. A11. Lineage (NCBI taxonomy): Bacteria > Pseudomonadati > Pseudomonadota > Alphaproteobacteria > Hyphomicrobiales > Nitrobacteraceae > Bradyrhizobium > Bradyrhizobium sp. A11. The sequence continues at coordinate 6,671,284 of NZ_CP149509.1, read as the reverse complement.
CGATCAGCTTCAGCCGCAGCCAGATCCAGCGCTCTTCCCCGGGCTGGCCGGGATTGGCGTTGCGCGGCGCGCGGTTGGTCGACGACTTGAAATGCGCGTTGCCGAAGCCGCCATTGCCGCCCTCGGCCAGCACGAACTTCTCGCCGACCTTGGTGAAATCGTGGATCAGCGTTTCGCGGTCCTCGTCGAAGATCTGGGTGCCGACAGGCACCTTCAGCACGATGTTCTTGCCGTTGGCGCCGTGGCGGTCCGAGCCTGAGCCGTTCTCGCCTTTCTGGGCCTTGAAGTGCTGCTGGTAGCGGTAGTCGATCAGCGTGTTGAGGCCGTCGGCGACCTCGATGATGACGTTGCCGCCGCGGCCGCCATTGCCGCCGGAGGGGCCGCCGAACTCGATGAACTTCTCGCGGCGGAACGCCACGCAGCCGTTCCCGCCGTCGCCGGAGCGGATATAGACCTTTGCTTCGTCAAGGAATTTCATCGGCCATAGGTAGGCCAGCAGGTCTCCCGCGGCAACCCGGATAGACCCGCAAATCGGCCGAATTTCTGCGAACTTGGGGCGTGCTTAACCAGCCGGCCGCTTCCGGATCAGGAATTTCTGCATCCCCTCCAGCACCAGCTCCTTGCGCTGGTTGAACACCGTGCTGCGCAGCGTCACCGCGCCGGTCGTGCGGCCCGGCAAGAGCTCGGTGACCTCGAGCGCCGGATAGATCGTGTCGTCCGCGAACACCGGCTTGAGAAACCGGCTCGACTGCTCGAGGAAGCCGACCAGGGAGTCCTCGACCATGAACGGAAACAGGCCGGCGCCGGGGGCGGTGTGGATCAGGGTCTGGAAGCCGTGGGCGAGCAGATGCGGCATGCCGCGGCTGCGGCAATATTCCACGTCGTAATGCACGGGATGGGTGTCGCCGCTCGCGGTCTGGAACGCCGCGAAGATCGCCGGCGTCTGGGTGCGGCCCGGCAGCACGAAGCGCTCGCCGACGACGAAATCCTCAAACCAGCGTTGCGTCGGGATCATGCGATGCTGGGTGGGATCGAAATCGGTCATGTCGGAGCTCTCTCGGTCGCTGGGGCGTTATCGCTACCGCGATGCGAGGAGTGCGACAATCCGTTCAATTCGGCGGATGCGGGCTTGTCCGGCGCGGCCACGTCATTAAAACGACCGCAGGCGACTCTAATCGTCGGATTTCCGCGCTCTCTCCGCTCGTCATTGCGAGCGAAGCGAAGCAATCCAGTCTGTCTCTGCGGAAGCAGACTGGATTGCTTCGTCGCAAGAGCTCCTCGCAATGACGGCTCCCACCCACGACAGCAATGCCCCTCTTCAAGAACCTCTCCGCCTATGACGACCGCTCCGCGCGGCTGGCCGGCATTGCGCTCATGGTGCTGTCGATCTTCATGTTCTCGTTCGGCGATGCCATGGGCAAGTTCCTGGTCGGGACTCATTCGGTGGGCCAGCTGCTGTTCCTGCGCGCCTGTGCGGCGCTGCTGCTGCTGTCGCCGCTGATCTGGAAGCAGCGTCACCTGTTCCTCCATCTGGAGCGGCCGGGCCTGCAGCTGTTCCGCGTCGTGCTCTCAACGCTGGAGGTCGCCGCCTTCTTTCTTGCGACCGTCTACCTGCCGCTTGCCGACGTCATCACCTATTATCTCGCCGGCCCGATCTTCGTCACCGCGATGTCGGCGATCTTCTTAGGGGAGAAGGTCGGCTGGCGGCGCTGGACCGCGATCCTGATCGGCTTCTGCGGCGTCCTGATCGCGCTGCGGCCATCGGCCCAGACCGTCAGCCTGCCGGCGTTGATCGCGCTCGGCGGCAGCCTGTCCTTCGCGACGCTGATGCTGATCACGCGCAGCCTGCGCAAGACGCCCGACATCGTGATGGCGTCCACGCAATTCGTCGGCACGTTCTCGCTGGGCGCGGTGCTATCGGCCTTCAACTGGGTGCCGCCGACCGCTGGCAGCCTCGTCATCTTCGCAGCCGCCGGTCTGGTTTCGGTCACCGCGCTGTTCTGCGTCAACCGCTCGCTCAAGCTGGCGCCGGCCAGCGTCGTGGTGCCGTACCAATATTCGATGATCGTCTGGGCCGTGATCTTCGGCTTCGTCGTGTTCGGCGACGTGCCGTCGGTCGCAACCCTCGTCGGCGCCGCGATCATCATCGGCGCCGGGTTCTATATTTATCTGCGCGAGCGCGATCTGGGGCGTCCGAGTGAGGAAGTGAATCCGCCAGCGTAGCTACACTCACAACGTCATCCCGGGCTCGCGGCTTTGCCGCGCCCCGGGATGACAGTTGTGAATGACGCTGCAGCGCGCCTACCGCACCCGTCTTGCGCTGCTCCAGCTCTTCAGCGAGGCCCACACGCCGCGCGACAGGCGGAAGCAATCGACCGGCGTCGAGGAGCCCAGCGCCAGGAATCGATGCAGCTGCACGCCGCTCCATTGGAAGCCGCACTTCTCCAGCACCTTGCGCGAGGCCGGATTGGTGACGCGCGCGCCGGCATGGAGATGCTCGTCCTCGAACTCCTCGAAGAAGAAATCGATCGCGCCGCGCGCCGCCTCGGTGGCAAAGCCGCGGCCCCAATGCTCGACGCCGAGCCAATAGCCGAGTTCGGCATTGCCTGATGTGGAGCAGTCGATGCCGACCATGCCGACCGGGCCGTTATCGTGCTCGATCAGGAACACGGTCTCAGCTCCGAGCGCGGCGGTGGCGCGGATGAACTCGACGGCGTCGTCCTGCGAATAGGGGTGCGGCAGGCGGCGGGTGTTTTCCGCGACGCGGCGGTCGTTGGCGAGCCGGGCGATGGTCCTGACGTCGGCCAGCGTCGGCCGCCGCAAGGTCAGCCGTTCGGTGGCGACGACGCTGGGTCTCGCCTCGGCCAAGGTCACGCTCGAGAAATCCTGCAACATGTCCGGCTCCGTGAAAGTCACTAAGTCAAAGTGAGCAAGTCAAAAGAAAAGGGGAGGCCGGTTTCCCGCCTCCCCTGGAGCCTTCGATCGCTATGATCTGGACTCCGCCGGTTCAGTCGGGACCGGCGGACTCCATTTGATCCACCGTCTATTCAGCAGCCTCTGCGATCGGGAGTACCGATACGAAGGTGCGGCCGTTGGCTTTGGCCTGGAACGCAACACGACCCTCGATCTTGGCGAACAGGGTATGGTCCGTGCCCATGCCGACATTAAGGCCGGGGTGCCAGGTGGTGCCGCGCTGACGCGCAATGATGTTGCCGGGAGTGACGAGCTCCCCGCCGAACGCCTTGATACCGAGGCGCTTGCCCTTGGAATCGCGTCCGTTACGCGATGAACCGCCTGCTTTTTTGTGAGCCATGGCTCGTCTCCGAAATCCTGCGTATGTCTAGGTCAATTCCTTGACGGAATCATTTCAAAACTTCTCACGCCTCAATTCGTGAATGGGCGTGATCGATCTTGCGTTACTCGGCGGCTTCCGCGGCCGGCTCCTTCGCCACCTTCTCCCGCTTCGGACGCGGGCCCTTGGTGGGCTTGGCGCCGTCGGTCAGGATCTCGCTGACGCGCAGAACCGTGATCTCGTCGCGATAGCCGCGCTTGCGGCGCGAATTCTTGCGGCGGCGCTTCTTGAACGCGATGACCTTGGGGCCGCGCTTGTGGTCGAGCACCTCGACCGCAACGGACGCGCCTGCGACCGTGGGAATGCCCAGCACCGGCGTGTCGCCGCCGACCACCAGAACTTCATTCAACTGCACGATCGAGCCGACTTCGCCTTCGATCTTGCCTACTTCGAGAACATCATCCGGCACGACGCGGTATTGCTTGCCGCCGGTTTTGATGACTGCGAACATCGTTCTTTCTCCGTGTTCAATCCCGGCCTCGTGACGGATTGTCCGGGCCGGCTTTTTGTCAGTCGCTACGGGTTTATCTGCGTTTTGTGCGGGTGGGGTTTATCCCCTTGAAAACCCACGCAAAAACAAGCGGCGCGAGAAACGCCCCGCGCCGGCTGTGGGACTTATAGCCGCCATCGGCCGCAAGTCAAGGAAAACCGCGGAAAAAGGCCCGGATTTGAAGGATTTGGCCGGGCTGCCGGCTTTCATGCGAAATTCGGCGACCGTTGCAACAAACCGGTTCCCGCGCCGTTGTCCCGGCCGGAACAGGTAAGCGGGCAAGGGCTCTTCAATGGCAACGGACGAACTGGTCAAGACGACGACGGGCATCGCCCATCACGGCGCCGAGCGGCTGCCGTCGGTGGACATCGACAGCTTCAACATCGAGATCAAGGACGAGGACGGCTTCCTCGGCGACCGCGCCAGCAAGGGCGCGTTCCGCGACATCCTGGACGGCTGGCGCAAGCCGCTGCGAAAGACCGGCGAGGACCCGTTCGGCAAGGTGCCGACGGAGGAGATCAACAAGAAGACGCTGGATGCCATCATGATCGGCGACGACGCCGAGGCCGCGGCGGTGGTGCACAGCGCGATCGAGGATTTCGCCCAGGAGCTCGCTTACGTCACGCGCCGCTTCCTCAAGACCAAGGCCTGGGCCAAGACCGAGCGCATCATCGTCGGCGGCGGTTTCCGCGATTCCCGGCTCGGCGAGCTCGCGATCGCGCGCGCCGAGATCATCCTCAAATCCGACGACTTCAAGATCGACATGATGCCGATCCGCCATCACCCCGATGAAGCCGGCCTGATCGGCGCGCTGCATCTGGCGCCGTCCTGGATCTTCGAGGCCCATGACAGCATCATTGCCGTCGACATCGGCGGCACCAACATCCGCTGCGGCCTGGTGGAAACCGGCTGGAAAAAAGCCAAGGACCTGTCGAAAGCCAAGGTGGTGCATTCCGAGCTGTGGCGCCATGCCGACGATGAGCCGACGCGCGAAGGCGCGGTGAAGCGGCTCACCAAGATGCTGAAGGGGCTGATCACGGAGGCCGATAAGGAAGGCTACAAGCTCGCCCCCTTCATCGGCATCGCCTGTCCCGGCGTGATCAACGCCGACGGCTCGATCGAGAAAGGCGCGCAGAATCTTCCCGGCAATTGGGAGAGCAGCAAGTTCAACCTGCCGGCGAGCCTGCTCGAGGGCATTCCGCAGATCGGCGAGCACGACACCGCCATCCTGATGCACAATGACGGTGTGGTGCAGGGCCTCTCCGAGGTCCCGTTCATGCAGGACGTCGAGCGCTGGGGCGTGCTCACCATCGGCACCGGCCTCGGCAATGCCCGCTTCACCAACCGCCGCAAGGAGAACGGCAAGGACCGGGATTCCACGGACAACGGCAAGAAGAAGGACAAGAAGGGCGACTAGCTGGCGTTTTCGAGCGAAGTCGATGCCGGTTCGCATCAAGAAGACGCGTCCAAACAGAATCGGAAGCCCTCTCGGGCTCCAGAGTAACCTTGACCGGTTAGGTTAAGGACCGGATTGCGTTGCGCACCGGCCGCCGCACGCTAGGGTCGAATCGTCGCCTCGCCTGGCCGGCGAAGCCGCCCTTCACGGCCAGAGTTTCAATGAGCGGCACCGGGACCGCCAGTGTTTACCGCGTCTGGCGGTCCCACCCCGTTTTTCCGACCGGATCGGTGATTCGGCACCCGTGCGCGGCCCGGCCGGCGCGCCGGCTGAGAAGCGGCCCATTTCCCTCAAAGTGCCGCCCAAATCCGCAATTGGCCTTGCCGCCATCGCGACATCCCAGGACGGAGCTGGAAAACCGGTCTGATTTTCGTCTCCCGCGCCTTGTCTGGCCGGCCATCCTCGCCTATTAACGCCCCCAACCACAGGGGCCCTGCCTCTATATATGATATATGGCGCCTTCAGGAGAGGTGGCAGAGTGGTTGAATGCACCGCACTCGAAATGCGGCATAGGTGCAAGCCTATCGGGGGTTCGAATCCCTCCCTCTCCGCCAGCTCTGAAATCCGATCCGGCGCTTTCTTCTCGTAGCCCGCGATGCGCTCTCGTCCGCCAAGCTGCAACAGGCTGCTCGACGGAAGACGGGGCAGAGCCCATGCCGCCGCTTCGAGAAGCGAGCGTTGGTCTCCCCGATGTCTGCGAGCAGAATGGCGGGCGTCGAAGAAGTGGCCGTCATGACGAGCGCCACGCCTTGATGAGCTCGGCGTACCAACCGAACGAAGCCTTCGGTATCCGCCGCAGCGAGACATAGTCCACATAGGCTAGGCCGAACCTGTTGCTGTATCCGGAATCCCATTCGAAATTGTCGAGCAGCGACCAGATGAAATAGCCGCGCAGATCGGCTCCGCTGGAGGCGGCGGCATTCATCGCCTCGATATAGGCCTTCAGGAATTCAATTCGGTCGCCATCGTTCACCGAACCCGTCTGGTCGGGCTCGTCGAAGCTGCCGTATCCGTTTTCGAGGACGTAGATCGGCAGCCCATAACGCGCGTGGACGGACTGGATGGTTTGCCGGAAAGCTTCGGGATCGATCGGCCAGCCGATCGGCGTCAAGGGGGTGCCGGCAGGCTTGTCGCCGAAGTCGTAACCCAGCATCGAATCCGCGCTCTCCTTCACATAGACCGGACTGTAATGGTTCAGTCCAAACCAATCGACCGGACGGCAAATGCGCGCCATATCGCCGGGTTGCATATGCGGCTCGATCGCTGTCCGCATCGACGCAGGATAAGCGCCAACGCATTGCGGATCGGGAAAAATATCATTCCAATACATGCTCAGGCGCGCCGCCGCCGCCGCATCGGCTTCGTTTGCGGTGGAGGGCCGACAGGGCTGCCGATTGTGAATGCATCCGATCGAGGCGCCAGCGACGCTCGCGCGCAGCACGTCGACAGCAGCCCCGTGCGCGAGATTGACGTGGTGGATCATGCGGTGGAGCTCATGTTCGCTTCGGCGATCCCGCTTGCCGAGCGAGCGGCCGAAGAGAGTGAAAATGGACGGCTCGTTGAATGTCGCAAACCGCTTGACCCGGTCGCCAAAGCGCCTGGCGGCCAGAGCCGCGTAGTCGGCGAACCAAGTCGTGGACTCCCGGTTCAGCCAGCCGCCCCGCTCCTCCAGGGCCTGGGGCAGGTCCCAATGATAGAGGCACAGCCATGGCTCGATTCCGGCGGCCAAGAGCGCGTCGATCAAGCGGTCGTAGAATGCAAGGCCAGCCTCGTTGGCGGAGCCCGTCCCTTGCGGCAGCACGCGCGGCCAGGCCACGGAGAACCGGTAAGCCTGCACGCCAAGGGCCTTCATCAGGCCGACATCCTCGCGATAGCGATGATAATGGTCACACGCGACATCGCCGGTATCGTGATTCTTGATGGCACCGCTCTGACAGTAGATATCCCAGACGCTGAGCCCGCGGCCGTCTTCCCGCGTCGCGCCCTCGATCTGGAAGCTCGAGGTGGAAACGCCCCAGATGAAATCCGGGCGCAGGCTCGTGGTGTTCGCCAGTTGCGTTGTCGCCATGAACGACCTGCTTGCTCCAGCCCGCCGTGATTGTCGCGAAATTGGTAATCATGCTGGTTCCGGACGGTATTGAGATAGCTCAACAAGTTCCGGCGCGGCCGTGCAAAGGATTGACATCCCAAGACCGTTGCCGGGGGCCGCAATTGCAGAGAACCAGATGGGGCGGGGTCGTTGACGGCGACCTCAGCGGGAGCGGCTACTTTCGCATCGCCGAGCGCAATGGCGTATTCTGGCTCGTCGATCCGGACGGAGGCCGTTTCCTCTCGAAGGGGGTCAATACGATCCGCTTCGATCAGGAACGCATTGGGGGGAGCGAGCGCGTGCCCTATGCCGAGGCCTGCCGGGCCAAGTATGGCAGCCTGCAGATCTGGCGCACGGCCGTGTCTGACCGGCTGGCAAGCTGGGCCTTCAACACGGTCGGCTGCTGGTCGGACGAGCTCGTTGCCAGTTCCGGATCGCACTTGCTGGCAACCACGCCGATCGCGGAGCTCGGCGCGTCCTTCCGCCTGCACCGGCGCGATCAAGTCTTCCCTGATGTTTTCGATCCCGAATTCTGGGCGCATATCCGTGCGAGCGCCAATAAGCGTTGCCGGCATCGCCGCAATGATCCCGGCTTGCTCGGGACCTTCATCGATAACGAGCTCTACTGGTCACCCGACTGGCGTAACACCGACGAGCTTCTGACGCTGTTCCTGAACCTGCCGTCTCGTCGACCTGGCAGGGACGCCGCTATCGCGGGACTGCAGGCGCGCTATCAGGATTTTGATCAGTTCAATGCGGTCTGGCGCACTCAGGCGCGATCCTGGCAGGAGCTCGGCAGAATCGAACATGTCGCGGCCCCGTTCGTCAGGCTTCGTCCCGGCGTCTTGAACGACGCTCTCGAGACCAAGGCCAATCTAGCAGATCCCTGCCGCGAGGCCTTCTCGGCAGATTGCGATGCCTTCGTGGCTGTCGTGGCTGACAGATATTTCGAACTGTGTGTCTCGGCCATCAAGACGGCCGATCCCAATCATCTCGTGCTCGGATCCCGGTTCGGCTATCAGCCGCCGGCAGGCGTCATCGCGGCTGCCGGCCGCCATCTCGATGTCATTTCCTTCAATTGCTACGAGTTCGACCCCGGCCCGGTCATCGACGCTTACGCTGCCGCCGGGAAGCCATGCCTCATTACTGAATTCTCATTTCGAGGCGACGATGCAGGCTTGCCGAATACGAAGGGAGGGGGCCCCCGGGTGGCGACCCAGACAGAGCGCGCCCGAGCTTTCGAGGGCTACGTTGCGGCGGCGCTCAGCAAGCCGAATGTGGTCGGCTATCACTGGTTCGAGCATGCCGATGAGCCGGCGCAGGGGCGATTTGACGGCGAAGATTCGAATTTCGGAACCGTCACGATCGAGGATCAGGTTTATGAAGAGCTGACGCGGACCATGACCAGGGTGAACGCATCGGCGGAGCGCATTCATGCCGCGGCTGTCCCGGCTCTCATCTAGGCGGTGAACTCATGAAACGGTCCGCGTCACGCATGCGGACTAGGGTCGCTTTCCTCCGTTAGCAGTCAAGTTTGTGCGGCGGCGCCGTTCCATTCGCGCCAATGCGTTGGGGCTCATTCGCGAGCTTATCCAGCTCGGTGATCAACAACGTGGTGATAGCCGTTCGTTTGTCAGGCGTCAGATCATCGCCGTTCAAAAGGCTGATGAAGTGGTCCACATTGGGCGCACCAAAAACCAAAGTTGGCCGGCCTTGGGGAAGCCAGCGGCTTCTGATGATTGTTTCAGCTTACGTGATGCGTCAGTTCGGTTGAGGTAAATCAACGTGCCGGTGCGAAAGCCGGCCAAGCTCAGCCGCCATTTGAGCGCGAAACGAGGTGGGAGAGTGAGTCCCGTCAACAATAGTGTGCGGGCTGCCGCCTGTGCCGGCAAACTCATCGCATTAGGCCTGTGCGTCGCGGTGTTGGGGGCGACGCTTGCATGGGATGGAGCGGGGCATGCGGTCGCCGCCGAGGTCGACGCCGCTGGCGTCACCGCTCCGGTCGGATTTGCAGAGGTCATTGAACGGGTGAGACCGGCAGTCGTGGGCATCCGGGTGAAGACCGAGCCGGGTGACGGCGAGCGGGGGCAGCTGCCGCCGGCCGGATCGCTGTTGGACCGGTTGTTCCGGCAATTCGGTGTGCAGATTCCTTCCGATCCGGCTCCCGGGTCCGACGTCACGGTTGGCGCGGGATTCCTGATCTCCGGTGACGGCTATGTTGTCACGAACGAGCACGTCGTAACCAAGGGCGTCGACATCGAGGTAACGATGGACGACGGAAAGATCTACTCGGCCAAGCTTATCGGCAGCGACCCGCAGACCGATCTCGCGCTGATCAGGATCTCCGCTCCAGGTGACCTGCCTTACGTGCGTTTTGCTGCGGCGGGGCCTCGGATAGGCGACTGGGTGCTTGCGATCGGCGATCCATTCGGGCTCGGCGGCACGGTCACCGCCGGGATCGTTTCGGCCCTCGGCCGCGATATTGGCGGAGAATCCTACAACGATTTCATCCAGATCGATGCTCCGGTCAACAAGGGCAATTCCGGCGGGCCATCGTTCAACGTGAGAGGGGAGGTCATCGGGGTCAACACCGTCATCTACTCGCCGTCGGGCGGATCGGTGGGGGTGGCGTTCGATGTGCCGGCGGAGACGGTGAGATCGGTCGTCCGCCAGCTGCGAGAGAAAGGCTACGTCTCTCGCGGTTGGGTTGGAGTCTACCTTCAAGAGATTTCGACCGGCATTGCCGACGCGCTGAACCTGAGGAGCACCCGGGGTGCTCTCGTTGCGCAGCTCGATGAAGGGCCCGCAGCCAAGCAAGGTGTAGAGCCTGGCGACGTGATTACTTTCGTGAATGATCTCGAGGTGAAAAATCCTCGCGACTTCGCCAGGAGGGTAGCTGAGATCACCCCAGGCACGGTCATCCATCTCCGCATCCTCAGGAATGCGCGGGAGATGTCGATCGAACTGACGGTGGGCGAGCTTCCCCGCGCGAGAGAATTGCCTAAAGACAAGCAAGCGGAGTTGAAGGAACGGGCGGAGCTTGGCCTCACGATCGCGCCAGCCCGTCTTGTCCCAGGTGCCGGGGATACCGGGGTGGTGGTGCTCGAAATCAGGCCGGGCAGCGGCGCGGCAGACGGTGGCCTTCAGGTCGGCGACATCATTATAGGCATCGGGGGACAGCCCATCGTCGCCGGCGCCGACCTCGATAGGATGGTCAACGAGGCCCGTGCACAATCCAGGCGCACGATTCTGGTCCGGATCAAACGTGCCGGCGCGATGAATTTCGTCGCCGTTCCCATCACCTGAGCAAGGCTCGGAGAGGATGAGCCTGCCGGGAAAGGAAGACAATATCCTCCTTGACCGATATCAAGGCGCCGCCATTTGCTTCGGCGACCATACGACTATGGAAGCCAGAACAAAGAGCAGTGCAATCAGCGAACCGGGTGATCGCGCAGCGGATTTGTTGCCGGCAGAGCGTCAGGTGCTGTCGGCGAATAAGGGTTCCCGAAGATGGGTTCGTATCAGCCCCAAGGTCTCTTGGTACGGAAAGATACTCATCGCGGGGGCCCTGCTGATCACCTTCGGATGGCAGCTGTTTCACCTCTTTATCACCCTGATGACCCTGGACTGACGTTAGTCAGGAGGCAAGGCATGCGCCGCAAATTTCACTTTGCACGAGCTTGAGGACAAGCTGGATGAGATCCAGGGCGGGGCGCTCGTTCAGATCAGCCGTCGGCGTTCAGGCCTCTCCTGGATCAAGACGGGAAGTCTGCTGGTTGCACGTCGATGCGATCCGCATGTAGCGACCAATCTCGTATTTCGCGGAGTTCGCAAAATTGTTGCGCTGCCAGAGCCGCGGCTTCAGCAGCGTCCCGTGCGTCAACGTCAATGGTACGTTGGCAAGCTTCGCAGGGTTGCCCCTGATCGCCGAGCACGTCCTTCAGGAAGCGGACGGTGAAGTGGGCCATGGCAAACCCTCCAGACGCGATCAATAGACAAAGGCCGGGGTTTCGAGCAGGTGATCGTTGACGGTTTGCACGCCAGGGACGGCTTCCGCGACCACGCGGATAGCCGTGCGCTCAGCGACTGACGGCGCGAAGCCCCAGAGATCCATCACACCATTCTGGACCGTGGCATTCACATTGAGCGTATGAGCCCAAGGTTGCTTCTTGAGCTCGTCCAAGAACCTTTTCCTGATGGCGGCATCCGGAAGAGATATTTCGAGCTTCGGCCGGGCACTCGCGATAGCCTGAAGCAGATTGGAGCGGCTGACGATCCCGACGAGCTGACCTTCTCTGTTGACGATCGGGACGCGTTTGATCTGCCGCTTCTCAAGCAGCATCGCAATATCGTTCAAGGGCGTCTCGGGCGACGCGGTCACGACGTCTTTGACCATGACGTCTTGTACCTTGGCCGAGTGCGATCTGACGTAATCAGCTGCCTGTTCGGCGTCACCGGTCAACAGGCGCAGCCACCAGGAATAGGAGCGCTCGGTACCGCTCTCCGCCCGGTGCATGAGATCGCCCTCGCTCACAATTCCAAGAAGCTTGTTGTCGGAATCCACTACCGGCACCGCGCTGATCCGGCGTTCCAGCAGGATCTTCGCGACCTGCTGAACGGACGCGTGCGGGCCGACTGTCACGACCGGGGACATCATGATGTCGCGTGCTTGCATAACAGGCTCCTTGTCGGTTCCGTATTGCTGCAACGTGCCAGCTTGGGAATCCTTTGGCTTGATGCTGATCAAAGGGGGCGCTCGACGGAGCGATAGCAATTTGCAGTGTTCACCAAGGAGGCCGAAATGGTCAGGATACCGCATCGGGCAATCGTGTTCGTAGGTGACGGACGGAAAGCATTATTCCTGCGCAACGAAGGGGACGAGAAGTTTCCGCACCTGAAAGCACAAGCGGTGTTTGAGCACGACAATCCGCCGACGCATTCACAAGGAGCAGACCGGCCGGGTCGGGTCAGCAAGGCTTCCCATTCCTCGCACAGGAGTGCCGTGGAGACCACCGATTGGCACGAGCTCGAGGAAAGCCGCTTCGTGAGGCAGGTCGCGGCGGCCGCCGAGCAGCTCATTCGCAGCGAGCAGTCGACACCCCTCATTGTTGTCGCGCCGCCCCGAACCTTGGCAGAGCTTCGCTCCGCCTTTCATGACGATGTCAAACGGCGGATTATCGGCGAACTCGACAAGGATCTCACCAAGCATCCGGTCGACGAAATCGAGAGGCATCTCCAGGGATAGGAGGTGGGCCCGTTGATGCGGCCAGCTGCGGTCCAGGGTTTGATCCTGCTCAACGGGTGAGTTACCCGCCGAGCGATAAAGAAGAAGGCGCGCATTTCCGGAGGAACCTCATGTCAATCGCCAGCGTCATGGTTTACGTCGACACCGATCAGCAGGAAGCGGGACAAGTCGCCGTCGCGGATAGTGTCGCCTCGAGGTTCGAGGCCTCGATTCTGGGTGTGTCCGCTATGGCCGTGCAGCCTCCGTTCGTGGCGGAAGGCGTCATCATTGAACAGGCCACCGAGGACGACATCAGGCGCATGCGAAATGCTCTTGCGGAAAAGGAGGTTTGGTTCAGGAGAGTTGTGCGTTCGACGAGCGAGAAGGTCGAATGGCGCTGGGCGATCGAGAATCCGACCGACTTCGTGATTGAGCAGGCGAGGGCGGCAGATCTCGTCGTCGTCAAACGCAGACCGCCTAACGCCGGTCCTTCTCACTTCTTCGACCCGGCAGAAGCCATGCTGCGCATGGGGCGCCCGACTCTATCGGTACCCGACGGCGTGACGGAATTGTCCGGAGACCAGATCGTGGTTGGTTGGAAGGATACGCGCGAGGCGCGCCGCGCCGTTCGGGACGCAATGCCGTTCCTGACTCGCGCTTCAAAAGTCACCATAACCGAAATATGCACCTCGGACGAACAGGACGCGGCACGCCGCCGCGTGCGGGATGTCGCCGATTATCTCAAGAAACATGGAGCCAATTGCGAGCACGAAATCCGGGTGCATACGGCAGAGGCCGATGCCGGGTATCTCATTCGCCTTGCCGAGGACGTTCGTGCCGATCTCATTGTTGCAGGGGGCTACGGCCATAGCAGATTGGGTGAATGGATCTTCGGAGGCATGACGCTCGGTCTCCTGCGAGACGCCAGGATCTGCGTCCTCATGTCTCACTAGGCGGCAAAATGCGGCTTTGACGGAGTGGAGCAATGAAAGCGGCAGATGTGATGCGAACCCGGTTCGCAACAATAAGACCAGGTGCGCCGCTGCTTGACGCTATCCATCTCTTGCTCGAAACCAATCAGCGCGGCCTGCCGGTGGTGGACGAGGTAGGGTCTCTGGTCGGCATCATTTCCGAGGGGGATTTCCTCCACAGACGCGAGTTGGGAGTGGAGTTCCCTGAGGGGTTTTGGCTCGAATGGCTGCTCGGAAAAGACGAGGGTCAGCTCGCCCGAGAGCGGACGAGCGGGCTTCGAGTCGCCGCCGTCATGAGTCGTCACCCCGTCTGCGTCGATGAAGAAGCCTCGATGGAGGAGGTTGTCAAACAGATGGACATCTACGAGATCTCCCAGGTGTTGGTCCTGCGTGACAAGAAGCTTGTCGGCGTTCTCGGCCGTACACAGCTGCTCGTAGCTCTTGAGGAACGGTTGAGACGATCGAGATAGGAGCCGGAAAGTCCTCAGGGAGTTCGGAGACAAGGTCGCACAGGCGTCGATGCCGCTGAGGGATGCGCCAATAGCGAATATCCGGCCCTTCGTGGGTAGAATCCTATGATCAGGCCCAAGCGATGATTGTGGCGATCCAACGAGTCGCGGAATCGGACTAACCCGCAGCCTTCAGGTCCTCCGGTGATTCCACGGCGTATCCGGAATACGTATCGACGAAGCAAAGGTGGTCGTGGACTTCCTTGACGCCATTGGTGTTCTCGGCCGCGACAATGGCCGCCCGTCGAGCCTCATCGGTGGTGATGAGCCCGTGCAGATGGACGACCCCCTGCCGGGCAGTGACCCTGAAGCCTATGGGGCGCCAGTCCGTGGCTTCGACAGCCCTGGTGATGCGTTCGCGGATGTGCTCGTCGTCGGCGGTCGGGTCCGGGATTTCGTGAGCAAGGCTCGCCATGGCTTGCAGCAGATTGCTTCTCGTGACGATTCCGACCGCGCTTCTTGCCGCGCATCACGGGAACTCGCTTGATGTCATGCTTTTCCATCAGGGCGACGATATCCGACAAGGACGTCTCTTCCTGAACCGTGATAACGTCCCGCGTCATGACGTCCGCGACCTTTCGGCCGCGCTCGTGAATGAACTCTGCGGCCGCTCGCCCCGGTCCCATGAAGAAGGTCAACCAGACGGCATGGCGACGCCCAGTGCCGATCTCGCTGCGACGCAAGAAGTCGCTTTCCGAAACCATGCCGACCAAGTTGCCAGCGTCGTCGATGACGGGCAGCCCGCTGATGTGCATCCGAAGCATGATCTTCGCGGCTTCCTCGATCGTCGTGTGCGGGGTTACGGCGACGACGTCTCTCGTCATGACATGAATTGCGTGCATTTCCTCGTCCTCGGAAGGCTGATGAAACGGTAAGGCGCCGGAATCGGCGCGAGACGGCGACAACGACCGCCTCGCGCCAGCGGGGCCGTCACGCGGCTTTCACATTGATCGTCTTGGCCGGCTTTTGGGCTTCCTCGGTTTTGGGCAGCGTAACCTTGAGCACGCCGTTCTTGAAGGTCGCCTCGATCTTGTCGGCGTTGACGCCGTCGGGCAGCGCGAAGTAGCGCTCGAAGGAGCCATACCGGCGCTCGGATACGTAATAGTCCTTGTTCTTCTCTTCGGTCTCTTCCTTCTTCTCGCCGCGGATGGTGAGACCGCCGTTAGCGAGCTTGACCTCGATGTTCTTCTCGTCGAGGCCGGGAAGTTCCGCGGTAATCTCGTAAGCCTTGTCGCTCTCGGCGACATCGACGGCCGGCGCGTTGAAGGTCTTCGGCAGGTCACGCTCAAGCCGTGCGAGCGACCGGAACGGCCGGTTCCAGAACCCGTTGCCGAAATCGTCGAAGATCTGATCGATTTCGTTTCTCAGCGCCTGAAACGGCTGCCAAGTCTCGCCGGCAGCGGCGGGCGCGGTGGACGTCTTGGTGACAGGTAGCTTGGTTTCGGTTGCCATGATCGCCTACTCCATTGAGGTTTGACCATCCGGTCGCCGGAAAGATAGGCCGAGCCATCGGGCTTTGATTGATCCTCCTCAAATGCAAAAGCGGTGCAGGAAAAATTTGATATCTACGCATCGGGCCATTTTGGCAGCCACTGATCGCCACGTTTCACGTAGCAGCGCTTCACGGCGGCCCATGCGGTTCGATGCGCGATTTCCTCCTGACGAAGGTCCCCCGCGTGTGAAGCAAAGGAATGGTTGAACGCTTCGCGGTAGATGTCGAGGGCATGAGGTGGCAGGTGGTGCCGCACGCCCGATGGAAGCTCCATGTTCGAACGGTAGGGCATCCCGATGTCTCCTGTTCGAAGGGCTGAAGCGGAGAGCCGCTGCGGCTACATCGCCAGATCGTGTTCCGGTAACCGCTCGCGCTTCGGCTCCGGAATTTCCGTCATCGTCGCCTCGGTCAGAAGCAGGACGCTGGCCACGGAGACGGCGTTTTCCAGTGCGATCCGCACCACCTTTACAGGGTCGACAATGCCGGCTTCCACCAGATCGACATACACCTTACGGGCGGCGTCGAAACCGAGATTGCCTTCACTGCTGAGCATCCGCGCGACCACGACGCCGCCGTCCGTAGCGGAGTTTTCGGCGATCTGGCGCGCCGGCGCTTCGAGCGCGCGCCTCAGGATCTGCACGCCAGTGCGCTCGTCCCCCTCGCAAGCCGCTTCTTCCTTGGCCACGGCTGCCACTGTTCGAAGCAGCGCAAGTCCGCCGCCAGGCACGATGCCCTCCGCAACGGCTGCTTTGGTCGAGCTGATGGCGTCGTCGAGCGCCTCCTTCTTCGCCTTCATCTCGGCCTCGGTCGGCGCCCCGACCCGGATCACCGCGACGCCGCCGGACAGCTTCGCGAGGCGTTCCTCGAGCTTCTCCCGGTCGTAGTCGCTGGTGGTCTTCTCGATCTCGACGCGGATCTGCGCCAGCCGTGCGTCGATGCGCGAACGGTCGCCGCCGCTTCCGATCAGGGTGGTGTTCTCCTTGTCGGCAACCACACGCGCAGCGCGGCCGAGCTGTTGCAGGGTGGCGTTTTCCAGCTTCAGGCCGATCTCCTCCGAGATCACCTGCGCGCCGGTCAGAATTGCGATGTCTTCCAGCATGGCCTTGCGCCGATCGCCGAACCCCGGCGCCTTGACCGCGCACGCCTTGAGCACGCCGCGAAGCTGATTGACGATAAGCGTCGCCAGAGCCTCGCCTTCGATGTCTTCGGCGATGATCAGGAGCGACCGGCCGCTCTTGGCCACCTGCTCGAGCAGGGGCACGAGGTCGCGCAATGCGCCGATCTTGTGGTCGCAGAGCAGAACGTAGGGATCCTGCAGCACCGATTCCATCCGGTCTGCATCCGTGACGAAATAGGGGGAGAGGAAGCCACGATCGAATTTCATGCCTTCGACGACGTCCAGGAGCGTCTCCGTCGTCTTGGACTCCTCGACCGAGATCACGCCGTCGCCGCCGACCTTCTCGATCGCGTCGGCGACCAGTTCGCCGATCGACGTATCGTTATGGGCCGAAATCGTCGCGACTTGCGCCTTTTCGGCCCTGGTCTTCACCGGCTTTGCCATCTCGCGCAACGCCGCGATGGCAGCCTGCGTCCCTCGGTCCAGGCCACGCTTCAGGTCGATCGCACTCGCGCCGGCGACGACGTTGCGGACGCCGTCCGACAGGATGGCCTGCGCCAGGATTGTCGAGGTGCTGGTGCCGTCGCCGACGACGTCGCCCGTTTTCTCGGCGGCCTGGCGAAGCACCTGGGCGCCAAGATTCTCTTCGGCATCCTTGAGATCGAACTCCTTCGCGATGGTGACGCCATCGTTGCAGACGATCGGCGCCCCCCATCCTTTCTGGATCAGAACGGATTTCGATTTCGGGCCGAGCGTGACCCGCACCGCATCCGCGAGCAGGGAGGCGCCGCGCAAAACTTTCTCGCGGGCCGCTGAATGGAACAGAACTTGTTTGTGTGCCATTGAAATGCCCTCGGGCGTGCCGACGTTGCCGATATTTCGTCGTCAGTGTGTACGACCGTGCTTCGTCGGGAGTTGATCCTGGTCAACAGGATGTCGATGCCGATGTCACGGCCTCCAGCCGTATCGGCCACCTCGTTGACCTGAATCCTGAGCGGGCCGGCCGGTCAAAAGTCGCGAAAGCAGATTATTGCGACGGCCATCATGTTCGCGGGAGACATGCTGCCTGCTGTGCTGCAGTTTTTTTCACCATATCGGCAAAGCTCACCCCGATCGCTCCGCCAGCACCGCTCGCGCCGTCGCCACGAACGCCTGCGCCGCCGGCGACAGGGTTCGGCCCTGCCGCTGCAGCACGGACACCGGTCGCGTGATGGCCGGGCGCACCAATGGCCTTGCGATCAGGGTCGGAAACTGGTCGGCCGGCAGCATCGTCGCGGGCAGGATGGCGAAACCCAGGCCCTGGGCCGTCATGGCGAGCGCGGTGTTGATCAGCGTCACTTCATAGGTTGGCGACAGACGCTTGCCCTGTGCGCCCAGCGCCTGATCGATCTGCATCCGGATCCGTGTCTCGCGCCGCATCGCGATCGTCGGCAGCTGCGCCAGCTCGTCCCATGTGAGGGAACGCCGCGCGGCGAACTCGGTGGTGCGGCGGCCGATCGCGCTCAAGCGTCCGCGCGTCAGCGTCTCGATCGTCATCTCCGCGAACTCGCCTTCCACGCTGCCGATCGCGAATTCCGCGTCGGTTGCGATCAGGCGCGGCACGAGATCGTCGGCAGCGACATCGCGCATGTCGATCTCGATGTCGGGATGGCTAGCGCGGAATGTCGCGAGCACCAGGGGCAGCAGCGCCGATGCGGCGCCGGCTGACGCGACGAACGCGACGCGGCCGGCGCGCGCTTGCGCGAGGTCGTGCATGCGCCGCGACAAGCCCAGCGCATCGCTCAGCATCCGTTCGGCGGCGTGAAATGCCTCATGGGCGGCCAGCGTCGGTTGCACCGACCGCGTGGAGCGGTCGAACAGCCTGACGCCGAGCTGGCCCTCGAGCTGCTGGATCAACAGGCTCGCTGCCGATTGCGTGATCCCGAGCTCGCGCGCCGCCCGCGTGATGCTGCGGGTGCGGTACACGCCGGCGAAGGTCCGCAGCTGCCGCAAGGTGATATTCATAGGCAAAATTCATGAGTTGATGAGTTCTTTCTGTCTTATCTCATAAACGACCCTGCAATAAAGTGCATGTTGCGCGGACGACGAAACCGCAGCTGCCCAGGGGGATGAAACGAGCATGAAGACACAGGTGCTGGTCGTGGGCGCCGGGCCCGTGGGTTTGACCGCGGCCATGGACCTGGCTTCGCGCGGGATCGACGTCGTGATCGCCGAGACCCGCCATGCCGGCGATCCGCCCAGCGTCAAATGCAACCACGTCTCGGCGCGCTCGATGGAGATCTTCCGAAGGCTCGGCGTCGCCGCCAAGCTGCGCGAGGCGGGACTTCCGGCGGACTTTCCCAACGACTGCTCCTATCGGACCACGGCGACCGGCATCGAGCTCTGCCGCATCGATATTCCCTCGCGCGCGCGTCGCTACAGCGCAACCGGCGGTCCCGATACCTGGTGGCCGACGCCCGAGCCGCCGCACCGGATCAACCAGGTCTATCTCGAGCCGATCCTGTTCGATCATGCCGCCGCGCAGCCGCGCATCACCATGCTCGCGCGCACGGAAGTCGTGTCGATCGAGCAGTATGACGATCATGCGGTCGTGCTGGCGCGCGACCTCGACAGCGGAAGCCTGCTGCGCATCGACGCCGGCTTCGTGATCGGGTGCGACGGCAGCCGCTCGCTGGTTCGCAAGTCGATCGGAGCCAGCCTGTCCGGCACGCCGGTGATCCAGCGCGTGCAATCGACCTTCATCGAGGCGCCGCAGCTCAAGGAGCTGATGGGCGCGCACAAGCCGGCCTGGATGGTGCTCTCGCTCAACCCGCGGCGCTCCGGCACCACCGTTGCCATCGACGGTCACGACCGCTGGCTGATCCACAATCACCTCAAGCCCGACGAGCCCGAATTCGACTCGGTCGATCGCGACTGGTCGATCCGCGCCATCCTCGGCGTCGACGAGCGCTTTGAATATCGTGTGCTCAGCAAGGAGGACTGGGTCGGGCGGCGCCTGGTGGCCGATCGCTTCCGCGATCGCAGGGTCTTCATCTGCGGCGACGCCGCGCATCTGTGGATGCCCTATGCGGGCTACGGCATGAATGCGGGCATCGCCGACGCCGTCGATCTCTGCTGGCAATTGGCGGCGCATCTGAACGGCTGGGCGCCGGCGTCGATCCTCGATGCTTATGAAGCGGAGCGCCAGCCCATCACCGAGCAGGTCTCGCGCTTTGCGATGGACCACGCCATGAAGATGATGGCGCAGCGCGGCGGCGTCTCGGCGGAGATCGAGGACGACACGCCGCGCGGCCAGGCGGCGCGCGCCGCGCTGGCGAAGGCGGCCTACGATCTCAACGTGCAGCAATATTGCTGCGCAGGATTGAATTTCGGCTACTATTACGATGCCTCGCCGATCATCGCCTATGACGGCGAGACGCCGCCGGCCTACACGATGGGAAGCTTCACGCCTTGCACCGTGCCGGGCGCCCGCGCGCCGCATCTGTTCCTGCGCGACGGACGATCGCTCTACGACGCCTTCGGGGTCGGCTACACCTTGCTGCGGCTCGACCCTGCGATCGACGTGGCGGCGCTGAGATCCGCAGCCGAGACACGTGGCATGCCGCTGGCCCTGGTCGACGTCGCGCCGGATGAGGCAAACGGGGCCTATGCCGAAAAGCTGGTGCTGGTGCGGCCCGACCAGCACATCGCCTGGCGTGGGCAGGCTGCGCCCGAAGATGCGCCGGGCTTGCTGGCGCGGCTCACCGGCGCGGCGGCGTAAAGACGATCAAGCTGCCGGCCTGACGACGGACGCCAGGCGGCTCACACAAAAACGCATCGAGGAGGAGAACGTGTTTCGCATTGCAAGGCGCCGCATTCTGGCCGTGCTGACGGCCGCGACTTTCGTCGGGCTGCCGCTGGGGGCCGTGAAGGCGGCCTATCCGGAGCAACTGATCAAGATCATCGTGACCTTTCCGCCCGGCGGCAGCGCCGACACGGTCATCCGCGCGCTCGAACCCTTGGTCACTGCCGAGCTCAAACAGGGCCTGGTCATCGAGAACCGCGCCGGAGCAGGGGGCAACATCGGCATGGCCGCGGTCGCGCAGGCGAAGCCGGACGGCTACACGCTCGGCGTGGCGCCGGCGGGTGCGCTGACGGTCAACCCGTATCTCAACTCGTCGATGCCGTTCGAGCTGAAAGATCTCGCGCCCATCACCCTGCTCGCGGAAATCCCCTTCGTGCTCGTCTCCGCCGCCGACATTCCCGCGCACAACATGGCCGAAACGGTCGCGCTGGCCAAGGCCAGGCCGGGCGCGCTGTCGATTGGACATGGCGGCAACTCGACCGCGATGCATTTGACAGCCGCGCTGTTCACGCACAAGACCGGGATCGCGATGGAGCTGGTCCCCTATCGCGGCACCGCACCGGCGACGGTCGACGTGCTCGCGGGCCATATCCCGTTCGCGGTGCTCGATATCCCGGCATCGCGGCAATTGATCCTGGAGCGCAAGCTCAACGCGATCGGCGTTTCCTCGGCGCGCCGCCTTGCGTCCTTGCCCGATGTGCCAACCCTCGCGGAGAGCGGCATTGCAGGCTTCGAATCCGTTGGTTGGTTCGGGCTCGTTGCTCCCGCAGGCACGCCTGCCGACGTCATCAGCAGGCTGAACGAGGCCTTCACGAAAGCGCTGAAGGACCCATCGGTGGTCGAGAAAATTAGGACGCTCGGCGCAGAGCCTGCGCCGATGTCGCCCGAACAGTTCGCCCGCTTCATTCAGGACGAAAGCGCGAAATGGGGCAAGCTCATCCGCGAGGCCGGTATCAAGGCGAACTAAAGCATGATCCGGAAAAGTGCGCAGCGGTTTTCCGAAAGGATCATGCTCAAACAACAAGCTAAAGCGCGATGGCGATATATCCTCATCGCATCGCGCTTTAGTCGTCATGCGACCGCAGCCTCGTGAGCAGGCGCTGCTCGGCAACCCGAAGCTCGTGACTCCGGGCCGCTTACGCGGTGTTGCAGCCAATGTTCGACACCGGTCGCCCGCTAATGCACGGCGATGCCCGCCCTCTCGATCACGCGCTTGTTTCGCGCCGTCTCCTCGACGATGAACGGCAGCATCTCGGCCGGTCCCTTGTCGGCGATCGAGACCTGGCCGTTGGCGGCGAGGTCCGCGGCGATGCCGGGGTCGGCGAGCACGGCGGCCAGCGCTTCGGAGAGCTTGCTCACGATTTTCGGGTCGGTCCCGGCCGGGACCGCGACCCAGGTCGAGCCGGCATTGACGGCGTCGGGATAGCCGGCCTCGAGCACCGTCGGCGCATCAGGCAGCGCGGCCATCCGCGCCGCGCCGGTGGTGCCGAGCACCTTGACCTTGCCGGTGTCGATCAGCGGCCGGAGCACGGTGAGGTAGTCGAAGGAGACGTCGAGGATGCCCGACATCATGTCGGTCATCTGGCTCGAGCCCGACTTGTAGGGCACATGCGTCAGCTTGATGCCGGCGGCCGCCTGGAGCATCTCACCGGCGAGGTGCTGTGCGGTGCCGGGGCCGGGCGAGCCGAAATTGACCTTGCCCGGATTGGCCTTCGCGTAGGCGACGAACTCAGCCAGCGTGCGGTAGGGCGCTGCCGCGGTCGCGACCAGGATCTGGTTGGACGAGCTCACGCCGCGGACGTGGACGTAGCTCTTGAGCGGGTCGTAGTTGAGCTTCGTCAGGCCCAGGCTCGGCTGGATCGTCATCGGTCCGCCGGAGGCGTAGAGCACCGTGTAGCCGTCGGGCTGGGCCCGGGCCACGAACTCCGTCCCGATGGTCCCGCCGGCGCCGGGTCGGTTCTCCACCACCACGGGCTGCCCAAGCCGCGTTCGCAGCAGCTCCGCGATCTTGCGCGAGACGAGGTCGGTGACGCCGCCGGCCCCGAACGGCACCACCCAGGTGATCGCGCGGTTCGGCCAGGATTCCACAGTCGTCTGGGCCCTCGCGGCGCCCGCCTGGAGCGCCAGCGTCGTCGCGGCGACCAGACACAGCAGCGCTCGCGTCACCGTGGCTCCGGGGCGACCGCTCAGGCCGTAGCCCGCGCCGGATCCCGCGGCGGGGCCGTCACTGTTGACGTGATGCTCGATGAACCAGGCTGCATCGAAACCGGCGGCGTGCGCGGTGACGGTCTGCTCGACCGCCTCGCTGATCACCTGTTGCGAGGTTTCATGATCGCCGCGCGTCTGCGTCACGGCGAAGGCGCCGGTGCCCATGGATGCAGTCCCCCCTCATTGCAGCGTGGCCGTTCATGGCCGTGTTGAGCGGACGCTATAGCCTCGAGTCTTCTCCAACCATGGGCGTAGTCTGAGCATCTCCTTTGCAGAATATGAAAAGATCGATTGATCGCTGTCAGGCCATGGAGCCGATCCCTGTCGCGGGTCCGCCGAGACTCGCGGAGAGCGGCGTTGCGGCTCTTGAATCCGTCGGTTGGCCCGGGTTCGTGGCCCCCGCGTAACTCATTGAACTTGCAGCCCACGTTTACTGTGCATGGGGTTGTTCTCGCGTTTATTGTTATCCGGGGCATAAAACCTCTGGCACGGCGGCACGCGCTTGAACCCAATCCCCGCCCGCTCCGACCCAGCAATGCCCCGCCCTCCGGCGGGACCGAGGTAACCACACCCGATGTTCGACAAGACTTACCGCGACCGCCTCGAAGCCGATCTGGCGCGATGGGAGGCCGAGGGCGTGATTGCGCCGGCGGCGGCCGCGTCCATCCGCAATGCGCTGCCGCCGCTGCCCGCGGGCATCAACATCGCCGTGGTCGTCGGCATCGTCGGCGGTCTGCTGATCGCGGCCGCGTTCCTCGCCTTCGTCGCCGCGCACTGGACCGAGATCGCGCGGCTGGCGCGGTTCGCGATCCTGATCGCAGGCATGGCCGTAACAGGTGCCCTCGGCGCCTGGTTCGCCGCCAGAGGCCGCGACGTTCTTGCCGATCTCTGCGCCAGCATTGGCGCGATCATCTTCGGCGCGGGCATCGCGCTGGTCGGCCAGATGTATCATCTCGGCGAGGATTTTGCCGGCGGCATGCTGCTGTGGTCGATCGGCGCGTTCGCCGCCGCGCTGTTGACCGGCTCGCGCGGGGCGCTCGCGGTCGGCCTCGTCGCCGCCAGCATCTGGACCTGCATGCGGATCCACGATTCGCCGGACGTCCTGCATCTTCCCTTCATGGCGGTCTGGCTGATCGCAGCAAGCCTTGCCGCCGCGTGGAATTCCCGCGTCGCCGCCCATCTCGTCGCGCTCGCGGTGGTGCCGTGGTGGATCGCGACCTCGCTGCGCTTCGAGCTCGACGGCGCCCAGCCGGCCTTCGTGCTCGCCAACGGCGCGGCCCTGCTGTTCGGCGCCGGGCTTGCGATCGCCGCGATGCCATCGCCGCGGGCGGCGCGGCTCGGCAGCGTGCTGTCGATCCACGGTGCGTTCGCGCTGGCCGCTGCGGCTTTCCTGGAGGTGACGACGGCCGACGACATCATTCGCTTGCGGACGGCGCGCGCAGCGTCGGCCCAACCGCTGTGGGCGATCCTGTGCGGAGCGGCGGGGGTGATCCTCGCCCTCGTCTCTGCCACGCTCACCAGGCGCAGAGGCGAGATCCTTGCCGCCGGCGCCATCGGGCTCGTGCTGCTGGCCGCGCCGTTTTGGCCGGTCGCCCCGGCCGGCGAGCCCTGGCTGGCTTATGCCGCGCTGCTTTGCGCCATGCTCTGCCTCGTCGTCTCCGGCGTGCTCGATGACGTCCGTCCGCGCATCGTCGCCGGCTGGCTCGGCATCGCCGGCGTGATCGCCGGCATCACCTGGGCGGTGAAGGGCTCGCTGCTCGCCCGCTCGGCGTTCCTGGCGGCGGCCGGTGTCGTCGCCGTTGCCTTTGCCACGGCGCTCAACCGCGCGCTGCCGAGGAGTGCACGATGAGCCGGCTGGTCACGTCCTTGTCTGCGCTCTGGCAGCGTATCCCGAAAGCCGTGCTGTTCGGCGTCGCCGTGCTGGTGCAATGCCTGCTGCTGATGCTGATGGTCGTCGATCGCGTGCAGATCCTGCGCGAAGGCGTCGAGGTGACCTTGCAGACGCAGCCGGTCGATCCGCGCGATCTCCTGCGCGGCGACTATGTCGTGCTCCGCTACCTCATCTCGGAAGTGCCGGCCGGCGCGCTCGCCGGCAAGCCGGCCGACGCGCGCAATCCGACCGTGTTCGTCAAGCTCGCGCCCAACGCCGAGGGCCTTTACACCGCCGTTTCCGTGCATGCCGAGCCGGTGCCGGTCACCGCGCCCGAGGTGCTGATCCGCGGCCGCGTCAGCTATTCCTGCGGATCGAACGTCCGCACCTTCTGTGACAAGCTGACCATCAAATACGGTCTCGAGAGCTATTTCGTGCCGCAAGGCGAGGGCGGCAAGCTCGAGCAGGCCCGCAATCAGCAGAAGCTGCGGATCGTCGCCGCCGTGCTGCCCTCGGGTCGCGCCGCCATCAAGCGGCTGCTGCTCGACGGCGAGCCGGTGTACGAGGAGCCGCCGTATTGAGCTTCGTCATCTCGCTGCCGCCTTCAGCGCCCGCCGCAGCGCGTCCCACACATGGGGATCGTTCATCTGCGCCACGTTGAAGCGCATGAAGTGCGAGGCGGTCTGCGACACGCTGAACACGTTGCCGGGCGCCAGCACCAGATTGTCCTCGAGTGCCTCGCGCGCGACCTCGGCGGCGTCCTGCCCGCCCGTGAGGCGGCACCACAGGAAGAATCCGCCGCGCGGCATCAGCCAGGGCTCGATGCCGATTGCCCCAAGCTTTCGCGCGACGTCGCGGCGGGCGTTCGCGAGCTTTTGCCGGAGCTCGTCGATGTGCTTGCGATAGCCGCCGCCGGCCAGCACCTTGGCGATGATCTCGGTCGCGACCGGGCTGGGGCCGCCAAAGTGGGTCGCGACCTGGAGGTCGACGAGATGCTCGATCCAGTCGGCCCGCGCGGCGATGTAGCCTGAGCGCACCGAGGCGGACAGCGTCTTGGAGAAGCTGCCGATGCGGATCACGCGATTGAGCCCGTCGAGCGCGGCAAGCCGCGGCGAGCGCTCCGGCTCGAGGTCGCCGAAAATGTCGTCCTCGATGATGGTGAGGTCGTGCGCGGCGGCCGCCGTCAGCAGCCGGTGCGCCGTCTGAAGCGACAGCGTCGCACCGGTCGGGTTGTGCAGGGCCGAATTGGTGATGTAGAGCCTGGGACGCTCGGTGCCGAGGATCTCTTCGAAACGCGCGACGTCGGGGCCCGTCGAAGTATAGGGCACGCCGACGATCTTGGCCTGATGCGCCCGCAGCAGGGCGCGGAAATTGAAGTAGCAGGGATCATCGACCAGCACGGTGTCGCCGGGACGGAGCAGGAAGCGGCAGACGAGGTCGGCGCTTTGCGTGCCCGAGCCCGTCAGCATCAGCTGATCGACGGAGGCGGGAACCGCATCCTCGGCCAGTCGTGCGAGCAGCAGCCGGCGCAGCGCCAGTCCGCCGCGCGTGCTACCGTAATCCGTCAGCAGATGCGTTTCGGTCCGCGCCAATGCGCGGACGGCGCGGCGCAATCCGGCCTCGGGCATCCAGCGCGGCGGCAGCCAGCCGCAGCCCGGCTTTGCCACGGCGGCGTCGGCATCGAGCGATTGCCTGGAGACCCAGAACGGATCGACCTCGCGGTCGCGCCGCGGCCCGGCTTCGGCAAGCGCAAGCGGCGGCATGGTCGTCGGCGCGACGTAGAAACCCGAGCCGCGGCGGGCGCGGATCAGGCCCTCGGCCGCAAGGCGGTCATAGGCTTCCACCACCGTGGAAGGGGAGACCTCCATCGCCGCGGCGAGACTGCGTATCGAGGGCAGCCGGTCGCCGGCACCGAGCGCACGGCCCGCGACCTTGGCCCGGATCGCGCTCATCACGTCGATGGTCCGCGTGCCGTTGCGGCCTCTGGTTTGCGCCTCGCCGGCCAAAGTGTATGACCTTCCATACCCACACAGTTCGGCCAGATTGTACTGGATTGTCACTGGTCTCGCCACCGCCGAAGGCCCAGTGTCGCGGCTCCGGAGAATGGGACGGACATGCAATCTGCGGGCAGCGGCTGGGGCAACGGACTTCTCGGCGTCGTCATCTTCAGCGGCTCCTTGCCGGCGACGCGCGTCGCGGTCGGCGGCTTCTCTGCGCTGTTCCTGACGTCGGTGCGTGCGGTGATCGCGGCGCTGATCGCTCTCGCCGTGCTCGGCCTGCTCCGTCAGGCCCGGCCGCAGCGCAACGATCTCGCTTCCCTCGTCATCGTCGCCGTCGGCGTCGTGGTCGGCTTTCCGCTGCTGACAGCGCTCGCGCTCCAGCACATCACGTCCGCGCATTCGATCGTCTTCATCGGCCTTCTGCCCTTGTCGACGGCGATCTTCGCCGTGCTGCGCGGCGGCGAGCGGCCGCAGCTGCCGTTCTGGCTGTTCGCCGGTCTCGGCAGTGCGACGGTGGCGGGCTTCGCCTTGTCCGGCGACGGATCGGTCTCGCTCACCGGCGATCTCTTGATGGTTGCCGCAATCGTGCT
Organism: Bradyrhizobium sp. A11; assembly: GCF_042077125.1. Lineage (NCBI taxonomy): Bacteria > Pseudomonadati > Pseudomonadota > Alphaproteobacteria > Hyphomicrobiales > Nitrobacteraceae > Bradyrhizobium > Bradyrhizobium sp. A11. Next base: position 6,644,072 of record NZ_CP149509.1, on the reverse strand, counting down.
GTGTGGGCTCGGCTATGCCGAAGGCGCGGCGCTGTCGCGCCGGCTCGGCGGCTGGCAGGTGATCTCCTGGGCGCTCCTGCTCGCGCTGCCGCTGATGATCCCGGTCGCGCTCCTGACCTGGCCGCCATCCTGGAGCGGCGTCGGCGTGCCCGCCTGGATCGGGCTCGCTTACGTCTCGATCTTCAGCATGTTCGTCGGCTTCATCTTCTGGTATCGCGGCCTCGCCCTCGGCGGCATCGCGCGCGTCGGCCAGCTGCAGCAGCTCCAGCCGTTCTTCGGCCTCGCGCTCGCAGGGCTTCTGCTGCACGAGCCGGTCGCCTGGAGCATGATCGCCGCGACCATGCTCGTGGTCGCCTGCGTCTTCTTCGCGCGGCGATATGCGTGAGAACACCCCCCGCTAGCCCCTGTCTTCCGGCCGATCAGGCTCTTTCGATCCCTGGGATTCGCGCGATCGTCTCGGCGAGGAAATCGACCAGCAGCCGCACCCGCGCGACACCGGATCGCTCGGGCACGATCAGCATGTTGAGCGGAACGGGAGGCGGCGAATAGTCCGCAAGCACGCGTTCGAGCTTGCCGGTCGCGAGAAGATCGTCGACGAGCCAGAGATGTGTGGGCGCAATGCCGCGACTGGCTGAGAGCGCCTCTCGCGCCGCAAGTCCGTGATCCACGCGCAACCGCCCGGCGAACGGGACCTCATGGCGTCCGCCGCGGCGTCCTTGCAGAACGAGCACATCGCTGCCGGCGATGTTGGACATTCTGATTCCCTGGTGATGGGCGAGCTCTTGCGGACGCGCGGGCCTGCCGCGCTCGGCAAGATAGCCGGGTGCGGCGACGAGCACGCGCCGCGACTGGCCCAGGGATCTGCGCTTCATCGAACTCTCGGCGAGCGGCCCCAGACGGAGCGCGACATCGACCCCCTCCCTCACGAGGTCGATCCGTTCGTCCGTCAGGCTGAGATCCACCGACACGTCGGGATAGCGATCCTGGAAGGCAAAGACGAGGCGGCTGACGTGGAGCACGCCGAAGGCCGCCGTGCACGATATCCGCACCATGCCGGCGGGCGCGCCGCGCGTGCTGCGTGCCTCATCGCCCGCGCGCTCGACCAGGCGCAGGATCTGAACGCAATCGGCATAGTAGCGGCGCCCCTCCTCCGTCATCGTCACGCTGCGCGTGGTCCGCGTCAGCAGCGGCACGCCCACGGCGTGCTCCAGTTCCCGGATATGCCGCGTCACGCTGGACTGGCCCATGCCAAGCTCGCGTGCGACGGCCGACAGGTTTCCCCGCTCGGCGACCCTCACGAAGCTTCGCATCCGCTCGAGGCTGACCTCCGATCTATCCATTTTTCGGCATAATCCTATTCATTGCCAATATCTACCGGATTGCCGTCAGCCGCGCTAGCTGCGTGACATCCTCAACGAATGGGTGCTGATCATGAAGGTGTTGGTTGTCTTTGCGCATCCCGAGCAGCGTTCGCTCAACGGCTCGCTGCGGGATGTTGCTGTCAGAGAGCTGGAGGCGCAGGGCCACGACGTGTTTGTGTCGGATCTTTATGCCCAGGGCTGGACGTCGGCCGTCGATCGCGCCGACTTCCCCTCGCTGCCAGCGGATGCGCGGCTCGCGCCCGCCGCTGCATCCAAGCAAGCTTTCGAGGCGGGCACGCTCACTCCTGACGTCAAGGGCGAGATCGAGAAGCTGCTGTGGGCGGACGTCCTGATTCTGCAATTCCCGCTGTGGTGGTTCAGCATGCCGGCGATCCTGAAGGGATGGGTCGACCGCGTATTCGCCTACGGCTTCGCCTATGGCGTCGGCGAGCACAGCGACAAGCGGTGGGGCGACCGTTATGGCGAAGGCAAATTAGCCGGTAAACGTGCGATGCTGATCGTGACGGCCGGCGGCTGGCAGGAGCACTATTCGGCGCGCGGAATCAACGGGCCGATCGACGATCTGCTGTTTCCGATTCATCACGGTATTCTCTACTACCCGGGATATGCGGTCCTTCCGCCCTTCGTCGTCTACAAGGCCGACAAGCTCGACGAAGCCGGATTCGAGGCGACCACCGAACGTTTGCGGGAGAGGATGAGGACGCTTGCGACGGCCTCGCCCATTCCCTATCGGCGCCAGAACGGCGGCGATTACCTGATTCCGAGCATGCAGCTCCGCGCCGGGCTCGAGCCTCCCGAGGCGCGCGGCTTCGCGATTCACCTCGCGCGTGCCGAGGCGAGCATCTCGGTCGCGGCGTCCGGCACCAAAGCGCGATGCGATTAGGATCGTCATCGCGCTTTAGGTTGTTGCCGCGGACGCGGGGGAGATTGACGATTCGCGGCTGCGTCGATCGACGTTGGAGCCGCGAACGAGCTCACTCCATCACGGTTTTCGTCAGCGTCGAACGGGCGAATTTCTTCAGCGGCATCGGCTTGCCGAACAGGAAGCCCTGCACGAAGTCGAAGCCGAGCTCGTTGGCGACGACGAGGTCGGCGCGGCTCTCGACACCTTGCGCCACCGCGCGCGCGCCATAGCCCTTCGCGAGCTCGACGATGTGACGGCACACAGTGCGCTTGAGCCGGTCGTTGCCGCTGCCGGTGACGAACTGACGGTCGGCCTTCAGCTTGACGAAGGGAATCCGGTCCAGCTCCATCAGCGCCGGCCAGTTGGCGCCGAGATTGTCGATCGACAGGCCGATATTGTGCAGGCCGACCTCGCGCGCGACCTCGGTGAGAAGATCGAGGTCGCGGATCGCCTCCTCGCTGTCGATCTCGACGGTCAGGCCGCCGAAAGCCGGATGCGTCGGCACGCGGCGGCAGAGATCGCGCACCGCATGCGGCTCCCTGAGATAGGAGGCGGGAAGATTGATCGACAGATCGACCGGGCTCTGTTGCTCCAGCAGATAGTGCCAGTCCTGCATGGCGCGGTCGATCACGAACTCCGACAGGTCGCGCAGATGCGGATCATGCGGCTCGGGAATGAAATAGGCCGGCGGCACGACGCCCCAGGTCGGATGCCGCATCCGCACCAGCGCCTCGGCGCCGCTGCGGACCAGCGTGCGCGCGTCGATCTTGGACTGGTACCACAGCTCCAGCCAGCCGGCATGCAGCGCTTCGCCGACATGGACGGCCGGGCTCGGCGCCGGCTCCTCCGGCAGCAGCATCGCCACGCGCTCGCGCAGCGTCTCCGCGGCGAAGGGCGTGGTCAGCGGCGGCAGCATGGCCAGGCCATATTCCTCGCCGACCTGCCGCACGGCCCTGACGATGATCGATTCGCGCGCGCCGACCGCCAGAACCTTCCCGGCGAAGGCCTCGCGCACCAATATCTCCAGAAACCGTCCCGGCTCGATGCCGTCGGTGGCGACGCCGAGCAGGATCAGATCCGGCAATTCGCTGGCGAGCACCGTCTGCAATTCGTCCGCACTGGCGCATTCGCTGGTGACGAAGCCGAGATCCTCGAGCACTTCGCTGAGGAAGGCGCGCAAGTGACGCTTGCTGTCGGCCACGCAGGCCCGCGGCGTCACCTTTCTTCGCCCGAAGGTCACAGGCCTCCGTCCGACGAGTTCAACCATCCCATCGTTCATCTACACCACTCCCGTTCCGTGACGGTTTCTTAAACGGCGAGCGTGGGTTCAAATAAGGAGAGCTTCCCATCGTTGTTGAATTATCTGAGTAACGTTAAACCCTGCAATTCGAGCTAATTTCTCGACAGTTTGTTCGAAAAGAATCTGCATACCCCAGCACCGCACGCTCAACGACTGCGAGCGCTCGCAGAATCGCCTGCACGCGATACCGGGAGCGTCTGCTCGTCGACGGACGCAGGCGGCGGCGAGGCGGTGTGCCCTTTCGAGGCACCATCGACGCATCCGAGAATGAATCACAGCCGCTCGTTCGAAATGCGCCGCTGCCGGCGCTTGGCAAGTTAAGGTGAACAGGACTGCGTTCTCCGCGGCGGACTCAGTCACATCTGCCCGATGCGACCGCGTGCATTGGGCGAGCGACCGGCAAGCCGAACGATCCGCATGCGCGCGGGGCGGGCATGTTTCGCTGACGCTCGCGATGGTTCTGCGACATCGCGGCTGCGCCTGCGGCCGCGAATGTGAAGCGCATTACACGCGGATTCCCGCACTTGCGCTAATGCTCCGCGCAGCCGGTGGTGGGCTGTCGAGGATTACGACCATGACGACACGGCGAATGATGTACTGGTGGTTCCGGATCGTGATGTCAGGGCGATTTCTGGATCGCTTCCTGTGCCTGCCGCGCGCGCATTAGGCGCAAGGTCAGCTCTGCCCGATCAATTTGCGAAACGCCGCGGCGCCGTCGTGCACCACGTCGCGTCCCTTCCAGGCGAGGTAAGTCAGCTTGCCCGAGAGCGTGTCGTGGCTCCGCAATCGACGCGATCCGAGGATGTGGCCGACATTGTCGGGAAAGCGGCTCACCTCGGCCGACACCAGGGTCGCGATCGCGTCCATCAATTGCTGAAGGCGGACGCCCCATTCGCAATTCTCGATGCCGTCGATGCGCACCTTGAGCGCATATTCGGTGTCGTAGATATCGGCGAGCAGGTCGCGGGCGATCAGCACCCGGTTGTGCCGGAGCGCGACACGAAGCGCGAGGCGCTTGTCGTCGAGCCGGTCGAGCACCATGTGAACGACGCAGGCATAGGGCGTGGCGGCGACATCACTGGCGCTCTTGCTTGCGGCAGCCTTGGTGGCGAGCCGCACCAATTGCCAGGACGTCGTCAGGCGCCTCGCCACCAGCGCCAGCGCGAAGGGCAGTGCTTCGGGATGGGCCTTCTTGAAGGCGTCGAGCTGTGCGGTGATCTGAACCACCTGGCCGTCGTCGAACTTCGCGATCTTGTCGGGCAGCTTCTCGTTGAATTTCGGCAGCGCATCGCTGGCGCGCAGCACATACAGCATCTTCCTGACGTCGTCGAAGGCGCTGCGCGAGGCGGTGTATTGCGCGAGCTTGCCGCGCGCGAACTCGGTGCTGTCCACTGATGCGAAGGTGCTCTCGAGAACCTTGACGACCTTGGTCTGGAAGGTCGAGGCGACCTTCAGGACCTCCTTCTGGTTGTTCACGGCGATCTGGTCGTTGATCGCCTTGATGTAGTCGCGCGCCATGGTCGGCAGCAGGTCGCGGCAGATCCACTCCCAGATCGGAGTGAGGGTGTTGCGCGAGATCCGTCCCATGTTGGCGTGCTCGGGCGCGCCGTCGATCAGCAGCAGCTCGAGCGGCGCGAAGAAATAGCGCGAAGGGCTGGTGGCGCGCGCCTGGGTCGATCCGTCCTTGCGAAATTCGGCGCGCAAGCGGGACTGGATCTCGCTCGAACCCGGCATGTCGATGCCGCACAGCTCGAGCCGCTCGAGCTCGCTGAGCAGACAGCTGCGAGACAGCGGCGTCAGCCGCTGCAAGAATTCCGACAGCCGATCGATCTCGTTCATGGCACGCAATCTTTCGCAGCGTTTCCCGCAGGCGTTCAGGCCCAATGCGTGGGAGGCATTTGCGCGCTCTCAATCTCGCCAAGAGAAGCAAGTCGCCGTTAATTATTCCGTAAAATCCGGGGGGAGCGCGGCCGGACCGGGCGATCAGGGCCCGCCTGCCGTCCGATTCCGGCTGAATTCAACCTTCGCGGGGGCGGCCGCGACCTCGCGCAAGCACAAATTGTGCCGACGCCGCTATTTCAGCGCAAAGCCGCCGAAATCACCGTAGTCTTACGGAGCAAAAAGTTAACCACAGGCCGCCCCCGGTTCCGCTAAATGAGTGACATGGGGTCACAGAATGATACGGCCACCGATTCGCGGCCGTCGGAATGGTACGACAGCAGCGCCGCTGCAGCCGAAGAGCTCGATTTGGTCCGCCTCAGCGCCGCCCGGGCCAAGGCAGCCGACGAAATGGCTGCGGCCATCGCCCGCGAGCTCAACGGCCCCCTGACTGCGCTGCTGCTCTATATGGGCGAGATCAAGCATCACAGCGATCAGCTCGCGCCGGCGACCGGCGACCGAGCCTATTTGCAGCGGGTGGTCGAGAATGCGCTGGCACAGACCGAGCGCGTCTGCGCCCTGGTCAAGCAGCTTGCCGGCCCCGACAAGGGCGGCCTGCCGGTCCCGTCCAGCGCCGCGGATACGGACACGAAGGCCCTGCGCACACAGCAGAACCCGCGCGTGCCGAGCGCCGAGCTCCTCGGCCTGTCGGGCCAGAAGCGCCTGACCAAGCGGGAGCGCGAGGTGCTGAGGCTGATCAGCGAAGGATACTCGAACAAGCAGGGTGCGCTTCGGATGCAGATCAGTCCGCGCACCTTCGAGAGCCATCGTGCCGAGGCGATGCGCAAGCTCGGTGCGCGCAACACTGCGGACCTGGTCCGCGCGGCACTGCTGCATTCGATCGACTGAGGGGGCCGCCGGTGGCGGCCCGGGCTCGACGAAATCCGGTCGCGCTCAGAAATAGTCTTCGGCGAAGGGACGCGCGCGCGAGGCGGGGCGCAGCGGCTTGATCTCTTCCTTCGGCCCGTTCGGAATGATCGTGATGGTCCAGCGGGGCGGCATGCTCGATTCCTGCTCCAGCACCGAACGCACGAAACCCGTCACCGTCGAGTCGCCAGCTTTCACCGTTGCCATCCGGCCGTTGAACTGTGCGATGCGGAAGCGGCGAACCTCTTTCTGGTCCGCAGTCTCAAAGGTGAACATGGAAACCCTCCTGGTTTGCCGCGACTATCGCCACCTATGATTAGCCATCTCTAAAAATCCAAAGCCGTAGAAGTACGGCGGGAATGCACGCGCGGGTGGTCAGCGCGGCTCCTGCGCGCGGGCGGCGGCATAAGCCGCATCCATCAGGTCCAGGAGATCGCCGAATTCGACATCGCCGAGTCTCTCCGCGGTCTTCTCCAGCGTCAGCGCCAGCGCCGCCAGCCTGACGTAGCCGAACGTTCCAGCCGCGCTCTTGAGCGAATGCGCTTCGCGCGCGATCCTGCCATGGTGCTGGGCGAGCGCAAGCGTCCGGAATTGCTGCAGGCGCGCGGCGGTCTCGCTCCAGAACACCTCGCGCACCTCGCGGGCCCCGTCCTCGCCGATCTCGCGCACCAGCGCTTCGTATGCACGCCCCTCGCGCGCGGGCTCGGCATCAAGCGCCTTCTGCGCGGGCGCGACGGTGACGTCTAACATGGTCCTGCTGCCTTGATCACGGGTCGTTTGCCGCGCGGCACGTGCCGGCGCGAGCGGCCCCCGTGTCTACCGCACGCCAATTTCAGTTCCGGTAGCAGGACCTGAGGTGTTTGAAGGCCGGCATTAGCCGGCGGTTCACCATGCGGCCGCGGTCAGCGCGCGCCGAGCAGCCGGTCGTACTGCGCCTTCACGGTGGCGTAGCATTCGCAGGCCGTCTGGCGCAGGCCGTCGAGGTTGAGGATCTGGATATGTCCGCGGCTGTAATGGATGAAATTGGCCTGCTGCAACGTGTTGGCCACCAGCGACACGCTGTTGCGACGCGCCCCGATCATCTGTGCCATGGCCTCCTGGGTCAGCAGCAGCCGGTAATCGCCGGACAGATCATGCGTGTGCAACAGGCAGCGCGCCAGCCGCGCCTCCACCGGATGGGCGGCGTTGCAGCCCGCGGTCTGCTGGACCTGGGCATAGACCGCCAGCCCGTGGCGCGTCAGCAAGGTGCGCAGGGTGCTGCTCTGGTCGGCGGCGATCCGCAGCCGGTCGAGATCCATCACCGACGCAAGGCCCGGCATCAGCACGATGGCGGTGTTCAACGCGCACGCATCGCCCATGGTCGAGAGCGTCCCGAGCACGCTGTCGCGGCCGATCATGGCGACCTGAACGTGTTCGCCCTTGGCGAGTTTCACCACCAGCGAGATGACGCCGCGGTGCGGAAAATAGGCGCGCTTCAGCGTCTTGCCGGTCTCGACCAGCACGGCGTCATGGGGCAGGTCGACTGTCCGCAGGTGCGGGCGGATCAATTCATAATCGTCTGCCGGGAGCGCGGACAGGAAACCGTTGGACGAGCGCACCATCGTTTCCAAAGCTGCCTCCCGTGTCCTGCCGATTGAATCGCGATGCCCAAAGTCACGTGCGGCGCAGCAGCTTCCATCATGTTCCCCTCGGGATATGTTGGCAATTGGGACAAGATGTCCGCCCCGACGATCGTTCCTGGATGCGGCGTTCATGCCGGCACACAATTGATGTCCCGAGCCATCGTCACGGCACGGCTCCCAGGAGGCGGAGACGGTCGACCTTCACCGTCGCATAGCACTCGCAAGACGTCGCCTGCAGCGCCCGCAGGTCGCGGATCTCGATGTGGCCCCGGCTGTATTGGATGATGCCAGCGCGCTGGAGGTCATGTGCCACCAACGAGATGGCATTTCGCCGGACGCCGATCATCTGGGCCAGCGCCTCCTGGGTCAGCGGCAGGATTTCGCCGGGAGAGAGGTCGCGGGCGCGCAAGAGCCAGCGCGCGAGCCGCGCCTCGACCGGGTGCAGCGTATTGCAGAGCAGCGACTGCTGCGCATGCGCGAGCAAGAACTGCTCGTGGCGGATGATCAGCTCGCGAAACGACGCGCTTGCGGCAGCGACGGCCCGGAAAGCTGCTATTTCCAGCACAGAAGCCGTCCCGGGAAACAGCACGGCCGCGTCCGACAGCGCGATGCCGTCGGCCAGCGCGGCGCCGCCGCCCACGACGCTGTCGCGGCCGAGCATCGCAATCTCGATCGTCTGACCGTCGGACAGGCCCACCGTGATCGAGACCGAGCCGCCATGCGGGAAGTGGACATATCTCAGCGCGGCACCTGCTTCACCCAAGACAGACCTCCTGACCATTTCGACCGTCGCGAGATGCGGGCGCAGGAGCTCGAAAGCCGGCGGGTCGAGCAATTGCAGCAGCTGATTGGGCGGGGGTCCGCTCGCGGTCATGCAGGTCAATCCGGCGGGTTCGATGGAACAACTCTGCGGGCGTTGGTTGTTCAGTGGCGCGGCGAACACAACCTATTGTAAAGGTTGCATCGGCGTCCATATACCCGTTACAGGGCAGACAGACCGTCCGATTTGCGGCCGAAATGAGAAGGGCGTCGATTCGCTGGTGAGCGGCGGCGTCTCCTGCAAGGGCATGCAGGAAAAAGCGGTAATGGGGGCCTCATGAGCCGGAAGCATTGCATCCGCGCCGCCATCGGGCGACTGATGACCTGCGCCCTCTCGTCCGTCGAACGCGTGACGATCGTCCAACATTGCTCTGGGCCCTGGCGCGCGATGGCCGCGCAGCTCGATTCCGTCGTCTCCGTTCTCCTCGGTCCGCCAACGACATTTGCGGCCATTCCCTTTCTTGATCGAAAGCAAAGGAGAAAGGCGTGCCCCACGGTCCAATGATTGAAACGCCTAAGCCGGACGCTCACGAGAGGACCGAGGGTCGATACCATATTCTCGTCGTCGACGACGATCCGATGGTGTGCATGGCCATCGAGGTCTATCTTCAGCGCAACAATTTTCGAGTGACGATTGCCGATGGAGGTGAAGCCGGACTGCGCGCTCTCGAACATGGACAGGTCGACCTGATGATCGTTGATATTTTCATGCCGCACATGCGCGGGTTCGAATCGATCCGGCTCTTCCACGAGCGCGCGCCGGTCGTTCCGCTGATCGCGATGTCCGGCTACGCCTTCGCCGATCTGAATTCGCCTGCACCCGACTTCCTCCGGATGGCGCTGGAGCTCGGTGCCGCACGCTGTCTGCGCAAACCATTCACGCCGCACGCGCTGCTCGCGGCCATCAACGATTGCCTGGCGGAGCATCGTGCCAACGGCGGCGGCATGGCCGCGAGATTGGGTTAGCGCGGCGCCGGCCGCCATGACAACGAGGTAATCGTTCGTTTACCTCAAACGCTGGATCTGCAGCGCGGGGCGACAACGCGAAACCGGGCATGCGAGCGCGTTGCCGCTCGCGCGCGGTCCGGTCCAACGTTCCGCACGCCGGCCCTATGGTCCTTCACGAGCAGGACTTTCGCGCGCGCTTCGCCCCGTCGTTGTCGTCGGTACGTCACCGCATGCCTCCGGCGCTGCGGCGCGCAGCCGGATTTGCCGAAAAGCGCTGCTGCCTTCCGCCGAACCCCAAACTTCTCATCAATATCCGTATTAGCACGGAGGATGAAATTAACGGGACTGTGAAAGGGGTTGTCTAACGATCCAAGAGGAGGGCTTCCGTCCGTGCCAAGGATGGCTCAGGCGTCGAAGTCCGGATTTAAGTTAGTGTTCAGGTCAGTAAGGCGTAGCTCATGGATGATCTGTTGCGGGAGTTTCTGACGGAGACCAGCGAGAGCCTGGACACCGTGGACAATCAATTGGTGAAGTTCGAGCAGGAGCCGAACAACGCCAAGATCCTGGATAACATCTTCCGCCTGGTCCACACCATCAAGGGCACCTGCGGCTTCCTCGGGCTGCCGCGGCTGGAAGCGCTGGCCCATGCCGGCGAGACCCTGATGGGCAAATTCCGTGACGGCATGCCGGTGACGGCCGAGGCCGTGACGGTGATCCTGTCCTCGATCGACCGCATCAAGGAGATCCTCGCAGGGCTCGAAGCCACCGAGGCCGAGCCCGAGGGTAACGACCGCGATCTCATCGACCAGCTGGAAGCCATGGTCGAGCAGGGCATGGCCGCCATGTCAGCGTCGGCTTCGCCGATCGCGGCAGGCGCTGCTGCTCCCGCACCCGTCGCCGACGCCCCGCCGCTGGTGCCGGAAGCCCCGGCTGCCGCACCCGCCAAGGAGATGGCCACGGGCACGCTGATCGACCAGACCCTGGAGCGTCCGCTGCGTCCGGGCGAAGTCTCGCTCGACGAGCTCGAGCGCGCCTTCCGCGAGACCGCGATCGAAGCGCCGGTGCCCGCGCCGGTTGCCAAGGCCGAGGTGAAGCCCGAGGTGAAGCCCGAGGTTGCTCCCGAAGCACCGGCCGCCAAGGACGCAAAACCCGCCAGGGAGAAGGCCGCGCCGAAGAAGTCGATGGCCGACGAGGGCGCCTCTGAAGGCGACCGCATCGCCAACCAGTCGATCCGCGTCAACGTGGATACGCTGGAGCATTTGATGACCATGGTCTCCGAGCTGGTCCTGACCCGCAACCAGCTGCTGGAGATCTCCCGCCGCAACGAGGACACCGAGTTCAAGGTGCCGCTGCAGCGCCTGTCCAACGTCACCGCCGAGCTGCAGGAAGGCGTCATGAAGACGCGCATGCAGCCGATCGGCAATGCCTGGCAGAAGCTGCCCCGCATCGTCCGCGACCTCTCATCCGAACTCGGCAAGCAGATCGAACTGGAGATGCACGGCGCCGACACCGAGCTCGACCGCCAGGTGCTCGATCTGATCAAGGACCCGCTCACCCACATGGTGCGCAACTCCGCCGATCATGGCCTGGAGACCCCCGCCGAGCGCCTGGCCGCCGGCAAGGGCGAGCAGGGCACCATTCGCCTGTCCGCCTATCACGAGGGCGGCCACATCATCATCTGCATCGCCGACAACGGAAGAGGCCTGAACACCGAGAAGATCAAGGCCAAGGCGATCTCTAGCGGTCTCGTCACCGAGGTCGAGCTCGAGAAGATGAGCGAGGCCCAGATCCACAAGTTCATCTTCGCTCCGGGCTTCTCCACCGCGGCCGCCATCACCTCGGTCTCGGGCCGCGGCGTCGGCATGGACGTGGTGCGCACCAATATCGACCAGATCGGCGGCACCATCGACATCAAGAGCGTGGCCGGCGAGGGAAGCTCGGTCACCATCAAGATCCCGCTGACGCTCGCCATCGTCTCCGCTTTGATCGTGGAAGCCGCCGGCGACCGCTTCGCCATCCCGCAGCTCTCGGTGGTCGAGCTGGTGCGGGCCCGCGCCAACTCCGAGCACCGCATCGAGCGGATCAAGGACACCGCGGTGCTGCGCCTGCGCAACAAGCTGCTGCCGCTGATCCACCTCAAGAAGCTCTTGAAGATCGACGACGGCGCGGCCTCCGATCCCGAGAACGGCTTCATCGTGGTCACTCAAGTGGGCAGCCAGACCTTCGGCATCGTCGTCGACGGCGTGTTCCACACCGAAGAAATCGTGGTCAAGCCGATGTCGACCAAGCTGCGTCACATCGACATGTTCTCCGGCAACACCATCCTGGGCGATGGCGCCGTCATCATGATCATCGACCCCAACGGCATTGCCAAGGCGCTCGGCGCCGCCGGCTCCTCGGCCCATGACATGGGCGACGAGAACGGCGCCCATCACATCGGCTCGGGCGAGCAGACCACCTCGCTGCTCGTGTTCCGCGCCGGCTCCTCGCAGCCCAAGGCGGTCCCGCTCGGCCTGGTCACGCGCCTGGAAGAGCTCCCCGCCGACAAGATCGAGTTCTCCAACGGCCGCTACATGGTGCAGTACCGCGAGCAGCTGATGCCGCTCGTGGCCATGGAAGGCGTCACCATCGCCAGCCAGGGCGCCCAGCCGATCCTGGTGTTCGCCGACGACGGCCGCTCCATGGGCCTCGTCGTCGACGAGATCATCGACATCGTCGAGGAACGGCTCAACATCGAGGTCGGCGGCTCCTCCTCCGGCATCCTGGGCTCGGCCGTGATCAAGGGCCAGGCCACCGAGGTGATCGACGTCGGCCACTTCCTCCCGATGGCGTTCTCCGACTGGTTCACCCGCAAGGAGATGAAGCCGTCGCTGCACTCGCAGTCGGTGCTGCTGGTCGACGACAGCGCGTTCTTCCGCAACATGCTGGCCCCGGTGCTGAAGGCGGCCGGCTACCGCGTCCGCACCGCGCCGACCGCGCAGGAGGGTCTCGCTGCGCTGCGGGCCCAGAGCTTCGACGTGGTCCTGACCGACATCGAGATGCCCGACATGAACGGGTTCGAGTTCGCCGAGACCATCCGCGCCGACAACAATCTCGGTTCAATGCCGATCATCGGCCTGTCCGCCTTGGTGTCGCCGGCGGCGATCGAGCGCGGCCGCCAGGCCGGCTTCCACGATTATGTCGCCAAGTTCGACCGTCCCGGCCTGATCGCGGCGCTGAAGGAGCAGACCGCGGGCGCCGCCGGCGCCTCCGAGCTGAGCCGGGCCGCAGCGTAACCCAGGGGATCAGGAGACAGGCTTATGGCCAACAACAAGATGCAGTCCAGCGAAGGCGCCATGGTCGAATACGTCACCGCGATGATCGGCGGCCAGCTGTTCGGCCTGCCGATCTCCCGCGTCCAGGACGTGTTCATGCCCGAGCGCGTCACCCGCGTGCCGCTGTCCTCGCGCGAGATCGCCGGCGTGCTCAATCTGCGCGGCCGCATCGTCACCGTGGTCGACATGCGCGCCCGTCTCGGCCTGCCGCAGCCCGAGGACGGCAAGGTGCCGATGGCGGTCGGCGTCGATCTGCGCGGCGAATCCTACGGCCTTCTGATCGACCAGATCGGCGAGGTGCTGCGCCTGCCCGAGGCCGGCATGGAAGAGAACCCCGTCAACCTCGATCCCCGCATGGCCAAGCTCGCCGGCGGCGTCCACCGCCTCGACGGACAGCTCATGGTCGTCCTCGACGTCGATCGCGTCCTCGAGCTCGAAACCAAAGTGCAGATGGCCGCGTGAGCCAACGAAACATCGGAGCCGGAGAACCGAAATGAAAACCTGCTTGGTGGTCGATGATTCCAGCGTGGTGCGGAAGATCGCGCGCCGGATCCTGGAGGGCCTGGAATTCGAGGTGACCGAGGCCGAGGACGGCTCGAAGGCGCTCGAGATCTGCCAGCGGCAGCTGCCCGACGCGGTGCTGCTCGACTGGAACATGCCCGTGATGGACGGTTTCGAATTCATGGGCCACATGCGCCGCCTGCCCGGCGGCGACCAGCCCAAGGTGGTGTTCTGCACCACCGAGAACAATGTGGCTCATATCGCCCAGGCGCTCAGCGGCGGCGCCAACGAGTACATCATGAAGCCCTTCGACAAAGACATCATCGCCGACAAGTTTGCTGAAGTCGGCTTGCTCCCGGTCGGACAAGCCATGGCCTGAGCGAATCTGGCCCGCGCATCTGGTCAGAATGTTCCAGTACTGCTTCGAAGAGGCTACCAGTGACCCCGACCGAGTATGAGTACCTGCGTAAGTTCCTGAAAGACAATTCCGGTCTCGACCTGTCCGCAGACAAGCAATATCTGATCGAAAGCCGCCTGCTGCCGCTGGCCCGCAAGGCCGGGCTCTCCGGCATCGCCGAGCTTGTGCAGAAGCTGCAAGGCGGCTCGCGTCAGCTGATCACCGACGTGGTCGAAGCCATGACCACCAACGAGACCTTCTTCTTCCGCGACAAGGTCCCGTTCGATCATTTTCGCGACACCATCATGCCCGAGATCATCAAGGCGCGTGCCGGCAAGCGCAGCGTGCGGATCTGGTGCGCCGCCGGCTCGACCGGGCAGGAGCCCTATTCGCTGGCGATGTGCCTGAAGGAGATGGGCGCGGCCCTGACCGGCTGGCGCATCGAGATCATCGCGACCGATCTGTCGCAGGAGGTGCTGGAGAAAGCCAAGGCCGGAATCTACAGCCAGTTCGAGGTGCAGCGCGGCCTGCCGATCCAGATGCTGGTCAAATATTTCAAGCAGACCGGCGAGACCTGGCAGGTCAATCCCGAATTGCGGGCGATGATCCAGCATCGCCAGCTCAACCTGCTGCACGACTTCTCCCAGCTCGGCACGTTCGACGTCATCTTCTGTCGCAACGTGCTGATCTATTTCGACCAGGACACCAAGATCAACATCTTCAACCGGCTGGCGCGCCAGATCGAGCCCGATGGCTTCCTGGTGCTGGGCGCGGCCGAAACCGTGGTCGGTCTGACCGATACGTTCCGCCCGATCGCGGACCGGCGCGGCCTCTACAAGCCGAACGATCCGCGTGCCGCAGCCGCCAAGCCGGTCCTCGCCGGCGCGTCGCCGCGCCTCGCGGTGATGGCAGGACGATAGACATGGCCGAGGATGGCAAGGGTACCGAACGCGTGACTTTCAGTCGCGGCTATGATGTCTGCATCATGGCCATCGACGGCACCTGGCGCCGCGACTGCAAGCTCAACGCGATCTCCGACACCGACGCCATTCTCACGGTGGAAGGCTCGATCCAGGGATTGAACCTGAAGGAGTTCTTCCTGCTGCTGTCGTCCACCGGCCTTGCCTATCGCCGCTGCGAGCTGGTCCGCGTCAACGGCGCCGAAATGGACATCCAGTTCCTGCGCGGCAAGAACAGGAAGAAGCGCGGCGCGGCCGGCGGTCATGACGCCGCGGCGTGATCCGCCCGCGTCCTTCGTAGTCCTTTCCGATCTCTTGCTTCACACTTTCTGAAGATTTCGAAGCGAATTCGCGCCGGCAGCTTTACGTGGCCTCAGCGCGAACATTGTATCCGTTGACCGTCTCAATCTCAGGATACGGAAATGCCCAGAAGTCCTCTTTCGCCCATGACGTCAAACCTGCCCGACGGCGCCGAACGGCGTGCGCTTCAGCTTCTGGTGGTCGATGACGACGCCACACAGCGCAGCCTGATCACCGTCGCCGCCAACCAGGCCGGGCACGAAGTCACCGTGGCGCCGTCCGTGGCGAATGCGATCGAGAAGCTGCGCACCGCCCGCTTCGATTGCGTGACGCTGGATCTCGTGCTGGAGGATGGCGACGGCATCGACGTGCTGCGCGAGATGGCGGCGGCGAAGTTCGGCGGCGCCGTGATCGTCATCAGCGGCATGGACGGCAAGCGCCGCAGCGCCGCTCGCAGCTTCGCCCGGTCCGTCGGGATCGAGCTCCAGAGCCTGCCGAAGCCGCTCGACCTCGCGGCCCTGCGCATCAGCCTCGCCAATCTGGGCAAGATCGCCATGGGCCTTCCCGCGATCCACACCTGGGGCGGTGTCGCTACCGACGCGATCGTGGAACGGCACCGCGCTTAGGGCTCGCGGAGTTTCCATGCGGTCGGCGTTCAGCGCCGATCGCGCTCTATGTCGGGTTGCTGAATTCCGACAGCTGTCGCAGGGCTTGGCCGAGTTCAGCCCGGCAGGCGTTGAGGGCGGCGCTGGCCGTGGCATAACGGGGCGTAACGTCGTCGAGCACCACAATCTCGCTGGAACCCGAAACACCGCCGGCGTCTTCTTCCTCCATGGCCGCGTCGATCAGACGCATACTGAGGTCGATGCGCGCGATCAGGGAGCGAAGTTCGGCTGCAATCAACTGACGGCTGTCGGTGTCAGCCATCGCGGCGAGCGGGGGTGTGCCAGCGTAATTTAGCATGGATATTCTCCGTCCCCCGCAATAAGGCACCTTGCCGCTACTTGTGCGTTAAGTCCATGTCCCGTACAAATACGGGTGGGCCGAATCCGCGCCGAACGCCATAACGGTTGGCGCGGACGCGAGTCCTTCATGCCAACCGGATGTGGCACATGGCCGAACAAAGCTCTCGCGGTGAAATCTTCGTGGTCGACGACGACCCTGCCGTTCGCGACACTCTGTCGATGGTGTTGAAGGCGGCGGGTTATGAGGTGATCTGTTTCGCGGACGGCGCAGCGCTGCTCTCCGTCGCGCGCAACCGCACGCCGGCTGCAATCCTGCTCGACGTGCACATTCCCGGAAAGTCGGGGCTCGACATTCTGAAGGAGCTGCAGGGCGAGGATTATCCGGCGCCGATCTTCATGATCTCGGGACAGGGCGACATCACGATGGCGGTGGGCGCGATCAAGAGCGGCGCGCTCGACTTCATCGAGAAGCCGTTCCGCGGCAGCGAGATCGTCGGCCGGCTCGACGAGGCGATCGGCGCCTATGCACGCAGGCAGGCTGAGAATGCCTCGCCGAAATTCGGCTCGCTGCATTTCCCCGGACGCGAGCCGCTGACGCGCAGGGAGCGCGAGGTGCTCGAGCAGTTTGCTTCCGGCGCGTCCAACAAGGAAGCCGGTCGCACGCTCGGCATCAGCCCGCGCACGATCGAGGATCACCGCGCCAACATCATGAAGAAGCTCGGCGCGCGCAACGCCGCCGATCTGATCCGCATCGTGATGACCGCGGCCCAGCGCGCGTCGTAGGCGTTGGTTCTCTTTCGTGCCCCGGACGCGGTGCATCATGAAATGATGCGCCGCTGAGCCGGGACCCATCTCTCAAATCTCACTGCTGACAGTTCTGATGGGGTGGACGGCCCCCTACGGCATCAGTTGTGCCAGAATGAGGTTGTCAGACACCCATTCACAGGAGCCGTCCGTGAACCAGATTATCCGTATTGGGATGGATACGTCGAAGCATATTTTTCAACTGCATGGGGTTGATGCATCCGAGCAGGTGGTGCTGCGCAAGCGGCTGACCCGCAAGGCGATGCTGGAGTTTTTCACTAAGCTGCCGCCGACGGTGATTGCGATTGAGGCTTGCGGGGCTGCTCACCACTTGGCACGGGAGCTCGGCAGGCTGGGACACACGGTCAAGCTGATTGCGCCGCAACTGGTGAAGCCCTACGTGCCGCGCAACAAGAACGACGGACGCGATGCGGAGGGACTTTGCGAGGCGTCGAGCCGGCCGCGGATGCGGTATGTGCCTGTAAAGACGGCGGAGCAGCAGGCCGCACTGATGCTGCTTGGCGTCCGCGAGCAATTGGTCGGGCGTCGCACGCAACTCTCCAACACGATCCGCGGTCATGCGGCGGAGTTCGGTCTGACCGAGGCCAAGGGGCTGGACAAGCTCGCTGCGTTTCTGGCCGCGATCGAGCGGGACGAACGTGTGCCCGTGCTGGCCCGCGAGCTTTTTGTGATGCTTGCTCGGCAATACGACCAGGTGCAGACCGAGCTGAAGGCGATCGAGGCCAAGCTGCGGGCCTGGCACCGGGCCGATGCCACGAGCCGGCGATTGGCGCAGATCCCGGGGGTCGGCCCGGTGACGGCGGCCGCGCTGGTGATGAAGGCGCCTGATCCGCACGCCTTCCGTTCGGGACGATTGTTCGCAGCCTGGCTCGGCCTGACGCCCAAAGACCATTCCACCGCAGGAAAGACCAGGCTCGGCAAGATAACCCGAGCCGGCGACGAGAGATTACGTCAACTTCTTGTGGTCGGGGCGACCGCGGTCGTCAAGCAAGCGACCGGGAAGCGCCGTCGTGGATCGCGCTGGCTGCTCGACCTACTCCAGCGCAAGACGCCGAAGCAGGCAGCCGTGGCGCTGGCCAACAAGACTGCACGCATCGCCTGGAAGCTGATGGTGACGGGAGAGGATTATGACCGCGCGCGGTTCGATGCCAAAAGCGATGCCGAAGTGGCCGCCGCCGCGTAGTTGAGATTCGGCCGACCGGCGGGCTCGCCCACCGGCCGAACCGGAGCTGCAAGAGCAGAGGAGATGGTGCGATCGATCGTTCCGAGATGCGAGCAAATCCGTGGGACCCAGTGGTCGAACAAGACCGCCCTTCTGATTGGAACTCGCGTCGCGAAAACCATCTTGGCCCGCGGTTCAACACGCCGCATCAACAGGCCGGACATATGGATGCAAGCGATCCGATCAAACCTTACAAAGCTCTTGTGCCACGGGGGCCGTCCACATATGGGTCCCGGCTCTGCGCCGCAGCGTTTCCACGCTGCGTCTTGTCCGGGACACGAAATCGCGCCTTACGCCTGCAGCGCCTTGCGGATGATCCGCGCCAGATCCGATTTGCGATAGGGCTTGGCCAGCAGCATCACGCCGGAATCGAGCCGGCCGTGATGGATGATCGCGTTCTCGGTATAGCCCGACGTGTAGACCACCTTGAGATCGGGCCGCGTCTTCATCAGCTCGTCGGCAAGCTGCCGTCCGTTCATCTTGCCGGGCATGATGACGTCGGTGAACAGAAGGTCGAACGGCTTTCCGGCGGCGACGATCGCGAGCGCCTCCGCGGCGTTGGCGGCCTGCAAGGTGACGTAGCCCAGCGAATGCAGCTGCGCCAGCACGTAGTCGCGCACCAGCCTGTCGTCCTCGACCACCAGGATCGTCTCGTGCCCGCCCTCGATGGCCGCCGGCGTCACGCCCTCGCCGGCCGCCGTCGGCGTCTTGCCGGGCGGCAGGTACATCTTGATCGTGGTGCCGTGGCTTTCCTCGCTGTAGATCTTGATGTGGCCCGCGGACTGCTTGATGAAGCCGTAGACCATCGACAGGCCGAGCCCGGTGCCCTTGCCCGGCCCCTTCGAGGTGAAGAAGGGATCGAACACCCTGGTCAGCAGGTTCGCGGGAATTCCGGTGCCGGTGTCGCTCACGGCGATCAACACGTAGTGCCCCGGCGACACGTCGTTCGCGTTGGCGTAGGCCTCGTCGAGATAGGCGGCGCCGGTCTCCAGGATCAGCTTGCCGCCGCCGGGCATGGCGTCGCGGGCATTGAGCGCGAGGTTGAGGATCGCGGTGGTGAGCTGGTTGGGATCGACGATCGCGACGCAGTTCTCGTCCTCGAACACGGATTCGATCTGGATCTGCTCGCCCAGCGTCGGCCGCAACAGCTTCGCGGTGTCGACCACCAGCGAATTGATGTCGATCTCGCGCGGCTGGAGCGGCTGCTTGCGCGCGAAGGCGAGCAGGTGCTGGGTCAGGTCGGCGCCGCGCGCGGCCGCCTCGTCGATCATCTTCGTGATGGCCGCGAGCTGCGGCTCCTTCTCGACCGCCTCCGCGAGGATCTCGATCGTCCCGGTGATGACGGTGAGGATGTTGTTGAAATCGTGCGCCACGCCGCCGGTGAGCTGGCCGATCGCCTCCATCTTCTCGGCGTGACGGATGCGTTCCTCGGCGGCGATCTTGTCGGTGAGGTCGCGGTAGAAGATGTTGAACAGCAGGCCCTCGCGGCGCTTCAGCGCGGTGACGCTCAGCTCGGCCTTGAATTCCTTGCCGTCGCGGCGGCAGCACATCAGCTCGCGGCGCCGGTTCAGCGTCCTGCCGCTCTCGTTCGCCAGGAACTGCGTCAGACCCGCCCTGACTCGCTCGCGCTGGCTCTCCGCGACGATGAGGTCGATCGTGCTCTTGCCGAGCACTTCCTCGCGGCGCCAGCCGAACAGCTGCTCGGCCTGCGAGTTCCAGTTCAGGATGCTGCCGGTCTCGTCGGTCTGGACGAAGGCGTCGAGCGAGGTCTCGATGATGTTGCGGGCGAGCCGCTCGCTCTCGCGCAGCGATTCCTGCGCGAGCCGCGCTTCCGTCATGTCGCGTCCCACGAAGAAGAAGCGATGCGCCTGCTCGGACCAGCTGCCGAGCCAGGACAGCCAGACCTCGTGTCCGCCCTTGTGGAAGCAGCGCGTGTCGTCGATCTTGGGACGCTCGCCGCGCCGCATCGCGCGCATCTCGGCGCGGGATCGCTCCAGAAAGTCCGGATGAATGAAGTCGGCGCCGCTGCGGCCGATCATCTCCTCCGGCCGATAACCGAGGATGGTCGCGCTGCTCGGACTGATCTGTGCGATATGGCCCCGCGCATCCATGATCATGATCAGGTCCTGCGAGGTGTCGAAGATCTGCCGGCGCTCCTCGAGCTGCTGCTGGAGCTGCCGCTCGGCCCGCCGCGCCTCGGTGAGGCTGTGCGCGGTCCCGGAGACGCCGATGATCTCGCCGGACGGACCTTTGATCGGCGACAGGCTGAGCGAGATTTCGACCGGCGTGCCGTCCTTGCGCAGGCGCACCGTCTCGAAGCGTTCGATCGGCTCGCCGCGCGCGATCCGCGCCAGATAGTCCTTGCCCTGCTCGCGGCGGTCCGCCGGCACGATGATCGACGTCGGCTTGCCGATCGCCTCGTCCGCCGAATAGCCGTACAGACGCTCGGCGGCCGGATTCCAACCCGTGATGACGGCATCGAGCGTTTGCATCACGATCGCATCGTCGGAGGATTCGATCGCGGCGCTGAACAGGCGCTCGCGCGCCGCGTGATGGCTGCGCGCGGCCTCGGTGCGGCGATGCTCCTCGATCTCGCGTTCGAGCGCAGCGGTCTTCACCCGGGTTTCCTCGACCGTCTGCGCGAAGGCCCGCGCCAGCACGCCCGTCTCGCCGCCGGCATCGACGGGGATGTCCGCCGGACGCCCGCTGCCGATGGCCTGGACTGCTGCGGTCAAGCGGCCGATCGGACGCGTGAGCGAGCGCGCCAGCAGCACCGCCAGCACGGCCGCGGCGACGACGGCCAATATGCCGACCAGCAGGGACGTCTTCTGGATCGCTGCCGGTACGAGGCCGAACACGGGCGCGGGAATTGTCTCGATGACGGCGACCCATTCCTTGCCGGCAAGCAGCGCAGGGGCAATGGCCGCGCCGCTCGGCCGGCCCGACCCATCGGTCATGAGTCGCGTGGATACGTCCTGCGTGCCCGTCAGAGCCGCGAAGTAAGGGAAGTCCTGGCGCCAGTCGCCGGGACGGTCGCGCAATGTGCCCAATTCGCGCGCGCGATCGGGATGAACGAGATAGTCGCCGTGCGAATTCACGACGTAGATCTCTCCTCCCGAGGCCGCCGTCGCGCGGACCTGGTCGAGGGCCGGCCGCATGTCGATATTGGCGACGATGATGCCGAACGGCTTGCCGTCCGGTGCGAACAGCGGCGTCCCAACGCGGAGAGTCGGGATGTGAGGAGTCGTGGTGCCCCCTTGGCGGGTGGCGAGATCGACGGGTGACACATAGATCTCGCCAGACGGCAGCCGGATCGTTTGCTGAAAGTACGGTCGGTCGCTCTTGCTCTCCAGCTCGTTGTCCGGGGCGATCCGGGCGGTTCCGTTCGGTCCGGAGCGATCGACACGGACCAGCTCGCGCTGGTCGTTATCGATGCCGATGATCCGAAACTGCCCATAGATGGGTTTGGCCTCGATCTCGGCCGCGAGCCGCGTGGCGATACGCTCGCGCCAGATTTGCTCCGAGACGCCGTCGGCCGGATCGATGCCGCCGCCGGTGTGAGCGCGGATGAGGCCCTGGATGGCCGCCGCGGCGCGATAGCCGATCAGGTCGCCGCGCGCTCCGGAAACGTAGGATTCCAGATTGGCCGCCAGCAGGCGCGACTGGGCCTCGACCCGTTCCAGGACCCGCGGAATGACCGCTTGCGTGGTGTTGCGATAGCCCAGCCAGCCGACCGCGGCCACGGTGACCGCCACCAGCAGGATCATGGCGACGGCCAGCCGCGTGGCGAGTGTCATGGGAATGCGCGCAGGACTTCCCGGATGATCGCGGCCGATCCGGCCTGAAGCAGAGGAGCCCTCGTTATCGGCGGCCGGAGCTGACATCGGACCCCTCCGGCTCGCCCGCCTTCAGGCAGCCATCGACTGCGGCGAGCAGTGCGCCGGGCCGGAATGGCTTCTGCAGGCTTGCCACCGCGCCGAGCTTGGTCGCCATATTGAGGAAATCGGGTTCCGCATAGGCATCCGGCGCGGCCGAGCGGCCGGAAATGACGATGATGGGAATGGCCGGGGCCAACGCCCGGATGTGACGCATCGTCTCCAGCCCATCCATGCCAGGCATGAAGATGTCGAGGAACAACAGATCGAACCGGCCGGCCTCAAACAGCGCCAGTGCCTTGCGGCCATCGCCGGCGAGGGTGACCTGATGACCGGCCCTCTCCAGGAGCAGCCGGATCGTGATCTGAACGGCCGGGTCGTCATCCACGATCAGGATGTTGGCCACGTCTAAATTCCTCCGCGCCGGGACGGGACATTCCCATCGGCGCAAATCAAACCATTAAAGATGAAATTGTTGCGCGGATTCCGCCCGGCCTGCAAGCACTTCGCGAATGGCCGGTGAACGCTCGCCTAAGCCAAGCAGGCATGCCTATGCACGGTTGCGTGCATAAGGGGCGAGGCGCCGTCTAATCGGTCAGATATTCCGGATAATGGCTTCGGATCTTGTCGAGCTCGCTCAGCGTGCCCGACAGGTGCTTGCGCAGATGCTGTTGTGCGGCCTCGGGGTCGCCGGCCTCGATCGCGCGAGTGATCAGTCGGTGGTGACGGAGGATATTCTGGGCCTTGCCGGGGGAGGGCAGGTGCAGCCGGCGCAGCCGGTCGATATGTCCGCTGCGGCTGCGCACCAGCGTCCATAGCTCCTGCTTGCCGGCCGCGGCATACAGCTGCGCATGAAAATCATTGTCGGCGGCGATGAAGCTCTCGAAATCGCCGGCCTTGGCGAATTGCTGTTGCAGCGCGATGGCGTGGTCGAGGCGGAGAACCAGGGCCTGATCGGGTCGCTCCGCGAGCAGTCGGACGATTTCGAGCTCGAGCGCCTGGCGCAGGAAATGCGCCTGCTCGGCGCGGCCGACATCGACCCGGCTGACCACGGTGGCGTGCTGCGGAAACACCTCGACCAGCCCTTCTTCCTCGAGGCGCATCAGGGCGTCGCGGATCGGCGTCGAGCTGACGCCGAATTGCGCGGCGAGATCGGTGCGCGACAGCGGCGCGCCGGGAGGCAGCTCGAGCGCGAGAATGGCGTTGCGAAGCCGCTCGAACACCTGCGGTGCGGCTTGCCGGGCCCGGTCCAGCCGCGGCTCGCGGCGGACGGACGCGCGGGGCGCGGGATCGGCGGTTTCCATGCAACGGCTCCGGCGGGCTTGCGCTTGATGCACTAATGCATTAGTGCATCAGCAACGCCACTCGTCAATGGCGGCCGGAGGAAACCAACAATTATGATCAAGCCATTTCAGCGCGGCGCCGCCGCCATCGTCCTGATCGCCGCAACCGTGCTGGCGGCCCTGCCGGCGCGTGCGCAGCAGAAATCCGAGATCGCGCTGTCGCGCCAGCCCGGCATCTTCTACATGCCGAGTCACATCATGGAGAAGCTGAAGCTGATCGAGAAGCACGCGGCTTCGCTCGGCGTCTCCGGCGTCACCACCAAATGGATCACCTTCTCCGGCGGCGGCGCGCAGACCGATGCGCTGCTGGCGGGCGGCGTCGACATCCTCAACACCGGCACCGGCAACCTGCTGCTGCTATGGGACCGCACCCGCGGCGGCGTGAAGGGCATCGTCGCCACCTCGGCGCAGCCGATGACGCTGATCAGCCGCGACGCCAACATCAAGTCGATCAAGGACTTCGGTCCGGCGGACAAGATCGCGGTGCCGACCGTCAAGGTCTCGACCCAGGCGATCGTGCTGCAGATCGCGGCCGCGGAGGCTTTCGGAGCCGACCAATGGTCGAAGCTCGACGCCAACACCGTGCAGCTCGGCCATCCCGACGCCTATGCGGCGCTGTCCAACCCCAAGCACGAGGTGCACAACCATTTCTCGATTCCGCCCTTCACCTTCCTGGAGCTGAAGAACGTGCCGGGCGCGCATGTCGTGCTGTCGTCGCCGGACGTGATGGGCGGGCCGCTCAGCCAGGCGCAGTTCTTCACCACGACGAAGTTCGCCGACGCCAATCCGAAGATCGTCCAAGCCGTGCGCGACGCCACCAAGGAAGCGCAGGATCTGATCCGCCGCGATACCAGGCAGGCGGTCGAGATCTACAAGGAGATCACCGGCGACAAGACTTCGGTGGAAGAGCTGCTCGATCTCCTGAAAGAGCCCGGCATGATGGAGTGGAATCTGGAGCCGCAGGGCACGATGAAATTCGCCGCCCATCTGTTCAAGACCGGCACGCTGAAGACCCAGCCCAAGGCATGGACGGACTATTATCTGCCCGTCGCGCACGATCTGAAGGGCAATTGATGGCGCTGCTCGACGTTAGCGGGGTGACGCTGCGCTACAAGACCTCCAGCGCCGTCGTCACCGCCACCGAAAGGGTCTCGTTCACGGTCGACAAGTCCGACCGCTTCGTGCTGCTCGGTCCCTCCGGCTGCGGCAAGTCGACCCTGCTCAAGGCCGTCGGCGGCTATATGAGCCCGAGCGAAGGCCGCATGTCCATCAACGATCGCGAGATCCACGGTCCCGGCGCCGATCGCATGATGATCTTCCAGGAGTTCGACCAGCTGCTGCCCTGGAAGAGCGTGCTCGCCAACGTGATGTTTCCGCTGTTGACCGCGCGCAAGCTGTCGCGCAAGGACGCCGAGGCACGCGCGCGGGCCTATATCGAGAAGGTCGGCCTGACCCGCGTCGTCGACGCCTATCCGCACACGCTGTCGGGCGGCATGAAGCAGCGCGTCGCGATCGCACGCGGCATGGCGATGGAGCCGGACATCCTCCTGATGGACGAGCCGTTCGCCGCGCTCGACGCGCTGACGCGCCGCACCTGCCAGGACGAGCTGCTCCAGCTCTGGAGCGAGACCCGGTTCACCGTGCTGTTCGTGACCCATTCGATCGCCGAGGCGATCCGCATCGGCAACCGCATCCTGCTGCTGTCGCCGCATCCCGGCCGGGTCAAGGCCGAGGTGGTCGATGTCGACAAGGTCTCCGGCGGGGATGGCAGCGCCGGCCGGCTGGAGAAGGAGATCCACGATCTCCTGTTCGCCGGCGAAGCCACCGCGCATTGAAGGAGGCTGTCATGGGTGAAGCCAGGATATTGCTGCGTGACGCGCCGGTCGCCGCCACCGGCGCGGGCGAGGTCGAGCGCAAGCTGAGCGTGCCTGAGCTGCTCTGGAATGACGGCTTCGTCCGCAAGACCGTGATCATCCTGTTCCTGGCGGCGGTGTGGGAAGCCTACGGCGTCGCGCTCGACAATCCGCTGCTGTTCCCGACCCTGCACGACACCGCGATCACGCTGTTCGAGCGGGTCAAGGACGGCACCATTCCGATGCGGGCCTGGGCGTCGCTGAAAGTGCTGTTCATGGGCTATTCGGCCGGCATCGTGCTGGCCGCGATCTTCACGGTGCTCGCCATCTCCACCCGCATCGGCACCGATTTCCTCGAGACTGTGACGGCGATGTTCAATCCGCTGCCGGCGATCGCGCTGCTGCCGCTGGCGCTGATCTGGTTCGGGCTCGGCAATGGCAGCCTCGTCTTCGTGCTGATCCATTCCGTGCTGTGGCCGGTCGCGCTCAACACCCATTCCGGCTTCAAGAGTGTCTCCAGCACGCTGCGCATGGTCGGGCGCAATTACGGCCTGCGCGGGCTGCCATACGTGGCCAAAATCCTGATTCCGGCGGCGTTCGGCTCGATCCTCACCGGCCTGAAGATCGGCTGGGCCTTTGCCTGGCGCACGCTGATCGCGGCCGAGCTGGTGTTCGGCGTCTCCTCCGGCCAGGGCGGGCTGGGCTGGTTCATCTTCGAGAACCGCAACCTGCTCGACATACCCGCCGTGTTCGCGGGCCTCTTGACCGTGATCATCATCGGGCTCTTTGTCGAGAACCTGATCTTCCGCGCCATCGAGCGGAACACGGTCCAGAAATGGGGCACCCAATCATGACCAAGAAGAAAACACCCGATCAGCTCCGTAGCGCGCGCTGGTTCGCGCCCGACGATCTGCGCTCGTTCGGCCACCGCTCCCGCGCCATGCAGATGGGCTACGCGCCGGAGGAGTGGAAGGACCGCCCTGTTATCGCGATCCTCAACACCTGGTCGGACGCGCAGCCCTGCCACATGCATTTCAAGTCGCGGGTCGACGACGTCAAGCGCGGTATCCTGATGGCAGGCGGGCTGCCGCTGGAGCTGCCGGCGCTGTCGCTGTCGGAATCGCTGCTCAAACCCACCACCATGCTCTATCGCAACCTGCTGGCGATGGACGCCGAGGAGCTCTTGCGTAGCCATCCCGTCGACGGCGTGGTGCTGATGGGCGGCTGCGACAAGACCACGCCGGCGCTGCTGCTGGGGGCCACCTCGATGAACATCCCGGCGATCTATCTGCCGGCGGGCCCGATGCTGCGCGGAAACTGGAAGGGCAAGACGCTCGGCTCCGGCTCGGACGGCTGGAAATATTGGGACGAGCGCCGCGCCGGAAAGATCTCCGACAAGGACTGGCTCGACATCGAGGCCGGCATCGCCCGCAGCTACGGCACCTGCATGACCATGGGCACCGCCTCGACCATGACGGCGATCGCGGAAGCGATCGGCATGACGCTGCCGGGCGCCTCTTCGATCCCCGCCGCTGACGCCAACCACATCCGCATGGCCTCCGAATGCGGGCGCCGCATCGTCGAGATGGTGTGGGAAGACCTGACGCCGAAGACGATCCAGACCCGCAAGGCGTTCGAGAACGCGATCGCGGTCGCGATGGCGATGGGCTGCTCGACCAACGCGATCATCCACCTGATCGCGCAGGCCCGCCGCGCCGGCCAGGACATCGGGCTCGACGATTTCGAGATCGCGAGCCGCAAGGTGCCCGTCATCGCCAACGTCCGGCCGAGCGGCGATACCTACCTGATGGAGGACTTCTTCTATGCCGGCGGCCTGCCGGCGCTGATGGGCCAGATCAAGCCGCATCTGCATCTCGACTGCATCACGGTCACCGGCAAGACGCTGGGTGAGAACATCGAGGGCGCGGAGGTGCACAATGCCGACGTGATCCGCTCCATCGACGACCCTATCTACAGGGAAGGCGCGCTTGCCGTGCTCAAGGGCAATCTGGCGCCCGACGGCTGCGTCATCAAGCCTTCCGCCTGCGCGCCGCGTTTCCTCAAGCACACGGGGCCGGCGCTGGTGTTCGACGATTATCCCTCGATGAAGCAGGCGGTCGACGATCCCAATCTCGACGTCACCGAGGACCACATTCTCATCCTGCGCAATGCAGGGCCGCAGGGCGGGCCGGGCATGCCGGAATGGGGCATGCTGCCGATCCCGACGAAACTCGTGAAGCAGGGCGTGCGCGACATGGTGCGCATCTCGGATGCGCGCATGAGCGGCACCAGCTATGGCGCCTGCATCCTGCACGTTTCGCCGGAATCCTACATCGGCGGCCCGCTCGCTTTGGTGCAGAACGGCGATCGCATCACCCTCGACGTCGCCGCGCGCACCATCAATCTCGACGTGAGCGAAGCCGAGCTGGACAAGCGCCGCGCCGCCTGGAAGCAGCCCGAGCGCCGCTTCGAGCGCGGCTATGGCTGGATGTTCACAAAACACATCAAGCAGGCCAATGACGGCTGCGACTTCGACTTCCTCGAGACCGATTTCGGCGCGCCGATCGGCGAGCCGTCGATTTACTAGTGACCCTGTCATTCCGGGGCGCCGCGAAGCGGCGAGCCCGGAATCCATAACCACAATCGTGAGTATGGATTTCCGGCTCGCGCCAAGTGGCGCGCCCCGGAATGACGACAAGAGAGAGCGCGACATGACCAAACTCACCGAAGCCACCCGCAACAAGCTCAAATCCGTCTCCACCGCGACCGTCGCCACCGCCTTGTTCAAGCGCGGCCTGCGCATCCAGATGATCCAGGATGTCCATCCCGTCGGCCCCAATCAGCCGACCATGGTCGGCGAGGCCTTCACGCTGCGCTACATGCCGGCGCGCGAGGACCTCAACACCATCGACGTGTTCAAGGACCGCTCCCATCCGCAGCGCAAGGCGGTTGAGGATTGCCCGCCGGGTGCGGTGCTGGTGATGGACAGCCGCAAGGACGCGCGGGCGGCGTCGGCCGGTGCCATCCTGGTGACGCGATTGATGAAGCGCGGCGTTGCCGGCGTCGTCACCGACGGCGGCTTTCGCGATTCCACCGAGATCGCCAGGCTCGGCATCCCCGCCTATCACCATCGCCCGAGTGCGCCGACGAACTTGACGCTGCACCAGGCGATCGAGATCAACGTCCCCATCGGCTGCGGCGATGCGCCGGTGTTTCCCGGCGACGTCATCCTCGGCGATGCCGACGGCGTCATCGTCATCCCCGCGCATCTCGCCGACGAGATCGCGAACGAGAGCTTCGAGATGACCGCGTTCGAGGATTTCGTCACCGAGGAGGTCGGCAAGGGCCGCGGCATCTTCGGCCTCTATCCCGCCACCGATCCGCAGACGCTCACCGACTTTGCGGAGTGGCGAAAGAAGAACGGGAGGTAGTTGGAGAGTTGGCAGCGCGCCATTCTCCGCTGTCGTCCCGGCGAACGCCGGGACCCATAACCCCAGGCAGAAGTTTGACGAAGGCCCGCAGTTAAGAGGCCTTGCCGAGGTACTGCTACCGGGCCCACCGATAAATCACGCGGTATGAGTCCCGGCGTTCGCCGGGACGACGGCGTTGGGTGTGGCTACACCCCGGCCTCCGCCATTCCCGCCGCCCACAGCGCGAACGCGTAGACGATCGCGACCTCGTCGAGCCGGTCGAACCGGCCCGAGGCGCCGCCATGGCCGGCGCCCATGTTGGTGCGAAGCAGGACCGGGCCGCCGCCGGTCATGGTGGCGCGCAGGCGCGCGATCCATTTGGCGGGCTCCCAATAGGTGACACGCGGATCGGTCAGTCCGCCCATCGCCAGGATCGCCGGATAGTCCTTCGCTGCGACATTGTCGTACGGCGAATAGGACAGGATGGTGCGGAAATCCTCCTCGCTCTCGATCGGGTTGCCCCATTCCGGCCATTCCGGCGGCGTCAGCGGCAGCGTGTCGTCGAGCATGGTGTTGAGCACGTCGACGAACGGCACCTCGGCGACGATGCCGGCGAACAATTCGCCGGCGCGGTTGGCGACCGCGCCCATCAGCATGCCGCCGGCCGAGCCGCCATGGCCGATGATGCGCTTGGCGCTGGTGTATCTGGCATCGATCAGCGCACGGGCGCTGGCCGCGAAATCGTCAAAGCTGTTGGTCTTCTTCTCGCGCTTGCCGTCGAGGTACCAGCCCCAGCCCTTGTCGGCGCCGCCGCGGATATGCGCGATGGCGTAGACGAAGCCGCGGTCGACCAGCGACAGGCGGTTGGCATTGAACGAGGCCGGCATCGCCATGCCGTAGGAGCCGTAGCCGTAGAGCAAGAGCGGCGCCGTGCCGTCCAGCTTCAGCCCGCGGCGATGCAGGATCGACACCGGCACCTCGGCGCCGTCATGCGATTTCGCCGTGATGCGCGTCGTGACGTAATCGGCCACGTCGTGGCCGGACGGGATCTCCTGGCGCTTGCGCAAGACGCGCGTGCGCTTGACCATATCGTAGTCGTAGACCTCCGACGGCGTCGTCAT
This sequence comes from Bradyrhizobium sp. A11, assembly GCF_042077125.1. NCBI lineage: Bacteria > Pseudomonadati > Pseudomonadota > Alphaproteobacteria > Hyphomicrobiales > Nitrobacteraceae > Bradyrhizobium > Bradyrhizobium sp. A11. The sequence goes on along the minus strand of NZ_CP149509.1, from coordinate 6,614,207 downwards.
CGACGAATAGGCAAAGCGCAGATTGGTCGTCTCGAATTCGTAGGAGCCCATCGTGTCGAGCGAATAGGCGGCCTCGTCGAAGGCGATGGCGTGCTCCTCGCTCAAAGCGAGATCGCGGATCACGATCGACGGCAGCGCATTGGCGCGCTCCAGCCGCACCAGATGGCCGGCATAAAGATCGAGGTCGATGATGTAGATGCCGGGCCGATACGGGATCAGGTCGCGCCAGTTCTTGCGCTCGGGCGCGTGAAGCGGCGCGGTGACGATCTTGAAGTCGATGGCGTCATCGGCATTGGTGAGGATGAACAGCTGGTCGCCGCGGTCGGCCAGCGAATATTGCACGCCCTCCTCGCGCGCGGCGACCAGGCGCGGCGGCGCCTCGGGATTCGCGAGATCGATCAGCCGCTGCTCGCTGGTCTCGTGGTCGCCGCCCGCGATCACGCAGAAGCGGCCGCTGGTGCTCTCGTGCAGATGGGTGAACCACCCGGCATCCTGCTCCTCATACACCAGAATGTCGTCGGCCTGCTTGGTGCCGAGCCTGTGGCGCCAGACCTGCATCGGCCGGTGATTGTCGTCGAGCCTCACGTAGAAGAAGCTTTTGCAGTCAGCGGTCCAGACCACGCCGCCGTCGGTCTCTTCAACAAGATCATCCAGATCGTTTCCGGTCGCCCAGTCGCGCACGCGGATGGAGAAATATTCCGAGCCCTTGGTGTCCGCGCTCCAGGCCTGCATCTTGTGATCGTTCGAATGGCGGCTGCCGCCGAACTTGAAATAGGCGTGATCCTTGGCGAGCGCATCGCCGTCGAGCACGATCTCGCCGTCGCCGCCCTCGCGCGGCATGCGGCCGAACAGCTCGTGTTGCCCGCCCTCGCGAAACCGGCGGAAATAGGCGAACGGACCGTCCGGCGACGGCACGCTGGAATCGTCCTCCTTGATCCGTCCGCGCATCTCGCGCACCAGCGTCTTCTGCAGCGGCGCGGTATGGCCGAGCAGGCTCTCGGTGTAGCTGTTCTCTTCAACCAGATATTTGCGGATGTCAGGATCGAGCACCGCGGGATCGCGCAGCACCTCCTGCCATTTCGCGTCCTTCAACCAGGCATAGTCGTCGGTCACGGTGATCCCGTGCCGCGTGAAGGAATGCGGCCGGCGCGGCGCGACGGGGGGCTTCGAAGCTGTTTTGGCCTGGGTCACTCGATCCTCGTTCAGATGGGGCGGGCGCTCTTCGCCTCGCCCCGCCTGCGGGGAGAGGCCGGATTGCATCGAAGATGCAATCCGGGTGAGGGGGACTCTCCGCGAGTCCAACTGTCGCTGTCCTTGCGGAGACTCCCCCTCACCCCGACCCTCTCCCCGCAAGCGGGGCGAGGGAGACGATGCACCACCTTATATCGTTCCGATTCCGCGGATTGCCAGCACGAACACTCCAGCCGCCGGGTTGTTGATCGGCCCCGTGTATGCTTTACGGACCCTATCCCCGCTGCCGGTCCAGCCTGATGCTGTTCAATTCCTACCCGTTCATCCTGCTGTTCCTGCCCCTCGTGCTGGCGGGCTATTTCTGGCTCGGGCGGCGCAGCAATCTCATGCCGGTGATCTGGCTGGCACTGGCCTCGCTCGCCTTCTACGCCATCGGCAGCTGGCAGTTCGTGGCGCTGCTGCTGCTGTCGATCGGCTTCAACTACGGCGTCGGCCATCTGCTGATCGTGTCGGAGCTCGACCCGTCGCGACGAAAGGCGGTGCTCGCGCTTGGCGTCGCCGGCGATCTCATCGTGCTCGGCATCTTCAAATATGCCGGTTTCGTCACCGAGAACGTCAACGCGCTGTTCGGCACGCATGTCGCGGTCCACATCCTGCTGCCGGTCGGCATCTCCTTCTACACGTTCACGCAGATCGCGTTCCTGGTCGATGCTTATCGCGGCCAGGTCGCGGCCTACGCCCTGCCGCATTACACGCTGTTCGTGACCTATTTCCCGCATCTGATCGCCGGGCCCATCCTCCACCACAAGGATATGATTCCGCAATTCGAACGGGAGGAGACCAAGCGCCCGGACGGGCACCTCATGTTATGCGGAATCATCATCTTCGCCATCGGCCTGTTCAAGAAGACCTGTCTTGCCGACGGCATCCAGCCGCTGGTCGCGCTCGCCTTCGAGGCGCGCTCGCCGAGCTTCGACCAGGCCTGGCTGGGTGCGCTCGCCTACACGTTCCAGCTCTATTTCGACTTCTCCGGCTATTCCGACATGGCGATCGGGATCTCGCTGATGTTCGGCATCTTCCTGCCCGTGAACTTCAACTCGCCTTACAAGGCGACCAGCATCGTCGAGTTCTGGCGCCGCTGGCACATGACGCTGTCGCAATTTTTGCGCGACTATCTCTACATCCCGCTCGGCGGCAACCGCAGGGGACGCGTGCTGCGCTACGTCAACCTGATGATCACGATGCTGCTCGGCGGGCTCTGGCACGGCGCGGCCTGGACTTTTGTCATTTGGGGCGCGCTGCATGGGGCCTATCTCTGCATCAATCACGCCTTCAATGCGTTGGTGCCGAACGTTCCGCCGCTGCTTGCACGCCCAGCTCGCATCGCAGGCGCTGCGCTGACGTTCCTCGCTGTCGTGGTCGCCTGGGTGTTCTTCCGTGCCGCGGGTGTGGAATGGGCGCTGCGCGTGCTCCAGGCCATGGCCGATCCCTCGAATATCGTCTTCGGCCGCGAGGAGATCGCGGCGCTGGTGATGGTCGTCATCTACGCCGCGCTGGTGTGGCTGGCACCGAACACGCAAACGCTGATGGGATACGATCACGCGGGCCGCAGGGTCGGCGAAGCCTTGCGGGCAGGGCGGATGCGGCCGCTGGTCCTCTACGCGGCGTCGCTGGTGCTCGCGTTTGGAATCCTGGGCATCCAGAGCCACAGCGAATTCATCTATTTCCGGTTCTGATGCGCGGGGCTTTCACACATCTGGTGCGTCTGCTGCTCGCGAGCTTCGTGTGCGTGCTGGGCGCCGCGCTGCTCACCTATGCCGTCGATCCCCTGCAGCTGTTCCGCCCTTCGCGTCTCGCCTTCTATTCCGACGACACCCGCGTGCAGAATGCCGGGCTGATCCGTAGCCAGTCGTTCGACACGGCCTTCATGGGCACCTCGCTCGCGATCCATTTCCGCCAGAGCGACATCGACCGCGCGCTCGGCGTGCATTCGCTCAAGCTGGCGATGACCGGCTCCAACTCGCGCCAGCAGGGTTTCGTGCTGGAGCAGGCGATCGGGCGCGGCGCCAGGCGCGTGATCTGGGCGATGGACGATTTCATCTTCATCGATGCCGCCGACATCGAATCCGATCCTTATCTCTCCGTCGATCTCTACCGCGGGACGGCGAAAGGGATTGCGTCCTATCTGTTCAGCGCCGCGATGGCGAAGGAATCCCTGTTCGCGCTGCTGCGCTCGGTTCCGCCATTGCGGCCGCCGCTGACCCGGGCGGCGCCGTTCCTGCCCGTCAAATTCGCGCTGCCTGACGTGGACGACATCTACGCGCTGCCGCGGGATTTCGACGTCGCGCGCGACTACAATGCGAAGAAGACACTCGCGGCCTTCACCTATATCACTAATCCCACGCGCAGCCGTTTCCTCGGCGAAGGCTACAATTACGAGGTCATGGTCCGGCATTTCGAGCAGGATGCCGTCGGCCTGATCGCGCGTCACCCTGACGTCACCTTCGACGTCTACTTCCCGCCCTATTCGATCCTGCAATTCGTCGCGATGCGCGAGGCTTCGCCCGCGACGCTGAAGACCGTCGCCGATCTCACCGCCGTCATCGCGCGGCGCCTGACGCAGCTCCCCAATGTGCGTCTGCACGATTTCCGCGCGATCAAGGAGGTGACGCATGACCTCGACCATTACGGCGACGTCATCCACCATTCGCCGGTCGTGGACGCCATGGTGCTGAGATGGCTGGCGAGCGGCGCCTATCGCGTCGATCTGAAGCAGCCGACCGCGTCACTGGAGCAGCTGAAGGCGCAGGTCGAGACGTATCGTGTGCCGACGCCCTAGCCAAACACTCCGCCGTCGTCCCGGACAAGCGCGCCTCAAGCGCGCGCAGATCCGGGACCCATAACCAAAGGGAGGAGTTTGGCGAAGATACGCAGTTAAGAGTCGTCTGTACTCTCGCCGTGACCGATCGCGAGATCACGCGGTATGGGTCCCGGATCTGCGCTCCACGCTGACAACGCTGCGCGTTGCCAGCGTTTCGCTTGTCCGGGACGACAGCGTGTTTGTGGCTGGCGTGCTGCCCTACGCCGCCACCTCGTCGCCGAGATACGACACCGCAGCCTCCATCCCGCCCTTGCCGTGCGGGATCTTCAGCGCGTTGAGGCCGACCTCGATCACGCCGAGCGTGCCGAGCAGCATCGGCGCGTTGACGTGGCCCATATGGGCGATGCGGAAGGCCTGGCCGGAGAGATCGCCGATGCCGGTGCCGAGCACCACGCCGCATTTGTCCTTGCAATAGCGTTGCAGCACCGCGGGGTCGTGGCCGTTGCTCATGGTCACCGTGGTCACGGTGTTGGAGCGCTCGCTGGCTTCGGCGACGTTGAAGCCGAGCACCTGGCCTTCCGCCCAGACGGCAACGGCGCGGCGCGCGGCTTCGCCGAGCAAGCTGTGGCGGCGGAAGGCGTTCTCGAGGCCTTCCTCGTGCAGCAGGTCGATCGCACGGCGCAAGGCGAACAACAGATGCACCGGTGCGGTGCCGGCATATTTGCGATAATTCTCGGTGCCCTCGCGCTCGCTCCAGCTCCAATAGGGCGTCGACATGTTGGCCTTCTTGTGCACCTCGAGCGCGCGCGCATTGGCGGCGACGAAGCCGAGGCCGGGCGGCGTCATCAGGCCCTTCTGCGAGCCGGACATCGCAACGTCGATGCCCCATTTGTCCATCTCGAACGGCATGCAGCCGAGCGAGGCCACGGTGTCGACCATGTACAGTGCGGGATGGCCGCTTGCCTTGATCGCCTTGCCGATCGCCTCGATGTCGTTCTGCACGCCCGATGCCGTGTCGACCTGGACCACGACGACGGCCTTGATGCTGTGCTCCTTGTCGCGGCGCAGGCGCTCCTCGACCTCGTGCGGCCGCACCGCGCGGCGCCAGTCGCCCTTGAGCACCTCGACCGCGGCGCCCATCAGCGCCGCCGCATTGCCCCAGCCGATCGCGAAACGGCCGCTCTCCAGCACCAGCACCTTGTCGCCGCGCGACAGCACGTTGCTGAGCGCCGCTTCCCAGGCGCCGTGACCGTTGGCGATGTAGATGTAGGACTTGCCCTTGGTCGCAAACAGCTTCGAGATGTCGCCGAGCAGGCTCTCGGTCAGGTCGAGCATCTCCTTGGAATAGATGTCGATCGCCGGACGGTGCATCGCCCGCAGCACCTCGTCGGGCATCGTGGTGGGCCCGGGGATGGCCAGAAACTCCCGGCCCGCGCGAACGGTCATTGCTGTCAGTCCTTGTTGCCAGAGAACAGGATGGTGGGTTGCTGAATTACGTTCTACGCGCGGCCCGGGTTCGAGAAAAGCACGTAAAACGCAGGTCTGGTTATCGCTTGGTCTCGCGGCAGCCGGCGGCTTCGGCCTCCTCGACCGAGCAGAACCAGCGGGTGCCCTTGCTGATCTTCATCTTGATCTGGGTGTACCAGCGGCTGGTCGGCTGGTGGAAGATGCACTCGCCGGCGCTGTTGACGTTGCCTTTGATGGTGCAATCCGGGGAGGGTGCGACCGGGCCGGAGGCCGAGGCGAGCAGCACCGCATGCGCCCCGTCGGGGGCCTTGGTGGCGCCCAGGATGACGGTCTTCTTGTTGCGGACGCGCCAGTCCCAGGGCGCGATGAAGGCGCCCTGCCACATCCCGGCCTTGGCCTCGCGCGCGGCCTTTTCGTCCGCTTCGTAATCATGGGACATGCGGGTGTAGGCCAGCGCCCAGCCGCTGCGCACCAGCCATTTCTGGATGTCCTCGCCGCCAACCTCGCAACGCGCCACGGTGCGGCCGCGCCGGTCGATCGACCTCGTGTGGCAGGTCCAGGTCTTGCCGTCGGCATGCTTTGCGAGCTCGTCGCGCGCCGCGATCCCGCAGGTCCAGCGCTCGGTCTTGGTGTTGAGGCAGAGCTGGTCGATCGCAGGCGCGTCGATGCCGCCGAGCCGGATCCGCGTGTTGCCGATCACCACGGCGTCGCCGGCGCGAACCTTCGCCGCGCCGGTGATGTCGGCGGCGTGCGCGAGCGAGGGGGCGAGGAAAGCAAGCGCAATCAGGATCTTTCGCAACATGCCGGTCCGCGTGTGATGAGATCTCGATAGAACGCGCAATTGTGGTCGGCTTTTGGCCTGCCGGCCAGCTTATGCCTGACGATGAGCTTTCAACTTCCCGTCATTGCGGCAGGTCTCGTGGGCGGGCAAAGCGAAGCGTGCCCACGATGTCTTACCTGGGCACGGCGCTCCGCGCCTTTGCCCACCCTACGAGACCCGTGCTCGGCGCACGAGCTCACCCCCGCGCCATCGCCCGCTTCGCCAATGCCAGCCCCATCAGCACGAAGGCCGACGTCACCTCCGGGCCGCCCACCAGGATCCGCGTCGGCGTCTTCATCTTGTTCCACTCATAGGCGCGGAACGGGCCGCGGCGGCCGCCTTCGCCGACGGCACCGACGATCACGTTCAGCGCCGGCGCGAAGTCGCGCGGGGCGGCGCCGAGATGGCCGAGCGCGATCAGCGCCAGCGCGGCGTCGAACGCGTTCATCTCCGCGGCCATCAGCTCGCTCTTGACGTAGGACAGCACGCGATGGCGGATGAAGTCGAAATCGCCGGCGGGATCGATCGCGGCCTGCGCCGCCGGCGGCAGCGCCAGGAAGGCCGCATAGCAGCGGCCGAAATAGGCGCTGTAGAGTTCCGGCAGGTAATAGATGTGGGAACGCGGATTGGCAAAGGCGCCACTCGCCGCCAGCCGCTTCTGGAAGCCGATGATGCGATGCACCGTGGCGAGCCGCGATGGCGTCTCCAGGACTTTCCAGCGCACCAGGTTGCGAAAGCTCACCTCGAGAATGTCGAGATTGAGCGTCGGATCGAGATCGTTGCCGTAGGGCCGCTCGCCCGCGAGGTTGTCGATCCAGGTCGCGACCCCGCCCTCGTAATCGATGTTGTCGTTGAGCGGCACGGTCACGCGCGCTGCGTTGATTCCGGCGCGCACCTGGTAGCCGGAATAGAAGTCGAGCAGCGGCTGGTCGATGATCGGATCAAGGCAGCCGGCCTGCGTCGCTGCCGAGATCGAGCACGCCGTGGTGTCGCAATCCGGCACGTAGACGCCGAAACCGAGATCCTGCTTGATCTGCGCGAAGTAGCGCGAGAAGCGCGGATGCGGCGCCGGCGCCAGCGCGGTGACGACGTTGAAGCGCGCGCCGTCGATGCCCTCGACCTCCTCGCGGCTGATGTTGACGCAGAAATTCACCATGTCGGCGATGGCGCGTTCCGCCGCGATCTTGTCGGCCTGCGAGGCGAGGCCGCTCTCGCCGTAGCTCAGCAGCGCCTCGATAAAGAACGCATCGTAATAGGCCGAGCGGTGCCGAATCTGCACCGGCTCCCACATTGGCTCGGCGATTCCCCGCCAGGGCGGATTGACGACGGCCGCGGCCTTCGAGCGCGCGATGAAGACGCGGGCGAGGTTGAACAGCAGCGAGGAATTCTTGTAGCCGCGGGCATTGAGACCCGTGAGCGCCATGATCAGCTCGCGGCCGCGGAAATCGGGGTCGCCGATCAGGTTGAAGGCGGCATAGGTCGGCAGGAAGCCGTTCTTGCGGTAGGAGCCGAGCAGATGCTGCGCGCAGTCGCGGATCACGGCGTCGATCTGCGCTTGCGGCGGCGCGGCGCCGGTGAGCATTGCCGGCGGCGGCTTGGGATGGTCGAGCGCGATGCTGTCGACGAGATCGGCGACCGGCTGGCCGACCGCCGCCCAGTCCGGCTCAGCCTCGTCGCGGGCGCGCGCCAGCGCCTCGCGCAGCGCCGTCAGCCTGGCTTCGTTGCGCAGCTCGGGCAGCCCGGCCCGCCGCAGCAGCACCCGCAGTGCGGGATTGCCGAGCGCGGTCTTGTAGAATTTGGCGAGATGCGGATCGCCGCCGGCCTGGCCCGAGAGGACGGGATCGCAGACGTCGTAAAGCGAGGGGCCATCCTTCGGCGCCAGCAGCGCCCGGCAGGCGGCGCCGGCAAAATAATGAAAGCTCATGAAGTACTCGGTCGCGGGGACTTTGGCGGGGTTTGGCCAGGGGTCGGCCAGCGCGCTCCCAGCCGCGCGCCACCCCCTGCAAGTCGTTGAAAAGGCTACCCGGATTCGCAGGAAAAACAAATGTGATGAGAGTCACGGAAGAAGCCGGCACGAAGGCTGCATGATCGGACTTGGAAGGGTACGGGGAGAACAGAAAATGCAGACATTGAGGCAGCGGAATTATCAAGTATCTTCAGTATCTTAGCTGAAATATTGAGCAATCTGTTGCCGGGCCCCCTATATCCGGTTAAAGGTTTGTTTGGTGCGGCGCCGCAAATTGCGCGCAATTCGGGGGCACATCCCCGGCCAATCCCTCAAACCTAAAGACGCTATCGCGCTACTCAAACAGTGTGCGCGCGCTTGGCTGGTCTTTGGCACAGGAAACGAACCGAGATGAATGTAAAGCAGCTCGACCTTTCCCGACGCACCATCGCGGTGGCCGCGGCCCTGATCGGCACGGTCTCGCTGGTGATCGGCGCCCATGCTGCTCTCAACATGCGTGCGATCGATGCCGCCAAGGCCGTCTCGACCGACCAGATCACCGGCTCGATCGGCCAGTCCTCGCGCCTCGCTCTGGTCATCGGCAATGGACATTATCCCGACGCCAGCGCGCCGCTGACGCAGTCGATCAACGACGCCCGCGCGCTGTCCTCGTCCCTGCGCAAGGACGGCTTCGACGTCGACATGGTGGAAGACGCGACCCGGGACGACATGGTCCGCGCCGTGAACCGCCTCAAGTCCCGGATCAAGCGCGACAGCGTCGTCATGCTGTTCTTCGGCGGCTACGGCGTGCAGGCCGGCCGCGAGAGCTACATGCTGCCGGTCGACGCCGCGATCTGGAAGGAAAGCGACGTCCGCCGCCAGGGCGTCTCGATCGACGGCGTGCTCGAGATGATGAAGGAGCAGGGCGCCAAGGCCAAGCTCGTCGTCGTCGACGCCTCCCGCCGTAACCCCTACGAGCGCCGCTTCCGCTCCTACAGCCACGGTCTCGCGCCGATCAGCGCGTCCGACAATGCGCTGATCCTCTCCTCGGCCTCGCCCGGCAAGGTCGTCGACGACGGCAAGGGCGAGCACAGCGTGCTGGTCAGCGAGTTCCTGAGCAACCTCAATGCCAAGGGCAGCGCCGAAAGCGTCTTCAACAAGACCCGCCTCGCCATCTCGCGCGCCAGCGAAGGCGACCAGGTCCCGACCGTCTCCTCCTCGCTGCTCGAAGACGTCCGTTTCGGCGAAGCCGGCGGCTAGTTTTTCTTACCCTCCCCTGGAGGGGGAGGGTCGATCGCGCGTAAGCGCGAGCGGGGTGGGGTGATCTCTCCCCACGAACAGTGCCCGGTGCCGAGAGATCACCCCACCCCGTCTCACATTTCGCTGCGCTCATGTGAGCCGACCCTCCCCCTCCAGGGGAGGGTGAAGCATCGCCCTACTTCGCCGCTTCGGCGGCCATCACCGGGCGGACCGGATCGCCCTCACGCAGCAGCGCGCCGGCGCGGGCGACGACGACATCGCCTTCGTTGAGGCCGTCGCGGATCTCGATATTGCCGCCCGACATCAAGCCGACCTCAACACGCTTGGTCTCGACGCGGTTGCGGCGGATCACCTGCACCACGGTGCCGGCGGAGGAATATTGCACTGATGTCAGCGGCACCGCGACGTTGCAGCTCTGCCCGGTCTTGATCAGCGCACGCCCGCTCGCCTTCAGCAGCAGCCGCTTCTGCGATGAGATGCCGATATAGACCATGCCCTGCTGGATGTTGGGCTCGATGGTCGCGCCGATGCGGCGCACCTTGCCGTCGATGTCGCCGCTGCCTGCGATCCGCACCGTCGCCGGCTGATTGACGGCGAGCTTGCGCACGTCGGAGGTCGCCACGAGGCCGACGAGATCGTATTCGCTGCGCGCCACGATCGTGAACAGCGCCTCGCCCTTGGCCGAGGCGAAATTGCCGATCTGGGCGGTCGATGTCGCGATCACGCCAGCCACGGGAGCGGTGACCTGCAGCGTGCCGCCCTCGGGCAGTGCCAGCCGCGCCAGCACCTGGCCGGCGGTGGTGGTGTCGCCGGCTTCCGCCAGCACGTCCGTGACCTTCAGGCCCGGACGCTCGGGCCGCACCGAGGTTTCCTCCCGCGCGATGATCGTGCCGGTGGCCTCGACGATGTCGGAGAAGCAGGATTTTGCGACTTTCAGCACCGTGACCGCCGGTCCCTTGGGCGCCTCGTCATCGGCGGCTTTGGCCGGACATGAACCGAGGGCAAGCACGCCGGCGACGGCTGCGGGACACAGGCTTCGAACAACGGCACGGGGCAAATGACGCATCGGAAATTCCACGGGTTCTATGGCTCCAATCGATAGCAGATGGCAGGGTCGCGGACTACGGCAGCCATGACCCCCACAAAGGCCGGTCATGCCGCCGCGGGTTGTCGCAGCAAGTCCTTGATTAGTCGCGGGATTGGAGAACAGGTTCGCCTTTTTGCCGGGCGGGCGCCGCGATCGGCCCTACCTTGAAAGTGCGACTATCACGGTCTTCTCACATGTGAGAGTCGCCTGTATGGGAGTAGGATCAGGATGACGCGGTATCGCCGCCGCACAGCTCATGGTTGAGGTGGGATGCAACGGTTCGTTTGCGAGCAGAATATCGCTCATTTCGAGCGGCTGCTCCATGAAGCGACCGATCCGACGGTCCAGAGCACCGTGCGGGGACTGCTGGCATCGGCCAAGCGCCAATTGGCGTTGCTGAGCTCGGCGGCATCAGGCGCCGATACGACGCCGCTTGAACAGCGGCGTCGGCAGCACGGTGACGCCGATACGATGCGGCGGCAATTCCAGCCCGAATTCGACGCCTCGCCGCATCCTTACATGCTGCTGGACCCGGGGCCGGGCCTGCTGATCGTCGACATCAACGATGCCTATGCCGCGGCGACCTTGACCGACCGCGTCGAGATCGCCGGCCGGTCGCTGTTCGAGATATTTCCTGACAATCCCGACGATCCGCTCGCCGATGGCGTTAGCAATCTCTACGGCAGCTTGAGGATCGTGGCCGAGACGGGGCAGGCGCACGCCATGGCGATCCAGCGCTACGACATCCGGAATCCCGGCGGCGTCTTCGTCGAGCGCCATTGGCAGCCGATCAACTCGCCAATCCACGACCCGGCGGGCTGTCTGCTCTACCTGCTGCACCACGTCGAGGACGTCACGGCGGAAGTCACGAGAGGGCGGTAACCGCCTTCAGCCGCGGCGCTCGCCCAGCGGCTTGCCGCTGGCCCGGTCGATCAAATGCAGCCGCGTGCAGGCCGGACAGGACACCGACTCATGCGTGCGGTCGGTCGGCTCGTTGCTGAGCCGATGCTGCACATTCATGCCCGTCTGCGGGCATTTGAAGACAATGTGACGGTCCATGGCCAATGATATGACGGCAAGGCGCGCTCTCCGAAATTGCGGATGTTTACGTTACGGATGTTTACGTAGGCCGTGGGGCGCCCTGCTCACGGCAGGGTCACGAACTCCACCCAGTTCGGCTTCTTGCCGGTGGAATAGGATTTCAGCTTGGCCAGCGCGCCGCTGCTCTGGTCGATCGCATAGACCGTCATGCTGTCGGAGAGCTCGCCGACCGCGGCGAGATAACGGCCGGAGGGATCGATCTGGAAGCCGCGCGGCTGCTTCTCGGTCGGCACGCTGCCGATCGTCGTCAGCGTGCCGCTGCTTGCGTCGACCTTGTAGGCGATGAGCGTGCTGGTGGTGCGCTCGGAGGCGTAGAGGAAGCGGCCGTCGGGTGTGATGTGGATGTCGGCGGCCCAGGGTCTCTTGTCAGGCTCTTTGCCGGAAAAACCCTCCGGCAGCGCGGTGGTGCGCTGGATCTCGTTCCAGGCGCCGCTCCTCGCCTCATAGGCGAACGCGGCGACGTCGCCGTTGAGCTCGTGGACGAGATAGACGAACTTGCCGTTGGGGTGAAATACGAAGTGCCGCGGCCCCGATTTGTCCGGCATCTTGTAGGCCGGCGGATTGCCCGGCGTCAGCGTGCCGGTCGCGGCATCGAACGCGAAGGCCAGCACCTGGTCGGAGCCCAGATTGGTCGCGAACGCGAAGCGGTTGTCGGGCGAGGGCAGGAAGGCGTGCGCGTTCAGCCCGGTCGCGATCACCTGTTTCGGCTCGCCGGCGACGCCGCTTGCGTGCAATGGATTCAGCGCGACCTTGTTGCCGCCATAGGAGGCGCTGAACAGGAACTTGCCGCTGCGGTCGATGGCGATATTGGCCATGCTGTCGGCGAGCGGCCCGCTGCCGACAGGGTTGAGCTGGCCCGTTTCGGGATCGATCGCGAAGCTCACGGCGACGTATGGCTGCGAGCGGACGCCGGCCAGCAGCACGCGGCGATCGGGCGTGATCGCAAGCGGCGTCGAGGAGCCGGGCTTGTCGACGCCCTGGAAGGCGGCCGTCTGCACCGCAATCATCTCGCCGCTCTCCGCCAGCTTGAACACGCTGATGTCGTTGCTGTCGGCGTTGCCGACATAAATGAAGGTTTCGGCCATGCCGGGGCGGGCTCCAGAAAACAGGGTGAGGGACGCGAACAGGGTGACGGCAATCGCGGCGCGGAACGCCGTGGCTGCGCTGCCTCGGGGCGGTCTCGACATGGGCTCCTCCTGTGGCTGCGTCGCGGCCTTGTGCTTTTGCCCATGAGGATAGCGAGCGGCGCACCGCCGCACCAAATTCGAATGGGAATTGATCGATGCCGAAATCGTATCGGTGGCCGCGTGGACGTCCCCGGCATTCCGTCGTGCACCGCAAAGTGCGGCCATCCCAAGCGATCGCGCGCAGCCAAATTGGCGGGCACCATGCGAACCAAAGCCGCGCCAGCGCATTGAACCCGCATGCCCCGTGAAAACGATCTTGAAGGTAAGCCCGACATGGGCGGCAAGCATGGAGGCCAGGCCGGCCTCCCCAAGTCGCCGCCGCGCCCGAACCTGGGCGAGCGCGATGAGGACGTCGTGGCAAAGCGCCACAGCGGCCAAACCGATCGTGCTCCGCCGCCGACCAAGTCAAAATAGTGCCCAACATAGCGCCGATAGCCGTGTTGCGACCCTGATGCCGCGGACGGCGATCGAAATGGAGGCTGGCTCGTGTTTTGGATCTATTGGAACACTGCCTGGTCGCTGATCATCAGCGGCATCTGGGTCGCCACCATCGTCAGCCATCCCGACGCCGAGTTCGTCGAAATCACCGCGGCAGAAGCTCTGAGCCCGCGAGCTATCATCAAGCAAGATCCCGCATCTCCAGCGGTTTGACCCCATTTTTCGGACGGCGGCTCCGGTCGAGCACGGCCGGCTGAAGGCAATTGAAGGGGCCGGAGAACGACTCTCTTAATCTTCGTCCGATAAAGCTGGCCCATCTGGCGGGGGCATTGTCATACCTCATCCCGCCGGTCGTTCCTGTTGCCGCCCCGGACGATCGCCGCCCATGAGCCACCCCATCGCCCCTGATCAGTCGAAGCACGCCGATCGCATCGCCTGGCTCGCGATCGGGGCTACGGCCACTGTCGTGCTGATCGCGGCGATGCTGGGGCCGTTCCGGATCGAATGGATCTCGTTCTGGAAACCTGCCCTCGTCGGCGGCCTGCTCATATCGCTGAGCTGGTTCTACGCGACGGTCCGCAAGGACGCGGCTCTCGCCAGCGCGTTGATCGCGGCAGCCCAGCTCATTGCGTTCGCAGCCGTCGCCGCGCCCCTGTCCTATGTCGCGGCGAGCGCGGCATTGCCGCTGTGGGACAGCGAGTTCGCCGCGCTGGACCGGCGCCTCGGCTTCGACTGGATGTCGTGGCTCGATGCCATGAACGCCGCGCCGCTTCTGCATCGGACGCTGGCGCTCGCCTATGCGAGCTTTGCCGTGCAAGCGACCGCGATCGTCCTCGTCCTGGCCGCCGCGGGGCATGCCCTGCGATTGCGCGTCTTCATGCTGAGCTTCGTACTGACGACCCTTCTGACCATCGGCCTGTCGACCTTGATGCCGGCGCAGGGCGTCTGGGGGTATCTGGATCTGTCGTCGGTCAACTCTCCGGCGATCGTGCCGGTGACGCGGGATCTGCCGCTTCCCGTGTTCTTTGGCTTGCGCGACGGAACCATCCGTCAGCTGGTCGCGGAGGGCGCCGACGGCATCATCAGCTTCCCGAGCCTGCATGCCGCACTCGGATTGCTGTTCCTGCTGGCGCTGTGGCCGGTGAGATATGTCGGCGGCATCGCCGCCCTGCTCAACGTTGCGATGATCGCGGCGACGCCGGTGGATGGAAGCCATTATTTCTGCGACGTCATCGCCGGCCTGGCGATCGCGCTGTTGAGCTGGCTCGCCGTGCAACGCGCGCTCGCCCGCCTGGCGGATGAACGAATGCAGCCTGCCGGACCTGTCGCAGCCGACGCCGTCTTCGCCCGCGTTCCGGAATGATCGCGTCCGCCAAAGCCTGATCCGGAAAAGTGAGTCGCTGGTGAAGCGGAAGCGCGTCGGGTGGGCAAAGGCGCGCTGTTCGCGCGCCTGGTTGCGCCGTCGGGCGAGGTGAAGGCGGGGTCGGCGTCGTCGGTGACGGTAAAGCCGGGCGATCATCCCTTCGACCGGCTTGCTGCCGCGGCCAAATCGGCGCACCTTGCCGGCCTCGGTTGATTTGCCATCCAAGGTTTTTCCGATGATGACCGCATCCAAGGCCTTCATTGCTTTCTGCCTGCTCGCACTGGTCGGCACGGTGCTGGTGATCGGCCCGACCGAGCTGCGCCGTATGCTGCCGGACGGGGCCAAGACCGCAATCGCCGCCAAGCCGGAAGTTAAGCCGGAATCCAAGCCGGAGACCAAGGTCGAACCCAAAGTCGAGGCCAAGGCCGAGCTCAAGGCCGACCTCAAGCCCGAGCCGAAACCGGAACAGCCGAAACTGGATCAGGCCAAGCCGGATCAGCCCAAGCTGGCTGCCGTCGCGCCGCCCGCACCCGAACCTGCGCCGGCGGCGGTCCCGGCGCCGGCGCCCGAGCCGAAGCCGGCCCCGCTGGCCGAAATCCAGAAGCAGGTCGCGGCGCTGCCCGATCTCGCGCCGGTCAAGCCGCCGGCGGTGGCCGCCGATACCGGGCCCCGTTTCGACGTCGCCCGCGTCGACGATCATGGCGAGGCGGCGGTGATCGCGGGCCGGGCCGCGCCCGGAGCCAAGGTCGAGCTGCTGCGCGACGGCAAGCCGCTCGATACGGTGACCGCCGACGCCTCGGGCCAGTTCGTGATGACCCCGCCGCAGCTTCCCGCCGGCTCCTATGAATTGACGCTGCGGGCCAAGGCGCCGGATGGCACGGTCACGCAATCCGGCAAGACCATGCCGGTGACCATCGCCGAGGCGGCACCGCCGCCCGCGCGCCCGGCGCAGGTCGCGCGGCAAGAGACCAGGCAAGAGACCAAGCCGGAGCCGAAGCAGGCCGAGAAGGCCGATGACAAATCGGACGTCGTGGCGGCCCTGCCGTCGGCCTCGCCGCGTCTGGCCTCAGCGCCCGACCGGCCAGCGCCCCGGCCGAAACCCCGGGCGATGGCGCGGGTGCCCGCCGCCACCACGACGGTGGCATCGGCCTCGCCGGCCGAGGTGCTTCACACGGTTCCGGCGGAGGCCGGCGGCAGCCGCGTGATCTCCCGCGGCGACAGCCTGTGGGCGCTCAGCCGGCTCGCCTACGGCGACGGCGCCCGCTACGCCGTCATCTTCAAGGCCAACCGCGACAAGATCAGCAACCCCAATTTGATCTATCCCGGCCAGACTTTTGTGGTGCCGCAAAAGCCGGAGTGAGCGGGAGCTTTCCCGCGGCCATCCTTCGAGACGCCCGCCCTTGGCGGGCCCTCAGGATGAGGACTGAGTGTGTAGCGGCAAATTCGACGGTGCTTAGCCTCATCCTGAGGAGCTTGCGTAGCAAGCGTCTCGAAGGACGAGGCGCGCGCGCAGGCCGCTGCCAAAGCGTCATTGTGCGGGCCCGGCCATAGGTCGCCCGCGACGCTTTGCCCTGTCTCGCCTCGGAACAATTGGTTCCCTGCCGCGTCATGTCCCCTGCGACGCAGTGTGCGCGTGGCAGCTGGGAGGAGGCCGAGTTGGTCAGGTCCGTGGTCATGTCGGGACGCATGGGACTGGCGCTGACCGGCGCGACCCTCCTGATTGCAGCCGTGCTGCTGCCCGAGAGAGCCGAGGCGCAATTCGGAATCCGCGGCGGTCCGCTCGGCGTGGCGCGTTTCGCCGTCGGCCACATGCTCGGCATGTCGCGCCTGCGCCATTCCCGCATGGCGGTGCGGGGCAGCCGCTACCGCTCCGCGGCCTTGCGCGCGCAAGATCCGCGCGGCGCCGAGCGCGGCCAGCCTGCGAACCCTTATATGCTCCGCGCGGCGCTTACCGCGCAGGCCGCGCTTGCGGGCTGGCAGGGCGGCCGCCGCATGCAAGGCTGGTGGCGCCATCCCGACGGCAGCTATGGCTGGACCGGCCCGGTGTTCTGGCCGTTCGCGCACGACGACCTCACCAACGCCATCATCCTCGGCGATGTCACCAGCCTCTCGCTCTACGGTTATGGCGACATCTATGCCGCGATCTTCGCGCCCTATGCGGCGACCGAGCTCGCGGCCTACACGGCCCCGCAAGGCCGGCGCGGCCGACGCGTGCCGACCGCCGAGGCCCTCTGCGACGCCAGCGATACCGGCGGCCTGCCGGTCGACCGCATCGCCGCGGCCGTGGCACCCAACGAATTGCAGCGCACCGCGCTCGACGAGCTCGCATCCGCCTGGACCAGTGCGCGCGACATGATTCGCGCGGCCTGCCCGGCGCAGGCGCCGGCCGCGGCCGCCGAACGCCTCGGCCTGATGCGCGAGCGCCTGGACGCCATGATCAAGGCCATCGACGCGGTCGCGCCGCCGCTTGCGAAGTTCACGGATCTTCTCGACGACGAACAGAAGGCCCGGCTCAATGCGCTCGGGGGCGAGCGCCGCGCCGCGCTGGCCTCGATGCAGCGCAGGGATTCGAGCAAAGAAGCGAACAAGGATCCGAGCAAGGATGCGCAGGCGGCCGCCGCCTGCGATGCCGACAGCGATCCCCGCTACGATGAAAAGCTGCAGCGTCAATACGAGCAGCTGGTGCAGCAGCAATGGCCCGCGAACGACATCGCCGCCACGCTGCGCCTCGACGAGACCGCCCGCGCCCGCTTCGAGGTGCTGCAGGACACCGCCCTGCGCACCATGCAGACGCTCAGCGCCTGTCCCGCGGAGGCGGCCGCCACGCCCCAAGCCCGCCTCACCGCCGCCAGGGCGCGGCTGCAGACGATGCTGCAAGCGGTGAACGGCGTCGCCGACGCGCTCGACGATTTCGAGGCGGACTTGAGCGACGAGCAGAAAGCGGGCTTCGAGGCGATCGGGCCGAAGCGGGGGGCGTGAAGGGGCAGGCTCGCAGAGCCCTCCTGTGCGCCCAACGGCCCCTTAAGAGGAGTTGCCACGGCCCGTCTTCTGAGGCACTTCTGAGGCCGATATCCGTCGGTCCCGGGGCTCTATGAACGCCGTTGAAATCGAAGAGGCCATCTCCGCGCTGGCCGAACAACCCTTTGACGCCGCAGAGTTCCCCTTCGCCTTCCTCCAGGCCTTCGGCAACAAGGAGACCACGCTCAGGCGCCTGCGGAAGGGCGAGACCAACAAGTCCGATCTCGGCGGCGTGCTCCAGACCGGCAACATCCATATCGCAGTCGCTCCGCCCGGCGAGGCCACGGCCACGCTCGCCGCTTTGAAAGCAAGTCCGGCGACTACCCGGGCCAAGGCCAAGTTCGTGCTCGCGACCGACGGCGTGATGTTCGAGGCCGAGGATCTCGCCAGCGGCGAAACCGTCGCCTGCCCCTATCCCGACTTCCCCAATCATTTTGGCTTCTTCCTGCCGTTGGCAGGCATCACCACCGTCAAGCAGATCCGCGAGAACGCCTTCGATATCCGCGCCACTGGCCGGCTGAACCGGCTCTACGTCGAGCTGCTGAAGACAAACCCGGACTGGGGCACCTCCGAGCGCCGCCACGACATGAACCATTTCATGGCGCGGCTGATCTTCTGCTTCTTCGCCGAGAGCACCGATATCTTCAACGGCAACGACCTGTTCACGGCGACCGTGACGCAGATGAGCGATGCCACCAACACCCACGAGGTAATCGGCGCCGTCTTCCTCGCCATGAACACCGCGATCAAGGACCGCCTCGCCGCCAACCTGCCGCGCTGGGCCGACGCCTTCCCTTACGTCAATGGCGGCCTGTTCTCCGGCAGTCTCGACGTGCCCCGCTTCAGCCGCATCGCGCGCTCCTATCTGCTGCACATCGGCAGCCTCGACTGGCGCCTGATCAACCCCGACATCTTCGGCTCGATGATCCAGGCCGTCGCAGAAGACGAGGAGCGGGGCGCGCTCGGCATGCACTACACCAGCGTGCCGAACATCCTGAAAGTGCTCAATCCGCTGTTTCTCGACGATCTGCGTGACCGTCTCGCGGAAGCCGGCGACAACACCCGCAAGCTGCTTAATCTGCGCAACCGGATGGCGCGCATTCGCGTCTTCGATCCCGCCTGCGGTTCGGGCAATTTTCTCGTCATCGCCTACAAGGAGATGCGGAAGATCGAGGCTGAGATCAATCAGCGTCGCGGCGAGCCCGAGCGGCGGACAGAGATTCCGCTGACCAACTTTCGCGGCATCGAGCTACGCGATTTTCCGGCCGAGATCGCTCGTCTCGCGCTGATCATCGCGGAGTATCAGTGTGACGTTTTGTATCGCGGACAGAAGGAGGCGTTGCAGGATTTCTTGCCGCTGGATGCGGAGAACTGGATCACTTGCGGCAATGCGCTGCGATTGGACTGGCTCAGCATTTGCCCACCACTCGGGACGAGCGTGAAACATCAGGGTGACGATTTATTTCAATCTACCTTCAGTCAGCCGCAAATCGACTTCGAGAATACCGGAGGAGAGACCTACATATGCGGAAACCCGCCTTATGCCGGTCACGCCCGCCAGAGTGAGCAACAAAAGCTCGATATACGTGACATCTTCGCCAAACACACCACTTCGTGGAAATCGCTCGACTATGTTTCGGGATGGTTCGCGAAGGCCGTGTGGTATTCCACTCAAACGAACAGTTCAACCGCGTTTGTGGCGACGAATTCAATTTGCCAAGGAGAGCTGGTTTCTATTCTTTGGCCCATTTTACACGGATCAGGTCAGTCCATTCGCTTCGCCCACACCTCGTTCAAATGGTCGAACCTCGCGAGCCACAATGCGGGCGTCATTGTTGTCGTAGTAGGGTTGGGGCGTCCGTCTAGCGAGGCTCGCTTGTACGAACCAGACGAGTCCGGAAAAATCCAAATTCGCCGCGGACCCAACATAAATCCATATTTGGTAATGGGGCCCGATATCATTGTAAGGCCGGTGTTTGCTTCGCCCGATGATCGCGGGACAATGATCCGGGGAAACATGCCAACTGACGGTGGAAATCTCATTCTCGATGCAGAGGAGATGAGGCGCGTCTCGCACGACATCCCGGATGTTCTTCCATTTATACGTCGCTACGTCGGATCCGAAGAAATGATAAGCGGTAAGATCCGAGGTTGTCTGTGGATCGAGGACAGCAAGGCAGGAGAGGCCTGCCAAATCCCGTTCATTTCTCGTCGGTTAGAAAAAGTCCGAGATGTCCGGCTTAAGAGCCCCGCGAAATCAACTCGAGAATTCGCGGGCGGATCGCATCGATTCTTGCAGATACAAGGAAGTGGCAAGAAATGGACAATTGGCGTGGCGCGCGTGTCTTCAGAGCGTCGGAGCTTTCTGCCTGCCGATCTCTTGGATAGCAATGCCATTATAAGCGACCTTCTATTTGGCATCTATGATGCCCCTCTCTGGAATTTATCGTTGATCACATCAAGGTTGCATCTTGCCTGGATCGCGACGGTCTGCGGCAAACTCAAGACCGACTTTCGATATTCAAATGCCCTCGGCTGGAACACCTTCCCCGTCCCCACGCTCACCGACAAGAACAAGGCCGACCTGACGCGTTGTGCCGAGGACATCCTGCTCGCGCGCGAGGCGCAATTCCCCGCGACCATCGCCGAGCTCTACGATCCCGACAAGATGCCGACCGATCTCCGCGAGGCCCACGAGCGCAACGACGAAACGCTGGAGCGCATCTATATCGGACGGCGCTTCCGGAACGACACCGAGCGGCTGGAGAAGCTGTTCGAGCTGTACACCAAGGCTGTCGCCAAGAAGACGAAGGATGTCGCCTGAGCGCACCTGCAATCAGCGCGAGAAAGAAGGCTGGACGCACGCCTTTCTGGAACATATGATGAACGTTGCAAACGGGGGCGTCCATGGGAGGGTTCGAATGGGACCCCGAGAAGAACATTGCGAACCAGCGCAAGCATGGGCTGTCCTTCGAGGAAGCCGCCCTGATCTTCGACGGGCCGGTGCTGACGGGGCCGGACCACAGCACAAGCGAGGCTCGCGACAAGAGCTTTGGTCTGCTCGGCAGTATGATCGTGGTCTGCGTGATCCACACCGAGCGCAACGGCAGGATACGCATCATCAGCGCCCGCAAGGCGACGGCGAGTGAAAGAAAGCATTTCGATGTCTATCTCAAAAAAGCGCTTGGCTGAGCTGGCCGCCCTCCCGGAGGAGGCGATCGACACCTCCGATATCCCAGAGGCGGACGAGGCGTTCTTTCGTTCTGCGAAGCTGCGGCCAGCAAAGCCGAGGGTGCCGGCCGGCGTCCCGAGCGTTGCGGTCACCTATGCCCGAACCGGGCAATCGACCCGCGCCAATGCGCTCGGCATGCGGCTGATGCAGGAGCGCGCCTATGAGCGTCGCGGCGAGCAGTACCTGCTGATCAAGTCGCCACCGGCCTCGGGCAAGAGCCGCGCGTTGATGTTCATCGCGCTCGACAAGCTGCACAACCAGGGCATCCGGCAGGCGATCATCGTCGTGCCGGAGAAATCCATCGGCGCGAGCTTCCATGACGAGCCGCTGACGAAATACGGCTTCTGGGCCGACTGGACCGTCGTGCCCAAATGGAATCTTTGCGATGCCCCCGGCGCCGACAATGGCGGCAAAGTCAATTCCGTCGGCGCCTTCCTTGAAAGCGGCGACAAGGTGCTGGTCTGCACCCACGCCACCTTCCGCTTCGCCGTGGACAAGTTCGGCGTCGAGGCCTTCGACGGCCGGCTGATCGCGGTGGACGAATTCCACCACGTCTCCGCCAATCCCGACAACAAGCTCGGCCAGCATCTCGGCGAGTTCATCGCCCGCGACAAGGTCCATATCGTCGCGATGACGGGCTCCTATTTCCGCGGCGACGCCGAGGCAGTGCTGTCGCCGACCGATGAGGCGAAGTTCGATACCGTGACCTACACCTATTACGAACAGCTCAACGGTTACGAGCATCTCAAGGAACTCGATATCGGCTATTACTTCTATTCCGGCTCCTATGCCGACGACATCATCAAGGTGCTCGACCCGGACGAGAAGACGATTGTCCACATTCCCAATGTCAACTCGAAAGAGAGCACCAAGGACAAGATCAAGGAAGTCGAGCACATCATCGAATCGCTTGGTGAATGGCAAGGCACCGATCCCGCAACCGGCTTCCAGCTCGTGAAGGCTCCGGGAGGCCGCGTGCTCAGGATCGCCGATCTCGTCGATGACGATTCCACTAAGCGCGACCGGGTTTCCGCCGCACTGAAAGACCCCAAGCAAAAGGGCAACCGCGACCATGTCGACCTCATCATCGCGCTCGGCATGGCCAAGGAAGGCTTCGACTGGGTCTGGTGCGAGCACGCGCTGACCGTCGGCTATCGGTCGAGCCTGACCGAGATCGTGCAGATCATCGGCCGCGCCACCCGCGACGCACCGGGTAAGGCCCGCGCTCGCTTCACCAACCTGATCGCCGAGCCCGACGCCTCGCCCGAGAACGTCAACGAGGCCGTGAACGACACGCTGAAGGCCATCGCAGCTAGCCTGCTCATGGAGCAGGTGCTGGCCCCGCGCTTCGAGTTCAAGCCAAAGAACCCGGCTGTTGGTGCGGCGGAGGGATACGATTACGGCGAAGGCGGCTACGATCCCACCAAGTGCAATGTTGGCTTCAATGAAAGCACCGGCCAGTTCCAGATCGAGATCAAGGGCCTGGTCACGCCGAAGAGCGAGGAAGCGCAGCGCATTTGCCAGCAGGATTTGAATGAGGTCATCGCCGCCTTCGTCCAGGACAAGACCTCGATCGAGCGCGGCCTGTTCGACCCGGAAGTGGTGCCAGCTGAATTAACCGAGCTTCGGCTCGGCAAGATTATCAAGGACAAATACCCGGAGCTGGATGATGGCGATCAGGAGGCCGTGCGCCAGCACGCCATTGCCGCGCTCAATCTCACCCAAATGGCAAAAAAGGCCGCTCTCGGCGGGACCGATGGTCCGGGCGAAACCAGCCCGAACACGGCCTTTGTCGATGGCGTCCGCAAGTATGCGATGGACGTGCGCGAGCTGGACATCGATTTGATCGACAGCATCAATCCATTCGGGGAAGCCTACGCCATTCTCGCCAAGACGATGAGCGAAGAGAGTCTGAAGCAGGTTCAGGCCGCAATCTCAGCCAAGCGCGTCAGCATGACCGTGGAGGATGCGCGCGAACTCGCCAAGCGTGCCCTCAAATTCAAGCAGGAGCGCGGTCGGCTGCCTTCGATCACGGCGGCCGACGCTTGGGAAAAGCGCATGGCCGAAGGCGTCGCCTTCCTCGCCCGCATGAAGGCGGAGGCCGCGCGTGGCTGACTTCACCGACGAGGACGACGCGCTGCTCGAAGAGCTGGGCGTCGAGGTCGAGACCAGGAAGCAGGGAGGCCGGACGCCGCGCGAAGAGCGCATCATCGCGGGTTTCGAGGACATCCAGCGTTTCGTTGATCAACACGGACACCCGCCACAGCATGGCGAGGATCGCGACATCTTCGAGCGGCTCTACGCTGTCCGCCTCGACAGGCTGCGCGATCTGGACGAATGTCGCGCCTTGCTAGAGCCGCTCGACCGCCAGGGGCTGCTGGAGCGTGCCAGCATGACGCCGCCGGGCTTCGCCGACGACCTCGACGACGATCAGCTCCTGTCCCAACTCGGTGTCGACGCTGAAGCGCCGACGGACATCACCGAGCTTCGTCACGTCCGCTCCACCGCGGAAAAGCGCGCCGCCGAAGAGATCGCCAACCGCACCAAATGCGAGGATTTCGAACGCTTCAAGCCGCTGTTCGTTCAGGTGAAGCGCGAACTGGACGCGGGCATCCGGCAGACACGCCCGTTCCAGACCATGGCCGAAATCAAGCAGGGCGAATTCTTCATCGTCGGGGGACAGATCGCCTATGTCGCGGAGGTCGGCGAGGAATTCATCTCGCAATATGACCGCCGCGACAGCCGGCTGCGTGTAATCTATGACAACGGAACGGAGAGCGACGTGCTACTCCGTTCACTCCAGCGCGCACTCCACCGCGACGAGGCCGGCCGCCGTATCACCGATCCCTCTGCCGGGCCGCTGTTCGCCGACGCCAGTGAGGATGGCGATCTCGCCAGCGGGACGATCTACGTCTTGCGCAGCAAGTCCGATCATCCCGTCGTTGCAGCCAATCGTGACGTGCTGCACAAGATCGGCGTGACGGGTGGCGACGTCGACAAGCGCATCGCGAACGCCAAGTTGGACGCCACTTACCTGATGGCTGACGTCGATATCGTTGCGACGTACAATCTCTACAACGTCAACCGTACCAGGCTGGAAAACCTCATCCATCGCGTCTTCGGCCGTGCGCAACTCGATCTCGAAATCAAGGATCGCTTCGGGCATCCCGTCGTTCCCCGGGAATGGTTCCTCGTGCCCTTGTTCGTGATTGACGAGGCGGTCGATCGCATCAAGGACGGCACGATCACCGATTATACCTACGATCCGCAAAAGGCCGCCTTGGTGCGGGTGAAGGAATGCTGATTGCTTGGGAGCACTTCAAGTGGAAGTTGTGTTGAAAGTCTTCAAATGGGGCGACGATCTGGCCGTGGAGCTGCCCGAGGAGCTGGTCAGCCAGCTCGGGCTCAAAGAGGGCGACGAGCTGAACATTGTCGCGCCAGGAGAGGCTCAACCCGCTGTGCGGGAGCACGGTCGGCCTCCAGCGCCATAGCCGACGGATCAATGCATTCGGTCGCTTAGGCCTCGGGCCACCGAGACTTCCTGCACTCTAACGCCTTGATCCGCCTGGCCTCGTCTACTGTGCATGGGGTTGTTTTCGATGTTTTTGAGATACGTCGACCTCCTCATCTTCGAATAATCAAAAATTCGCTTTACAAGAAAAACGACACACCCTATGATCCGCTCCAACTCATCCCATGGTAAGGGACGGATCGCGATCGTCAGGGTTCGTGGGGTGAGGGGCGGTGGACGCGGGCGGCGTCGGCGCCAGAAGCGGTCGCAGGGCGGGGTAGTCCCCCGTGAGCGATCAGCGGGCGCGTGTACGACGACGTCGAACGCGTACGGCAAAATCGTGTGGTCGTGACGCCCGACATTCCGGCGTCAAGTCTTGCGGCGGTGCGATCGTCCGACCGGACGGCGCATCCGATGACAGTTGCAAGGCGACGGTGGCAACGGGAAATCGTCTCACCGGCGAGAGCGCGACATAAGCCGTTTCAACCATCGCGCAGGGAAGGCCGGGCATTCGGTCGCACCTGTTTCTCCCCTGTGAGCGACTATCACGCACTCACGCACAGGGGTCTTGCGGGTGCCAGCCGGTGCCCGGTCTTCCCTGCGCCCTTCCATGTCGAAGGGCTCGACGAAGCAAAACCCGGGCGCCATGTGCCGCGGGATCGCGAAACGCTGTCGGTGAGCGATCGCAGGCCACGCTGGATCGCTAGAGGCAGCCGACGAAGCTACCCCCGCATCCGCAGCGCCGATGCATCCACCACGTTCTCCGCCTCATCGTTCCAGCTCAGGATCTCCATCGCCAGCACGGGATGGTTAAAACCCTTGAGCTGGAGATCGTCGAGGGCGCGGGCTTCGACGAAAGGCTCGACCATGCCGTAGACGCGGCGGCTCACCACGATCTGGTTGGGCTTGGCTTCGCCGCACAGGCGCGAGGCGAGGTTGGTGACGCTGCCGATCGCAGCATATTCCAGCCGCTGCTCGAAGCCGACCTGGCCGAGCGTGGCGTAGCCGAGCGCGATGCCGATGCCGAAGCCGAGGCTGTGCCCGCGGTTGCGCCAGCGCTCTGTCAGGGGGCCGATCGTGTCGCGCATCTCGACCGCCATCTTCACGGCGCGTCTGGTGTGGTCCTCGAACTGGATCGGCGCGTTGAACAGGATCATGACGCCGTCGCCGGCATATTTGTCGAGCGTGCCCTCGTATTTGAAGATCAGCCCGCCGAGCGCGGCATGATATTCGCGCAGCACGTTCATCGCCTCTTCCGGCTCGGTCGCTTCGGTGAACGCGGTGAAGCCGCGCAAGTCGCAGAACACCACGGTGACCTCGCGGCGCTGGCTGGTGAGCAGCCCTTCCGGGCTGTCGGAGGAGGCGATCAGCTGCGCCACCTGCGGCGCCAGGAAGCGCTCGAGCTTGCGGATGCGCTCGATCTCGCCGAGCTGGGTCTTGACCCGCTCCTCCAGCGACTTGTTCCAGTCCTTGAGCTGCTCGGTCTGTATCCGCAGCTTGTCGGCCTGGGCGCGCACGGTCGCGTTCGCAGCCTCGAGCTCGCGGCCCTTGTGGTCGACCTCGGTGAACAGGCGCGCATTGCGCATCGCCAGCACCGCCTGGTTGGCGAAGGTGCGCATCAGGCCGATCAGGCTGGGCGCGAACTCGCCGCCGCGACGGCGCAGCACCACCAGCGAGCCGAGCGTGCCCTGCTGGTCGACCAGCGGCACCACCAGCACCGAATGGAAGCCGGCCGCGAGCGCGGCCTCGCGCAGCGGCTGCTCGGCGGCCTGGTCGAGATCGGCGAGCGCGATCGGCTCGCCGCTTCTGGCGGCATCGCTCAGGATGTTGTCGCCCTCGTCGATGGTGACATGCGCGCCGTCGGCCGATCTGTCGATGCCGCCGGCCTCGACCAGGGTGAAGCGGCGCCGCTCGGCGTCGAAGCCGTAGATCAGCACGGCATCGGCGTGGGTGATCTCGATCGCGCGCGCGGCGATGGTCGGCAGCACGGCGTCGAGATCGAGCGAGGCGGCGAGCGCGCGGCCGACCTCCTCCAGCACCTTCAGCTCGTTGATCGATTGCGCGAGATCGCGGGTGCGCTCCTCGACCTTG
Source organism: Bradyrhizobium sp. A11 (assembly GCF_042077125.1). Taxonomy (NCBI): domain Bacteria; kingdom Pseudomonadati; phylum Pseudomonadota; class Alphaproteobacteria; order Hyphomicrobiales; family Nitrobacteraceae; genus Bradyrhizobium; species Bradyrhizobium sp. A11. The sequence goes on along the minus strand of NZ_CP149509.1, from coordinate 6,587,675 downwards.
GTCTCCAGGTTCGAATAGGTCTCCTGGATCTGGTCGGCCATGCGGTTGAACTGGCTGGCGAGGTCCTCCAGCTCGTCCGAGGTATGGACGTCGATGCGGTGGCTGAAATCGCCTTCGCCGAGCTTGTGCGCGCCGTCGCGCAGCGCCGTGATCGGGATGATCATGCGGCGGGCGAGCAGCGTGCCGGCGAGGATCGCGACCATCAGGCCCATCCCGATCAAAAGCGCGATGCGCACCAGCTGGTCGCGGATCGGCATCAGGGCCTGCGTGGTCGGCTGCTCGAACAGCACGCTCCAGCCGAGCTTCGGCACGATGCTGGCGGCGCTCATCACCGCATGGCCGTTGAAGTCGGTGCCGGACGTCTCGGCGGCGTGACCGGGCGCGATCGCCGCCGCGACCTGCGGCAGCTTCGACAGGTCCTTGCCGACCTCGGGCCCCTTCGACGACGTCGCCAGCACGCGGCCGCGCGGATCGACCACATAGGCGAAGGCGGCCTTGCCGACCTGCGCATCGGACAGGAAGTCGGAGAGGAAGCCGAGGTCGATCTCGGCCACGGTGACGCCGGCATTGAAGCCGGAATGCGCCACCGAGATCGACATCATGGGCGTGCCGTCGGCGAACCAGGCCGGCGCGTAGCTGACGCCGCGGGCGACCGTCTCGGTGAAGCGGATGTCGCGGGAGAGGTCGGCGTTGCCGCCGGTCGTGGTCGACTGGCGCGAGACCCGCAGCACCTCGCGGCCCTCGCCGTTGAGCTGGAACAGCTGGTTGACGACCGAAACCTGGTGCAGCAGCGAGGCGTAGTCGGCGCGGCGCTTCTCGAGCGTGTCCTGGCTCGCCCGCGTCACCCAGCTGATCTGGCGGTCGAGTTCCGAGATCGATTGCTCGATGCGCCGGGCGGCGCTTTGCGCCTTGTCCTCCAGGCCGTCGGTGAGCTGGGTCCTGGTGGCGCGGTAGGAGATCCAGGTCTCCATCGCGCCGTTGACCGCGAGGACGAACACGACGAGGCCGACGAGGGAGACGACGTATTTGGCGAACAGGCCCTCGCGCAGAAACCGTGTCTTGTCGTTCGCTCCTGCCATCCCGATCCTCTCGCGCCGCCATCGACGCCGGCGCTACGGGCCGCAAGGCCCTTGCGGGGTCGTTCTATCACAATTTGGGCCAAAGGACCGCCGCGCGGCCCGGGGACGAGCCGGCGTGGTTACCCGCTGCGGACGCCGGGGCTGGTGGAAGGAGGGATGGTCGCAGTCCCATCAGCGGTTGAAGAGCTGCCGCAGCACGTCGTTCATTGGCTGACTGTCCTGCTGCGCGACCGGCGGGTCGTCCAGAGCAGGGGCTGCGGGCGAAGCCTGCGGCGCCGGCGTGGAGGGCGTGACCGGCACGCTGCGGCTGCGGCCACTGCCTGGCGCGGCGCCGGTGCTGCTTCCCGCGCCACCGGACAATCCCTGCTGGATCAAATTGCCGAGCGCCTCTCCCAGCGGGCCGCCGAGCAGATTGTTCTGCCCGGGCTGCTGGGCCTGCGGATTGGCGTTGCCGGCCGCATTGCCGCTGGGCGCAGTGGTGCCGCCGAGGCCGAGACCGCCCAGAATGTTGCCGAGCCCGGCGCCGTCAGGGCCGAACAGGCCCTTGCCCATCTCGCGCAGCTTGGCATAGGCGGCGTCCGGATTGTCCAGCATGCCGGCCATGTCAGGGTAGATCCGCGGCTGCGACCAGGAGCCCTGGATCATCACGGGAATGCCGAAGCCGACCGGTTCATTGGTGCGGCCCTGGCCTTCGGTGGTCATCACCAGCTTCGGCTCGACCCGAAAGCCCATCATCTTGGTGTCGAGCGCGATGGTGCCGGCGCCGGTGACGCGCACCAGCGGCCCGATCAGATTGAGATCGGTCGTCACCGCCTGCCCCTTGTCGATGCGGAACGAGGCCGAGAGCTGCGACAGGTCGGTGCTCTGCTCCTGACTGGGGCTCTGGCTGTCCTGCCAGCCCGACAGCGTGCCCGACGTCAGCGAGCGGATCATCTGCGCGACGTTGATGCCGCGGATGGCGCCGTCCTGGAAATTGACGAAGGCGGTGCCCTGCATGTTCGCCATCAGGGCGCGCTGGCTGGTGCCGGCGCTGCGCAGTGCGAGCTTGGCCTGCAGCTTGCCGTCGATGCGGTCGAACTCGGCAAGGCCCTGAAGCAGCGGCAGCGCGCGCACGCCGACGAGATCGGAATGCATGGCAAAGCTCGGCGCGCCCGTGGTCGCATCCAGGATCACCTCGCCCGAGACCTGGCCGCCATAGGCGCCGAGATTGGCGGTGCCGGCCTTCAGCACGCCGCCGGCGAGCTTGCCATCGAGCGCCAGCGGCGCGATGCGTGCATCGCCGATCACGGCCTCGTTCGCGGAAATCCTCACCTGCGCATCGACATAATTGAGCCCGGAGACGTCGATCGGCGCATTGCTCCAGGGCTGCCCGGACGCACCCTGCGGCGATTTGGCCAGCGGAATCGCCAGCCGCTGGAAGTCGAGATCGACCTTCACCAGCGGCTTGCTCGCGATGTCGACCGACGCCCAGCCGTTGAACGCGCCGTCGCCGAGCCGGCCATTGACGCCGTTGATCATCACGACGTCGCCGTTCATCCGCATCTCGGCGTGACCGGTGAGTTGCGACTTCAGCACGTCAGGCATGTCGATGGCGAAATCCACCGGGATGGTCGGGCGGTCGGTGGACGATGCCGGCGCAGTCGCCTTGATGTCGAACTTGGTCGGGTGGTCGCCGACGCGCGCGGTGCCGGTGACGTCGACCTTGCGGTCGCGGCCGACGATCGCCTCGGCGTTGATGGCGCTGATGCGGCCCTCGACGCGATCGCGCAGGCGGGAGAAGGCGACTTCGCCGTCGGTGACCTTGACGCGGTCAATCGACGCGCCGTCGAGCTTGAGCGCGGTCGCCTTCGAGGAGGATCCGGCATTCGGCAGGCGCTCGCGCAGCAGCGGCTGGTAGAGCACGGGACGGGTGACGATGAGCTCGCCGATCTCGGGACGGCCCGACCACAGGCTGGAGAGCGACATCTCGGCCTGCACGCTGTCGACCGTCAGGCGCGTGATGCCGCTGCGATCCCTGGGGTCGGCAAGCGTGAGGTCGTTCAGGGTGACGTTCAGCGCCGGCCACAGGCTGATCTTCGTGGTGCCGTCGATCGACAGCCGATAGCCGGTCGCACTCTCGACGCGCGAGGCGATCGTCGAGCTCAGGAAGCCCGATGGGATCCCGATCACCAGCAGGAGCACGATCACGATGATGACGGCGGCCAAAGCCGCGCCGGCGAATTTCACTACTCTCATCTCGACTTTCCAGCGACGGACAATCGGCGTCGAATCCCGCGGATGACCGTCCTTTGCACCCATCCTTTGCGCCTTGAGTTTATCCCCGGACGGGAAGCGGCTCCAAGCGCGTAAAAATAGTCAGGGGGTGCTGCAAAGTTATGTGACTTATGACACACTTCTCCAGCGCGGTTTTACGCGATCCTGATGGTGATGGTTTCAAGCACTTTGCCGAGACAACGCACCGGAACGTTCACAAGGACATTGAAATGAGCAAGCAGGCCGAATTTGCGGTCATTCTGAAGATGAACGCGATGTTCGCGGATCTCGGTGCAGACGAGCTCCAGCGGCTGTCCAACCTCTGCCACACCCAGCATCTGGGCAATGGCGAGGTGCTGTTCCAGAAGGGGGACCCCGGGGACGCGCTGTTCGGCGTGCGCCGTGGCCAGGTCCGGATCGAGACCGGCGCCGCCGACGGCAGCCGGCTGACGCTGAATTTCATGGGACCGGGCGACCTGTTCGGCGAGGTTGCGGTGCTGGACGGCCAGAATCGCACCGCGGATGCGACCGCGGGCGAGGCCAGCGAATTGTTCGTGCTGCGGCGCGAAGATTTTCTCAGCTTCCTCGAACGGGAGCCGAAGGTCGCGATCAAGATCATCGCGCTGCTGTGCCAGCGCATCCGCTGGCAAAGCGAGCGCATGGAGGAATCCATGCTGCAGCCGCTGCCGGTGCGCCTGGCGCGACGGCTTTGCGCGCTCGCCGCCGATTTCGGCTCCGAGGTTCACATCTCGCAGGAGCAGCTCGGCGTCTTCGTCGGCGCCGCCCGCGAAAGCGTCAACCGTCAGTTGCAGGCCTGGCGCAAGGAGGCGATCCTCGATCTGCAGCGCGGTCGGATATTGCTGCGGAACATGACCAAGCTGACGGCGATCGCGCGCAACGAGTGAGGTCAGCCGATCGGGAGTTTGCGGCGGCGGACGCGATCCCGATCAATGGCGATGTCGACGAGGACCTTCACTTAGCAGGGACGGTGAGACGCAGCTCGACGGCCTCGTCCTCAGCGAGGAAGGCCGCGTAGCGCAATGCTTCGTCAATGTCTTCACGTTGGAGATACGGGTAGTCGTTCAGAACGGATTCCCGGGTCTCGCCGGCGGCCAGCAGGCCGAGCAGCCGCGCCACTGGAAACCGCAATCCGCGAATACAGGGTTTGCCGGTGCAGACCGCGGGGTCGATCGTAATGCGCGTGAACGTCATAGCCACGACATAGCGCCAGCGGCCGCCTTTCGCCAGCGCACGACCGCGGCCTTTCGAACCCTACTCCGCCGCGGGGTGCACGATATTCCTCGGCACTGGCCCCGCTTCCGCCGGCGTTGCCCCGTGATGGCCGTCCGTCTCGGCGTCGTCGCTGTGCACGATCAGCCGCTTGGCGAAGCGCCAGATCAGCGCGCCGAAATCGTCCATCACCATGAACATCGCGGGCACGAACACCAGCGACAGGATGGTCGAGAAGATCAGGCCGCCGATCACCGCGAGCGCCATCGGCGAGCGGAACTCGCCGCCGGCACCGACCGCGAGCGCGCTCGGCATCATGCCTGCGGCCATCGCGATCGTGGTCATCACGATCGGCCGGGCGCGTTTCATGCCGGCGTCGATCATGGCCTCCTCGCGCGGCTTGCCGGCGTGAATGGCTTCGATCGCGAACTCCACCAGCATGATCGCGTTCTTGGTGACGATGCCCATCAGCATCAGGATGCCGATCCACACCGGCGTGGTGAGCTGCTTGCCGGTGAGGAGCAGCGCGGCGATGGCGCCGCCGATCGAGAGCGGCAGCGAGAACAGGATGGTGATCGGCTGCAGGAAGGTGCCGAACAGCAGCACCAGCACGGCATAGACCATCATCAGGCCGGCCGTGATCGCGGTGGCAAAGCCCTCGGACAATTCGTTCAAGCTCTCGGCGTCGCCGGAGGGCGAGACCTTCACGCCCTTCGGCAGGGTCTTCATGACCGGCAGGTCGTAGATCTTCTTGGTGGCATCGCCGAGCGCGGCGGAGCCGACGAGGTCGGCGGCGACGGTGGCCTGGCGCTCGCGGTCGTAGCGGTTGATGCTGGTCGGACCCTGGTCGAGCTTGACGTCGGCGATGACCGCGAGCGGCACGCCGCCCTTCTCGCCTCGCTCGCCGAGCGGCACGCGCAACTGTTCGAGCGTCTTCAGATTGCTGCGCGCGGTATCCTCGAGCTGCACCCGGATCGGTACCAGGCGATCGCCGACGTCGAATTTGGCGAGCGCAGGGCCGACGTCGCCGATGGTGGCCACACGGATGGTCTGCGACAGGCTTTCGGTGGACACGCCGAGCCGTGCGGCGAGATCGGCGCGCGGCTCGATGCGCAGCTCGGGACGCTCCAGCGAGGTCTCCGAGATCACATTGGCGATGGTGGGAATGCGTTTCATCTGCGTCGCAAGCTCGCTCGCGACGTTGTTGACGATGTTGGGATCGACACCGGTCACCACCAGCGAGATAGCGCGCAAGCCGTTCTCGTCCAGGAACCAGAATCGGATGTCGGGAACGTTCTCCAGCTCCTGGCTGATCGAGAACTCGAGCTCGCGCTGGGTGATGTCGCGGCTGCCCTTGGGCGTGTAGTTGATGATCAGGGCGGCGCGCCGCACTTCCTGCGTCCCCGGCGGGACGCGTCCGCCGTCGACGAAGATGCTCTTGACCTCGGGCCGCTTGCGCAGGCGCGCGACGATGTCCTCGGTGACCTTCTCGGTGTAGGCGAGCTGGGTGCCGGGCGGCAGCTCGAGAGCCAGCAGCGAGCGGGCGCTGTCCTGCGCCGGCAGGAAGCCCTGCGGCAGCAGCGTGATGCTCCAGATCGAGGCGGCGAAGACGCCGAAGCCGATCAGCACCGTGATGAAATAGTGCTTCACCGACCACGCCACGATCCGGTGATAGGACCGCAGGATGCGCCCCGGCGGCGGCTCCTCGTGCTTGCCATGCTTGAGGAAGTACGCAGCCAGCACCGGCGTGACGAAACGCGCGGCGAGCAGCGAGAAGAACACCTGCACCGAGACGGTGATGCCGAACTGCTTGAAGAACTGTCCGGCGATGCCCGACATGAAGCTTGCGGGTGCGAAGATCGCGATGATGGTCAGCGAGATCGCGATCACCGCGAGGCCGATCTCGTCGGCGGCCTCGAGCGCGGCGCGATAGGGCGATTTGCCCATGTTCATGTGCCGAACGATGTTCTCGATCTCGACGATGGCGTCGTCGACCAGGATACCCGTCGACAGCGTGATGGCGAGGAAGCTGACGAGGTTGAGCGAGAAGCCGAGCAGGTCCATCGCCCAGAACGCCGGGAAGATCGACAGCGGCAACGAGATCGCGGCAATGATGGTGGCGCGCAGGTCGCGCAGGAACAGCAGCACGATGATGACGGCGAGGATGGCGCCCTCGAACAGGGTCGAAATCGCCGCGTGGTAATTGCCGTTGGTGTACTCGACCGAGGTGTCGATCACCTTGAGGTCGACGTCGGGATAGGCGGCCTTGAGCGCGTCGATGCGCTTCTGAACGGCCTCGGCCACCTTCACGTCGCTGGCGCCCTTGGAACGCTTGATGCCGAGCGCGACGATCGGCTCGCCGTTGAAGCGGGCGAAGGTGCGGCGATCGGCGATGGTGTCGGTGACGGTGCCGAGATCGTCGAGCCGGACCTCGCCGCCGCCGAACAGCGGAATCATGGTGCCGGCAAGGTCACCGAGCGTCTTGGCGCCCGCGAGCGTGCGGATCGCCTGGTCGTTCTTGCCGATCTCGGCGCGGCCGCCGGCAACGTCGACATTGGTGCCGCGCAGGCTCTGGCTGACATTGACGGCGGTCAGGCCCATGGCCTGCAGGCGGTCCGGGTCGAGCGAGACCAGGATCTCGCGCTCGACGCCGCCGATGCGTTCGACCTGGGCAACGCCGCGGACGCCCTGCAGCGCGCGTTTGACCACGTCGTCGACGAAATAGGAGAGCTGCTCCGGCGTCTTGCCGGGCGAGATCGCGGCATAGGTCACGATCGGCAGGCCGATGACGTCGACGCGCTGGATCAGCGGCTCGGTGACGTTCTGCGGCAGGTTGGAGCGCACCCGCGTCACCGCGTCCTTGACGTCGTTGAGGGCGCGGTCGGTGTTGGTCTCCAGTGCGAACTGGATCGTGGTGACCGACACGCCGTCGGTGATCGAGGAGGTGATGTGCCGTACGCCCTCGACGCCGGAGACGGCGTCTTCGACGGTCTTGGTGACCTGGGATTCGAGCTCGGCGGGTGCCGCGCCGAACTGCGAGACCACGACCGAGATCACGGGAATGTCGGCCGACGGCAGCCGCGTCACTGCGAGCTTGGTGAAGGAGACCCAGCCGAGGATCAGCAGGATGATCGAGAAGACGACCGACGGCAGCGGATTGCGGATCGACCATGCCGAGATATTGAGAGCCATCAGCGTACCCGCGTGCGATCGAGTTCATCGGCGAACATGGTCTTGATCTGGTCGCCGTCATGGAGCGAAGAGCCGGCATCGGCGACGACGATCTCGCCGACCTGGAGCCCTTCCAGGATTTCCGTGGCACTGTCGGACGACAGCCCGACCCGTACCTTGCGCGTCTCGATGGTGTTGCCGCCCTTGACGACCTGAATGGTGAGATGGTCGATCGCGGTCTTGGGAATCGAGACGCCGCAGCTTCGCTTGGCGTCGATCGAGGCGCGCGCGAACACGCCGACCTTCAGCGAGGGATTGTTGGTGACGCTGATGCGGACGCGGCCGAGCTGCGTGGCGCGGTCGATCTCGGGCGCGACCAGCCGGACCCGGCCGATCAGATCGGGCGCGTCGTCGCGGCTGATGCGCACGGTGGCGCCGGCGTTGAGCTTGGGCATGTGCACCGCCGGGACCTGAGCATCGAGCTCGATCTCGTTGTTGACGGCGATGCGGAACATCGGACCGGCCTGCGGCGAGGCCGGCGCGCCGACGATGGTGCGGACCTCGGTGATGAGGCCCGGTGCCGGCGCCTTCAGCGAGATCGGGCCTTGCGGGCCCGGTCGCTGCGGCTGGCCCGGGATCTGCGGCGGCGCAGTCAGGCGCGCCAGCTCCTGGTTGTCGGCGACGATCGCGCCCTCGGTGACCAGGAGGTCGGTGACCCTGGAGCCTTCCTGGTCGGCGATCACAACGGCCTCGCGGCGCGGCACGAAGAAGCCGGTGACCCGCACCAGGTCGGAGAAGCAGGCATTGGTCGACTTCGTCACGATGACGAGCGCGTCGCTTTGCGTCTCCTTCGGCTCGGGGCGCTTGCGATGCTCGAACAGATAATAGCCGATGCCGAGTGCCGCGACGAACACCACGGTTCCGGCAGGCTTGAGGTATTCGGAGAGCTTCATCGCCGGATCATCCTGGCCTGGCACACGGCCGTCCGCGCGAGGCCCATCGAGAACGTTTCCCTGAAACGAAGCGGCGTCCCGCAAGGCTGCGGGACGCGCTCTGGAAGCGAGACTTTACACCACATCACGACCGGTCACTTCAAAGGATTGCGTCGTGCTTACTTCGATGCGGTGGTCTTGTTTTCCATGTTGACGACCTGCACGCGGCGGTTGACCTCCGCCATCGGCTGGCCCGGATCCTTCAGCTTGCTCTTGCCGTAGCCGACGGTGACGAGGTCGGTCGCGGAGATGCTGTACTTGTCGACGAGGTAGCGCTTGATCGCGTCCGCGCGACGCTCCGACAGGTCCTGATTGTAGGCTTCGCCGCCGGCAGCGTCGGTATGACCGGCAACCACGAAGGTGGAGCCTTTCAGGTCGGGGCTGGTCAGCGCGCGACCGAGCGCCTGCACGGAAGGCATCGACTTGGCGCTGATATTGGCGGAGTTGTAGTCGAACGTGATTTCGAGATCGATGTTCGGCTTGTCCTTGGCGACCGACGCGATCTCCTCGCGCTCGGTCGACGACAGCGAGCGCGTCGAGCGGCCGCGCACCGACTGGATCAGCTTGGTTTCCGCCGCGTTCGGCGCGGGATTGGCCGGCGGGGCGATCGAGAGGCCGCGGGTCAGGGGCTTCTTCGGCGCCGGTGCCAGCGCGCGGACGATGTCGTCCTCGGTGACGTTCTTGCTGTTGCCGTCATCGCCGGCGAATGCGGGCGCAGCCGGCAGCGACAGGGCGGCGCCAAGAGCGATGATGGACAGGATCGCGGTAAGTCCTTTTGCAGCCGATTTCATAGCCAGTCCCTCCTGTGCAGCCAGCTCGCGCTGTTCGAAATTCCTGCAATGAGCCCCCCGGGGGCGCCTGCGGCATCCGTTCGTTAGTCTTGCCTGGGCCCCCCAGGGTTCGAGGCGCCGCCGGCCTCGGCTCAAAAAAATACTAGCGCACTCCGTAGCTTGCAAATTCCTGAACGATGTTCGGATCCATCGCTTTGGCATTGGCGATATCGAGCGCCCCTTCCTGGGCGGAGCCGTTGCGCTGCTTGGCGAGGCCGCGTCCGTAGAGCGAGGAGGTCAGGCGCGGGTTGATCTTCAGGGCCGCGTCGAAATCGGCGATGGCGTTCTTGACCGCGCCCGACTTGAGATTGACGAGCCCCCGGCTGTCCAGCGCATCGACGAAATTCGGCCGCAGCCGCAGCGCCTCGTTGCAATCCTTCAAGGCGCCCTGGAGGTCGCCGACCACGGTGCGGGTCCAGCAACGATTGTTCAGCGCCTCGACGTCCTTCGAATTGATCCGAAGCGTATCGTCAAAATCCTTGATGGCGAGGTTGTAGGCGCCCTTGCTGGCGTAGACCTGACCGCGTCGGTACAGCGCGTTCACGTCATCAGGATTGGCGGCAATCTTGGAGGTGAGACTCTTGATCGTGGGATCGTCGGCCAGGACCGCGGCACTCGGCCCGCTGCCCGCGCTCGGCGCCGGATCGATCGGCGTCACCGGCGGTGGCGGTGGCGGCGGGGGAAGGGCCGCCTCGACCTGCGGCTTCGGCGTGGGAGCCGGCGCGGGTGCGAGCGCAGGCGGAGAAGCAGGCGCGGGCGCTGCGGCAATGTCGGCCGGCTTCGGCGGCGGAGGCGATGTCGGCGGCGCGGGCGGCGTCGGCGGCGGGTTGTTGACGGCGACCGGCGGCGGCGCGGGCGGCGCAGGCGAGGCGCCAGGTGCCGGACGCGATCCGCCGGCTGTCGGGCTGAACGAGAAATCCTCGGCCAATGAAGAGGATATCCACGGCACCTGCTCGCCGCGCGAAGCCCTTGTGACGCCCATCTTGGTGCGGTTCAGCGTCTCTTCGGCCATCAGGTCGGGGACGCGGATTTCCTTCAGGAGCTCCTGGACAAACAGGCTGTGATCGCCGCCGGCGTCGGAGACCACCGAGGCCAGCGCCGCCGAGTACATCACCAGCGTGCCGTTCGGCGCGATGACCGGGGTCAGGCCGGCCGAGAAGCTGCGGAACCGGCGTTCGAACGGATTGCGCCGGGAGGCGTCGATCAGTGCGATCTTGACGCCGGCGCCGCGGGTGTTGAGCTCGCCGAGGACGGTCTCGAGGCTGAAACCGTCGCGGCGCACGTCGGATTCCGTCCAGATCTGCGCATCGACCGGCAGCATGTAGCTCTGGCGCGCCGACTGGATGCCGAAGCCGCTGAAGAACACCAGCGCCACCGATCCTGGCTTGATCTTGCTGTAGAGCTTGTCGAAGGCGCGGCGCATGCCGTCGCCGGTCAGATTCTCGCCGATATCGACCGCAAAGCCGTCGCGCCTGAGCTCGTCGGCGACGTTGCGCGCGTCATTGATCGGTTCCCTCAGCGGAGCATCCGCGTCCGGATATTTGGCATTGCCGATGACCAGCGCAAAACGCTCACCGGCCGCAAGCGAGGGCGCAGTCGGGACGAGCGAGATGAGCAAGGACAGAAGAAAAAAGAAGCGAATTTTCATAATCAGCGCGGTCCAGCCAAAAAGGCGCCGTTCCCAGCTTGCGCCGCGGCGACCTTAACTTACGCTTCATTCATTATCAAACCGGGGGCGGGGGGCGTCAACCGCTTGGAGATTCGGCGTTATCGCGACGATTGACCGCAACGCCCGGGTGCGCCGCAAGGGAAATAAATAGGGTGTCATGGCTGTCCTCGTCGGGATCGGGCTCGATCCTGTCGGCATGGTAGGGCAAGCCCGCCGCCGAAAACGTGATGGGTCTCACATTGAAGGCCCGCCTCGGTCGTGCCGCGCGCGGTTTGACCTTTGCCGCGGACAATGGCTTGCTGCGCTGGATCGTCCCCTAAGACCCACTCAGAAAAGCAAGAACCATGGGAAACGCCTACGAGATCTACGCCCTGCGCTATGCGACGATGTCGCCGCGCACCCCCAGCATGAACTTCCTGGCGCCCGATCCGCATGACAGCGCGGCGCAGGATCTCGACTATTTTGTCTGGCTGATCCGCGGCGGCGGCCGCGACATCCTCGTCGACACCGGCTTCAATGCCGAGGAGGCGAGCGCGCGGGCGCGCAAGCTGACGCTCAACCCGGTCGATGCGCTGGAGCGCTTCGGCGTCGCGGCATCAAGCATCCGCGACGTCATCGTGACCCATCTGCACTACGACCATGCCGGCAATCTCGACCGTTTCCCCAAGGCGCGCTTCCATTTGCAGGAGCGCGAGATGGCCTACGCGACCGGCCGCTGCATGTGCAACGGCCTGCTGCGCCATCCGTTCTCGGTCGAGCACGTCACGCAGATGGTGCGCCATGTCTATGGCGAGCGCGTCACGTTTCATTCGGGTGACGGCGAGGTCGCGCCCGGAATCACCGTGCATCGTGTCGGCGGCCATTCCGACGGCTTGCAGGTGGTCAAGGTCGAAACCGCGCGCGGGCCGGTGGTGCTCGCTTCCGATGCCGCGCATTACTACGCCAATCTGCAGCGCAGGAGCCCGTTCCCGATCGTCTACAATGTCGGCGACATGGCGGTGGGCTGGGAGACGATCGAGCGCCTCGCCGGCCACCCTGACCGGTTCATTCCCGGTCACGACCCGATCGTGACGGAAATCTATCCGCGTGCCAGCGACAAGGTCGACGCCTTCGCGCTGCACCTGCCGCCGTCGCGGTCGTTTGCGAAATAGCATGGCGTCAGTGTCTCGCGCCCTCGCACGCGTCTCGAAGGATGAAGGCCGAGATGCAGCAGCCTTCATGGTTCTCGCGGCGATGCGAGGCATCGACCGCGAGACGGCGCTTACGCACCTCCGCGATCGACTTGGGTTCGTGCTCATAGATCCTGGATGCCGGCTTTCGAGGGGCGAGCGGACTCGCAGCGCTACCCGCGGGACGTCGCCTTGTGACCCCAAGCGGACATCGCGCCTGCGCATTACGGATGGCCGTGGCGCTCGCCAACCACCGCAAGCACACCATCGATGAATGCTTGGCATTCAGCGTGAGTCTTAAAAGTCCCCTTGTACTTTCCAAATAAGAAGACGGTTCGGCCCTGCCCCTTTCCGAATAGGTACTGGCCAACGGGCCGGCCGCGCTCGTCTTTGAGTTCATGGCTGACAATGGTTTGCACGGTCTTGAGGTCCGTATCGGGCAGGTTGACCTTCAAGTCAGTTTCCGGCTCTCTAACTGGTTCAGCTTCTTAGCGAGTAGCGTGGGGCCACTGCTCATATTGCGGGCAGCTGTGGCGTACAGGTGACACTAGTAGGGCGACTCATGGGCTATACTGCATCATCAACTACTCGCATTCCATGTTCGAAAATTGGGGAAGATATAATGAAAAAGCTCGCCATCGCCGCTGCCGCTCTCGTCCTCGGCACCGCCGGCGCGTCAGCCGCCGATCTGGCCGCCCGGCCCTACACCAAGGCGCCCGCGCCCGTCGCCGCCGTTTATAACTGGACCGGCTTCTACATCGGTGCGCAGGTCGGTTACGCCTGGGGAGACAACAGCACCCGTGAGTTCACCGATGCAACTGGCCTTCCCACGGGCTTTGTCCAGGGCTTCAACGCTGACGGCGTCGTTGGCGGTGGTCACGTTGGCTACAATTGGCAGTTCGGCCAGTTCGTCTTCGGTCTCGAAGGCGACATCGAAGGCGCCGACGTCAGTGGCGGTTATCGCCTTGGAAACCTCAACGGCACCGATTTCCGGATCGATGCTCAAGCCTCTATCCGCGGCCGCCTCGGCGTCGCTTTCAACAATTCGCTGCTCTACGTGACGGGCGGTGCGGCCTGGGCCGATATGGACCACACCTACGTGCTCGCGAACGCTCTGTTTGAGACCGTCTCCACCACCCGCACCGGCTGGACCGTCGGCGCCGGCTGGGAGTACGGTTTCACGCCCAACTGGTCGGCTCGTGTCGAGTATCGCTACACCGACTTCGGCAACTTCCGGAACAACTCGACCGTGGCGTTCCCCGCCTTCTCGTACGAGCATGATCCGGTGTTCCACACGGTGCGTGCGGGTGTCAGCTATCGCTTCGGCGGCCCGGTGGTCGCGAAGTACTGATCTGGCAAACCTAATCAACATCAACAGCTCAAAGCCCCGGCCTCGTCCGGGGCTTTTTGTTGTCTGGTGGTGATAGCTCATCAGGAGGTCTCGCTTTTGCTTCGCGGCCTTCACACGCGCAGTCATCGGCGGGCCGGGAATGCCTCAATGCGCAGCGAAGCCAGTAGCGGAATCGGGACAGGTTGAAGCAGTGGCCACGTCAGCATTTGGCCCATCGCGGACGTGGGCGTGCTTCGTCGATGTCCGCTTTATGGGCACACGCGTTAATACGCCTGCTTCGCATCCGCCTCTTCGCTGGTCTGAATCAAATCGAGGCTCTGCTCGATCTTGCCGAGCAGCATGGACAACTGCTTGCGCTCCTGCGCCGAGAGACAGGACAGGATCTCGTCTTCACGCCGCAGCAATTGCGGGAACAGTTGCTCGTAGAGGGCGCGGCCCTTCGCCGTCAGTTGCAGGCGGAATTCGCGGCGGTCGGCCGCGTTCTCGACCCGCTCGATCAGATCCTGGTTGAGCAGCGCGGTCACCGCGCGGCTGATGGTGGATTTGTGCGTGCGGGTGCATTGCGCGATGAACTGCGCGCTGCAGGCATCGTTACGGAACCCGAGCGTGGCGATCACGCGCCAGGCCGGGATGTCGAGACCGTGGCGTTCCTGATATTCGACCGCGAGCGCGGAACTGACTTCGGCCGCGAGCCGGTTGAGCCGGAACGGCACGAACTTGAACAGATCGAGCCGCGGCTCTCGCCGCACTGCGGCCTGATCGGCCTCGCGCGCCTTCAGTGCGGTGTCGCTGGATGTCCTCGCCAAGGGAGTGCTCCGAATTCCAGTTGACGGCCGGCCGGCTCCGGTCCAAAATAGTTGCACGTGAGACTATCTAGCAGATCAGTGCTCTCCTGACCAGAGCCGAGGTTAGTGTATGGCGCAACCCACGACGCATCAGGCCAAAGCCCAGTTCGGTTATCGCCGCCATCCCGATCAGGACCGCGCCAGCCAAAGCCCGGCCGAGCATCCGGTCGTGGTTGTCGGCGCCGGCCCGGTCGGGCTGTCGCTTGCGATCGATCTGGCCCAGCGCGGCCAGCGCGTCGTCCTGCTGGATGACGCCGACCGCATCGGCGAGGGCTCGCGCGCGATCTGCTTCTCGAAGCGGTCGCTGGAATATTGGGACCGGCTCGGCGTCGGCGACCGCATGGTCGCCAAGGGCGTGGTCTGGAGCGTCGGCCGGATCTTTCACGGGGAGTCCCAGCTCTACCAATTCAACCTCCTGCCTGAAGACGGCCACAAGCGGCCGGCCTTCATCAATCTTCAGCAATATTACGCCGAGGCTTATCTGGTCGATCGCGTCAGCGAGCTTCCCGAGATCGATCTGCGCTGGCGCAACAAGGTGACGGCGCTGGAGCAGCGCAACGACGGTGTGGCGCTGACGATCGAGACGCCGGAGGGCGCCTATCGCCTGCATGCGCAATATGTCATCGCCTGCGACGGCGCGCGGTCCTCGCTGCGGCAGATGGTCGGCGCCGAGTTCGCGGGGCAGGTGTTCGAGGACCAGTTCCTGATCGCTGACGTCAAGATGACGGCGGAATTCCCGACCGAGCGCTGGTTCTGGTTCGATCCGCCGTTCCATGCCGGCCGCTCCGCGCTGCTGCACAAGCAGCCCGACGACGTCTGGCGCATCGATCTTCAGCTCAATCGCTATGCCGATCCCGTGGTCGAAAAGAAGCCCGAGAACGTGCGGCCGCGGATCGCGCGCATGCTGGGCCACGACAAGTTCGAGTTCGAATGGATCTCGCTCTACAAATTCCAGTGCCGGCGGATGGATCGCTTCATCCACGGCCGCGTGATCTTCGCCGGCGATTCCGCGCACCAGGTTTCGCCGTTCGGTGCGCGTGGCGCCAATTCCGGGCTCGAGGACGCGGAAAATCTCTCGTGGAAGCTCGACCGCGTGCTGCGCGGCACGTCGCCTGCGAGCCTGCTCGAAAGCTATCATGCCGAGCGCAGCATGGCGGCCGACGAGAACATCCGCCAATCCACCCGCTCGACCGATTTCATGGCGCCGAACTCGCATCAGGAAGCGCGGCTGCGCAAGGCGGTGCTGTCGCTCGCCAAGGAGACCGAGTTCGGCAAGCGAATGGTCAATGGCGGCCGGCTGTCGGTGCCGTGCAGCTACGACTCCCCGTTGTCGTCGCCGGATGCCGATGCCTGGCACGGAGGGCCTCCTCCCGGCTGTTCCATGCTCGATGCGCCGATCGCCGGGCAGGCCTACCTGACGGATGCATTCCGCAAAGGCGGAACGGACTTCACCCTGCTGTCGTTCAGCAATGGTGCCGCAATCGATCCGCCCGCCGGCGTCAAGGCGATCCGGATCGGCGGCGAGGGAGGGCTTGCCGATCCCTCCGGCCTCGTCGCCAAGCGCTATGATGGCGAGCCCGGCACGGCCTATCTGCTCAGGCCCGACGGTTACGTCACGGCGCGCTTCCGCCATCCGACGCGCGAAGCCGTCGCTGCGGCGCTGTCGCGCGCCCAAGGTTTGAATTGACGGCTTGAATCGAGGTCTTGCATGCCGCTCTCCACCGACTCCAATTTCGCGCGGCCTGACGATGCCTTTCGCGCCGTCGTCGAAGCGCATCGCGGGCTCACCGAGGAGCAGAGCGCCGATCTCGACGCGGCGCTGGTGCTGATCCTCGCCAACCATATCGGCGACATCGACGTGCTGCGCGAGGCGATCGGGCTCGCCAAGCGCCGCATGATCGACGGCCAGCAGCAGCAGCAACAACAGCAGCAATAACCTCAGGACTCAAAGGACGAATTGATGGCGAAGAACTTCGCATCCACCGGCGATCTCGCCGAGAAGAAGATCACCTTCTCCGAGATCGGCACCGATCTCTATGCCTTCACCGCCGAGGGCGACCCGAACACGGCCGTGATCGTCGGCGACGACGGCTGCCTCGTGTTCGACGCGCAGGCGACGCCGGCGATGGCGAACAAGGTGATCGAGCGCGTGCGCGCGGTCACCGACAAGCCGATCAAATATGTCGTGCTGTCGCATTATCACGCCGTGCGGGTGCTGGGGGCCTCCGCCTACAAGGCGCAGGGCATCGTCGCCTCGCAGGAGACCTATCGGCTGATCGCCGAGCGCGGCAAGCAGGATTGGGATTCCGAATACGGCCGCTTCCCGCGCCTGTTCCAGGACGCGCAGAGCATCCCCGGCCTGACTTGGCCGACGCTGACCTTCGAAGGCGAGATGACGATCTACCTCGGCAAGCGCGAGGTGCGCTTGATGCAGCTCGGAGCCGGCCACACCTCGGGCGACATCGTCGCCTGGGTGCCGGATGCCGAGGTCATGTTCTCCGGCGATCTGATCGAATATCACTCGGCCTGCTATTGCGGCGATGCGCATTTGCGCGAATGGCCGATGACGCTGAACGAAATCCGCAACTTCAATCCCAAGGCCATCGCGCCGGGCCGCGGCGACGCGCTGAAGGGTACGGCCACGGTGCGCGAGGCCATCGCGATGACGCGCGATTTCGTCACCTCGCTCTACGGCGCCGCCGAGATCTCCGTCGCCAGGGGCCGCAGCTTGAAGGAATCGATGGCGGCGACGCGCGAGGTGATGGATCCGAAGTTCTCCAGCTTCGCCATCTACGAGCACTGCCTGCCGTTCAACGTGTCGCGCGCCTATGACGAGGCGTCGGGGATCGACGATCCCGTGATCTGGACCGACAAGCGCGACCAGGAGATGTGGGCTGCCCTGCAAGGAGGAGGATAGTCATGAACATCAACACCTCGCCCGATCAGATCATCCGCAGCTCGGCGCAGGTGACGCCGGGCTACATGTCCGGTTTCGGCAACAGCTTTGAGACCGAGGCGCTGCCCGGCGCGCTGCCGATCGGGCGCAACTCGCCGCAGCGCTGCGCCTACGGACTCTATGCCGAGCAATTGTCCGGCTCGCCCTTCACCGCGCCGCGCGGCAGCAATGAGCGCTCCTGGCTCTACCGCATCCGCCCCTCGGTGAAGCATTCGGGACGGTTCGAGAAGGTCGATGCCGGGCTGTGGCGCTCGGCGCCGTGCCATGAATATGATCTGCCGATCGCGCAGCTGCGCTGGGATCCGACGCCGCTGCCGAAGGAGGACGTCACCTTCGTGCAGGGCGTGCAGACCATGACGACGGCCGGCGATGTCAACACGCAAGCCGGCATGGCCGCGCATGTCTACCTCATCACCAAGTCGATGGTGGACCAGCATTTCTACAATGCCGACGGCGAGCTGATGTTCGTGCTGCAGCAGGGCAATCTTCGGCTCGTCACGGAGTTCGGTCGCATCGATGCCGAGCCCGGCGAGATCGTGGTGATCCCGCGCGGCGTCAAGTTCCGCGTCGAGATCCCGAATGGGCCGGCGCGCGGCTATCTCTGCGAGAATTACGGCGGTGCCTTCACGCTGCCGGAGCGCGGGCCGATCGGCGCCAATTGCCTCGCCAATGCGCGCGATTTCCTCACACCGGTGGCGCATTACGAGGACAAGGACACGCCGACCGAGCTCTACGTGAAATGGGGCGGCGCGCTGTTCAGGACGCAGCTCGGCCATTCGCCGATCGACGTCGTCGCCTGGCACGGCAATTACGCGCCTTACAAATATGATCTGCGTACCTTCTCGCCGGTCGGCGCGATCGGGTTCGATCATCCCGATCCCTCGATCTTCACCGTGCTGACCTCGCCGTCGGAGACCGCGGGCACCGCGAATATCGATTTCGTGATCTTCCCCGAGCGCTGGATGGTGGCCGACAACACTTTCCGCCCGCCCTGGTACCACATGAACATCATGAGCGAGTTCATGGGCCTGATCTACGGCGTCTACGACGCCAAACCGCAAGGCTTCGTCCCCGGCGGCATGAGCCTGCACAATTGCATGCTGCCGCACGGCCCCGACCGCGACGCCTTCGAGCACGCCAGCAACGGCGAATTGAAGCCGGTGAAGCTGACCGGCACCATGGCCTTCATGTTCGAGACCCGCTACCCGCAGCGCGTCACCGCCCACGCGGCCAACGCCGCCACGCTCCAGGACGACTACGCGGATTGCTGGAAGGGCCTGGAGAAGAAGTTCGACCCGAGCAAGCCGTGATGCCTCTTACCCTCCCCTGGAGGGGGAGGGTCGCTACGCATGCAGCGAAAGCGGAATGCGTAGCGGGGTGGGGTGACGGTCTCTCCGCAAGGAAGACTGCCCGTGTTGAGAGATCACCCCACCCCGTCTCATATTTCGCTGCGCTCAATGTGAGCCGACCCTCCCCCTCCAGGGGAGGGTGACACCGTCACCGCTGCGCCACAGGAAACCCATGCCCCACCCCAACGACCCCAGCCTGCGCTCCTTCATCGAGGTCGATCCTTCCTCCGACTTCCCGATCCAGAACCTGCCTTACGGCGTGTTCTCGACCGCGGTCAATCCGACCGCGCGCGTCGGCGTTGCGATCGGCGATTACGTGCTCGATCTCTGGGTGCTCGAGCAGGATTCCCGGCTCGATGTCGGTCCGCTCGGCGTGTTCTCCGGAGCGTCGCTCAACCCCTTCATGGCGCTGGGGCCGAAGGTCTGGGCAAGGACACGGGCACGGATCAGCGAGCTGTTGCGCCACGATCATCCAGAGCTGCGCGACAACGAGGAGCTGCGCAAGCAGTCGCTGGTGCCGATGCGCGATGCCAAGCTGCATCTGCCCTTCGCCGTCTCCGGCTACACCGATTTCTATTCCTCGAAGGAGCACGCCACCAATGTCGGGGTGATGTTCCGCGGCAAGGACAATGCGCTGCAGCCGAATTGGCTGCACATGCCGATCGCCTATAACGGCCGTGCCTCCACCGTCGTGGTCTCCGGCACCAAGGTGAAGCGCCCGCGCGGGCAGCTGAAGCCGCCCAATGTGGAGGTGCCGAGCTTTGCGCCGTGCAAGCGGCTCGACTTCGAGCTGGAGATGGGAGTCGTGATCGGCCAGCCCTCGCCGATGGGCGGCATGCTCAACGAGCAACAGGCGGAGGAGATGATCTTCGGCTTCGTGCTGCTCAACGACTGGAGCGCGCGCGACATCCAGCAATGGGAATATGTGCCGCTCGGCCCGTTCCTCGCCAAGGCCTTCGCGACCTCGATCAGCCCGTGGGTGGTGACGCGCGAGGCGCTGGAGCCGTTCCGGCTGAAGGGGCCGGAGCAGGAGCCGGTGCCGCTCGATTATCTCAAGCAGAGCAAGCCGCAGAACTACGATGTCGAGCTCGACGTCGCCTTGCGCGCCGCCGGCGCCAACGCGCCCGCCAGCATCAGCCGCACCAATTTCAAGTACATGTACTGGTCCTCGGTGCAGCAGCTGATGCACCACGCCTCCTCAGGCTGCGCCATGAATGTCGGCGATCTCCTCGGCAGCGGCACCATCTCCGGCCCGGAGAAGAACCAGCGCGGCAGCCTGCTCGAGATCAGCTGGAACGGCACCGAGCCGGTTGAGCTTCCCGGCGGCACCAGGCGCTCGTTCCTGGAGGACGGCGACAGCCTCATCATGCGCGGCTGGTGCCAGGGCAAAGGCTACCGCGTCGGCTTCGGCGAGGTCGAGGGGACGATTCTGCCGGCGGAGTAGGCCGCGCGCGAGGTCTCGTAGAGTGGGCAAAGCGAAGCGTGCCCACGCTGTCTGTCACGTGGGCACGGCGCAAGAGCGCCTTTGCCCACCCTACGAGACCTAGCGCTTGTCTGGCGGCACGTCCTTGATCCGCGCGCAATGCGCGGCGACGTCCTCGAGGCTGTATTTCAGATGCACCCGCTTGTCGGACGGCGTCTGCTTCGCGGTGCAGACGCCCGGCCGCCATTCCTGCGCCGGTCTGATCGGGCGCGGCGCAAAGCCGCCGCCGCAGTTCGGGCAGACATTGGACAGCTTGGTCTCGACGCAGTCCGCGCAGAACGTGCATTCGTAGGAGCAGATCCGCGCGTCCGTCGCGGTTGGCGGCAGGTCGCGGTCGCAATATTCGCAGTTCGGCCGAAGCTGGAGGGCCATGGCAAATCTCCGGGATCGACCGCGATCATCGCAGATCGTGCGCGGATCGCGAATGACGTAGTTCCCTCGATTTCCGCCGGGCCCTCAGGAGCGTGCCGTCTTCCAGGCTTGCGCCACCGCGGCGATCTCCGCCGGCTCCGGCTCGCGCACCGCCGAAGGCGTGCGCGAGAAGCGCGGCGCGGGACCGGGCTGCTTCACGCCGTGGCGCTCGATGAACACGTTGCGGGCGACCATGTGCGGATGCCTTGTCGCCTCCGACATGGTCAGCACCGGCGCGAAGCAGATGTCGGTGCCTTCCATGATCTTGCACCAATCCTCGCGCGTCTTGCTCTTGAACACCGCCTTGAGCTTCTCCTTCAGCGCCGGCCACGCCTTGGGATTCATCTGCGCGTCGAAATCGGCGTCGGTCAGGCCGGCGTGCTGGCGCAGCAGCGCGTAGAATTGCGGCTCGATCGAGCCGATCGAGATGAAATGACCGCAGGCGCATTCATAGACGCCGTAGAAATGCGCGCCGCCGTCGAGGAAGTTCTGGTCGCGCCCCTCGGTCCAGCGCCCCATATTGGTCATGTCGAAGAAGAACGACATCAGCGAGGCCGCGCCGTCGCACATGGCGGCGTCGACGACCTGGCCCTTGCCTGATCTCTGCGCGTCCAGCAGCGCCGCGAGCACGCCGACGACGAGATAGAGCGCGCCGCCGCCGAAATCGCCGACCAGATTGAGCGGCGGCACCGGCGCTTCCTTCGTGCCGATGGCGGCGAGCGCGCCGGTGATCGAGATGTAATTGATGTCGTGGCCGGCGGCGTTGGCGAGCGGGCCGTCCTGGCCCCAGCCGGTCATGCGGCCATAGACCAGCTTGGGGTTGCGCGCGAGCACGATGTCGGGCCCAAGGCCGAGCCGCTCCATCACGCCGGGCCGAAAACCTTCGACCAGCGCATCGGCGCTCGCGAGCAGATCGAGCACTTGCGCGATCGCCGCCTTGTCCTTGAGGTCGAGCTCGATCACCTTGCGACCGCGACCCGCGACCGACTTCATGTTCTTCTTCGCACCGACGCGGTCGAGCGTGACGACGTCGGCGCCCATGTCCGCCAGCATCATGCAGGCGAACGGGCCGGGCCCGATGCCGGCGAATTCGACGATGCGGAAGCCCGAGAGCGGGCCGGAGCTGCGGACGGTCGAGGTGGGGGCTGGTTTGTCGAGCACGTTGTTGTTTCCTCGGGTCGCGGGCGCATGCGCCTGATGCGGCAATCGCCTCTGACGTTTCTTCTGTTGAGCGAGTTAATCGGCCGATTAACTTTTCTCGCCTTCGCGCCAGCGAGGCAAGCGGTTTTCATGCCGCATGGTCAAAATAAAACGGCGCGCACCGAAGTGCGCGCCGCGGAAAATTTGTGTCGAGACGCTATCAGCGCGCAGCGGTCACCGCGCGCTGCGCCATCACCTTGACGAGATTGGCGCGATACTCCGCGGTGCCGTGGATATCGGCCAGCAATCCGTTCGCCGAGATGCTGACGCCATCGATCGCTGCCGGCGACCAGTTCGCCTTCAGCGCGGCTTCGATGGCGGGGACCCGCATCACGCCGCTCTGCGAGGCGCCGGTCGCGGCGACGCGAACCTCGCCCGCCTTGGTCTGGGCCACGAACACCCCGGTCAGCGCGAAGCGCGAGGCCGGATGGCGCATCTTCTCGTAGCCCGCCTTTGCCGGCACCGGGAACGACACGGCGGTGATGATCTCGCCGTCCTCCAGGGCCGTGGTGAACAGGCCCTTGAAGAAGTCGTCCGCCGCGATCGACCGCTTGTTGGTCTTGACGGTGGCGCCGAGCGCGAGCAGCGCGGCCGGGAAGTCCGCGGCGGGATCGTTGTTGGCAATCGAGCCGCCGATCGTGCCGCGATAGCGTACGGCAGGGTCGCCCAGCACCGAGGTGAGATGGGCGATCGCAGGGATAGCTTTCTTCACGTCGGCATTTGTCATGATGTCGTAATAGGTGGTGGCGGCCTTGATGGTCAGCGTGTCGCCCGACAACTCGACGCCCTGCAGCTCCTTGATCTTGCCGAGGTCGATGACGTCGGAGGGGCTTGCGAGGCGCTGCTTCATCACAGGCAGCAGCGTCTGGCCGCCGGCAAGGAATTTCGCTTCGCTGCTCTTGCCGAACAGGCTGACGGCCTCGTCGACCGAGGAGGCGCGATGATAGGTGGTCTGGTACATCTTTGATGCTCCCTCTTAAGCCGCGTGGATCGTGCGCCACACCCGGTCAGGGGTCGCGGGCATTTCCAGATTGTTCTTGCCGATCGCATCCGTGATCGCGTTGATCACGGCCGCGGACGCCCCGATCGCGCCGGCCTCACCGCAACCCTTGATGCCCAAGGGATTGCCCGGACACAGCGTCGTGGTGTGGGAGAGGTTGAAGGAGGGCACGTCGTCGGCGCGCGGCATGGCGTAGTCCATGAACGAAGCCGTGACCGGCTGGCCGTTGGCATCGTAGATCGCATGCTCGAGCAGGGCCTGTCCGATGCCTTGAACAAGGCCGCCATGGACCTGGCCTTCGACGATCATCGGGTTGATCAGCCGGCCGAAATCGTCGGCCGCGACGAAGTTGACGAAGGACGTCTTGCCGGTGCCGGGATCGACCTCGAGCTCGCAGATATAGGTGCCGGCCGGGAAGGTGAAGTTGGTCGGGTCGTAGAAGGCGCTCTCCTTCAGGCCCGGCTCCATCCCGTCAGGCAGATTGTGCGCGGTGTACGCCGCGAGCGCGACCATCGGCAGGGCGATCGCCTTGTCGGTGCCGGTCACCTTGAACTCGCCGTTCTCGATGACGATGTCGGCCTCGGAAGCTTCCAGCGCATGGGCTGCAATCTTCTTGGCCTTCGCTTCCATCTTCTCCATCGCCTTCAGGATCGCGGTAAGGCCGACGGCGGCCGAGCGCGAGCCGTAGGTGCCCATGCCGAACTGCACCTTGTCGGTGTCGCCGTGGACGATCGAGACCTGGCTGATGGGAACGCCGAGGCGCTCCGCGACGAGCTGGCAGAACGTGGTCTCGTGACCCTGGCCGTGGCTGTGCGACCCCGTCAGGATCTCGATGGTGCCGACCGGATTGACGCGCACCTCGGCCGATTCCCACAGGCCGACGCCGGCGCCCAGGCTGCCGACCGCCTTCGACGGCGCGATGCCGCAGGCCTCGATGTAGCAGGACACGCCGATGCCGCGCAGCTTGCCGTCGGCTTTCGCCTTGGCCTTGCGGGCGGGGAAGCCGGCATAATCGATCGCCTTCATCGCGGCATCGAGCGAGGCGTTGAAGTCGCCGGTGTCGTAGGCCATGATCACGGGCGTCTGGTGCGGGAATTGGGTGATGAAATTGGTCCGCCGCAGCTCGGCCGGATCGACCTTGAGCTGCCGGGCCGCCGTTTCCATCAAACGTTCGATCAGATAGCTGGCCTCGGGACGGCCTGCGCCACGATAGGCGTCGACCGGCGTGGTATTGGTGTAGACCCCGATCACCTCGGCATGGATCGCCGGGATGTTGTACTGGCCCGACAGCAGCGTCGCGTAGAGATAGGTCGGCACCGAGGACGAGAACAGCGACATGTAGGCGCCGAAATTGGCGTAAGTCTTCACCTTCAAGCCGACGATCTTGTTGTTGGCGTCGAACGCCATCTCGGCATGGGTGACATGGTCGCGGCCATGCGCGTCGGTGAGGAAGGCCTCGGTGCGGTCGCCGGTCCATTTCACGGGACGGCCGACCTTCTTCGAGGCCCACAGCGCCACCATCTCCTCGGGATAGATGAAGATCTTGGAGCCGAAGCCGCCGCCGACATCGGGGGCGATCACGCGCAGCTTGTGCTCGGGCGCGATGTTGTAGAACGCCGACAGCACGAGGCGGGCGACGTGCGGGTTCTGCGAGGTCGTGTAGAGCGTGAAATGCTCTTCCGCCGCGTCGTAATCGGCGATCGCCGCCCGCGGCTCCATGGCATTGGGGGCGAGGCGGTTGTTGGTGACGTCGAGCTTGACCACATTGGCGGCCTTGGCGAAGGCCGCATCGGTGGCGCCCTCGTCGCCGATCACCCAGTCATAGACCTGGTTGCCGGGCGCTTCGGGATGAAGCTGCGGCGCGCCAGATTTGATCGCGGCCTGGACGTCGGCGACCGCGGGAAGCTCTTCATAATCGACGACGACCGCTTCCGCGGCATCGCGCGCCAGATTCTTGCTTTCGGCGATCACGACCGCGACGGCCTGTCCGACGAAGCGCACCGTCTCCGGCGCCATCGCCGGCCATGCGCCCATCTTCATCGGGCTGCCGTCCTTGGAGGTGATGGCCCAGCCGCAGATCAAATTGCCGACCTTGTCGTCGACGATCTCTCGGCCCGTGAGCACCGCGACCACGCCCGGCATCTTCAGCGCGGCGGACGAATCGATCTTCTTCACCTTGGCGTGGGCGTGCGGGCTGCGGATGAAATGGGCATGGGTCATGCCCGTCAGCTTGATGTCGTCGACGTAGCGGCCCTTGCCGGTGATGAAACGCTTGTCTTCCTTGCGCACGACGCGCGCGCCGATACCTTCAACACCCATGTCTGGTCCTCCCGACCGGAAATTTTATGGCTGCGCTTTCCTTCGAAAGCCGCAGGCGGATTCTTCTTTCGAGGCGCGCCGCTTTACTCGGCCGCCTGCGAGACCTTCATGCGCCCGGCTGCATCCAGCACTGCCTTGACGATGTTGTGGTAGCCGGTACAGCGGCAGATATTGCCTTCCAGCTCGCTGCGGACGGTGGCTTCGTCGAGCTGACCCCCATGGCGATGCACGATGTCGATCGCCGACATGATCATGCCCGGCGTGCAATAGCCGCATTGCAGGCCGTGATTGTCGCGGAAGGCGGCCTGCATCGGGTGCAGCTCGTCGCCCTTGGCGATGCCCTCGATGGTGGTGATGGTGGCGCCGTCGGCCTGGCCCGCCAGCATGGTGCAGGATTTCACCGCCTTGCCATCCATATGGACCACGCAGGCTCCGCACTGGCTGGTGTCGCAGCCGACATGGGTCCCGGTGAGGTTGAGGTGATCGCGCAGAAGCTGGACCAGCAGCGTGCGGTCCTCGACATCGACGGCAACGGCCTTGCCGTTCACCGTCAGTTTGACTGTAGACACTTGAAGTCCTCCCAAAGTGATTTTGATTGGTTCTAATTAGAGACAGCGCAACGGAACTTTGCAACTGGCATTTTGATGATCCGGCGTCACGGAGTGGTCATCGTCGCGGCGCGCGATTCGGTCATGACGCTGCAAGCCGTCGCCAACACGTGGCGCGGCCGCAAGCCAGGTCTGGAGAGTTCGGCATCGCCTCCTCGGCAATATCGCAGCGTCGATGCCGCGTATCTCCGCCGCTTGCGCGCGAGTTCAGCCCTGTCGCACGTCGTTCTCCCCTCGCTGTCTTGTTCCTTGGCGTGAATAGGAGCACGTGCCCGCGGCTTTGTAATCGCGATCTTGGTAGTATACGGCTGAAATCTAAGTAATTGATTTTGCTGTTGATATTTTCAGGTGACGGACATTGTGCCCCGCCGTTCGCACGGCGTCCGCTCGCCTCCTACTTCCTGGCGATTGTTCGACGGCTTGTGCCGCCCTATCCGCGCTGGCCAAGCACAATGGAGGGTGGAACGATGCAGATGAACGACAGCCAGCGCATCCCGGCGTCGAAAGCGAAGGTCTGGGCCGCGCTCAACGATCCCGAGATTCTGAGACGCTGCATTCCCGGCTGCCAATCGCTGGAGATGACCTCGCCCACGGAGATGACGGCCATTGTGGTGCTGAAGGTCGGCCCGGTGAAGGCGACGTTCAGCGGCAAGGTCACGCTGACCGATATCGATGCGCCCCACGGCTACCGCATCGTCGGCGAGGGCGCCGGCGGCGTCGCCGGCTTTGCCAAGGGCGGCGCGAAGGTCAGGCTCGCCGAAGAGACGCCGGACGTCACCATCCTGCATTACGAAGCCGACGCGCAGATCGGCGGCAAGCTCGCGCAGCTCGGCGCGCGGCTGATCGATTCGACATCGCGAAAACTTGCCGCGAGCTTCTTCGACAACTTCGCCGCATTGGTAGCGCCGTCATCGTGACCGATGCGCGGGCGGAGGCGGTGTGCTGCCTGAATTCGATTGCGCGTTTCGAGCTGCAAAACAAGGCCAAGACGCGAGGCGCGACAACGAGATGAGCGGCGAAAGCCGCCAATGATTTGCACTACTACCTTCCGCCTATACTAAGCGCGAGAAGCCGATGCTGTAATTTCCAACGATGGTTCGCAGACTAACTGCGCATCGCGAGCGCAATGCGCTCCGGCGTCCAACGTGGCGTGCACAACAACATCGTGGAGGGAATACATGACCTTTGGAACGAAGGGATTCTTGGCTGGCATCTCGATGATTGCGGTGCTGGCCGCCGTGAACTCAGGCGTTCGCGCCAACGACTCGGTGATCAAGGCGCAATCCGAGTCAAACCAGTGGGCCGTTGCCGGCCACGACTACGCCAATACGCGCTACAGCCCGCTCAAGCAGATCAACACCGAGAACGCCGGCAAGCTGACGCTCGCTTATTCGTTCTCGCTGGCGTCGCTGCGCTCGAACGAATCCTCGCCGATCGTCATCGGCAACACGCTGTACGTGTCTAGCTCCTGGGGCCCGAAATACGTCTATGCGCTCGATGCCGCGACGGGGCAGCGCAAATGGACCTGGGAGCCCGAGATTCCCGAGGACGTGCTGCAATATGCCTGCTGCGACGTGAACAATCGCGGCGTCTCCTATGCGGACGGCAAGATCTTCGTCGGCCGTCTCGACGGCAAGCTGACGGCGCTCGATGCCGCCACGGGCAAGTCGCTGTGGACCACCAAGGTCGTCGATTACAAGCAGGGCTCGGTCATCACCTCGCCTCCGCTGGTCGTGCGCGACAAGGTCATCACCGGGTTCGGCGGCGGCGAATACGGCGTGCGCGGCTCGCTCCAGGCCTTCGACATCAACACCGGCAAGCAATTGTGGCAGACCTTCACGGTCCCGAGTCCGGACGAGCCCGGCGGCGACACCTGGAAGGGCGATTCCGCCCAGCATGGCGGCGGCGCGGCCTGGCTGGTCGGCTCCTACGATCCCAAGACCGACACAGTCTATTGGGGCACCAGCAATCCCGGTCCGTGGAACACCGGCGTCCGTTCGACCGGCGACGGCAATTTCGGCAAGCTGACCAACCTCTACACCGCTTCGACGCTCGCGCTCGATCCAAACACCGGCAAGATCAAGTGGCACATCCAGACCACGCCGGCCGACGCCTGGGACTATGATGGGGTCAACGAGGCCGTGCTCGCGGACCTGAAGATCGGCGGCAACACCGTTCCGGCGCTGATGAAAGCGGATCGCAACGGCTACTTCTTCGTCGCCAACCGCGAGACCGGCAAGGTGCTCTCGGCGGAGAAATACGTCTTCTCCAACTGGGCGACGAAGTGGGACGTCAACACCATGCGCGCGATGGAAGACCCGGACAAGCGTCCGGGGCCGGGCCATCCCGCCAAGGACATCTGCCCGAACCTGATCGGCGGCAAGAACTGGCAGCCGATGTCCTTCAATCCGCAGACTGGCCTCGTCTACATCCCCTCGAACAACGTCTGCATGGACTGGTCGGTCTCCGACGTCTCCTACAAGCGCGGCGTGTTCTATCTCGGCGCCGAATTCCCCACCAAGGAAGGCCCCGGCGGCTTCCTCGGCGAGCTCGTGGCCTGGGATCCGGTGGCGCAGAAAAAGGTCTGGTCGATCAAGGAAGACCTGCCTTTCAACGGCGGCACGCTGACCACCGGCGGCGGCCTGGTGTTCGCCGGCAACCTTCACGGCGACTTCCGCGCCATCGATGCGAAGAGCGGCAAGGTGCTCTGGAGCAGAAATCTCGGCTCCGGCATCGGCGCGGGGCCGGTGACCTATGAGGTCGGCGGCAAGCAATACGTCGCCATCGTCGTCGGTCGTACGGCCGCGATACCTGCGTTCCTGGGCGATATTGGAAAGAAGATGACGGCCGCAGCTCCCGAGGGCGGTTCTCTCTTCGTGTTCTCCGTCCAGTGACGACTCGCGCGCGTATCCCGAAGGAGACGGGATACGCGCGCGCTTTCTCGACATCGCGCGGCGACGGCATCGGCCTGACCTTGGCTCAGACCCCATGCCGCAGCGCCTGATCCACCCATTCCCAACTGCCGGAGACGAGGATGCGTCCGACCAATCCAGGGAACGGCAAGCGCCGACATCACAGCATCGCGGGACGGCTCGCATGGGCCGCAATCTCCGCGACGATTGCATCGGTCCCGGCCGTTCATGCCGACGAGACGAAGCCGTTCCGCTTGTGCGCCGATCCGACCAATCTGCCGTTCTCGAGCGATAATCCGGCGCAGCCGGGCTTCTATGTCGAAATCGGCCAGGCGCTGGCGCAGGCGCTCGGCCAACCGATCACGTACGACTGGTACAAATCCTATTTCGGCAAGCGGACCGTGCGGGTCACGCTGCTGGGCAAGCAATGCGACGCCATGATCGGCTTGCCGCGATCCGAGGATTTCATGGGGCCGGCCGTGATCTTCTCCGACACCATTGCGAAGGAAGGCTATGCGCTGGTCGCCGCGAAAGGTCAGGCGATCGGCGGCGTGGACGACCTCAGAGGCAAACGCGTCGCCGTCCAATACGCCAGCACGCCGCAAAACCTGCTCGCGACGCGTGACGACATCCGGAAGGTGACCGTGCTGTCACCCGAGGAAGCCATGCAGGCGCTCGACCAGGGCCGGGCGGACGTCGCCTTCATCTGGGGGCCCGTCGCCGGCTGGCTGAACATGACCGCCTACAACGATCGCTATCAGATCCGGCTCACCGAAGGCGAAGGCCTGTCATGGGATGCCGCCATCGGCTTCGCGAAGGGATCCACCGAGCTCCGCGACCGCGTCGATGCGATCCTGCCGACACTTCGGACGACGATCGCCGCTCTCGCGGTGAAATACGGCTTGCCGGCCGGACAGTCCATCCGCTTCGGCTCGGCCGAGGCCGTGGCGGCGGGAACCACGACCGGAGCGGGGCCCGGCGCGGCCGTAGGACAGGTCGCAAATGTGGTGGCGACCGAGACCAAGGGCGATGCAGCGGCGCCGAGTGCGGAGACTGCGCGTGCAGGCAAGGAGATCTTCAACGGAACCTGCGCGCATTGCCACGGCCCCGACGCCATCCAGAGCGAGCGGAAGATCGACCTGCGGCTGTTGCGTCACCGCTACGGCGACGACATGCGCGACACCTTCCTGAAGACCGTGCATGACGGGCGACCGGCCAAGGGCATGCCGGCGTGGAAGGAGGTCTTCACCGACAACCAGTTCGACAGCATCTATTCCTTCCTGCTGACGGTGCAGGTCGAATCGAACGACTGAACGGACGGGCAAGATGTGGTAGCATCCATGCTGCATCATTTCGGCGCCGGACCGGCACGGGTGGGTGCGCTGCTGCCGCCGGGTGCGGCGGATCCTTTGGAAGGCGCCATGGCCAGCTTCCTGATCATCGACGATCATCCGCTGTTTCGCGAAGCTCTGGGCAACGCCGTGCGGCTGGCACTGCCGGAGGCCCGCATCCTGGAGGCGATGTCGATCGAGGATGCGCTGGACATCCTGTCGGCCGAGCAGGGGATCGACCTTGCGCTGCTCGATCTGTCGCTGCCGGATGCGACCGGCTTCTCCGGCTTCCTCCGCTTGCGCGAGACCTATCCGCGCCTGCCGGTCGCCATCGTATCGAGCGAGGAGGACCAGCACGTGGTCCGCGAAGCGCTGGCGCTCGGCGCGGCCGGCTACCTGCCGAAGTCGACGTCGAAGCGCGAGCTGGCCGCCTCGATCGAGGGCGTGCTCTCAGGATCGGTGTCGGTGCCGCGGGATTTCGTGGCGACGCCGCAGCGGCGCAAGGCCGAGACCAGCAAGGCCCTCGAGGTCAAGCTCCGCGAGCTCACGCCGCAGCAGATCCGGGTTCTGGACCTGCTGCGCCGCGGCTACCCGAACCGGCAGATCGCCCAGGAGCTGCAGCTCGCAGAATCCACGGTCAAGGCGCACATCACCGAGATCCTGCGCAAGCTCGGTCTGTTCAGCCGCAACAAGGCGATCATCGAGATCGGCAAGATGGACCTGCCCGACCCGAGGAACCGGCCCTATGCGCGGGCCGACCGCGGCAGGCCGCAATGATCGGCCTTGGATCGGTCTGGCCGTTGTTGACCTCGATCAAGCCGGCGCGCGCCGGCCGGTACAGTCTCGGGTCAAGCCCGACACCCGGCAACGTTTTGGGGATGGCTGACGCGTGACCCGATTTCTGATTGTCGAAGACCATCCGTTGTTCCGCGAGGCGCTCGAAGGCGCGCTGCAAATGGTGGCGCCCGGAGCCGAGATCCTGCAGGCGACTTCGGTCGACGGCGCGCTGGAGCAGCTGTCGGCGGGCGCCGAGCTCGATCTCCTGCTGCTCGATCTGTCGATGCCGGGCACGACCGGCCTGTCGGGCATCGTTCGCATCCGCAAGGCCTTCCCGAAGGTCCCCGTCGTCATCGTGTCGGGACATCAGGATCCCAGAATCATCTCCGGCGCGCTGTCGCTGGGCGTCGCCGGTTACATCTTCAAATCCTGCTCCAAGCAGGAACTGGCCCAGTCGATCGGCGAGGCGTTGCAGGGTCTCGTCTGCCTGCCCGATGCCTATCGCGCATTGCGACCGCAGCGGGCCCCCAGTCCCGCCCATGATCTGCTGAAGCGGCTGCATGATCTGACGCCGCAGCAATTGCGGGTCCTGGAAATGCTCAAGCGCGGTCTTCAGAACAAGCAGATCGCCTATGAGCTGAAGATTTCCGAGACCACCGTGAAGGTCCATGTCTCGGACATCCTGCGCAAGCTGAACGTCGTCAGCCGCACCAAGGTGATTGTCGAGATGTCGCGAATCGATTTCGCGACGCTGGCGAGCGACGGGGGCCGGGCCAAGCACGATCGCGCACAGTCGGATCAGCAGTGAGGCGGACTTCACCGGTCCTGTGTCGCAGGTCGGTGCCGCTGCCTCGGTGAATCGACAAACAAAGCATGCCATTGGCGGCATGTAATTTATTACCGCTACTGTGCATGGGGTTGTTTTGCGATATTTGGGTGAGCGCGTCCGTGCGGCGCTAGCTCAGCAGGAACGATAACAGCGCGCGCATCTCTGCCGGCTTGACCGGCTTCTTCAAGACTTCGAGCCCGGAGAGGCTCGCTTGCTTGGCGGCCTTCTCGGAATAATCGGCGGTGATGATCATCGCGGGCACGTCGAGCTTCAGCTGCGCCCGGATGTCGGCGATCGCCGACAATCCGCTCTCGCCGTGATCGAGATGAAGATCGGCGATGACCGCGTCGGGCGCTCCGCCCAGCTCGCTGAGGCGCAGCAGCGCGTCCGCAGCCGAGGGCGTGGTCGCGACGTCGCAGCCCCACCCTTCCAGCAGGGCGGCCATGGCCTCGGAGCCGGATGGATCGTTCTCGACCAGCAAAATCTTGGCGCCTTCGAGGCCGCCATATTGACGTTCGCTGAGCTTGGGCTCGTGCACCTCGTCGCTGACCTCGGCGAGATCGGCCGGCTCGAGCTCGAGGACGAACGTCGATCCCTTGCCGACCTGCGACGACAGCCGCACCTCGTGTCCGAGCACGGTTGCGAAGCGGCGAACGATGGAGAGGCCCAGCCCGAACCCAGCCTGGTCGGTGGCGCTGGCTTCGCCGCGCTGGAATTCGCGAAAGATGGCCTCCTGTTGCGTCTGCGCGATTCCCGGCCCGGTGTCGGAGACCTGGACGCAGATGCGGTTGCCGCGGCGCCTGCACCCCATCACGACGCCGCCGCTGCGGGTGTAGCGGATGGCATTGGCGAGCAGGTTCTGCAGCACGCGCCGGAGCATCATCGCGTCCGACGACACCGCGACCGGCGAGCTGCGGATGCGCAAGGACAGGCCCTGCCGCGCAGCGAGCGGCGCGAATTCGTTGCGAAGCTGCTCGAACAGCGGCGCCAGCGCCAGCGGACGCACGTCGGGCCTGAGCGCGCCGGCGTCGAGCTTGGCGATCTCCAGCAACGAGCGCAACAGATCCTCCAGCGTCACCAGCGAGCGGTCGACCTGGTCGATCAGCAGACCCGCCTCCTGCGCCTCCATCATCTCGGCCAGCGCCGACAGCGTCAGGCGCGCCGCGTTCAGCGGCTGCAGCAGATCGTGGGTGACCGAGATCAGGACGGACGATTTGAGCGAGCTGGCGGCTTCGGCCTGCTGCTTGGCGCGATACAGGCCCTCATTGGCGCGCTCGATCGAATGCAGCGCCTCGCGCAATTGGTAGGTCCGGTCCCGGACCTGGCGGTCGAGCGCGATGGCGGTCTCGAACAGCGAGAAGGCGTTGAGCTGCTGGTCCATCGAGCGCTCGACGCGCGACATCAGCGCGGCATTGATCTTCTTCAGCTTCGCGGCCTCCCGCTGCAGCTGCTCGACCGCATCGGGGTCCTGCCACGGCCCGGTCACGCGGGACGCCTGCCGATGGCGACGCCGGTGAAGGTCTGGTTCACGTGCATCGAGCCGAACTGCTCGCCGTAGGTATGAAAGCCGACGACGCGATTCTGGCGGTAGAGCTCGGACATGTCGCGGGCGAGCTGGTGCTGTTCGGCATCGAGCCGGCGCAGCAGGCATTCGAAACCGATATAGAGCGAGACCTCGCCGATCTGGTCGCGCGTCTCCGCGAAGGCCTCGCGCGTCGTGCCGACCAGGCTGCGCGACGTCGCCGCCGTCAGCACCATGCCTTCGTCGATGGCGCAGAAGAAGTGCAGCGAGCCGTCCGGTTCGACGCGCTGGATCGACCGGGCGTAATAGGAGCCGCCGACCCGGACCAGAACGGGATGCGAGGCGAACGAGAACGGGTCGAGCTTTTCGTCCATGATCCCGACGACGCGGGAATATTCCTCGGCCGCGGGCTCGGCGTTCAGCTCCCTGACGGTTCGATTCTCGGTGTCGGCCTCGGTGACCACCATCTTCTGGGGCCGTGGTTCGAAATTGTCACACTTGAAGACCCGGAACGGCAGCGACGTGCTCAACAGGATCAGCAGGGCGGCATTGGTGTAGGCCTTGCCGTCGAAAAACACCCAGGTGCGCTCGAACCGCATGCCGTCGCCCGCCGATCCCCCGACGATGGGAATGTCGTCGAGCGAGGCATAGATCGCGGACATCACGGCTTCTTCGCGGCGGCACAGGCCGTCGATCAGAACCAGGCCGAACGGATTTCCGCGTTCGCCCTGGGACGATTCCCGCAGCAATTCCTGCCGCAGCTCGGTGCCGATCCTGCGGCCGTCCTCGACGCGAAAACCGTCGAGATTGAGAATCGGCCGCACCACGGCCGAGAAGTCGGCGCGGCTGAAGGCGAGAGCAACGACGCTGTTCTCGTCCCAGCCGTCAGGCGCGAGCTCGCCGGCCGTGGTGCAACCGCAGACCTGGGTCCCGTCGAATTGCCGGCTGATCTCCGCGATGAATTGGTGCGGATCGTAGCATGGGGAGACGAAGAGCAGGATGAGTGCCAGCTCCTCGGATGGGAGCTGATCGGCGAGGTCGGCAACGGCTTGCGCGACGCCCGCGGCCTTCGACTTCGCGACGGCAACGCCGGATGCACCGCCAAACCGAAAGTCGGTTTGCCCCACTCCGTTTCTCCCTCAAGGACCCGCCCGGTCTGATGCCGAGTGCCTGACAAGTGCCCAAAGAGTATGGCCTTTTTCGTCTGGTCGCAACATTGCGGCCGAATCCGCGGAACGTGTGTTTCGCGACCTGTGGCGTTCAGGCGGGAATTTACCGGCCCTTGACGAATCTGCCCTAATTTTCATCCCGGGTCGGGCGTGGGCTGCTCCCGGCCGTGCTGCACTTTGCAAGAACCGATCTGGGGGTGGGAATGTCCGGGCGTATCAATTCGCCGTCAAAGCGCACGCTATTTCCCACGCTCAGGTTCCGCGCCAAGATCATCCTGGGCTTCGCGGTCGTGCTCGCCATCTCAGCGGTAAGCCTCGGCTTCGCCTATTTCGGCTTCGAGCGCGTTGCTGAGGGCGTAGGATCCTACCGCAGCAGCGTCTCGGAGGCCGATCTCGCCCGCAATATCGATCGCGAGCTGCTCGGCTATCGTGCGGCGGCCCGTTATTTCGTGGTGACCGGCAAGGAGGACGACGCCAAGGCGGCGTTGGACGCCGAGGCCAGCCTTAAGGATGCGATCGATCAGGCCATCAAGAATGCCAAGAACCCGGCGCGGCTGGAGAGCCTCAACAAGCTCGCGAAGGAATTCTCCAACTTCTCGGCGACCTTCGCCAAGATCCTGCAGGCCAAGCGTGACAGCGCGCTCCTGGTCCAGAATCAGCTTCAGCGCAACGCCAACCTGCTGAAATACAAGCTCGACGACATCGGCAACAACGCCTCCGACTCCGAGGCGCAGGCGATCGAATTCGGCACCAAGCAGGTCAACGCCCAATTCCAGACCGCCAGTGCAGCCGCGAGCAACTTCATCCTCAACTCGGACCAGGCCGTCGGGGCAAGCGCGATGGCGCGGCTGAAGTTCGTCGAGAACTCGCTCGGCGCGGTCTATTCCATGGACGAAAAGGTCGTCGCCGGCCTGAAGGAGGCCAAGGCGCTTCTCGCCGCCTATCGCGACGCGCTGGAAAAGCTGATCGCGAAAGCCAAGCTGGTCGACGACCTCGTCACCGAGATGAGCGGCTCGGCCGGTGCGATCCTGCAAGGCGCCAGTGCCATGAAGGCGGACCTCGTCGCCGAACAGCAACGGCTCGACTCGGAGTCGGAAGCGACCATCGGGCGGACCGAGCGGCTGGTTCTGATCCTCGCCGTCGGCGGCACGCTGCTCGGTGCGCTTCTCGCCTTCGTGCTCGGTACCGGCATCTCGCGTCCGATGATCGCGATGTGCAAGGCGATGCGGGAGCTCGCCTCGGGCAATTTCGACGTCGTGCTGCCGGGTCTCGGCCGCAAGGACGAGATCGGCGAGATGGCCGGCGCGGTCGAGGAGTTCAAGGTTCAGGCTGTTGCAAAAGCCGAGCGTGACGCCGCTGCCAGCGAGGTCCAGAACCGGGAGCAGGCCGCAAGCCGCCGCGCCGAGCTGATCCGCTTCGCCGACGATTTCGAGAGCGCGGTCGGCGCCATCGTCTCCAACGTCTCGGCCTCGGCCGTGCAGCTGGAATCGGCGGCCTCCACCCTGACCCGCACCGCCGAAACCACCCAGAGCCTGTCGAGCCAGGTCGCCGGCGTCTCCGAGCAGGCCTCCTCCAACATGCAGTCGGTCGCCACCGCGACCGAGGAGCTGTCCGCCTCGGTCGAGGAGATCGGCCGCCAGGTCCGAGATTCAAGCCGCATCGCCGAGGCCGCCGTGGTCCAGGCCAAGGAAACCGACGGGCGCATCGGAAAGCTCTCGCATGCGGCCCAGCAGATCGGCGAAGTGGTCAAGCTGATCACGGCGATCGCCGAGCAGACCAACCTTCTGGCGCTCAATGCCACCATCGAGGCGGCGCGCGCCGGCGAAGCCGGGCGCGGCTTTGCCGTGGTCGCCAGCGAGGTGAAGTCGCTGGCGAGCCAGACCGCGAAGGCGACCGACGAGATCTCCTCGCACATCGCGGGCATGCAGGGCGCCACCGCCGAATCGGTTGCCGCGATCAAGGAGATCGGGGCGACCATCGGCCAGATCTCGTCGATCTCGACGTCGATCGCCAGCGCGGTCGAGCAGCAGGGCGCGGCGACGCAGGAGATCGCGCGCAGCGTCCAGACCGTGGCGCAGGGCACCCAGACCGCGGCCACCGATATCGGTCAGGTCAACCGCGGCGCCGCCGAGACCGGCTCGGCCTCGGAGGAGGTGCTGCACTCGGCCAAGACGCTGTCGTCCGAAAGCACCCGCCTGCGCGCCGAGCTCGATCGCTTCATGGGGAATATCAGGGCGGCGTAAGACGCGCTGGTGCGTCACGCTCCGCCGTCGTCCCGGACAAGCGCGCCCTTAAGGCGCGCGTAGATCCGGGACCCATACTCCAAGAACGTGCTTGTGGAGCGAGCAGATAATTCCGAGTCTTCGCCAAACCACTCCCTGTGGTTATGGATCCCGGATCTTCGCTTCGCTCGTCCGGGACGACGGCGGAGGGTTTGCACGCCGGCCTTCAATTGTAGCGGCGCGGGAAAGCCCGCCTTAACAAATTCCCTGCGTCACCTAACTGCCAGTTGTGGCGCCATAAATTTACCACAGCTTATCCTTTGCCGATTACCGTGCGTGCGAGTCAGGGAGCGGGCTGCTCTCGGGCTGCGCCTGGTTTTCCGCGAATGGAATGGGGTGGGGGAATGTCGGTCAAGTCGAAGTCGAACCAATCGAAGCTGCCAACTCTGCGGTTTCGCGCAAAAATCATCCTCGGCTTCGTGGCGGTGCTGGCCATCCTCGCCGTCAGCATGGCCTTCGCCTATTTCGGCTTCGAGCGGATTGCCGGCGCCGTGGCCTCCTATCGCACCAGCGTCTCGGAAGCCGACCTCGCGCGGACGGTCGATCGCGAACTGATCGCCTATCAAGGATTGGCCCGGGCCTACACCCTGACCGGGGCGGCGGACGACGAGACCGCAGCTAAGGCCGCCGAAGAAAATCTGAAGGGCGCCATCGCCAAGTCGGTCGCCGCCACGACCGGCGCCGCGCGCCGCGAGCAGGTCGGCAAGCTCGAGGCGGAGTTCCAGCGCTTCACGAAGGTGTTCGGAGAGATCATCACGCTGACGCGTGCCAACAACAAGATCGCGGCCGACGAGCTCAACAGCGTCGGCAACAAGATCCGGTTCAAGTTCGACGATCTCGCCGATACTGCGGCGCTGGGGGGGCTGGCATCGGTCCAGACCACGGCCAAGGACATCACCTCGCAATATCTGGCGGTCTCCACCTCGGTCAGCGCCTTCGTCGCCAAGCCGGAGCCCAAGACCGCCGATGGCGTGATCGCCCGCGTCAAATTCCTGGAGACCCTGCTGGTCTCGATCTATGCCAACGACCAGAAGATCACCGACCGCGTGACCGAGATCGGCAATCTGCTGAAGCAGTACCGCAGCTCCTTCACCAAGCTGTCGGAGAACGTGAAGATCATCGTCAAGCTGAACGGCGAGATGACCAAGACCGCGGCGACCATCCTCAAGCTCTCGGACGAGCTGCGGTCGGAGCTGACTGCGGATCAGCAGCGCATCGAAGCGAGCGCCAATGCGACGATTGTGGATACCGAGCGGCTGATGATGATGTTGGCGCTCGGCGGCCTCGCCATCGGAGCCGTGCTCGCCCTGATGCTCGGCAACGGTATCTCGCGTCCGATGATCGCGATGTGCAAGGCGATGCGGGAGCTCGCCTCGGGCAATTTCGACGTCGTGCTGCCGGGTCTCGGCCGCAAGGACGAGATCGGCGAGATGGCCGGCGCGGTCGAGGAGTTCAAGGTTCAGGCTGTTGCAAAAGCCGAGCGCGACGCCGCTGCCAGCGAGGTCCAGAACCGGGAGCAGGCCGCAAGCCGCCGCGCCGAGCTGATCCGCTTCGCCGACGATTTCGAGAGCGCGGTCGGCGCCATCGTCTCCAACGTCTCGGCCTCGGCCGTGCAGCTGGAATCGGCGGCCTCCACCCTGACCCGCACCGCCGAAACCACCCAGAGCCTGTCGAGCCAGGTCGCCGGCGTCTCCGAGCAGGCCTCCTCCAACATGCAGTCGGTCGCCACCGCGACCGAGGAGCTGTCCGCCTCGGTCGAGGAGATCGGCCGCCAGGTCCGCGATTCCAGCCGCATTGCCGAGGCCGCCGTGGTCCAGGCCAAGGAAACCGACGGGCGCATCGGAAAGCTCTCGCATGCGGCCCAGCAGATCGGCGAAGTGGTCAAGCTGATCACGGCGATCGCCGAGCAGACCAACCTTCTGGCGCTCAACGCCACCATCGAGGCGGCGCGCGCCGGCGAAGCCGGGCGCGGCTTTGCCGTGGTCGCCAGCGAGGTGAAGTCGCTGGCGAGCCAGACCGCGAAGGCGACCGACGAGATCTCCTCGCACATCGCGGGCATGCAGGGCGCCACCGCCGAATCGGTTGCCGCGATCAAGGAGATCGGGGCGACCATCGGCCAGATCTCGTCGATCTCGACGTCGATCGCCAGCGCGGTCGAGCAGCAGGGCGCGGCGACGCAGGAGATCGCGCGCAGCGTCCAGACCGTGGCGCAGGGCACTCAGACCGCGGCCACCGATATCGGCCAGGTCAACCGCGGCGCGGCCGAGACCGGCTCGGCCTCGGAGGAGGTGCTGCACTCGGCCAGGACGCTGTCGTCCGAAAGCACCCGCCTGCGCGCCGAACTCGATCGCTTCATGGGGAATATCAGGGCGGCGTAAGGCCACCGCTGCCTCTGAAGTTCGCGCAGCCGCATCACACTTCACTGTCGTCCCGGACAAGCGCGCCCTTAAGGCGCGCGCCGATCCGGGACCCATACTCCCAGGGAGAGGTTGGGTCGGACGGTGGTCACTCCGAATCTTCGTCCAACCCTATCCTGTGGTTATCGCGACAAGCGCAAAACGCTCGCGTGGAGTTCCCGGATCGGCGCTCCGCTTCGCTTGTCCGGGACGACAGCGGAGCAAGGATCGCCATTTGCGTCTCTCTCGCCCTTCCTGCCTCACTCCCGCCCGAACGCCCGCTTCAGCTCGACCTTTGCCTTCTCCAGACGCGCGCGCTGTGTCTTTGGCAAGGTCTTGCCGGCGCGGTTGATGTAGAAGGTCAGCATCGACAGCGCCGAACGATAGGCGCCGGTCTTGCGTCGTGAGCTGTGCTCGGCCGATTGCTTCAACGAGATCGCGATCTTCCTCGGGCTGGTCAGCTTGAACACGCCCTGCTTGAGATCGAGCGCGTCGCTCTCCTTCGTCACACGCTGCGACCAGCGCTTCGGCGCCGCGCGTTTGGTGCTCTTGCGCGCAATCGTGCTGCGCCGCGTGCTCGTCTTCCGGCGGCCGGACTTGCGTGGGCCGCTGTTTGGAGAATGTGTCCTCTTTCTGACATGAGCCATGCGTCAACTCCCTGCGGCTGCTTCGGAAACGAGCGGACCCGGGAGCCGTTCCTGCGGGAACCCGACCTCGCCGCAGGCGTTGTCGCAGGGGCAGGCGGAATGCCGCACCCCGACGATCGGACCAACCCCGTTCACATCCTGACCGGGGCCGCAGCCATTGATCGAGCGCAACAGCCTGATGGAATTGCAGCAAAGCCCAGCGCTGAACTACGCACCGACGGTGTCGGCGGCCGTCACCGACCGCATCGTCGAGACCAGTATTCCGGCGCGGCTCGACGCGCTGCCGTGGAGCGGCTTTCACACCCGCGTCGTGCTCGCGCTCGGCATCACCTGGATCCTTGACGGGCTCGAGGTGACATTGGCCGGCGCGCTCTCCGGTGCACTGAAACAGAGTCCGTCGCTGCAATTCTCCAACCTCGATCTCGGCATCGCCAATTCCGCCTATCTCGCCGGCGCCGTGCTCGGCGCGCTCGGCTTCGGCTGGCTCACCGACCGCATCGGCCGCAAGAAGCTGTTCTTCATCACGCTGGCGCTCTACCTTTCGGCCACGGCCGCGACCGCTCTGTCATGGGATGTCGCGAGCTACGCATTGTTCCGGTTCCTCACCGGTGCCGGCATTGGCGGCGAATATACCGCGATCAACTCGACCATCCAGGAGCTGGTGCCGGCGCGCTATCGCGGCTGGACCGATCTCGTCATCAACGGCAGTTTCTGGATCGGCGCCGCGATGGGCGCGGTCGCGGCCATCGTGCTGCTCGACCCCGCCGTGATCGTGCCCGATCTCGGCTGGCGGCTCGCTTATCTGATCGGCGCCGGCCTCGGTCTCGTCGTGCTGCTGATGCGGATGTGGATACCTGAAAGTCCACGCTGGTTGATGATCCATGGCCGGCCCGACCAGGCTCATGCGATCGTCGACGAGATCGAGCGCTCCGTGATCGGACACGATCAGGACGCGAGCGACGGGCGCTTCACCAAGATTCGCCTGAGGATGCGCGATCACACGCCGATCCGCGAGGTTATCCATACGCTTTTCACGATGTATCGCCAGCGCGCCGTGGTCGGCCTCGTGCTGATGAGCGCGCAGGCGTTCTTCTACAATGCCATCTTCTTCACCTTCGCGCTGGTGCTGACCGATTTCTACGGCATCAGGGCCGATCATGTCGGCTGGTACCTGCTGCCCTTTGCCGCCGGCAATTTCCTCGGGCCCCTGCTGCTCGGCCGGCTGTTCGATACGCTGGGACGCCGCACCATGATCATGTTCACCTATGGCATGTCGGGCCTGCTGCTGGCGCTGTCGGGCTATCTGTTCTCGATCGGCGTGCTCAGTGCGCAGGGACAGACCGTCGCCTGGATGGTGATCTTCTTCTTTGCCTCACCGGCCGCCAGCGCGGCCTATCTCACCGTCAGCGAGACCTTTCCGCTCGAAGTGCGCGCGCTGGCGATCGCGGTGTTCTACGCCGTCGGCACCGGCATCGGCGGCGTGATCGGGCCGGCGCTGTTCGGCGCGCTGATCGACACGGGATCACGCACCAGCGTGTTCGCCGGCTATTTGCTGGGGGCAGTCCTGATGCTCGCGGCCGCGATCGTGGCGTGGCGCTATGCCGTCTCGGCGGAGCGCAAATCGCTCGAACAAATCGCGCGGCCGCTCGCCTTTATGGAGTAGACTGATGAAATCGGAACTTGCAGAAATGGCGATGGACCAGCAGCCCACAATGTTCGACGATGAGGCGCCCGAAACGGTGCCGGTGCCGCATGCGCTGGTGCCGCATCTCGACGAGACCGCAATTCTGCTCGACATCGACGGGACCCTGCTCGACCTGATGCCGACGCCGCGCGAGGTATGGGTGCCGCCGGGCCTGTCGGAGACGCTGAACCGGTTGACCGAGCGAACGTCCGGTGCGCTGGCGCTAGTCAGCGGCCGCTCGCTCAACGACATCGACCTGATCTTCGCGCCCGAGGTATTTCGCGCCGTCGCCGGGCACGGCGCCGAGATGCGGCTGTCGGTGGACAATGAGGTCGATGCCGTGCATGCGCCGCCGCTGGACAAGGAGCTGAAGCGGCGGCTCGCGGCCATTGCCAAGCTCAGCCCGGGCATTCTGCTCGAGGACAAGGGCTATTCGCTCGCTCTGCATTACCGCCTCGCGCCGCATGCGGAGAAGGCGATCTACGAAGCCGTCTCGGTGATCCGCGCCGATCTGCCCAACGCGCCGATCGAGGTGCTGCCCGGCAAGTTCGTGTGCGAGATCAAGCATTCCGGATTCACCAAGGCGACCGGCGTGCGCGAACTGATGAAGCGGGAGCCGTTCAACGGACGGCGTCCGATCTTCATCGGCGACGACGTCACCGATGAAACCGTCTTCGCGATCATGCCCGACATGAACGGGCTCGCCTTCTCGGTCGGGCGCCGCGCCATGGGCGTGAACGGCCATTTCGACACGCCGAGCGACGTGCGTGCCTTCCTCGCGCGCCTGCTGGATCCAAGGTGAAACCAAGGCAGCGCCCTGTCGCAGGTATCATGAGAAGCGCATCGGCGTCGCTGCGCGCCGCAATACCTGTTACGCAACCTGATCGCACAAGGTATCGTTGCAACGAAAGTAACCGGGTTCCGCAAGCGAAACCAGTTCCAACGCGCACGCCTGATTTTGGTTTCAATTGGTTGAAACGATGATCAGGAACCATATTGATGAACGGCAGTTAAACGGGTGGAATGAAACAGGAGGGGACGACCTGTGAACCTAGTCGTCGTTTCAAATCGCGTCGCCCGCGGCAAGCCTAATGAGCCTATGACGGGCGGCCTCGCGGCGGCGCTGCTGCCGGTTGTGGAACATTCGGGTGCGATCTGGGTGGGGTCGTCGGGCCGGGTACGGGACGGCCATCAGAAGGAACCGTTTGCTGAGATCGAGGCGCTCGGCGCGGGCGCCATCGCGACCCTGGATCTGCCGGCGGCGCATTACGGCGGCTATTACGAGGGCTTTGCCAATTCGGCGCTGTGGCCGGCGCTGCACTCGCGCAGCGACCTCATTCGCGTCTCGCGCGAAGATTATGTCAGCTATCGCGAGGTCAACGCCTTCATGGCGCGCGCCTTGATGCGCTTCCGAAAAACAAAAACCGCGTTCTGGGTGCAGGACTACCATTTCCTCGCGCTCGGCGCCGAGCTGCGCGACCTCGGCGTCGACGACCCGATCGGCTTCTTCCTGCATACGCCCTGGCCCGTCGCCGCGGTGATGCAAGGCGTGCCCAACCATCGCGAACTGATCACGGCGATGCTGGCCTACGATCTGCTCGGCTTCCAGACCGAGGAGGATCGCCAGAATTTCCTTGGTTATGTCGGCGGCGAGCTCGGCCTTGCCGTCGAGGATGGCGTTGCGGTCTCGCAGCATGGCCGCACGCGCTGTGAAGTGTTTCCGATCGGGATCGACGCGGAGAAGTTCGCGGCCTATGCCGCCAAGTCGGCCTCGCATCCGGACGTGTCGCGGCTGCGGCGCAGCCTCAACGGTGAGCGGCTCGCGATCGGCGTGGACCGGCTCGACTATTCGAAGGGCCTCGTCAACCGCATCAGCGCGTTCGACCGGCTCTGGACCGAGCAGCCGCAATTTGCGCGCAGCATCTCGCTGCTGCAGATCGCCAATCCCTCGCGCGGTGCGATCGAGGCC
This sequence comes from Bradyrhizobium sp. A11, assembly GCF_042077125.1. NCBI lineage: Bacteria > Pseudomonadati > Pseudomonadota > Alphaproteobacteria > Hyphomicrobiales > Nitrobacteraceae > Bradyrhizobium > Bradyrhizobium sp. A11. The sequence continues at coordinate 6,544,242 of NZ_CP149509.1, read as the reverse complement.
TACGGCAATCTCCAGAACGAGGTGGCGCGCCTCGTTACCGACGTCAACGGCCGCCACGGCGAGGTCGACTGGACGCCGATCCGCTATTTGAACAAAGGCTTCAGCCAGGCCGTGCTCGCGGGCCTTTACCGGACAGCGCAGGTCGGCGTGGTGACTCCGCTGCATGACGGCATGAACCTCGTTGCCAAGGAATATGTCGCAGCCCAGAACCCGGCCGATCCCGGCGTGCTGGTGCTGTCGAAGTTCGCGGGCGCAGCCAACGAGCTCGACACCGCCTTGCTGGTCAATCCGCACGACATCGACGGTATGGCGCGCGCGATCGCGGTCGCAGCCGCAATGCCGCTCACCGAACGCAAGATGCGCTGGGACGCGATGATGAAGAAGCTGCGCGGCCACACCATTCAACAATGGTCGGCCGATTTCGTCGCCGCGCTCGAGAAGTGCCGGACCGAGAAGGCCGCCGTCGCCCCGCTCGCCGCGCAACCGCCGCAAGCGCTGCGCTGGCTGAAATCGGCGATCTCAGGCGTGCGGCTGATTTAGGGATCCGGCGTCGTGCCCGGGGACGCGCCCGGGCAGGACGGTGGGATGCCTCAATGGCAATACGAGACTCCCTCCAGAATCGCGCACTGCCGCTTGTTCGGCGCGTTGGGATCGTCCATCGGCACCATGCCCTTGCCCTGGCCGACGAACACGCCAGTGCCGACATGCACCGAGCTCTTGTTGCCGATGATCACCGTGGGATGCGGCGCCGAACTCGAGCGCGTCCCGTCCGGCCAGAGGATGGCATTGCCCGACAGCATCCCGCGCCGGCCGTCGTCGCAGCTGACGTCGGCGCCTTGACGTGTGCAGACCTGGGCCGCGGCGGACGCCGCGAGAGCGGAGCCGAGGGCCGAAATCAGGCCAAGGGCGACAATGGTCTTGCGGATGGTCATGGCTCCCCCAGTCGTGCTCGGCATCCTCAACTGAATCGTCGCGGCAAACCCGTCACGGGTTCAGCCTGCAGGCCGATCAGAGCATCCGCGGCGCCGAATTTTACCATGTGAATACAACGGCTTGCGGAAAATTCGCCGGTTTTCCTCGCGATCCCTTGCAAAATCGTCGGCGCCCCTTCAAGAGAGGGCGCTCCGGAGAGATGGCCGAGTGGCTTAAGGCGCACGCTTGGAAAGCGTGTGTGCGGGAAACCGTACCGTGGGTTCGAATCCCACTCTCTCCGCCATTGGCTATACGCCACCACGTCCTCTTGCCAGTGCCGTCCGGCTTGCAGCACGAGCGCGAGCCAGCCGTATCCCATGTCGATGTTGATCCCGAGGTGAGCGATGCAGAATCGCACCTGTACAGGGATCGGAGCCGTCCCTAACCTCCGCCGCGCAATTTTTGGGAGATATGGCGTGGCGAAGAAGACGGCGACCAGGAGCAAGACTGCAGGGAAGAAGGCGCGAGCCGCGACGAAGACCGGGGCCCGCAAGGGAGCTTCCGCGAAGCCGGCCGGAAAGGCCGCCGCCGGCAAATCGGCCAGGCCGCGGCGCCCGTCTGGGCCGATCTGGCAATGGTCGGCGGTGGCGACTGCCGCCGCAATCCGCTCCGGCGCGATCTCGGCGGTCGAGACCGTCGAGGCGCATCTCGAACGGATGCGCGCGGTCAATCCGAAGCTGAATGCCGTCGTCGTCGATCTCTCGGAGGAGGCGCTGAAGGCTGCGCACGCAGCGGACAAGCAGCGCGCCAAGGGTGCTGCGCTCGGCCTGCTGCACGGGGTGCCCATCACGATCAAGGAAAACGTCGATTACGAGGGACGGCCGAACTTCAACGGCGTGCCCGCCAACAAGGGCCTGATCGCGCCGTCGGATGCGCCCGTGGTCCGCAACCTGAAGAAGGCCGGCGCGATCGTCATCGGGCTCACCAACACGCCGGAATTCTCCTTTCGCGGCTTCACCGACAATCCGCTGCATGGATTGACGCTCAATCCCTGGGACCCTGATATCACCTGCGGCGGCTCCTCGGGTGGCGCGGGTTCGGCGGTCGCCGCCGGCATCGGCACCATCGCCCATGGCAACGACATCGGCGGCTCGCTGCGCTGGCCTGCGCATTGCAACGGCGTTGCCACCATCAAGCCCACGCAAGGGCGCATCCCTGCGTTCAACGCCAGCGCAACGGCCGAGCGGCCGATGCTGGCGCATCTGATGTCGGCGCAGGGGCCGCTCGCCCGCCATGTCGCCGACGTCCGCCTCGCGCTGGAGGCGATGAGCCAGCGCGATCCGCGCGATCCCTGGTGGGTGCCGGCGCCGCTGGTCGGCGTGACGCCGAAGCGGCCGATCAAGGTCGCGCTGGCCAAGATACCGGAGGACATGGAGGTCGATCCGTCCGTCGCGGCGGCGCTGCGCCAGGCCGCGGACCATCTCGAACGGTCCGGCTACCGCGTCAGCGAGGTCGAGGTGCCCGACATCGACGGCGTCTGGCAGACCTGGTGCGACATCATCACCAACGAGACCGTGGTGATGCAGGAAGCCGGCATGCTGAAGGTGACCTCGGAGGACTTTCACAAGGCCTGGGGCGGCATGAAGGCCAAGGCCAATGTGCTCGATCTCAAGGGCTGGATGCAGGCGACCGCCGCGCGCAACGGCCATATCCGCGCCTGGCAATTGTTCTTCGAGGACTATCCGGTCGTGCTGGCGCCGACCACGGTGAAGCCGACGCCGGGCCCGCGCGAGGACACCGTCAGCGCCGAGCGCGTGCGCGAGATATTCTGGGGCGAGATCCGCTTCATCTCCGCGATTAACGTGCTGGGCCTGCCCGGCGCCGTGGTGCCGGTGGCCCTCCACGACGGCAAGCCGATCGGCGTGCAACTGATCGCCGGGCGCTATCGCGAGGATCTCGCGCTCGATGCGGCGGCCGCGATCGAGAAGCGGGCCGGCGTGCTCACGCGCCAACTGTGGGAGAAGATGGGGTAGGGCGATAATCTTACCCCATCTCCGTGCGGGAGAGGGTGGCTCGCGGGCGGCGTCTCGGCAAGCTGAAGCTCTGCTGCGCTGAAGAGCTAGATCGAGACAGCCGCATATGTCGGTTTAGCCGCGTCCAAACCACGTGGGTAAAACGCGGGTCGATAAGCGCCCACATGCAGCCGCTCTAGGCGTTAGGCGTCCATTATCCTCTTCATCGTGGCCCTTTGCATCGATCGCGGCGTCAAACGATTTGAAAAGGCAGCCATCTTGTTCGACAGGCCTGCGATCACGGTGGCCTTTCCTTGCATGAGCGCCCGAATGCCGCTCGTGGCGACCGGACGCGGCTTCATGGTGAGGAGCCGCAGCAAGCTTGAAGCGGTTGCGCCGGCTGCCACATCAAACCCTGTCGCCGTGTGTCCCGGGCAAAGACTGGTCACGACCACACCATGTGGGCGGAGTTCGTCATGCAGGGCCTCGCCAAAGGCCAGCACGTAAGCCTTGGTCGCTGCATAGGCCGCATAGGTGGGGACGGCCTGGAAGGCCAGGAGGCTGGCGATCAGAAGGATATGTCCAGATCGCCGCTGAGCCATGTCGCGGCCGAATAGATAGGTCAGCTCTGTGAGCGTGGTGATGTTGAGCTGGATCATGTTCGCGGTCTGCTCGATCGGCGTGTCCAAAAAATCGCCGTGCAAGCCGAAGCCGGCATTGTTCACCAAAATGTCGATCGTCACGGACCTCGCGTCGAGACTGCTTTTCAGGCGGCTGGCCGCGTCCGGCGCGGCAAGATTGATCGCCTCGACCAGCACATCCACCCCGTATTTGCTGCGGAGATCGGAGGCGAGCTTGTCCATCGGCTCCCGCCGTCGAGCCGCCAAGACGAGATTGACCTTCTGCGCTGCCAGGAGATCTGCGAATTCGAGGCCGAGGCCACTCGACGCCCCCGTGACCAGCGCCCATTTTCCGGCGAAGCTATCCGTTGCTTCTTTCGACATCGTTCTTCTCGTCTATCTGGAGTCAGCGAATGGGCTCGCGCCCATTCAATCGGAACACCGGCCCATCCACTCAAGCGGCTGCGGTGTCGCGAACCTGCTCGGCCGCGGCATCCAACAGCGCCTGAGCCAGGTCGGGGTCGTTGACGACGCGCGACAGCGTCACCGCGCCGATCATCGTCGCGAGGATGGCCATGGCCTTGCCGCGCGAGGCCTCCTCGCCGGCTCCGGCTAGGAAGCGGCTGAGCACGTCGAGATGCGCCTTAATCCCCGTTTCGAATTCCGCCTTCACCTCGGGGCCCTGTCGGGCGGCATCCGAGCCGAGCGCCACGATCGGGCAGCCGTCCATCCTTTCTCCGCGATGGTCGTCACTGAGGTAGAACGAGATTACCGCGCCGAGCGGATCATCGGGATGTGCCGTGGCCGCGTCTGACCATCGGCCGGACGCGCTTTCCAATGCGCGCCTGGACGCCTCGACCGCCAGATCCTCTTTCGAAGCGAATTGCTTGTAGAAGGCGCCTTGGGTGAGCCCGGCCCCCTTCATCAGATCTTTGAGGCCGATGCCATCAAAGCCGCGCTCCCTAAAGAGGCGACTGGCCACATTGATCACGGTTTGGCGGTTCTCGGCCGCCTGGGTGCGACTGACTCGCATCGTGGACCTCCATTTGGATTTCGTATGACCTCTATAACAATTATAGAGTTCAATTGCAATCTATCAGCCACCAGGAATTTGGCCGCCGCCCGAGGAAAACCTCCCGATCGAGGGATCACGCTCCCGTCATCCGTCGCAATTTAGATTGCGAACGAAATCTAACACATGTATAGAGTTCGTATGCAATCTAATTCTCAATGGAGACGGCCATGAAAAGGGGTATTGCGGTGCTCGCCGGTATTTTAGTCCCGGCGGGGGTGGCGACTTTCGTTGCGCTTGCGATTCCCGCCCATGAAGCTTCCGCAGTTAGCGACCCCAGGCAGGAGCCACCGATGGTCCGTCTGGTGACCCCCAACCGGGTCGGAGGATCTGAACGCGGTTTTACCGGGACCATTGGCGCCCGCGTGGAAAGCAATCTCGGCTTTCGCGTCGCCGGAAAGATCGTCGAACGACTCGTGAATGTCGGTGAGCAGGTCAAATCCGGCCAGCCGCTGATGCGGATCGACGAAACCGATCTTCGTCTCGCGCTCACCGCGAAGCGCAACGCCGTTGCGGCTGCACGCGCAATTGTCGTGCAGACCGATGCCGACGAGCGGCGCTACGCCAATCTGATGAATGACGGATGGACGTCAAAGCAACGCTACGAGCAGGCGAAGGCCGCATCGGACACCGCTAAAGCGCAGCTTGCCGCGGCGGAAGCCGATGCAGGGGTTGCCGAGAACCAGGCGACCTATTCCGTCCTGGTTGCCGATGCCGACGGGACGGTCACGCAGACGCTTGGTGAGCCCGGACAAGTCGTCTCCGCCGGCCAGGCTGTCGTTCGGCTGGCACAGTCCGGTCCTCGCGAAGCCGTGGTGGCGCTTCCGGAGACGATCCGGCCGGCGATCGGTTCGCTGGCGGAGGCCAGTCTGTATGGGAGCGACGGACGCCGCCATACCGCACATCTTCGTCAGCTGTCGGATTCCGCCGATCCGCAGACCCGGACCTATGAGGCCCGCTACGTGCTCGATGGTGAGGCCGCGGCGGCGCCGCTTGGCGCGACGGTCACCATTCGGCTTGCAAGCCAGGACAGTCAACCGGAAGTCCAGGTGCCGCTGGGAGCCGTGCTCGACGACGGCAGAACGACTGGCATCTGGGTCTTCGACGCTGCGACCTCGACCGTACGCCTGCAGCCCGTCAAGCTTCTGCGTGTGACCAGCGAGACGGCCGTTATCTCCGGATCGAGGTCCGGTGACCAGATCGTTTCACTCGGCGCTCATCTCCTGCACGAAGGTGCCCACGTCAGGACTGCCGCGGACAGCAGGAGCAACTGATGAGCTTCAATCTTTCCGCGCTCGCCGTTCGCGAGCGGGCCGTCACCCTGTTCTTCATCCTCCTGCTGGCGGCCGCGGGCGCCTACGCCTTCTTCAAGCTCGGACGGGCCGAAGACCCGTCCTTCACCATCAAGACCCTGACGGTCACCACCGTATGGCCCGGCGCCACCGCACGCGAGATGCAGGACCAGGTCGCCGAACCCCTGGAGAAGCGGATTCAGGAGCTGACCTGGTACGATCGGGTGGAGACGACGACGCGGCCCGGCTATGCCTACATGACGGTGACGCTGAAGGACAGCACGCCGCCATCGAGCGTGCAGGAGGAGTTCTATCAGGCCCGCAAGAAGCTCGGAGACGAAGCGCGCAAGCTGCCGTCCGGAGTGCTTGGCCCCTTCGTCAACGACGAATATTCGGACGTCAGCTTCGCGCTTTATGCCCTCAAGGCCAAGGGCATGCCGATGCGCGAGCTCGCCAGGCAGGCCGAGACCATTCGCCAGGATCTGCTGCACGTGCCCGGCGTCAAGAAGATCAACATTCTCGGCGAGCGTCCCGAGCAGATCTTCGTCGAGTTCTCCTATGCCAAGCTGGCAACGCTCGGCGTGTCGGCAACGGATATCGTCGCCGCCTTGCAGCGGCAGAACACGGTCACACCGGCGGGCTCGATCGACACCAAGGGCCCGCAGGTCTTCATCCGGGTCGACGGCGCTTATGACAGCGTCCAGGCGATCGCAGACACGCCGATCGTCGCTGCCGGGCGGACGCTGAAGCTGTCCGACATCGCCGAGGTCCGCCGCGGCTACGAGGATCCTCCCACCTACATCATCAGGCACCAGGGTGAGCCCACGATCATGCTCGCGGCGGTGATGCAGGAGGGCTGGAATGGTCTGGCGCTCGGCAAGGCGCTGGAGGAAAGGTCCGCGGCGATCGCCCGGACGTTGCCGCTCGGGATGAGCCTGGCCAAGGTCAGCGACCAAGCCGTCAACATCACCTCGGCGGTCGACGAATTCATGATGAAGTTCGCGATGGCGCTCGGCGTGGTGCTACTGGTGAGCCTGCTGAGCCTCGGCTGGCGCGTCGGCATCGTCGTCGCGGCGGCCGTGCCCCTGACGCTCGCCGTCGTGTTCCTGATCATGCTGGAGACCGGCCGGTTCTTCGACCGCATCACGCTCGGCGCTTTGATCCTGGCACTCGGTCTCCTCGTCGACGACGCTATCATCGCGATCGAGGTGATGGTCGTGAAGATGGAAGAAGGCATGGACCGCATCTCGGCGGCCGCCTACGCATGGAGCCACACCGCGGCACCCATGTTGTCCGGAACGCTGGTGACGATCGCGGGCTTCCTGCCGGTGGGTTTTGCCCGCTCGACCGCCGGCGAATACGCCGGCAACATCTTCTGGGTCGTGGGGTTCGCCCTCATCGTCTCCTGGATCGTCGCGGTGATCTTCACGCCGTATCTTGGCGTCAAGATGCTGCCCGCGATCAAGCCGGTCGAAGGCGGTCACCACGCGATCTACGGCACGCCCAACTATCAGCGCCTGCGAGGCGTGATCACCCTCGCCGTCCGCCACAAATTCCTGACCTGCAGCATCGTCGCCGTCGCCTTCGTGCTTTCCGTCGTCGGCATGGGTGGTGTCAAGCAGCAGTTCTTTCCGACCTCTGACCGCCGGGAAGTGCTGGTGGAGGTTCGTCTGCCTGAGGGCACCAGCATCGAGACGACGACGGCCACTGTCGAGAAGCTCGAGGGTTGGCTGCAAGATCAGCCCGAGGCCAAGATCATCACCAGCTATGTCGGCCAGGGTGCGCCGCGCTTCTTCTTCGCGATGGCGCCCGAATTGCCCGATCCGGCCTTCGCAAAGATCGTCGTCCTGACGCCTGATGCGGAAGCGCGCGAGGCTTTGAAACACCGGCTCCGACAAACCGTGTCGCAGGGCCTTGCGCCCGAGGCCAATGTGCGCGTCACCCAACTCGTGTTCGGACCTTATACGCCGTTCCCCGTCGAGTTTCGTGTGATGGGGCCGGATCCCGCGCAACTGTACGCCATCTCGCAAAAGGCTCTCGAAGTGATGCGCGGTGTTCATGACGCGCGGCAGGCCAATCGGGATTGGGGCGATCGCACGCCCGTGCTTCGCTTCGTCCCGGATCAGGATCGACTGAACCTGATCGGCCTTTCGCCGGCCGAGGTCGGTCGCCAGCTCCAGTTCCTGCTCACCGGCATCGCCGTGACGCAGGTTCGCGAGGACATTCGCAATGTCCCCATCGTGGCACGCAGCGCGGGTGGCGAGCGGCTCGATCCGGCGCGTCTGGCGGATTTCTCATTGATGAGCCGCGACGGCCGCGCGATTCCGCTCGACCAGGTCGGTCATTCGGAAATCCGGCTCGAAGAGCCGATCATGAAGCGGCGCGATCGCACCCCAGTCGTCACCATTCGTTCTGACATCAATGAGGCGACCCAACCTCCGGAAGTCTCCAAGGAGATCAAGACAGCCCTGCAGCCCCTGATCGCATCCCTTCCGGCCGGCTATCGTATCGAGCTGGGCGGATCGATCGAGGAAGCAACCAAGGCCAACGACGCGCTGGCGACGATCTTCCCGGCCATGATCGCCGCGATGCTGATCGTCGTCATGCTGCAGGTGCGGTCCTTCTCGACGATGGCGATGGTCGTCCTGACAGGACCGCTCGGCCTGGTCGGTGTCGTGCCGGCACTGCTCATCTTCAACCAGCCGTTCGGGTTCAACGCGATCCTGGGCCTGATCGGACTGGCGGGCATCCTGATGCGCAACACGTTGATCCTGACCGAACAGATCAAGGAGAATCTTGCCGCGGGCCTTGACGACTATCACGCCGTCATCGAAGCCACGGTGCAACGCACGAGGCCCGTGATCCTGACTGCCTTGGCTGCCGTGCTGGCCTTTATCCCGCTCACTCACTCCGTGTTCTGGGGATCGATGGCCTACACGCTGATCGGCGGCACCGCGCTCGGAACGGTTCTGATCTTGCTGTTCCTTCCTGCGCTCTATGCCGCGTGGTTCCGCATCAAGCCGACCGCAGACGATATGCATGAGGCTTCGCGCGAGAAGCCGGACCTGCAAGCGGCATTGGCTGCCGAGTAAGGCTCCGTTGATCCCATGGAGGATCGGTGGCCGACATCGCCGTCGCTGATTGATTAATGCAAATTAACCCGGATTTCGGCCAGTTCGCCAATAACGGTTAGGGTTACTTCCTCGATCTCTAAGCGAATTATTGTCCGCTTTACCACCCGCCTCTAACAGAGGAACGGCGGACAACGCACATGCCTCATTCTAGGCCAATAAGTGCGGACCGCTCCACGCGGAGGTGGCATAATGCGAAACGAGACGATCGCTATTCACGCCGGTTATGAGCCCGAAGCGACCACGCATGCGGTCGCCGTGCCGATCTACCAGACCGCGGCCTACGCTTTCGACAGCGCCGACCACGGCGCGGCGCTCTTCAACCTCGAGACCGAGGGCTTTCGCTACAGCCGCATCGCCAATCCGACCAGCGCGGTGCTGGAGAAGCGCATCGCCCAGCTCGAAGGCGGCGTCGGCGCGCTCGCGGTCGCGACCGGCCAGGCGGCGCTGCATTTCGCCTTCGTCAACGTCGCCGACCACGGCGGCAACATCGTTTCCGTGCCGCAGCTTTACGGCACAACGCACACGCTGCTCTCGCACATCCTGCCGCGGCAGGGCATCACCGGCCGCTTCGCCGAGAGCGACACGCCGGATGCGGTCGAGAGGTTGATCGACGAGAACACCCGCGCGGTGTTCGCCGAGACCATCGGCAATCCCGCCGGCAATGTCTGCGACATCGAGGCGCTGGCCAAGGTCGCGCATGCCCATGGCGTGCCGCTGATCGTCGACAACACCGTCGCAACGCCGATCCTGCTCAAGCCATTCGACTACGGCGCCGACATCGCCGTGCACTCGCTGACCAAGTTCCTGGGCGGTCACGGCACCACGCTCGGCGGCGCCATCGTCGATTCCGGCAACTTCCCCTGGGCCAAGCATGCCGAACGCTTCCCGGCCTACAACAAGCCCGATGCCTCCTATCACGGCCTGATCTATGCCGAGCGTTTCGGCCGCACTGCTTACATCGAGCGGGCGCGCAGCGTCTATCAGCGCACCATGGGCTCGGTGCTGTCGCCATTCAACGCCTTCCTGCTGCTCCAGGGCATCGAGACCGTGGCGCTGCGCATGGAGCGCCATGTCGAGAACGCCCGCAAGGTCGCCGAATTCCTCCGCAAGGATTCGCGCGTCGCCTGGGTCAACTACAGCGGCTTTCCCGACAGCCCCTATTATCCGCTGGTGCAGAAATATCTCGACGGCAACGCCTCCTCGCTGTTCACCTTCGGCATCAAGGGCGGCATGGAGGCCGGCAAGACCTTCTATGATGCGCTGAAGCTGATCACGCGGCTCGTCAATATCGGCGATGCCAAGTCGCTGGCCTGCCATCCGGCCTCGACCACCCACCGCCAGATGTCGGCGGAGCAGCAGCGCCTTGCCGGCGTGCTGCCGGAGACCATCCGGCTCTCGATCGGCATCGAGCACGTCTCTGACATCATCGAGGATATCGACCAGGCGCTGGACAAGGCCTGCCGGTCGGCGCGCCTCGAGGCTGCGGAGTAGGCGGACGCGCCCATGACGATCCTGATCGACAGGGATCAAGTCATCTCGGGGCCGGCATTGGTGCCGACCGAGTCCGATCTCGCGCACGATCGCGGCGCCGAGCTCACGATCGGGCTCGTCAACAACATGCCGGATCCGGCGCTGAAGGCGACCGAGCGGCAGTTCATGAAGCTGCTCCAGGCCGCCGCCGGCCCGCACCGCATCCGCTTCCACTGCTTCTCGCTTCCGAGCGTGAAGCGGTCGCCGGAAGCGAGGTGGCACGTCGAGAGCGAGTATTCCGACCTTTCGGACCTCAAGCGCCAGAAATTCGACGGCTTGATCGTGACCGGCGCGGAGCCCGTCGCGCCCGAGCTCGACCGGGAGCCGTACTGGCGTGACCTCACCGAGCTGATCGACTGGGCCAAGGCCAACACGCGCTCGACGATCTGGTCGTGCCTTGCCGCGCACGCGGCGGTGCTGCACCTGGACGGCATCGCGCGACGACGGCTGCCGGCGAAATGCCACGGCATCTTCGATTGCGAATTGGTGAGGCGCGATCCGTTGACGCGCAGCGCGCCGGCGCCGCTGAAGGTCTCGCATTCGCGGCTCAACGAGATCGTGGAGAGCGACCTGTTGCAGGCCGGCTATCAGGTGCTGACACGCTCGGCTGAGGCCGGCGTCGACGTTTTCGTTCGCCAATATGCCAGCCGCTTCGTGTTCTTCCAGGGCCATCCGGAATACGACGCGCTGTCGCTCCAGCGCGAATATCTGCGCGACATCGGCCGCTATCTGGCGCGGGAGCGCGAGACTTATCCGCGGCTGCCCGTGAGCTATTTTGACGCAGCGACCGAGGAGAAGCTGGCCCGCTTCCAGAAGAAGGCGGCGCACCAGCGCCATCCGGCGCTCAGCAACGAGCTGCCAGGACTGCATTTGCGCGCTGATATCGGTGCCGGCAGCGCGGCGGCAGTGCTCTTTCGCAATTGGTTGCGGTATCTCAGCGTGGAAGCCGGTGGGTCGGTCCCCGCGGGCTAGCCAATGGATATTGGTTCCGCGTTAGGATTACCCGAGCGTTAGGCTTGCCTCAACCGGCGCGCGAATGTTTCAGTGCGGAAATAAACACATCACGGGAAACGCAGTCGTGTGGTCGGCACTCCAGGGACGCGTGAGCAATCGGCTGGCCCGGCATTTCCGCGCCGCGCCGCACCGGCTGCCTGAGTCGCATGCGCCGATGGTGAGCTTCACCTTCGACGATGCTCCCGACAGCGCCGCAGGCGAGGGCGCCGCGCTTCTCGAGAAGCACGGCGGGCGGGGCACGTTCTATCTCGCCGGCAGCCTGATCGGTCAGCCGTCGGACCACTGGCACGGCATGTCGAACGACGCGATCGTCCGGCTTCATCGCGCCGGTCACGAGATTGCCTGCCATACCTTCTCGCACAAGAGCTCGGCCGATCTCGACGAGGCCGCCATGGCGCGCGAGATCGAGCGGAACCGCGCGTATTTTCACGCGATCGATTCCTCGATCACGCTGCAGAATTTCGCCTATCCCTATGGGCTTGCCTCGGTCTGGCGCAAGCCGCAGCTCGCCAGGACCTTCCGTTCGGCCCGTGGCATCCTTCCCGGTGTCAACAGCGGCGTCATCGACCTGCAGTTCCTGCGCGCCTCGCCCTTGGTCGATTGCGAGACCGATCGAGCGGGCATCGATCGCTATTTCGACGAAGCGGTCGCGCGCGGCGGGTGGCTCATCTTCTATGGTCACGACGTTGCGAGCGCGCCAAGCCCCTATGGCTGCACGCCGGACCTGATGCGTCACGCGCTGGAGGCCGCCGGAAGGCGCAACATGCCGATCGTGACGGTCGCAGAGGCGCTGCGGCGAATCGGGGCGTAACTCTTCATCTCTCCTCGCTTGCGTCAGGGTGATCGCAGATCGGATCGATTTCCCCTGTGGCCATCCTTCGAGACGCCCGCCGTTGGCGGGCCCTCAGGATGGATCGAGTGCGCGGCTGCAATCTTCAATGAGCACCGATGCTGCTTAGCCTCACCCTGAGGAGACCGCGAAGCGGTCGTCTCGAAGGACGAGGCGTGCCCTCGAGTCGCAAAATGCCATTTGCGTTTCCCCCTTCCGCGGGTGGGGAGAGGGAGAAGATGGCCTTGCCACGCCCCCCGCCGCCATGCGACTGGCCTTGTGACAATCTCACGGCCCAGGTTCCAGCTCCCTCATGTCCGTTCCCTCCACTGCCCCGCTGCCTGCGCCGGCCAACGGCCGCGACGCGCTGTCGGTGCTGCATTCGGTGTTCGGCCTGCCGGGTTTTCGCGGCGCCCAGGGCGAGATCATCCGGCATGTCACTGAAGGCGGCAATTGCCTGGTGCTGATGCCGACCGGCGGCGGCAAGTCGCTGTGCTATCAACTTCCCTCGCTGCTGCGCGAAGGCTGCGGCATCGTGGTGTCGCCGTTGATCGCCTTGATGCGCGATCAGGTCGCCGGGCTGATCGAGGCCGGCGTCAACGCGGCCGCGCTGAACTCGTCGCTGACGCCGCAGGAAGCCTCCGATATCGAGCGCCGCCTGCTCGCGGGCGATCTCGATCTGCTCTACGTCGCCCCGGAACGCCTGGTCACGCCGCGCTGCCTGTCGCTGCTGGCGCAAGCGAAGGTGGCGCTGTTTGCGATCGACGAGGCGCATTGCGTCTCGCAATGGGGCCATGACTTCCGCCCCGAATATGTCGGCCTCTCGATCATCGCCGAGCGCTTTCCCGACGTGCCGCGCATCGCGCTGACCGCGACCGCCGACGAGCTGACGCGCAAGGAGATCGTCGCGCGGCTTCAGCTCGCGGATGCGCCGCAATTCGTCTCGAGCTTCGACCGGCCGAACATCCGCTACGAGATCGTCGACAAGCGCAACGCGGTGTCGCAGCTGAAGGAGTTCATCCGGGAGCGGCATGCGGGCGATGCCGGCGTGGTCTATTGCCTGTCGCGCAACCGCGTCGAGGAGGTCGCCGCCGCGCTTCAGGACGCAGGCATCGCGGCGCTGCCCTACCATGCCGGGCTCGACGGGGCGTTGCGCTCGCGCAACCAGGACCGCTTTCTCAATGAGGACGGCATCGTCATCGTTGCGACCGTCGCCTTCGGCATGGGTATCGACAAGCCGGACGTCCGCTTCGTCGCCCATCTCGACCTGCCCAAGAGCATCGAGGCCTATTATCAGGAGACGGGCCGCGCCGGCCGCGACGGCAAGCCGTCGGCGGCCTGGATGGCCTATGGGCTCTCGGACATCGTGCAGCAGCGCCGCATGATCGACGAGTCCAGCGCCTCCGACGAATTCAAGCGTGTCTCGATCGGCAAGCTCGATGCGCTGGTCGGCCTCGCCGAAACGCCGCACTGCCGGCGCCGGCGGCTGCTCGCCTATTTCGGCGAGATCGTGATGGGCGAGCATTGCGGCAATTGCGACAATTGCCTGACGCCACCGAAGATGCGCGACGGCAAGGTGCTGGCGCAGAAGCTGCTGTCCTGCGTCTATCGCACCGGGCAGCGTTTTGGCGCGATGCACCTGATCGACGTGCTGGTCGGGCGCCTGACCGAGAAGGTGACGCAGTTCGGCCACGACAAATTGTCGGTGTTCGGCATCGGGCGCGAGCTCAACGAAAAGCAGTGGCGCACCGTGCTGCGGCAGCTGGTGGCGATGGGCCATTTGCGGAGCGACAGCGAAGCGTTCGGTGCGCTGAAGCTGACCGAGACCGCGCGCGGCGTGCTGCGCGGCGAGACGGAAGTGTGGCTGCGCGAGGAGGCGCCCGGCACGCGCATTCGCGCGAGCCGCGGCAAGTCCCGCCGCGGCGACCTCGCGCCCGCCGCCGACGCCGCGCCAGGCGATGTCGATCCCGAGCTGCGCGCGCGGCTGCGCTCGTGGCGTTCGGAGGTCGCGCGCGAGCGCGGCGTGCCGGCCTATGTGGTGCTGCACGATGCCACCATCGACGGCATCGTCCGGGCCTGGCCGACGACACTCGACGAGCTCCGCAATATCCCCGGCATCGGCGACAAGAAGCTCGAGCATTACGGCGACGAGCTGCTGCAAATCGTCAGGACGCGGTAGGCGCGGCCCAATACTCCGCCGTCATCCCGGACAAGCGCGCCCTAAGCGCGCGCAGATCCGGGATCCATACCGCGCGATCTATCTTGGGGCAGGGAAGGAGGCGTTCGTCGCCAAACCTCTCCCTGTGGTTATGGGTCCCGGGTCTGCGCTGACGCTTGCCCGGGACGACAGCTGTGTAGAAGGCGAGAGCTGCGCCCTCACTCACCCATTCCTGAACGCGTACGCGTAGCCGTTCAGCGCGGGGGCGCCGCCGAGATGGGCGTAGAGGATCTTCGCGCCCTTCTCGAAATATCCCTTCTTCGCGAGGTCAATCAGGCCCTGCATCGACTTGCCCTCGTAGACGGGGTCGGTGATCATGCCTTCGAGACGCGCGCTGAGGCGGATCGCCTCCTTGGTCTCTTCCGAGGGCACGCCATAGGCGGGATAGGCGTAGTCTTCGATCAGGACGACGTCCTCGGCAACGAGCTGCTTGCCGAGCTCGACGAGCCCGGCGGTGTTCTGCGCGATCTCGAGCACCTGCGCTTTGGTCTGCGCCGGCGTGAACGAGGCGTCGATACCGATCACCTTGCGAGCGCGGCCATCGGCGGCGAAGCCGACTAGCATGCCGGCATGGGTGGAGCCGGTCACCGTGCAGACGATGATGTAATCGAACTTGAAGCCGAGCTCGGCTTCCTGCTTGCGCACTTCCTCGGCGAAGCCGACATAGCCGAGCCCGCCGAATTTGTGCACGGAGGCGCCGGCGGGAATGGCGTAAGGCTTGCCGCCCGCGGCCTTCACTTCCTCGATCGCCTGCTCCCAGCTCTTGCGGATGCCGATGTCGAAGCCCTCGTCGACCAGGCGCACGTCGGCGCCCATGATGCGCGAGAGCATGATGTTGCCGACGCGGTCATAGACCGCGTCCTCGTGCGGCACCCAGGCTTCCTGCACCAGGCGGCACTTCATGCCGATCTTGGCCGCGACCGCCGCGATCATGCGGGTGTGGTTCGACTGCACGCCGCCGATCGAGACCAGGGTGTCGGCGTTGGAGGCGATCGCGTCAGGGATGATGTATTCGAGCTTGCGCAGCTTGTTGCCGCCATAGGCGAGGCCGGAATTGCAGTCCTCGCGCTTGGCATAGATCTCGACATTGCCGCCGAGGTGCTTGGACAGCCGTTCCAGCTTCTCGATGGGCGTCGGGCCGAAAGTCAGCTTGTAGCGCGGAAATTTGTCGAGCTTCATGGGGCATCCCGATTGGCGTTGGTGGCGGCAGCTGCCTAGCATCGCGCAAACGAAATGTGCTCTCGAATGTTGCGCTCCTGTTGCGCCATCACTTACACTGATGGCGAGATCATGTCATATTTCTTCCGAAATATTGCCAAGTAATGGAAGTTTCTATCATGCCAGCCCGGCTAGACCGTATCGACCTTAAGATCCTGAGATTGCTGCAAAATAATGGGCGGCTCAGTAACGCCGAGCTGGCCGAGACGGTCGCAATCAGCCCCGCGACGTGCCATCGCCGAACCCAGCGCCTGTTCGAGGACGGATTCATCGCAGCGGTCCGCGCCATGGTCGCCCCCAAGAAGGTGGCGAAGGGCACGCTGGTGATGGTCGGCGTCGTGCTCGACCGCTCCACGCCGGAGAGCTTCGCCAGCTTCGAGCAGGCCATCGCGAGGTTGAAATTCGTGCTCGACTGCCACCTCGTCGCCGGCGACTTCGACTATTTCCTGAAGATCCGCGTCGGCGACATGGAGGATTTCAACCGCATCCACGGCGAGCAGTTGATCGCGCTGCCCGGCGTGCGCCAGACCCGCACCTTCTTCGTGATGAAGGAAGTCGTGGACAACGCGCCGCTGGAATTTTGAGCGCGGTACGCGAAGCGCCTCGTGCTAGATGGACGTCAGTTTTCGAGGAATCGCCTGGTCATGCCGATGGAGCCACTTCCCTTCCGCAACGCGGCCGGGCCTGCCTATCGGCGCGGCTGGGTCGACGAGGCCGTCGCCGCGATCGAGGCCGACCAGTGCCGCACCGCCGATACGCATCTGATCCGGCTGATCGTACCGGCGCTATCGGGCATCGATATCTATCTGAAGGACGAGTCCACCCATCCGACCGGCAGCCTGAAGCATCGCCTGGCGCGATCGCTATTTCTCTACGCGCTCTGCAACGGTCACATCCGTGAAGGCACACCTGTAGTCGAGGCCTCGTCGGGATCGACTGCGGTGTCGGAGGCCTATTTCGCAGAGATGATTGGGGTCCCCTTCTACGCCGTGATGCCGCGCACGACCTCGGCGGAGAAGATCGCCGCGATCGAGCACTATGGCGGCCATTGCCACCTGATCGACGATGGCCGCGCGCTCTATGCGGAAGCCGCCGCGCTCGCCTCGCGCCTGAACGGTCACTACATGGACCAGTTCACCTTCGCCGAGCGCGCGACCGACTGGCGCGGCAACAACAACATCGCCGAGTCGATCTTTACGCAATTGCAGGGCGAGCGGCGCCCGCTGCCCGACTGGATCGTGATGGGCGCGGGCACCGGTGGCACCTCGGCCACGATCGGGCGCTATTTGCGCTATCGGCAATATCCGACACGTCTGTGCGTTGCCGATGTCGAGCATTCCGCTTTCTTCGACTGCTTCCGCTCGCAGGACCGCTCTCATGTCTGCGATCGTCCGTCGCTGATCGAGGGCGTCGGTCGGCCGCGTTGCGAGCCCTCCTTCGTGCCCGAAGTGGTCGACCGCATGATGAAGATTCCGGACGCGGCCACGATCGCGGCGATGAACGTGTTGTCGCGCCGGCTGCGCCGTCCGGTGGGCGGCTCCACGGGCACCAATTTCCTGGCGCTGTGCCGGCTGGCCTCGGAGATGCGCCAGGCGAACATCGTGGGGTCGCTGGTGACGTTGATCTGCGATTCCGGCGAGCGCTACCGGCAAACCTATTACGAGCCCGAATGGCTGAAGGCGCGCGGGCTCGATCCGGCTCCGTTCGAGGCGGCGCTGTCGTCGTTTCTCACGATGGGCGAGCCGTTGACGCTTGCCGTCGACGACGTTGCAAATCCCCAAAGCGTGTTCGACGTTTCGCCGCCACGATAGCGGCGTCGTTCGATCACTCCGCCGCCTTGCTTGCCGGCGCCGGGGGCACGAAGGCAACGCAGCGATTACGGCCTTCGGCCTTGGCTTGGTAGAGCGCGTGATCGGCCGCGCCCATCAGCGCGTCGATGCCGGACATGCTGACGGTGGCCTCTGCGATGCCGATGCTCACGGTGACGCCGAACCGGATCTCGCCGGCGACGATCTGCGCGCCCATCACGCGCTTGCGGATGCGATCGGCCACCGTCCTCGCGCGCGAGAGGCTGGTCTCGGGCAGCAGGACAGCAAACTCCTCGCCGCCGAGGCGGCCGACGATGTCCGGCTTGCGCTTGCCGTCGAGGCACGCGGTCCCAACCGCCCTGATCGCGGCGTCGCCCACGGCATGGCCGTAGCGGTCGTTGACTGATTTGAAGTGGTCGATGTCCAGCATCAGCACCGAGACGGAGCGATAATAGCGCTGGAACCGGCTCCATTCTGCCTCGAGGCTGTCGAGAAAGTGGCGGCGGTTGTAGAGGCCGGTGAGCGGATCGGTGGTGGCGAGCGTCTCCAGCATCGCGGCTTTTTGCATCAGGTCGGTGATGTCGACATAGGTCAGCATGCGGCCGCCGTTCGACATCGTGGTGCAATGAGCCCTGATGCGCCTTCCGTCCGGGGTCTGCAGGTCGCGCACATGGTCGCCGGCCTTGACCTCTGCGACCCGCCTGGCTGGAAATTTCGTCAGCTCATTTGCCGGAAGATCCGGCGCGCTGGCGCGATGGACCCGGCTCACCAGTGATGCATAGGTCGGTCGGCTCTCCGCCTCCTGTTCGCTCACGTCCCAGAACCGTCGCATCCGTCGGTTCATGAAGCTGGCGTTGAGATCGCGATCGAGCAGTAGCACGCCGTCCTCGACATTTTCCAGCGCGTCGCGCAGCAACTTCAGCTCATCGGAATAGCGCACGATGTCTGTGACGGGCGTATAGGTCAGCATTCGCCCGCCGTCGGGCAGCGGCGTGCATTGCATCCGAACGACGTCTCCACTGGAGCGGCGCAGATCGAGCGGCGAGGCGTCGCCCGCCTGGACGTGACGGACCCGCTCGGCGACGTAGGCATCGAGTTCGGTCTGTGGAACCTCGTAAGCAAGAGTATCGCGGCCGTGATGCATCAGCGTCACGAACGACGGGCAGCTTTCGGCGACTTCATCCGGCAACCGCCACATCTGGCGGAACGCGCGATTGATCAACTTTGCGCGGAGCTTTGCATCCAGCAGCACGATGCCGAGCGGGACGAAATCAAGCGCTGCGCGAAGAGCCAGCATCTGCCCGCGCATCAGCGCATCGGACGAGCGCTCCCGCTCCTCGCCAGCCAGGCGCTCAACGCTGTCCCGCCGTTCGAAGGCGACGCCGACCTGGCGGTCCGATCGCCAGACCACCCGGCAGGTCAGGACCTCGCGCCCTGCCAGCCTGAGCTGGAAGCGCTCGGGCACGCCGAGGCCACTCTCCATCTCGAGCGTCGCCGCCTCTTCGGTCAGCCGGCGCACGACGCAATCGATCGACGACTGGCCGAAATTGAAGAAGATCTTCCCAGCAAGTAGCGTCCGTTCCGGAACCAGATGGGACATTCACAGCCTCCCGTGTGCTCCGGCTCAGTCTGTCGCAAGCATATTGCCGAGAGGTAACCGGATGGGGCTCTGGCGAGGGAACTGGCCGACACGCCAACGCTCGGAAGGAGCCGCTGGGGGTCCGCAGCGGATGCGAAAGTCCTTCATCTTCAATGCCCGGCTGTCGCGACCGCCGTGCGATATCCGGAAAGCGGGAGATCCGCTTTACCCGCTGTCCACCATGCTCCAAGTCAGTTGCGGATCGCGTAGAGGGGCGTTCGCAAGGTCAGCTGGTAAGATGGCTTCGGCGTCCAGGCGATCTGTGCGGTGATGCCGAACAGGCGGTTGTCGTTGTCGTCCATGCGATCAAGGTCGAGCCGCAGGATCGGCTGCGTGAAGGATTCCGCGAGCGTCCGGCCCGCCAGCTGCGCGCCGCCGAACGACTGCATGCCAAGGCGTCCAGTGAATTTCCAGTTGCTCGGCCATTGGTAATAGCCGCCGGCATAGAGGATCGTGTTCGGCCGGATGCTGGCGAACGGGCTGGCAATGGTGGTGTAGGTATGCTGCACGCCGGTCAGCCAGCCCCGCGTCTCGTCCTCGTCGAGCGCGTAGTCGAATTCCAGGATGTTGTTCAGCGAATTCGTCATGCCGTGATCGTTCGGCACCGATTGCGTCAAGGTCGATTGCAGTGTGATGGTCGGGATTGCGCCGCCATCCTGCCGGTAGAGGTCGGCCTGCACGCCCATGTTCCAGCTGGTGATGTCGAACTTCGACCAGCCGTCGCCAATGTCGGTCGTCGAGCCCGACACGCCGCCATAAAGCGAGACGCGGTCGTTGACGTCGACGGTGAGCGGCAGGTCGACGGCAATCGATTTCGCGGCCGGCAGGCCGTTCGGCAGCGTTGCGCCTCTGCGCACCGCCAGGGCTTGCAGCGCGGCCGATAGCGACGTGGTGCCGAAACCGAGTCCGAGCGTCCCTGCCGGAACCGACGCATAGCTCGTGCGCAGATCGAGATAGAGGTTCGGGACCGCAGGTTGCGCTGCTGCATCCTCCTCATCTTCGGCAGAGTAGGCGGCGCTGACCGAAATCGTCAGGCAGGCCAGTCCCATCGCGGCAGCGTGCAAACTCGGACGATGCGATGGGCGGTGAGGAGACACGAGACAATCCGACGCGCGGGCGAAATCGCGCGCTAGATGGAACGTGATCGCTGCCGCGGTCAAGCGCCATCCGCAAGCCATGGACTGCATCGATGCGCGCGGCTACCTTGTCGTGACTGCACCGACCCGCTCGCCGGCCGGAGCAGGCCGGAACAATGGAGGACGACAGCCATGACCACGTCACGCCGCATCCTGCTCGCCGGAATGGCAGGACTCGCCGTCGCTCCGGCCGCCGTGGCCGCGGTACCCGCGCCGGCGCGCGATGACACGACGGTTGCCGAAGAACGCTTTGCGCGCATGATCGCCGCAGCGCATGCGCCCGACGTCAATTGCGCCCGCCAGGCGGAGCGTTATGCGGATACGCATTGGCCTGACTATGTCATGGCGGCCCGGGCCGTGCTCGGCGCGCGGGTGTGATCTACCTCTCTACCGCTCGCCGCACCTGCTCGCCGATCTGCGACAGCACGAGCTGCGCCTGCGGCAGGATCGCGCCCATGGCGTGGAAATTGTGAACCATGCCGTCGTGGCAGATATGCTCGACGGCGACGCCTGCGGCGAGCAGCTTGCGGGCATAGGCATTGCCCTCATCGCGCATCGGGTCATACTCGGCGGTGTGGATGATCGCGGTCGGCAGGCCTGTGAGCCGTGTGGCGCGCAGCGGAGACACGCGGGGGTCGGCCGTGTCGACGCCCTCAGGCAGATAGTCGGAAAGATCGGCCTCGATCGTGACGCGGTCGATCAGATGGCCCTCGGCAAAGGCCTCGCGTGACGGCGAGGTTTCCTCGAAATCCAGCACCGGGCAGATCAGGCATTGCGCGGCGATGGCAAGGCCCGCGGTCTGTGCCGCCTCCTGGCACACGATCGCAGCAAGCGTTGCACCGGCGGAATCGCCGCCGACCACCAGGCGGTCCGCATCGATGCCGAGCGATGCGGCCTCGCGCGCGACCCATTCGGTGGCGGCGATGGCATCGTCGACGGCGGCCGGAAATCTGTGCTCCGGCGCGAGCCGGTAATCGACGGAAACGAGGCGGCAGCCGGTGGCATGCGCCAGCGCCGCCGCGATACGGTCATGCGTGCCAATGCCGCCGGCGACGAGACCGCCGCCGTGAAAGAACACGAAGCCCGGTGCAACCTCGTCGGCATTTGCAGGCGTGTAGAGGCGATAAAGCAGATCGCCGTCGCGGCCGGGCAGCACGCCGTCGCGCGTCGTCACATCGGGCGCATCCGCGCGCGCGAACTGCATCAGCTTGGCCAGCGATTGCCGCCGCGCCTCCACGCTCGGCCGGCTTTTCGCCTGCGGCGCGGCCGCGGCCATCATGGTCAACAAGCGCTTTGCGAGCGGATCGAGCGGCATGGCAATCTCCGTATCATTGCCCGCATTATAGCCTGTTTGGCGCGTTTTACCCGCCAGGAGAGGGGGCTGGCCCGGCAGCAAATCGTTTAGGAATTGGGACAATAGTGCCCTTATATTTCCAAGGGGAGGCCGTCATGGCCGAGATCAAGAAGCCGATCGAATATTCGCCGAGCTGGACCTTCTTCGAGGGCAAATGGCACGATGGCAACGTGCCGATCATGGGTCCGCGCACGCACGCGGCCTGGCTCGGCTCGGTGGTATTCGACGGTGCGCGCGCGTTCGAGGGCGTCGCGCCCGATCTCGACCGTCACCTCGCGCGCGCCAATCAATCCGCGATCAGTTTCGGCCTGAAGCCGGTGGTCGATACCGACACCTGGCTCGGGCTTGCGCGCGAGGGCATTGCGCGCTTTACGGCCAATGCCGAGCTCTACGTCCGTCCAATGTATTGGGCGCAGAACGGCTCGGGCGGCGGCGTGCTGTTCGACCCGGAGACCACCAATTGGTGCCTGTGCATCTACGAGGCGCCGATGCCAAAGCCGGTCGGCAACGCCATCACTCTGTCGCCGTTCCGACGGCCCACCGCCGAATGCGCGCCGGTCGAGGCGAAGGCAGCCTGCCTCTATCCGAACAATTCGCGTGCGCTGGCGGAAGCCGCCTCGCGCGGCTTTCAGAACGCGCTGATGCTGGACATGCTCGGCAACGTCGCCGAGTTCGGCAATTCCAACGTGTTCATGGCCAAGGACGGCGTGGTCTATACGCCGGCTCCCAACGGCACGTTCCTCAACGGCATCACGCGCCAGCGCGTCATCGCCCTGCTTCGCGGCGACGGCGTCAATGTGGTCGAGAAGACGTTGCGCTATGCCGATTTCCTCGCGGCCGACGAAATCTTCTCCACCGGCAATTTCGCCAAGGTCGCCCCGGTGATCCGCATCGACGAGCGCGAGCTGAAGCCGGGTCCGTTCTACGCCAGGGCGCGAAAGCTCTATTGGGACTTTGCGCATGCGGTGAAGCTGGCGGCTTGAACCCGCAATTTCCCCTCGTCATGCCCGGGCTTGTCCCGGCCATCCACGTTCTTCTGAGGACGCCGTGGTGCGTGGATGGCCGGGACAAGCCCGGCCATGACGGGAGCTATCTGCGCTTCCGAAACCGGCTGAACTGAAACGCCTGCGTCGAATCCCACGGCGTCTGGTGCATCTCGCTGCGCGTCTCGATCAGCTCGAACTCCGGCCCGAGCTCGGCTGCGAGGCTGGCGCTGTCATGGCGCTGCACCGGCAGGCCGCTGCATTTCTCCGGACCATCGGGCGCAAAGGTCGCGATGATGACGTGGCCGCCCGGCGCAACCGCCGACCGCAGGCGTTCGACGTAAGCCGCCCTGTCGCGCGGGTCGGTCAGGAAGTGGAACGCGGCGCGGTCGTGCCAGACCTCGTAGTTCTTCGCCGGCTGCCAACTGGTGGCATCGGCAACGATCCAGTCGACCATCGAAGCGGCTGCGCCGATGCGCTTCTTCGCCGCGTCAAGCGCATGGGCGGAAAGATCCAGCACAGCGACGTCGCGATAGCCGTCCGCCAACAGCGCATCGACCAGACGCGAAGCGCCGCCGCCGATATCGATGATGGCCGATCCGCGATCGGGATTGCTCGCCCGGATCATCGCGAGCGAGGTCGATGGGCTATCCTGAAACCAGCTGACCTCGTCCTCGCCCTTGGTGGCGTAGACGCTGTCCCAATGGGAGCTTCGGTCGGACATCCTGTATTCTCCGGCTCAATCGGGTGCCGGGACGAAGGAAGCTACTCCTCCTTCTTCGACATCCGCTCCAGGCGCTCCTGCATTTCCTTCATCTGCTGGCGCAAATCGTCGATGTTGCTGTCCTTCGGCGCTTCGGCATTCGCTTCGGACTCCGCCTCGGCGGCGGTCGCCGGGCGCGGCGGGACGAAGGGCTTGAACATCGAGAAGGTCTGCTGGAACAGCTCCATGTTGCGACGGACTTGTTCTTCCAGGGGAGCAAAAGGAGTGCCGGACAGCGTGTTGGCGATCTGCTTGCGGAACTTCTCTTGCTCCTGGGTCAGGGTCGCGATCGACTGCTCCAGATATTTCGGCACCACCATCTGCATGCTGTCGCCGTAGAAGCGGATCAGCTGGCGCAGGAAGGTGGTCGGGAGCAGGTTCTGGCCCGCCTTGTTCTCCTGCTCGAAGATGATCTGGGCCAGCACCGAGCGGGTGATGTCGTCGCCGGTCTTGGCGTCATAGACCAGGAAATCCTCGCCTTCCTTGACCATCGCGGCGAGATCTTCCAGCGTCACGTAGGTGCTCGTTCCGGTGTTGTAGAGCCGGCGGTTCGCGTATTTCTTGATGGTGGTGGGTTGGTCTGATTTCGCCATGGGCTCTCACTTGCAAGCGCGGAGAACGGGAACCCGGCGGGCCATGCCGCAGGGCGGGAAGAGTACGCAACGCAACAAAATAAGCATTTTCAAAGGGGTCACGCTACCGTTTTGTGCGGCACGGTTAATCGCAGAGCAAAATCTTGCTTGCGAAAGCGCCAAGAACGCTATTTTGAATGCGCTGCGGCATGAATTCGGTCGCCGGCCGATTGACATGCCTCAACGACGTTAACAGGATGGCTCACGACACTGGCGAGCTGTTTTCGTAAAGCCCCGCCTGCCCCCATTCAAAGAACCACAAGCCTCAGGAGATGCCCATGTCAGACGATGTCGTCATCGTCAGCGCCGCCCGCACCCCGGTCGGTAGCTTCAACGGAGCGTTCGCGACCCTTCCCGCCCACGATCTCGGCGCCATCGCCATCAAGGCGGCACTGGAGCGCGGTGGCATCGAGCCCGGCCGGGTCTCGGAGGTCATCATGGGGCAGATCCTGACCGCAGCCCAGGGCCAGAACCCGGCCCGGCAGGCCTCGATCGGCGCTGGCATCCCGGTGGAAAGCCCGGCCTGGGGCGTCAACCAGCTTTGCGGCTCGGGCCTGCGCACGGTTGCGCTCGGCTACCAGGCGCTGCTCAACGGCGATTCCGAGATCGTGGTTGCCGGCGGCCAGGAATCCATGAGCATGGCCCCGCACGCGCAGTATCTGCGCGGCGGCGTCAAGATGGGCCCTGTCGAGTTCGTCGACACGATGATCAAGGACGGCCTGTGGGATGCCTTCAATGGCTACCACATGGGCAACACCGCCGAGAACGTCGCGCGGCAGTGGCAGATCACCCGCGCCCAGCAGGACGAGTTCGCGGTGGCCTCGCAGCAGAAGGCCGAGGCGGCGCAGAAGGCCGGCAAGTTCAACGACGAGATCGTCCCCGTCACCATCAAGACCCGCAAGGGCGACGTCGTCGTCAGCGCCGACGAATATCCGCGTCATGGCGCAACGCTCGACGCGATGGCCAAGCTCCGTCCCGCCTTCGAGAAGGATGGCACGGTCACCGCAGGCTCTGCATCCGGCATCAATGACGGCGCGGCCGCCGTGGTGCTGATGACCGCCAAGCAGGCGGCCAAGGAAGGCAAGAAGCCGCTGGCGCGAATCGTCTCCTGGGCGCAGGCCGGCGTCGATCCCAAGATCATGGGCTCGGGCCCGATCCCGGCTTCGCGCGCCGCGCTGAAGAAGGCGGGTTGGAATGTCGGCGATCTCGATCTGATCGAGGCCAACGAAGCCTTCGCGGCTCAGGCCTGTGCCGTCAACAAGGACCTCGGCTGGGACACCTCCAAGGTCAACGTCAATGGCGGCGCGATCGCGATCGGCCATCCGGTCGGTGCGTCCGGTGCGCGCGTGCTGGTGACGCTGCTGCACGAAATGCAGAAGCGCGATTCGAAGAAGGGTCTCGCCACGCTGTGCATCGGCGGCGGCATGGGTATCGCGATGTGCATCGCGCGCGACTGACGATGGCTGACGTGCAGCTTGCGCGCAGTTTGCGGGTGCGCTGCACACCTCAGTGAGTGCGTTGCACGCGACTAAAAAGGCAGCGGCTGCAAATCAAATATTCTTCGCAATCGCGCAGGCCTCGACTAAATACAAACGCCCGGCTCGACGCCGGGCGTTTTGTTCTTGATGTCCGTCAAACCAACCGCATAATCCAACGTTAAAAAACGATCACGTCAGAAACGTCCGAGAGTCCAAGGAAGAGTCCAAGGGAAGGAATACGACATGGCACGTGTTGCATTGGTCACGGGGGGTACGCGGGGCATCGGTGCTGCGATCAGCAAGGCGCTGAAGGCGGCCGGCTACAAGGTCGCGGCGAGCTATGCCGGCAACGACGCGGCGGCGGAGAAGTTCAAGGCCGAGACCGGCATTGCCGTCTACAAATGGGATGTCAGCAGCTTCGAGGCCTGCGCCGAAGGTGTGAAGAAGGTCGAGGCCGATCTCGGGCCGGTCGAGGTGCTCGTCAACAATGCCGGCATCACCCGCGACACCGCCTTCCACAAGATGACGCTCGAGCAGTGGAACGCCGTCATCAACACCAATCTCGGCTCGCTGTTCAACATGACGCGCCAGGTCATCGAGGGCATGCGCGCGCGCAAGTTCGGCCGCATCATCTCGATCTCGTCGATCAACGGACAGAAGGGGCAGTTCGGCCAGGTCAATTATTCCGCGGCCAAGGCCGGCGACATCGGCTTCACCAAGGCCTTGGCGCTGGAGAATGCCAAGGGCGGCATCACCGTGAATGCGATCTGCCCCGGCTACATCAACACCGAAATGGTGCAGGCGGTGCCGAAGGACGTTCTGGAGAAGAACGTGATCCCGCAGATCCCGACCAACAGGCTCGGCGAGCCCGAGGAGATCGCGCGCGCGGTCGTGTTCCTCGCCGCCGACGAATCCGGTTTCATCACGGGATCGACGCTGACGGTCAACGGCGGCCAGTACATGGTGTGATGCGTCGGCATCACATGCGATCATATCGGTAACTCCGTCATGCCCGGGCTTGTCCCGGGCATCTTGCCCTGTCATTCCGGGGCGCCGCGCCAGCGGCGAACCCGGAATCTCGAGGTTCCGGGTTCGGCTCTTCGAGCCGCCCCGGAACGACGAGGCTCCCTGAAATGACTCCCCGCACCGCCACGCTGATCGGATTGACCGCGATCCTGATGTGGTCGCTGCTCTCGGTGATGACCGTGGCGACCGGAAAGATCCCGGCGTTCCAGCTCGCCGCGATGACCTTTGCGATCGGCGGCCTGGTCGGCCTGCTCACCTGGATCGGCCGTGGCGACGCCGCGAAGAGCCTGCGTCAACCGCTGGTCGTCTGGGTCGTCGGCGTCGGCGGCCTGTTCGGCTATCACGCGCTGTATTTCCTCGCGCTGCGCTTTGCGCCGCCGGCCGAGGCCGGCCTCCTGAACTACATGTGGCCATTGCTGATCGTGCTGTTCTCGTCGTTCCTGCCCGGCGAGCGGCTCGCTTTGCATCACATCGTTGGCGCCGTGCTCGGCCTCGTCGGCACCGTGCTGCTGTTCGCCGGCAATACCTCCGGCTTCGCGCCGGGAGCGGTGCCGGGACTGATCGCGGCCTTCATTGCTGCATTCGTCTGGGCAGCCTATTCGGTGCTGTCGCGCCGTTTGAAGGCGGTGCCGACCGATGCGGTCGCCGGCTTCTGCCTGGCCACAGCCTTGCTGGCCGCGATGATGCATGGCCTGCTTGAGACCACGGTGTGGCCGGAGACGGGCTTGCAATGGCTCTCCGTGATCGCGCTCGGCATCGGTCCCGTCGGCGCCGCCTTCTACGCCTGGGACATCGGCATGAAGCGCGGCGACATCCGCGTGCTCGGCGCCGCCTCCTACGCGACTCCGCTGCTCTCGACCGGCTTCCTCATCGCCGCCGGCTTCGCCAAGGCCAGCGCCAACATCGCCCTCGCCGCGATCCTGATTGCCGGCGGCGGTCTGATCGCTGCCAAGGACATGGTGCTCAGGAAGCGGTGATGCGCTCGATCACGGTCCCGCTGACAATGTTGATCGGACTCGTCTGCGCGAGCGCGTCGGCGCAAATGGGCGCGACCGCTGAGACCTTTACAGGCATGCATCGGAACGAGAGCATCGGTGGTCGCCCCGAGACGGCGACGATAACCGACGGAAAATCCTTCATCCGACTGACAGAGGAGCAGTATCGGACCGGTCATTATCGGCCGGCCTACGAAACGCTTCCGACCAGGATCGTTCGTCGATTGCACCTGAGGAAAGACGGCAAGGACTAGGGTGTCGAGGGAACGTGGAGTGGCGGTCGACAGGGCCGGTTTGACCTACGGCTCCCAGCCCTTTGGAGCGAGCTCGAAGCCAGCGAACTCGAACGCGGGTGCGACGGTGCAGCCGACCAGGGTCCATTCGCCCGATGTTTCCGCCATCTGCCATGCATGCGCCGGCACGATCGCCTGCGGCCGCTCGCCGCCGGCGAGGTCGGTGCCGAGCCGCACCTCGTGCTGGGAGCAGCCGTCACGGGCGATGCGCAGCATCAAGGGGTTGCCGGCATAATAATGCCAGGTCTCGACCGCATCGACGCGATGCCAGTGCGAGCGCTCGCCGCGGGCGAGCAGGAAGTAGATCAGCGTCGAGCGCGAACGGCCGTTGGCGTCGGTGGCCTTGTCGCGAAATGTCTCGCGATAATGGCCGCCCTCGGGATGCGGCCGCAGTTCAAGGCGCGCGATGATCTCGGCTGCGGTCGGCATCGAACCCCGTGAGGATCTGTGCGTCAGGACTTGCTTTTCAGGATTTATTCTTGCGCTCGCGCAGCTCGCCGAACACTGCGGCGGCATCGGCGCCCTTCATGTGCAGCTTGGCGGCGACCTGTGGCTCGTCGGCGCGCAGGAAGACGTTGGCGCGTTTCTCCTCGCCCAGCAGCGTCGGAATGGTCGGCCTGTTCTCGGCCCGCAGCTTCGCCACCTCCGCCGCGCGGGCCTGCAGCGCCGCATTGTCGGGCTCGACGGTCAGCGCGAACCTGACGTTGGAGGCCGTGTATTCGTGGCCGCAATAGAGCTTGAAGTCGTCGGGCAGGGCGCGCAGCTTCAGAAGCGAATCCCACATCATCGGATAGGTGCCTTCGAACACGCGGCCGCAACCGATCGAGAACAGCGTGTCGGCGGCGAAGACCGTCTTCTCGGTGTCGAACACGTAGGAGACGTGGTCGAGCGTGTGGCCGGGCGTCTCCAGGACGCGTGCCAGCAGATTGCCGATCTTGACCACGTCGGCATTGGCCACACGCAGGTCGACGTTCGCGATTGCCGTGGTCTTGTCGTGCGGCGCGACGACGCGGCAATTGTATTTGGCCTTGAGCTCGGCGACGCCGCCGACATGATCGCCGTGATGATGGGTGATCAGGATGTCGGTGAGCTGCCAGCCCTCGCGGTCCAGTGCCTTCAGGATGGGGCCGGCCTCGGGCGCGTCGATCGACGCCGTCGCCTTGGTCTCCACATCGTGGATCAGATAACCGAAATTGTCGTTTAAACAGGTGAAAATACGAATTTCGGCGGCCATGTCATCTCCATCGGGCTCAGCCCCGCCAGACAAATATGGCGTTAACGTTGCGCAGGCAATGCAATATTCCGCGCGCAGGCGCAGCCCTGCGCATGTTACATTGCGGTCATGACCATCGACGTCGTCGACCTCCGCGAGTTCTATTCGCGCCGCCTCGGGATCGTGGCGCGACAAATGATCAATCGCGGCATCAGGGAGCGCTGGCCGGGCGCGGAGGGCCAGCGCGTGCTCGGCCTCGGCTATCCCACGCCCTATCTGGGGTTGTTCCGCGAGGACGCCGAGCGCTGCATCGCCTTCATGCCGGCGGCCCAGGGCGTCCTGAAATGGCCGACGGGACGGCCAGCGCTGGCCTCGCTGGTCGACGAATTCTCGTTGCCGCTTGCCGACGCCGCGGTCGACCGCATCCTGCTGGTTCACGCGCTGGAGATGTCGGACGATCCGGCCGCGCTGCTGCGCGAGGTGTGGCGCGTGCTGTCGCCCTCGGGCCGCGTGATCGCCGTGATCCCGAACCGGCGCGGGGTGTGGACCCGCACCGACAGCACGCCGTTCGGTCACGGCCGGCCCTATTCGCGCTCGCAGATCACCGATCTGTTGCGCCAGACCTGGTTCACGCCGACCGCGTGGGGCGAGGCGCTGTTCATGCCGCCCTATGCCGGCGGCTGGGTG
This sequence comes from Bradyrhizobium sp. A11, assembly GCF_042077125.1. Taxonomy (NCBI): domain Bacteria; kingdom Pseudomonadati; phylum Pseudomonadota; class Alphaproteobacteria; order Hyphomicrobiales; family Nitrobacteraceae; genus Bradyrhizobium; species Bradyrhizobium sp. A11. The sequence continues at coordinate 6,514,384 of NZ_CP149509.1, read as the reverse complement.
CTGAGATCGGCACAGATGTGGGAGCGTGCCGGTGCGGCGCTGTCGCTGCCCTTTGCCGGCGTGCACATCGTCGAGGCCACCAAGCAGGTCTACCGCGCGATCCCCGCCAAGCGCGAGCGGGCGCGGCTGATTCCCTCGCTCGCCAAGCCGGTGCTGGTGCCGTCCTCGACGGTGACGCGCAGCTGAAAAAAATCGTCCCGGCGCGAGGCCGGGACGAGTTCGGATCAGAACAGCAGAAAGAGCTTACTCGCCGGGCGCGAGATCATCGCTCGAGGCGGCTGGCGCTGCCTCGCGCTCGGGGCGCGGGCCATGGGGCCGGCGCCGACGGCGCGGAAACCGTTCGCCACCGCCGCTACCCTCGAAGCCGGGCTGGCCACCATTTGCGCCGACATTCACCTGCGGCTGCGGGCCAGTGATGAAGGACGGCAGGCGATCGACACCGCCGGCATCGGCGATGACGGGCTGCGGCTGGTTCGCCGGCAGCGGCTGCGGCTGATATTGCGGCTGCGGGCGATGATCGCGCTCGCGATGCTCGCGCGGCTGGTGGTCGCGCTGATAGGGCTGCTGCTGGTTGTCGCGTGGCTGATGATCACGCTGGTGATGTTCGCGCTGGCCGTCGCGGTCGCGCGCGAAAGGCTGCTGCGGCGGCTGCGGCACGAAGCCCGGCTCCTGGCCGAAATTCGAGAAATTCTCGCCGTCGTCTTCATCGTCGCCGCTGGGGCTGCTGATGGGCTCGTCACCGCGCGGCTGCTGATTCTGGCGGAATTGCTCCTGCGCTGCCGCGATCAAGCGGAAATAATGCTCGGCATGCTGGTAGTAGTTCTCCGCCGCAACGGGGTCTCCGGAGGAGCGGGCGTCGCGCGCAAGCTGGAGATACTTTTCGGCGATGTGCGAGGCCGTGCCGCGGATCTTGATGTCGGGTCCGTTGGACTCGTAGACCCGGGTCATCGGGTTCTGGCTGCGCCGATTGTTGTTGTTATTGTTGTTGCGGTTGCGCATCCGCTGCTTGTTCTGACCGTTTCTCATGTCCTGCCTTTAATTCCAGCCCTAAAGGTTGCACGCATTACTGATTGCTAGGAGTGACCTGATGGCAGCGGTTTCACGTCGCACGCGCGCACCGCGCGCAAGAGCGGATCCAACCCTGCCGATGTTCGTCGACCGTCGCGTTCAACAAGGACGCGTTCCCCACCCGCCAGCATTGATCGCCAGCGAATCCATTCATTTTGCCTGCCGAAACAAGCCCAGCGGTGTTGCGTAAGTCTTCAAGCGCAATATCAGGCTTTCGTTCACGTTGCGGTCGGAGAGCAGCGCAGCTCCACTGGCTATCGCGCTTCACAGGACCTGCGGCTTGGAACCTATAATCAGTAAAGCTCTCGCCCGAGAGCCCGGCTTTCACCCGCAAGTCTACGGGGCCGGCACCGATGTGTTGATCGGAACGTAGTCGTTCCCAAGGGATATTCCAAGAGCTTTTTGCAGGCCAATCCGGCTTTTATGGGGGCATTTTTCGGGCCGAAACGGCCCGCGGAATGCCCGCCAGGTCTGCCTTGGGTGACCTGTCCATCGTTAACCCCGCTGTCGCCATCAGGGTTTCAATATTTCCCGCCTGGCCCCGGCCGGCCTCGACGATCAGCACCCCGCCGGGGGCGAGGCGCTCGCTCGCCTGCGGGATCAGGGCGCGGTAGGCGTCGTATCCGTCGTTGCCGCCATCGAGCGCCAGATGCGGATCGTGCTCGCGCACCTCAACGCTCAAGGTCGGAATTTCGGCCGAGGGGATATAGGGCGGGTTCGACACGATGAGGTCGAACGGGCCGCGGAGCGCTGCCGCATAGGAGCAGGCGACGAAAGCGGCGCGGCGGCCGAGGCCGAGAGCGACGGCATTGTCGCGCGCCGTGCTGAGCGCGGTCAGGCTGATATCGGTGCCGATGCCGAACGCATCGGGAATTTCGTGCAACAACGCGAGCAGGATCGCGCCCGATCCGGTGCCGATGTCGGCGATGCGCACAGGCGCCGCCGCTTTTCGCTCGCGAAGGATCTCGAGCGCAAGCTCGACCACGGTCTCGGTATCGGGGCGCGGGACCAGCGTTGCTTCCGACAGGCGAAACGGCAGGCCCCAGAATTCGCGTGTGCCGAGAATGCGCGCCACCGGCTCGCCGGCGATGCGGCGCCGTGCATGCTGGGTGAGTCGCGAGGCCTCGGCTTCGGTGAGCGGCCGGGCGGCCTGTGCCATCAGGCCGGTCAGATCGAGGCCGAGGACAGCGCCGACCAGGATGCGGGCGTCGAGCTCGGCCTCCTCGACCCCTGCCGATCTCAGCTGTCCGGCCAGCGAGCGCCGCGCGGTCTCGATGGATTGTCCGGCGAGGGGATTACTCACGCGTCACGCCGCCGCGCCTTGTGCAGCGAGCTGCGCGGCCTGGTGCTCGGTGGTCAGCGCGTCGATCAACTCGCCGAGCGCTTCGCCTGCGATCACCTGCGGCAGCTTGTAGAGCGTCAGATTGATGCGGTGGTCGGTGACGCGTCCTTGCGGAAAATTGTAGGTGCGGATGCGCTCGGAGCGGTCGCCGGAGCCGACCTTCTCCTTGCGTTCGGCCGAGCGCGCGGCGTCGACGCGCTGCCGCTCGGCGTCGTAGATGCGCGAGCGCAGGATGTTCATGGCGGAGGCGCGGTTCTTGTGCTGCGAGCGGCTGTCCTGCATCATCACCACGATGCCGGTCGGGATGTGGGTGATGCGGATCGCCGATTCGGTCTTGTTGACGTGCTGGCCGCCGGCGCCCTGCGCACGCATGGTTTCGATGCGCAGATCGTCGTTCTTGATGTCGACGTCGACGTCCTCGACCTCCGGCAGCACGGCGACCGTGGCCGCGGAGGTATGGATGCGACCCTGCGTCTCGGTGTCGGGGACACGCTGGACGCGGTGTACGCCGGATTCGAATTTCAGCTTGGAGAAGGCGCCGCGGCCCTGCACCTCCGCGATGATTTCCTTGTAGCCTCCGACGGTGCCTTCGCTTGCCGAGATCACCTCGACCTTCCAGCCCTGCAGGGCCGCGAAGCGCTCGTACATGCGGAACAGGTCACCGGCAAACAGCGAGGCCTCGTCGCCGCCGGTGCCGGCGCGGATTTCCAGCACCACGTTGCGGTCGTCCATGGCGTCCTTGGGCAGCAGCGCGACGCGGATCTTCTGGACCAGCTCCTCGATCTTCGGCGCCAGCTCGTCGCGTTCGGCTTCCGCCATGGCCCGCATCTCGGCATCGGTCGCGGGATCGGCGATCAGCGCCTCGGTGTCGGCGAGCTCCTTGACGGCGGAACGATAGGCCTTCACCGCTTCGATCAGCGGGGTGATCTCGGCGAGCTCGCGCGTGATCTGCACGTAGCGTTCGGAAGCCAGCTGCCCCAAGGATTCGGCCTCGAGCGAGGCGTGATGGGCGAGCAGGACGTCCAGTTTGGCTTCGGGGAGTGACGACATCGGTTCAGTCTCAAATGGCGGAAAGAGGCAAGGCGGCAGGAAGCGGCGGCAGGCCCGCTACAAGGCCAGGCCTTCGGCCTCGGCAAATTCCGTCAGCTTCTGCCGGATCGAGACGCTGCCGGCCGGCGCGTCAAGCAGCGGGCCGAGCATGGCTTCGGCCTTCTTCGCGTCGACATCGAGCACCATGGCCTTGACCGGGCCGAGGGCGGTCGCCGACAGCGACAGCGAGCGATAGCCGAGCGCAATCAGCGCCAGCGCGCCGATCGGCTTCGACGCCATTTCGCCGCAGAGCGAGAGCGACTTCTTCGCGGCATGGCACTTGTGCGCGATCTGGCGCAGCGCGCGCAGGATCGGCGCCGACATGGTGTCGAAGCGCTCGGAGACCTTGGCATTGCCGCGGTCGACCGCGAACAGGAACTGGAACAGATCGTTGGAGCCGACCGAGATGAAGTCGACTTTCCGCAGGAGCTCGTCGAGCTGATAGAGCAGGGCCGGCACTTCGACCATGGTGCCGATGTCGATTCGTTCAGGCAGCGTGTGGCCGTGCTGGCGCAAGTAAGTGAGCTCGCGCTCGACCAGCGCCTTGGCCGCATCGAATTCGGCGACCTCGGAGATCATCGGGAACATGATGCGCAGCGCGCGGCCGCCGCCGGCGCGCAGCAGCGCCCGGATCTGGCCGCGCAACAGGCCGGGGCGGTCGAGCCCGAGCCGGATCGCGCGCCAGCCGAGCGCGGGATTTTCCTCGATCACGGCCTCCATATAGGGCAGCGCCTTGTCGCCGCCGATGTCGAGGGTGCGGAAGGTGACGGGCTTGCTGCCGGCGGCATCCAGCACGGTGCGATAGAGCGCCAGCTGGTCGCTGGTGCGCGGCAGGCTCTGGCCCACCATGAATTGCAGCTCGGTGCGGAACAGGCCGATGCCGGCGCTGCCGGTGTCCTCGATATGCGGCAGGTCGATGGCGAGCCCCGCGTTGATCATCAGCTCGACCTTCTGGCCGTCCTTGGTGACGCAGGGGCGGTCGCGCAGCGCCAGATATTGCGCCTGGCGGCGGGCGCGGAAGCGCACGCGCTCGGCGAAGGCCGCTTCGACCTCCTGAGAGGGACGCACATAGATCGAGCCGGAGGTGCCGTCGACGATGATGGCGTCGCCGGGATCGGCGATGCCGGGCGCGTTCGGGACTTCGCCGACCGCGGGGATGCCGAGCGCGCGCGCCACGATCGAGACGTGGGAATTGGCGGTGCCTTCCTCCAGCACGATGCCGCGCAGGCGCTTGCGGTCGTAGTCGAGCAGCGCCGCAGGGCCCATCGCGCGCGCGATGACGATGGCATTGTCGGGCAGCTGCTCGCGTGAGGGCGCGTGGTCCTGGCCGACCAGCTGCCGCATCAGACGGTAGCCGAGATCTTCTAGATCATGCAGGCGGTCGCGCAAGTAGGGATCGGTCGAGCGAAGCATGCGCGCGCGGGTGTCGGATTGCACGCGCTCGACCGCGGCTTCCGCGGTGAGGCCGGTGGCGACCGCCTCGTGCAGCTTGTGCGACCAGCCCTGGTCGTTGGCGAACATGCGGTAGGCTTCCAGCACCTCGCGATGCTCGCCGCCCTCGGCGACGTCGCCGCGCTCCAGCATCCGGTCGAGATCGGCGCGCAGCTTGGCGAGCGCGGTGTCGAGCCGCTTGATCTCCTTCGGCAGGTCCTCGGCGATGTAGTCCTTGATGACAACGCGCGGCTCGTGCAGCACGACGTGGCCGAGCGCGATGCCCTCGGAGAGGATCGCGCCGACCTTCTGCGCGGAATGGCGCGCCGCCGGCTCCTGGCCCGGCTGCGCCAGCGCGGAGAGCTCGCCGGAGGCGATCAGCTCCGCCAGCACCATCGCGGTGGTCTGCAGCGCCTCGAGCTCTTCCTCGACATAATTGCGCTTGGCGCGGTTCTGCACCACCAGCACGCCGAGCGTGTTGCCGGCCCGCAGGATCGGCACGCCGAGGAAGGAATGGTAGATCTCTTCGCCGGTCTCGGGGCGGAACGAGAAGGCGGGGTGGCTTTGCGCGTCGCTCAAATTGAGCGGTGTCGCCTCGCTGGCGACGAGGCCGACCAGGCCCTCATGGGCGCTGAGCACGGTGTGGTGCACCGCCTCGCGGTTGAGGCCTTCGGTGGCGTAGAGCTCGAGCGTGTTGTCGATGCGCAGCACATAGACCGAGCACACCTCGGCCACCATGTTGGCGGCGATCAGCACCACGATCTTGTCCAGCCGCTCCTGGGCCGAGACCTGCTCCGCCATGGTTTCGCGGAGCCGTCTCAACAAGACGCGGGGACCTCCCGACGCGCTCCGCATGAACCGTCAATCTCCTCCGTCTGCCGGGGCCGAAAGGGGCCGCGGCTGCTCGCCCAATATCCAGAAAAACAACAAGTTTGCTCGTCCGGCGCCGGCTCAGGCGGTTGCCTCAGCCGAATCAGCACCGCCTGAACTGGGGCACAGTTTCCGGCAGCCCACCCTGTTCGCCGTATAGCGAATTGGGGCTTGTTTTGCCAAGCAAAACGCCTGCCAAACGCGAAAGTGTGGACACCTGCGCGTTTGCTGCGACCGCTAAGAGAAAATTCGTCTAGGCTTGGTCGAGACCGTAGAGCGTGTGCAGCGTGCGCACCGCCAGCTCGGTATAGGCGGCGTCGATCAACACCGAGAACTTGATCTCGGAGGTTGTAATGGCCCGGATGTTGATATTCCGCCCCGCGAGGGCCGAGAACGCCTGGGCGGCGACGCCGGCGTGGCTGCGCATGCCGCTGCCGATCACCGAGATCTTGGCGACGTCGGTGGCGGTATCGAGCCGCGCATAACCGATCTTGCCCTTGGCGGCGGTAATCGTGTCCTTGGCGCGGGTATAATCTGCCGCCGGCACCGTGAAGGTGAGGTCGGTGGTCTTGCCGTCCTCGGAGACGTTCTGCACGATCATGTCGACGTTGATGTTGGCATCCGCCAGCGGGCCGAAGATCGAGGCCGCAACGCCCGGCTTGTCCTCGATCTGGCGCACCGAGATCTGGGCCTCGTCCTTGGAGAAGGCGATACCGGTGACGACGTGGCTTTCCATGATCTCCTCCTCGCTGCAGATCAGCGTGCCGGGCGGCTGGTTGGCATGCGGGTCGATATCCTCGGGCTTGTCGAAGCTCGAGCGGACGAAGATCGGCATGTTGTGGACCATGCCGAGTTCCACGGAGCGGACCTGGAGCACCTTGGCGCCCTGCGAGGCCAGTTCCAGCATGTCTTCGAACGCGATCTTGTCGAGCCTCTTGGCCTTCGGCACGATTCGCGGGTCGGTGGTGTAGACGCCGTCGACGTCGGTGTAGATATCGCAGCGGTCGGCCTTGACGGCGGCGGCGACCGCCACGGCCGAGGTGTCCGAGCCGCCGCGGCCGAGCGTGGTGATGCGACCCGTCCTGGGCTCGATGCCCTGGAAGCCGGCGATGACCGCGACCTCCTTGCGCTCCTTGAAGCGCTTGATGATCTCGCTGCCGTCGATGTCCTCGATCCGGGCCGAGGCATGGGCGTCGCTGGTCTTGATCGGAATCTGCCAGCCCTGCCAGGAACGGGCCTGGATGCCCATGCCCTGAAGCACGATGGCAAGGAGGCCCGAGGTGACCTGCTCGCCCGAGGCGACGACGGCGTCGTATTCGCGCGCATCGTGCATCGGCGAGGCCTCGGTGCACCAGGCCACCAGCTCGTTGGTCTTGCCGGACATCGCCGAGACGACCACGGCCACCTCGTGGCCGGCGTCGACCTCACGCTTCACATGGCGTGCGACGTTGCGGATACGTTCGATGTTGGCGACGGATGTGCCGCCGAATTTCATCACGAGGCGGCTCATGACGACGCGTGCATTCCTTCATAAGGATCAGTATGGTGGCCCGCACTGGACGGGCCTGGCGGACACCGACCGCGCGTATACAGAGGGGCGGGGCCGGGGGCAAGCGGGTTCCTGCCGGCCAATCCGGGCAATGGGTTAATCGAGGTCATGGCGCGCTATATCGACGAGATCCTGCAGCCGGGCGAGCGGGTGCTGTATTCGACCAATGCGCACTGGATCTTCTATCTTCCGGCCATCCTGGCCTGGATCGTGGCCCTGGCGCTGTTCGTGTTGTCCCGGCAAACCATTGTCGAGGGGCTCATCCTGCTCTGTCTCGTCGCGTCCGGCCTGGTGGCGCTGGCCGCCCTGTACTGGACGGTGAAGGGCTGGTTCCATCGCTTCACCACCGAGACCGACGTCACCAATCTGCGGGTCGTGCACAAGACCGGCTTCATCAAGCGCCGCACCTTCGAAATGGCGCTGGACAAGGTCGAGAGCGTCGACGTCGACCAGACCATCCTTGGACGTATTCTCAACTACGGCGACGTGACGATTCGCGGCGTCGGCGAGGGCATCGAGACGATCAGGACCATCGCCTCGCCGCTCGCCTTCCGTAGTTCGATCACCACGCGGTAGGACCGCGCGCAACCATGAGCATGCAGCAAAATACTTCCGTCTCCGCCCAGCCGGGCTCGACCGTCGATGCCGCCGAGATCGCCAAATTCTCGAAACTCTCGGCGGAGTGGTGGGACCCCAATGGCAAGATGGCGCCGCTGCACCGGATCAACCCGCTGCGGCTCGGCTATATCCGCGATGCCGCCTGCCGCAAGTTCGAACGCAATGTGCGCAGCCTCAACTGCCTCGCCGGCCTGCGCGTGCTCGACATCGGCTGCGGCGCCGGCCTGTTGTGCGAGCCGCTGTCTCGCCTCGGCGCGCAGGTCATCGGCGTCGATCCCTCCCAGAGCAACATCGCCGCGGCGAAGCTGCATGCCGACAAGAGCCATCTTGCCATCGACTACCGCTGCACCACGGTCGAGGAAATCGACCCGCGCGAGCGCTTCGACATCGTGCTGGCGATGGAGGTGGTCGAGCACGTCGTCGACGTCGGCGTCTTCCTGAAGCGCTGCGCGGCAATGCTGAAGCCGAACGGCCTCATGGTGGTCTCGACGCTGAACCGCAACTGGAAGAGCTTCGCGCTCGCCATCGTCGGCGCCGAATACGTCCTGCGCTGGCTGCCGCGGGGCACCCACGAATGGAACAAGTTCGTCACCCCGGACGAGCTGACGAAATATCTGCTCGACAACCGTCTCGTCATCACCGAGCAAACCGGCGTCGTCTACTCACCCTTCGCCGACAAATGGTCGCTCTCATCGGACATGGACGTCAACTACATGGTGGTCGCCGAAGCGATGGTGTGAGGGGGCATGCGAGCTGCTTCTCCCCCAACGGTGTCCGTGCCTGCGTTCGCGGGATGACACCGAGTTTGTGGGGTGAGCATCGCACCCATGACGCCTGTGCGGTTGACCGCGCAGGTCTCAGCTTGCAGGTTGGTCGCATCCTTTCTGCCAAAGCGCCATTTACCCACCCCCATGCTCACCGTCGCCAGCCTCTGGATTCCCTTCACCATCATTGCTGCGCTCGGGCAGGTCGCGCGCAACGCGATGCAGCGGTCGCTCACGAAGCCGCTGGGCACCTGGGGCGCGACCAATATCCGCTTCCTGTTCGGCTTTCCGTTCTCGGTGCTGTTTCTGGGCGTGGTTCTGGTTGCGACCGGCGACCGTCTCGGCATGCCGCCGACTGTATTCTGGCCGTGGCTGCTGCTGGGGGCGCTGAGCCAGATCGTCGCCACCGGCCTGATGCTGCTCGCGATGAACGACCGCTCCTTCGTGGTGACGACGGCCTACCTCAAGACCGAGGCGATCCAGACCGCGATCTTCGGCTTCGTCTTCCTCGGCGATCACCTGACCTGGCTGAAGGTGCTGGCGATCGTGGTCGCGACCATCGGCGTCGTCATCACGGCGCTGCGGCCAGGCGGCGAGAAGGGCTTTGCGGAACTGAAGCCGACCATCACCGGCCTGGTGGCGGCGGCGGCCTTCGCGCTCTCCGCGGTCGGGTTTCGCGGCGCCATCATCAATGTGCCCGGCGTCTCCTTCGTGACCGCGGCGTCGGTCACGCTGGTGCTCGGCCTGTTCGTGCAGACGCTGATCCTGACGATCTACCTGCTCTGGCGCGCGCCGGACGTGCTGCGGGGAATCCTCAATCTATGGCGGCCGTCGATGCTGGCGGGCTTCACGGGCGCCTTCGCCTCGCAATTCTGGTTCCTGGCGTTCGCGCTGACGGCCGCCGCCAATGTCCGCACGCTCGCTCTGATCGAGGTGCTGTTCGCGCAAGCCGTGGCGTATTATTCGTTCAAGCAGCCGATCGCGCCGCGCGAGCTTGCGGGCATCGCGCTGATCGTGATCGGCGTGGCGGTGCTGGTGGGAGCTTAGTTCCGGTCTTCCGGCAGCGCCGGCAGCGGCGAGACCTCGATGCCCTCGTCGATCAGCGATTTCGCCTCTTCCGGCGAGGCCTCGCCGTAGATCGGACGGTGCTCCTTGTCGCCGTAATGCATCGCGCGGGCTTCGTTGGCGAAGCGCTCGCCGACATTGTCGGCGTTCTTGACGATGTGATCGCGCAGCTCCTTCAGCTTGGCGCGCAGCTCCTTCTCCTGCGCCATCAGCAGCGAGGTCGGACCTGACGGCGCGGCTTCGGGCGCGGCCGCAGCAATTGCTTCCGGCGGCGGCGTCGCGCGGCCGCGGCCCTTCTTGCCGACGATGCGCGGCGCCATGATCGCCTTCTCGACCTTGGCCGAGCCGCAGATCGGACAGGTCACCAGCTTGCGCTTGACCTGGGATTCGTACGCCGACGAGCTCTGGAACCAGCTCTCGAAATCGTGGTCCCGGTCGCAGCGGAGTGCGTAGCGGATCATGCCGATCCCCGAACGAGGTGCAGATGGTCCGGCCCTGCCTTGAGATCGGACACGCCGAAGCGGCGGCCGTGCTGGAGCGAGGGAATCGCGCGGCGCGCGGTCTCGACCTTGGCTGGATCGATCTCGGCCATGATGATGCCGGGCTCGACGTCGCCCTCGGCGAGGATCTCGCCCCAGGGATCGATGATCAGTGAATGGCCGTAGGTCTCGCGCTTGTTCTCGTGCAGCCCGGCCTGGGCGGCCGCGAAGATGAAGCAGCCGGTCTCGATCGCGCGCGCACGCAGCAAGATATGCCAATGCGCTTCGCCGGTCTTGCGGGTGAAGGCCGAGGGCACGGTGATGAAATAGGCGCCGCTCTCGGCCAGCGCGCGATAAAGCGCGGGGAAGCGCACGTCGTAGCAGATCGTGAGGCCCACCCGGCCCCAGGGCAGGTCGGAGATCACCGCGGTCTCGCCCGGCTGGTAATTGGCGGATTCGCGGTAACTCTCGCCGTCCGGCAGCTCGATGTCGAACATGTGGATCTTGTCGTAGCTCGCGAGCACATTGCCCTCGGGCCCGATCAGGAAGGAGCGGTTGACCGCCTTCTCCGGCGAAAAGCGCAGCGCCAGCGAGCCGACATGGAGATGGATCTTCAGCTCCTTGGCGAGCGCCCGGTAGGCCTTCAGCGAGCTGTCGTCCTCCTCGCTCTGCAAATGTTCGAACAGCGCCTTGCGGTTCAGCTGCATCATGTTGCTGACCTCGGGCGTCTGCACGTAGTCGGCGCCGTTGGCTGCCGCCTGCCGGATCAGCCTGGTGGCCTGTTCGAGGCTCGGCCCCGGCATCAGGCCGGTGCGCATCTGCACCATCGCGGCGGTGAACGTGCGGTTCTCGCTCATGAGCTGGCCTTCACGCCTTCGAGCATGCTGTCGAGCTTGCCTTCGCGGTCGAGCGCGTAGAGGTCGTCGCAGCCGCCGACATGAGTGCCGCCGATCCAGATCTGCGGGAAGGTCGAGCCCTGGCCGGCGCGGTCGTACATCTCGGCCCGCCAGGAAGGGTTCTTGGCGACGTCGAATTCGGTGAAGGCCGCCTTCTTGCGGGTCAGCAACGACTTGGCGGCGGAACAATAGCCGCAGCCCGGCCTGGTGTAGATCTCGACAGCAGCGTTCATCTTGTCGGGCGCTCTCATGTCATGAATTCATTGAATTATATGGGACTTTACCTGACCTCCACAACCCGGGCGAAGACCAGCACGTCAACCTGGGCGGCCTTGGCTCGCAGCAGGGCCCGCGCGCAGGCATCCAGCGTTGCGCCCGAGGTCAGGACATCGTCGATCAGGACAATGCGGCGGCCCTGGACCGCAGCCTGACGGTCGGAAGATACCTGGAATGCGCCTTGCATATTGGTGGAGCGCTGGGCCCGCGACAGGCCGATCTGCTGCTCGGTCGCGCGCACCCGCCGCAGCACGTCGCCCTGCACCTTCACCCCGCTCTGCCGCGCGATGATGCGCGCAAGCGCCCCGGACTGGTTGTAGCGGCGGCGCCAGGCCCGCCGCCAGTGCAGGGGCACCGGCACCAGCATGTCGGCGCCGGCCAGCAGCTCGCCACCCGCCCGCGCCATCCAGCGCCCCATGGCGGGCGCCAGATCGGTGCGGTCTTGGTATTTCAGCGCATGCACCAGTGTGCGCGCGACGTCGTCATAGCGCACCGCGGCGCGGGCGCGCATGTAGGCCGGCGGGCTCGCGATCGCCTCCATCGACAGCATGTCGGGGCCGGGATCATAGACGAAGGGAATGCCGAGCCGCGGGCAATAGGGCCGCTCGATGAACGACAGCCGGGCCCAGCACGCGGCGCAGACGCCCTCGCCGTCGACCGGCTCGCGGCAGGACACGCACAGCGTCGGCAACGCGATGTCGAGCGCGAGCCGAGCTGCCCGCGACAGCACGTGACGGCCGGCCGCCCACGCGGCACGAACGGGCGCGGCGATGGAGCGGGTCGGGGCGGCGTCGGCTTCCATGCGGGAAGGCTAGCGTTGCCCCCCGGATTGCTCAAGTCATGGTCTCGTGCCCCGGACGCAGCGCAGCGCCTCCGGCGATGCGCTGCAGAGCCGGGGCCCAGAGAGCCGCGCGCACAGATCCGTGGGTCCCGGCTCTGCGCAGCAGCGTTGCACGCTGCAGCGCGTCCGGGACACGAGAGAGGAGATTGCAATGTCCAGCATGATCGGCGTAACCAGCGGCATGGCGCCGACCCCGCAAATCCCGCTCGCTTTGTTCGACCGTGCTCTACTGCATGCGCGGCAGCGGCGTGCGCAGGCGCAGGGGGCCGTGAGCTTCCTGCTCGATCGCGTGGCCGAGGACATGTCGGACCGGCTGGCTGCGGTGATGCGGGAATTTCACGCGCCAGCCGATCTCTGGACGCCCGGCGAGGGGCTTGCGGGTTTACACGCGCGCCTGCCCTCGCTCCGGCACATCGCGCTCGACGCGGCCGGCGCGGAGAAGCTGCCGATCTCCCCGGAAAGCCTCGACCTCGTCGTCTCGGCGCTGGCGCTGCAATTCGTCAACGACCTGCCGGGCGTGCTCGCGCAGATCCGCCGCGCGCTGAAGCCGGACGGGCTGCTGCTCGCCGCCATGATCGGCGGCGACAGCCTGACCGAACTGCGCCAGGCCTTTGCCGCGGCCGAGGCCGAATGCGAGGGCGGCGTGTCGCCGCGCGTGGCGCCGTTCGCCGATTTGCGCGATATCGGCGCGCTGTTGCAGCGGGCGGGCTTTGCGCTGCCGGTCACCGACGTCGATCGCGTTGTGGTGCGTTACGCTAATGCGTTCGCCCTGATGCAGGATCTCCGCCGCATGGGTGCGGCCAACGTGATGATCGAGCGGCGACGCTCGCCGTCGCGGCGCGCGACGCTGCTGCGGATGGTCGAAATCTACGCCGAGCGCTTTGCCGATGCCGACGGCCGCATCCGGGCGACGTTCGACATCATCTGGCTCTCCGGCTGGGCGCCGCATGCGAGCCAGCAGCAGCCGCTGAAGCCGGGATCGGCGAAGGCGAGCCTGGCGGACGCGGTGAAGAAGGCGGGGAAAGAGTGATGTGTCCCGGACGCGCTGCAGCGTTCTTACGCTGCTGCGCAGAGCCGGGACCCAGTCTGCGGCTTCTGGGCCCCGGCTCTGCAGCGCTTCGCGCTGCGTCCGGGGCAAGCCGTCACATCAATAAATCGATCAAATGCGGGATCAGCGGAATGTCCGCAGGCGGCATCGGGTAATCGCGCAGTTTGTTGGCGCGGACCCAGGCCAGGGCCTGGCCCTCGCGTGCCGTCACGGTCCCTTCCCAGCGCCGGCAGATGTAGAGCGGCATCAGCAAGTGGAAGCTCTCATAGGCGTAGCTCGCGAAGGTCAGCGGCGCGAGGCACGGCTCGGCGACAATGATACCGAGCTCCTCGGAGAGCTCGCGGATCAGGCTCTGCTCCGGCCGCTCGCCCGGCTCACACTTGCCGCCGGGGAATTCCCAGAGGCCGGCCAGCGCCTTGCCCGCGGGGCGCTGCGCGATCAGGACGCGCTTGTCGGCATCCACGAGGGCGCAGGCCACCACCAATGTCAGTTTGAGATCGGCCATGCCGGAATGTCGCTCGCTGAGTCTTTCGCAAGGATTCGTTAATCCCGTTGAGGAGGCCAAGTGTCCGGCTCCCATAAGTCATATTTAATCAACGGTTCCTAGAGTGGGAACATATTTAAACCATTCCGAGCCCAATTCATGCGCGCTGTGCTTCGCACCACCCTCCGCCGATTCCTACGCGACCGGCGCGGCAATATCGCGGTGATCTTCGCACTCGCCTGCGTCCCCCTGATCACGGCGGTTGGGTGCGCGGTCGATTATTCCCGCGCCACGCAGATGCAGGCCAAGCTTCAAGCCGCCGCCGACGCGGCCAGCGTCGGTGCGGTCGCCAAGGCATCGCCGGCTTTCAAGGCGGCGGGCACGATGAACTCGGACGGTGCGATCCCGGCGGGCGTAACCGACGCGAGGAACATCTTCAATGCCAACGTCGCCAACCTGACCGGCTATACGCTCGACAGCGTCACGCCGAAAGTGGTCAAGAACGGCTCGACGGTCACCTCGTCCGTCACGTTCAAAGGCACCATCAACACCATGTTCCTCGGCGTGATCGGCAAGTCCGCGTTGAGCGTCACCGGTTCGTCGACGGCGACGGCGAGCATGCCGCTCTATGTCGACTTCTACCTGCTGCTGGACAATTCGCCGTCGATGGGCGTGGCGGCGACGCCGGCCGATGTGACCAAGCTGGTCAACGCGACCACCGGCAACAGCTTCAAGCCAGACGACCAGTGTGCCTTCGCCTGCCACGACTACAATGATTCCAACAATTACTACAATCTGGCCAAGAGCATTGGCGTGACCACCCGAATCGACGTGCTGCGCAGCGCGACGCAATCGCTGATGGACACGGCTGCCGCGAGCCAGACCTATTCGAACCAGTTTCGCATGGCGATCTACGATTTCGGCGCGGACTCAAAGACGATCGGCTTGCGTGCGCTTTTCCCGTTGTCCTCGAACTTGTCGAGCGCGAAGACGGCGGCCGGCAACATCGACCTGATGGGCGTCTACGGCAACAATGACAAATATACCAAGGATCAGGACACACCGTTCAGCACCATCCTGCCGGCGATCGACAAGGAAATTCCCAATCCCGGAAGCGGCAAATCCAACGCGCCCCTGAAGTATCTTTTTTTCGTCTCCGACGGTGTCGCCGACGAAAGCAATACGGGCTGCCTGAAGCCGCTTTCGGGCTCGTCGCGGTGCCAATCGCCGATCAACGCCTCGCTCTGCAAGACGATGAAGGACCGGGGCGTCAAGGTGGCCGTGCTCTACACGACCTATCTCGCGCTGCCCACCAACAGCTGGTACATGAAATGGGTCGACCCGTTCAATGCCGGCCCCTATGGCCCGTCGCCGAACAGCGAGATCGCGCAGAACATGCAGAGCTGCGCTTCGCCAGGGCTGTATTTCGAGGTAAGCCCGACCCAAGGCATCTCGGACGCGATGAACGCGCTGTTCAAGAAAGCGGTCGCGGACGCCCGGATCTCGGGGTGAGGCAATCAATCACCGTCACCCTGAGGCGGCCGCTTCTTAGCGGCCCTCGAAGGGCGACGGCCCTGTTTCCGCGCTGCTGCCGCGTGGCCGTTCATCCTTCGAGGCTCCTGGCGTGATGCCAGGCATCACGCCACTCGTACCTCAGGATGACGGACTCGGGGAGTCGCAGCGGAAATTACGACCTGTAGTCCCCGTTGATCGCCACATATTCCTTGGTGAGGTCGCAAGTCAGCACGCGGTCGCGGCCCTTGCCGAGGCCGAGTGAGACCAGAATTTCGATCTCCGGCGCCTTCATCGCCTCCGACACCTGCGCTTCGTCATAAGACGGATCGCGCGCGCCGCTCTTGGCGACGCGGATGCCGTTGAACGAAATCGAGAGCTTGTCGCGATCGGCCGGCTCGCCGGCCTTGCCCACCGCCATCACCACGCGGCCCCAATTGGCGTCCTCGCCGGCGATCGCGGTCTTCACCAGCGGCGAGTTGGCGATCGACATCGCGATTCGGCGCGCCGAGGCCTTGGTCTTGGCGCCCTCGACAATGATCTCGACCAGCTTGCGCGCGCCTTCGCCGTCGCGGGCGACCTGCTCGGCGAGGTTGGCGAGCACCTGGTTGAAGGCCTTGACGAAGGCTTTCAGGCGCGGATCGCTGGCGCGGCTGATCTTTGGTGCGCCGTGCGCGGCGGCAGCGCCGGTGGCGAAGGCCAGCAGCGTGTCCGAGGTCGAGGTGTCGCCGTCGATCGTCACCGCGTTGAAGGTGTCCTCGACGCCGGCCTTGAGCAGCGCCTGCAACGCCGCAGGCGCGATCGGCGCGTCGGTGAAGATGAAGGACAGCATCGTCGCCATGTCGGGAGCGATCATGCCGGCGCCCTTGGCCATGCCGTTGATGGTGACCTTGGCTTTGCCGAGCTTGACGGTCGCGGTCGCGACTTTCGGGAAGGTGTCGGTGGTCATGATCGCCTTGGCCGCGGCGAGATAGTCGCCGGGCGCCGCGGTTTCGGCCAGCCGGCCGAGCACGCCGTCGAACTTGGTCGCATCAAGCGGCTCGCCGATCACGCCGGTCGAGGCCAGGAAGATCTCGCCCTCGCTGCAGCCGACCGCCTTGGCCGCGATCCTGGCGGTGAGCGCGGTGGAGGCGCGGCCGGTCTTGCCGGTGAAGGCGTTGGCATTGCCGGAATTGACGACGAGGGCGCGCGCCAATCCTTTTTTAGAAGATCCGCCACCCTTCAGCTTGGCGCGGCACCATTCCACCGGCGCGGAGGGGCATTTCGATTTGGTGAAGACGCCGGCGACCGCGGTGCCCTTGTCCATCACCGCCAGCAGCACGTCGGTGCGGTTCTTGTAACGGATGCCGGCCTCGGCGGTCGCCAGGCGGACGCCCGCGATCACGGGCATATCGGGGACGGTCTTTGGGGCGAGCGGGGAAACGGAGGAGGACATCGCGGAGCGCCTTGCTGGGGTCTGGACATGCAGATGGCCGGGGAATCCCCGGCCATTGCGACGTTAGATACTCTCGGCGTACGCGAAGTGACAGCGAATTCTTACTTCTTCGCTGGCGGCGCCATCTTGCTGTCGGACGGCTTGGCCGGGTCGGCCGGTTTGGCATCCGACTTGGCGCCTGCCGCCGGCTGGTCCAGCCGCTCGACCTTGGCTTCGGTGCGCAGCTTGGCGACATACTCGGCCTGGGCCTTGCGGGTCACATATTGCTCGATCTGCGCCTTGACCTGCTCGAAGTCCGGCGCCTTGCGGTTGCGCTTTTCCTCGACCTTGATGATGTGCCAGCCGAACTGCGACTTCACGGGGTCGGAGACCTTGCCCGGCTCCAGCGCGAAGGCGACGGTGGAGAATTCCGGCACCATCTGCTCCTTGGTGAAGAAGCCGAGGTCGCCCCCATCGGCCGACCCCGGATCCTTGGACTTCTTCTTGGCCAGCTCGGCGAAATCGGCGCCCTTGTCGAGCTCGGCCTTGACCGCCTTGGCCTCGTCCTCGGTCTCGACCAGGATGTGGCGGGCGCGCACCTCCTGCTCGCCGGTGATCTGCTTGGAGGCCTCCTCGTAGACCTTCTTCATGGCGTCGGGGGTGGTGGCGGCCTTGCCCTCATTGGCGAGCAGGCTGTCCATCAAGAGCCGATTGCGGGCGAATGCCAGGCGCTTCTTGAACTCCTCGCTGTCGGCGACCTTCTTGTCCTCGGCAGCCTTGCTGACGATCTTCATGTCGATCAGGAACGACAGGACGTTCTCGTCCTTGGTCGCGGGGTCCATCTGGGCGAGGCTCGGCCCGAGCTCCTCCTCGGCCATGGCGACGTCGCTCTTCCTGATTTCCGCGCCATTGACCTTTGCCAGCACCGGATCGTCGGCGGCCCGGAGCGGGCCCGCGAACGCCAGCGACAGCGCCAGGGCAAGGCTGCCAGCCAGGGCGGTCGCAAGGCGGAAACGCTGGCCGGTGGTTACCGGGAACGAGCTGGTCATGGAAAATCCTTATGTTGAAGCAGGGGGCTGCTCGAGCGGGGCGGACACTTGCCCAATTCAGGGGGGCTTGGCAACGCGAAAAGTCTGTCGAAATGATGAATTAGCCGCAATGCGCCCGCCGTTGACAAGGCCCCGACCGGGCCATATCTCTGCCCGGTCGCGACCATGGCGATGGCGTTTATTTTGCTGCGTTTTTGGCCGTTGAACCCAGGCTTGCCCAATTCCCACCCATATGGCGGACGACCCCGCAGTCCGGGCCGAAGGTGCCATCAGGCGTCACGGTGAGTTGATAGGCAGGCGGGTGACAACTTTCTCGGGCCCAACGCGGTTAAATCGCGAACACAGGAACTAGGCATGATCGGCGCGCTCGCCCGCAAGTTTTTCGGCTCCGCCAACGACCGGCGGGTGAAGGGATATCAGTCCCGCGTCAACGCGATCAACGCGCTGGAACCCGAGGTTTCCAAACTTTCCGACGAGGCGCTCAAGGCCCGCACCGCCGAGTTCAAGAAGCAGCTTGCCGAGGGCAAGACGCTGGACGATCTCCTGGTGCCCGCCTTCGCCACCGTGCGCGAGGCCGCCAAGCGCACCCTCGGCCAGCGCCATTTCGACGTCCAGCTGATCGGCGGCATGGTGCTGCACGAGGGCGACATCGCCGAGATGAAGACCGGCGAAGGCAAGACGCTGGTCGCCACCCTCGCGGTCTACCTCAACGCGCTCGCCGGCAAGGGCGTCCACGTCGTCACCGTCAACGATTATCTCGCCCGCCGCGACTCCGGCTGGATGGGCCAGATCTACGGCTTCCTCGGCATGACCACCGGCGTGATCGTGCACGGCCTCGACGATGCCGAGCGCAAGGCGGCCTATGCCTGCGACATCACCTACGGCACCAACAACGAATACGGCTTCGACTATTTGCGCGACAACATGAAGTACCGGCTCGAGGACATGGTCCAGCGGCCGCACTTCTTCGCCATCGTCGACGAGGTCGACTCCATCCTGATCGACGAGGCGCGCACGCCGCTGATCATCTCCGGCCCGCTCGACGACCGCTCCGACTTCTACAACACCATCGACAGCTTCCTGCCCAAGCTCGACAAGACCGATTACGACGTCGACGAGAAGCAGCGCACGGTGACGCTGACCGAAGGCGGCATGGAGAAGATCGAGACGCTGCTGCGCGATGCCGGCCAGCTCAAGGGCGAGTCGCTCTACGACGTCGAGAACGTCTCCGTCGTGCACCACATCAACCAGGCGCTGCGCGCCCACACGCTGTTCACCCGCGACAAGGACTACATCGTCCGCGACGACGAGGTCGTCATCATCGACGAGTTCACCGGACGCATGATGCCGGGCCGCCGTTATTCGGAAGGCCTGCATCAGGCGCTGGAGGCCAAGGAGCACGTCCAGGTTCAGCCCGAGAACCAAACGCTGGCCTCGATCACCTTCCAGAATTATTTCCGCATGTACGAGAAGCTGGCCGGCATGACCGGCACGGCCGCGACCGAAGCGGACGAGCTGTTCGACATCTACAAGCTCGAGGTCGTGGAGATCCCGACCAATCTGTCGGTTGCCCGTCTCGACGAGGACGACGAGGTCTACCGCACCCAGCAGGAAAAATACCAGGCGATCCTCGCCGAGATCGAGCGCGCCAATTCGCGGCTGCAGCCGGTGCTGGTCGGCACGGCCTCGATCGAGAAGTCGGAAGTGCTCGCCGAATTCCTCAGGAAGAACGGCTACAAGCAGATCGACTTCGGCAAGGAGCACGCCCTCGACAAGCTCTATGCGGCGGCCCGCGCCGGCAAGCCGGCGAAGCTGTTCGCGGTGCTGAACGCGCGCTTCCACGAGCAGGAAGCCTATATCGTCGCCGAAGCCGGCGTGCCCGGTGCGATCACGATCGCCACCAACATGGCCGGCCGCGGTACCGACATCAAGCTCGGCGGCTCGCTGGAAATGCGCATCCAGCAGGAGACCGTCGGGATCACCGACGAAGCCGAGAAGGCCAGGAAGATCGAGCAGATCAAGGCCGACATCGAGACCTTCCGCAATATCGTGCTGAAGGCCGAGGAGACCGTCGAGATCGAGCCGGCGAAGGGGTCCAAGCCGGCCAAGACCGTGAAGAAGCCGGGCGGCCTCTACATCATCGGCTCCGAGCGTCACGAATCCCGCCGCATCGACAACCAGCTGCGCGGCCGCTCCGGCCGTCAGGGCGACCCCGGCCGCTCGAAGTTCTTCCTGTCGCTGGAAGACGACCTGATGCGCATCTTCGGCTCGGACCGTCTCGACAGCATGCTGCAGCGTCTCGGCCTGCAAGAGGGCGAGGCCATCATCCATCCCTGGATCAACAAGGCGCTCGAGAAGGCGCAGCAGAAGGTCGAGGCGCGCAACTTCGACATCCGCAAGAACCTGCTCAAGTTCGACAACGTGCAGAACGACCAGCGCAAGGTGATCTTCGACCAGCGCGTCGAGCTGATGAAGGACGAGAGCGTCGCCGAAACCGTCGCCGACATGCGCCACGCCTTCATCGATGACCTCGTCGCCAAGCACGTGCCCGAGCATGCCTATGCCGAGCAGTGGGACGTCGCAGGCCTGAAGGACGAGTTGAAGCGCGTGCTCGATCTCGACCTGCCGGTCGACGAATGGGCCAAGGAAGAGGGCATCGCCGACGAGGAGCTGCTCTCCCGCATCGAGACCAGGGCCGACGAGCACATGGCGGCCAAGGTGGCGCAATGGGGCCCCGACGTGATGCGTTACGTCGAGAAGACCATTTTGCTCCAGACCCTCGACCATCTCTGGCGCGAGCATCTGATCATGCTCGACCATCTGCGCCAGGTCATTGGCCTGCGCGGTTACGGCCAGCGCGATCCCTTGCAGGAGTACAAGACCGAGGCCTTCAATCTCTTCCAGGAGATGAGCGCTCACTTGCGCGAGGCGGTCACGGCGCAGCTGATGCGGGTCGAGATCGTCCCGCCGGAGCAGGAAGCCCCCGTCCTGCCGCCGATGGAGGCGCACAAGTTCGATCCCAACACCGGTGAGGACGAGATGGCGCTCGCGAGCGTCACGCTCGGAGCGCAGGCCTCCGACGCCGCGCTGCGCGATCCCAAGAACCCCGCCAGCTGGGGCAAGGTCGGCCGCAACGAGGATTGCCCGTGCGGCTCGGGGAAGAAGTACAAGCACTGCCACGGGCGGTATGCGTAGCCGGGGACAGTCGGCCGGCTCGCCTTGGCGTTTCAATGGTGGCCCGGTCGGTGCTGTGGACCCGGCCGGAACTCCGATTAACATTTGTTGTTATGATGTCATCACCTTGTGGGTGTGCGCTCGCCCTCAAGGCGGGACAATGATGTCCGCCGGTGCCTGACCGTGTGACGATCGGAATGCAAGTCGGGACGGCTTAACGTGGGGAGGCGGCCATATGACGAGCTATATTGCTCGACGATGGCTGCGCTGGAGCCGGGGTTAAGGCCGTTCATGAGTTCCTTAGACGATCTTCCGCCATCCAGAAGCGAGATAATCGAGGCGCTCGACCTCGAAGGTCTTGCCGATGAAGCGAGCTTCGATGAATTAACCCGCTTCACTGCGGCGCTGTGCGAGGCGCCGATCTGTCTGATCAGTGTGGTCGGGGACACGATGCAGCGCTTCGTGGCCAAGCACGGCCTTCACGTATCCGAGACGCCGCGGGAATCTTCTTTCTGCGCGCACGCCATGCTGGGATCGGATCTGATGGTCGTGCCCGATGCTGCCGTGGACCCGATGTTCGCGGACAATCCCTTGGTCACGGGCGATCCTTTCATCCGCTTTTACGCCGGTGCGCCGCTGCTGACGGATGACGGCTTTCCGCTCGGCTCGCTCTGCGTCATCGATCGCGCGCCAAGGCTTGGTCTGACCCCGTTGCAGGAGCAGGGCTTGCGTGTCATGGCCGGCCAGGTTGTGGGTGCGATGGGTCATCGCAAGACCACGAAGAGGCAGCAGGCCAGCGAGGCGGTTGCGAAGCAGGCGCTTTCTGAAACCGAGCAGAAGTTTCGTGTACTGGCCGACACCATGCCCCAGATGGTGTGGTCGACGCTGCCGAACGGTGATCACGATTACTACAATGCCAGATGGTATGAATTTACGGGCGTCCCGGAGGGCTCGACCGACGGTGAGGGCTGGAACGGCATGTTTCATCCCGAGGACCAAGACAGAGCTTGGGAGCGGTGGCGGCATGCGTTGCGGACCGGCGAGCCCTACGAAATCGAGTACCGTTTGAGGGATGCCGAGGGCAATTATCGCTGGACCCTCGGACGCGCATTGCCGATGCGGGATGCCGACGGCAACATCACCCGTTGGTTCGGAACCTGCACCGACATCCACGAGCAGAAACTGCTGATGGATCAGCGCGAGATGATCAGCCAGGAGCTGAGCCATCGCATCAAGAACATCTTCTCGGTGATCAATGGTTTGATCGGCCTGTCGACCCGTACGCATCCGGAGCTCAAGGGACTTGCGGACGAGTTGCGGTCGCGCATCATGTCGCTCGCCAAGGCGCATGATTTCGTGCGTCCGCACAGCGCCCGCTCGCGGCCGACTTCGACCCAGGCAACGCTCAAGGGTCTTCTGGAGCAACTCTTGTCGGCCTATCAGTCGGAGACCAAGCGGGTGCTCATCACGGGCGATGATGTCCCTATCGACGATCGCTCCGCCACCCCGCTCGCTCTGTCCTTCCACGAACTTGCAACCAACGCCGCCAAGTACGGCGCATTCTCGACGCTAGCCGGGCGCGTCTCGGTGGACGTGAACGCGGCCGATGATGATGTCGTCGTTGCGTGGACGGAAATTGGCGGTCCGCAAATCAGGTCGGCGCCGGCGGCTGAAGGCTTTGGCTCCAGGCTGATCGCCTTGAGTATGTCCAGTCAGCTCGGTGGGAAAATCGCCTACGATTGGAGACCGGAAGGGCTCCGGGCCGTGGCTATGATTCCAAAGACGTCGATGAGCCGCCCGCAGCCGCAAAGAACGTGACGTCCGGAGAGCGCAGCGCTTCCGGCACGCCCGCTGCGTGCTGGACCGCCGTCAGGATCGCCTCATCACTAAAAGGCTTGCGGATGAAGCCGATTGCAGTGCCCGCCCTCGGCTGGATCTGCGCAGGATTTGCCGTGACGTACACGATCTTGGTGCCATAGTTCCGCGCAAGGTCCAGCGCGATCTGCGGTCCGGTCGAGCCGTCCCTCAGGTTGACGTCTACCAGCGCAATTTGCGCCTGTGGACCCGCCTCCAAGGCCTCCTTGCGATCCGTCGCTATCCCGGCGACGCGATAGCCTGCGTCTTCCAGAATGCGAGCGATGTCGCTGGCGACGAAAATCTCGTCTTCGACAATCAACACGGAAGGGGGCATCTGCTACGTCGTGCTGGGTTGAACAATCAGAGCGGCTCGGCGGACGCGCTCTCCACGGCCGATGAGGCGAGGACAACGTCAAGTTCCGCTTTTGGTTCCCGAGGCTCGGCGCTGTCAAGTTCCGAAACGCAAGCGCAGCTCTCACGAGGACTGAATTCGAGCTGTCGATCAAACTCTCCCGCAGCCGCTTGAGCTCGCTGGTCGACTTGGCGCCGTAGCTCTCCAGGATGTGCTCCTCCTGATCCACCGCGAGCGAGTTGAGCTTCTTGCACAGCGCCTCGCTGACAAGCTGCCGAGGATGCCGAAGCGACATTCCAACGACAAGACACTTCGGTGGGGGACATGAATGCTCGGCACGGCCATCGTCAAATGCGCGGCTGAGCAAAGGCGTGAAGCCCAGCATCGCGCGCAGCTGACGGCGTTCGGGCAAAGCGCGGGATCGTGTCTCGGAGAACCTGCCGGGTAAACCACCCAATCTTTGCCGTTCTTTGTGAACTGGATCACCGCAGCAAAGCTCGATCCGTGTTCTGATTGAGACGCATCACGCGGCCCGACAAAATGGAGCCCGGACAATGTCTAAACGTGCGCTGCCAACTGCCTTTTGTTTTCTTGCATTTAGCTTTTACGCCTGCGGTTCGGCCCCTGCGAGCCAGGTCGCCGGATGGTGGGGCGGAACATGGTCTTGCAACATCGATGGCCGGCCGGCCCGGATGAAATGGGCCGCCGTGGACGACAGTCAGACAAGCTGCGACGGCGACACTTGCACCAGCAGCTCGGGAGCACGCTGGGCAGGTAGCTTCTCAGACAATGGCTCGCGATGGGTGAAGTTGACAAATCCACGCAGCGGAACGAAGGGCGGCCTATATTTCAACCATGCCGATGGCAATAAATGGTATTTAGCCAAACCGGTCAGCAACAAGGCCGCTGGCTGGACGACATGGAACGGCCAACGCTATCGCCTCTCGTGCTGGCGATGACGCAAATGCGGCGCCTGCTCATCTCAGCCTGGCCTCGAGGACGAGCCTAATTCGAGCTGTCGATTAGGCTCTCGAGCAGCCGCTTCAACTCGCTGGTCGACTTGTCGCCGTAGCTCTCCAGGATGTGCTCCTCCTGGTCCACCGCAAGCGAGTTGAGCTTCTTGCACAGCACCTTGCCGCGGTCGGAGATGAACATCAGCACCTTGCGGCGGTCGTTCGGATCCTGGACGCGATAGACCAGTGTGTCCGAGACCATGCGGTCGATCATCTTGGTCAGCGTCGGATGGTTGAGCAGCACGGCCTCTGCGAGCTCGCCCATCGAATGGCCGTTGCCGTCCGACAGCACCTTCAAAATGCGCCATTGCTCGACGGGAACCCCCTCCTTGCTCAACCGCAGTTCGAGCTGCCGGTTGATTTCCCGGTTGGCTTGCGCGAGCAGATAAGCGAGGTGTTCGGTGATCGGGGAGTTTTGTTTCGGCGGTTTTGCCACGGCTGAGACTTCGCCTTGACCCAAATGAGTGAATGTCTTGCAATCCATGCTGCATCTATATGCACTTCAATTCTTGAATATTCAATATTTTCAAAATAGGATCATTGCCCAACAAAGGGGCGGATGCCGCGGCCGCTCGAAGAATGTGCTTTCAGGTCTGGTCTCAGACAGGAGTTGGCGTGCGCGCGACGGTGAACTTCCCGGCTCACGGCGGCTCGGCGTTGCCGCCGTTCTTGCTGTTCAGGAATTTGTCGTCTTCGGCGGCGGATTTCGACCTGTCGCCATATGACGCCGACGTCATGAGGCGCCGCGGCGCGCGCAACAAGCTGCGCATCGGCAATTTCCTCACCTTCACCGGCTCGCCCGGGATCTGGGGTCCGACCTCCACCAACAGCGCGATGCTGGCGGTCGCCGAGATCAACAAGCGCGGCGGCATTCTGGGCCGCGAGCTCGAGCTGTCGATCTACGATTCCGGCGGTCCGATCGAGGAGGTGGTGCGCCGCGCCGAGCAGGCGATCGCCTTCGACGAGGTCGACCTGATCATGGGCTCGCACATCAGTGCCGTTCGCGTCGCGCTCCGCAAGGTCACCGGCAACCGCATCCCTTACATCTACACCCCGGTCTACGAAGGCGGCGAGCGCACGCCGGGCGTGATGGCGATCGGGGAGACGCCGCGCTGGCAGAGCCGGCCCTCCATCCACTGGCTCGCCGACGTCAAGAAGGCGGCACGCTGGTACCTGATCGGCAGCGACTACGTCTGGCCCTGGCAATCGCATCGCGCGGTGAAGCGCTACATCAAGGAGGCGGGCGGCCAGGTGGTCGGCGAGGAGTTCGTGCCGGTCGGCGAGGACTATCACGAGCCGCATCTGGCGCGCATCCGTGCGGCAAGGCCCGACGTCGTGCTGATCTCGCTGATCGGCACCGACAGCATCACCTTCAATCGCGCCTTCGCGGAGGCGGGCCTCGCGACGTCGACGCTGCGGCTCGCGGGCGCGATGGACGAGACTGTGCTGCTCGGCATCGGCGCCGACAACACCGAGAATCTGTTCTGTGCGTCCGGCTATTTCAACTGCATGGCCTCGCACGCCAACGACGAGTTCCTCAGCGGTTACCAGGCCATGTTCGGGGCCAACGCGCCGCCGGTCGGCTCCGTCGGCCAGTCGAACTATGAGGGGTTGCGCTTCCTGGAATCGGTGGCCCATCGCGCAGGCTCGCTGGCCTTTCGTCCGCTGCTCAAGGCCGCGCGCAACACCGTCTATACGGCCGGCCGCGGTCCCGTGACGCTGCGCGACGGCCGCGCCGAGATGCCGATGTATCTCGCCGAGGCCGACGGCCTCGACTTCAGGATCCTCAAGACGCTCTGAGCGGCCCCTGCCGACGCGCCGCAGCGGTGTCGCGAAATAATACTTGAAAAGGAAAATATTTCCGTCTCTAGTAACGGAGTGAAGCCGATTGGCCCGCGCTCTGCAAGGTGCGAGCGAGCGGCTTCCGTCCAGTGCCAGGGATCAAGAAGCCTCAAGGAGAGCGCCGTGACAGTTGCCCTTCCCACGCCAGCCCAGCTCCGCAGTGTCGCCGAGCAGTGCGGCCTTTCGCTCACCGATGACGACGTCGCCTCGTTTCGCGGCCTGATGCAGGGTTCGATCGAAGCCTACAATCTCGTTGCCACGATGCCGGACGAGCTGCCGGAGGTGAAATATCCGCGCACCCCAGGCTATCGCCCCTCGGCCGAAGAGAACCCGCGCAATGCCTGGTACCGCAAGTCGACCGTGAAAGGCGCCGCCAGCGGCAAGCTCAAGGGCAAGACCGTGGCGCTGAAGGACAACATCATGCTGGCCGGCGTGCCCATGACCAACGGCTCTTCGACGCTGGAAGGTTTCGTGCCCGATTTCGACGCCACCATCGTCACGCGCATGCTGGATGCTGGCGCGGAGATCAAGGGCAAGGTGCATTGCGAGCACTTCTGCCTGTCCGGCGGCAGCCACACCAACTCCTACGGAGCGGTGCACAATCCACACAAGATGGGCTACTCCGCCGGCGGCTCGTCCTCGGGCTCGGGTGTCGTGGTCGCGCTCGGCGAGGTCGACATGGCGATCGGCGGCGATCAGGGCGGCTCGATCCGCATGCCGTCCTCGTTCTGCGGCACCTACGGCATGAAGCCGACCTGGGGCCTCGTCCCTTACACCGGCATCATGCCGATCGAGATCTATGTCGACCATACCGGCCCGATGACGGCGACCGTCGCCGACAATGCGCTGTTGCTCGAGGTGCTCGCCGGCGACGACGGCTACGATCCGCGCATCAAGGCGCCCAAGGTCGAGGAATACACCAAGGCGCTCGGCCAGGGCGTCAAGGGCATGAAGATCGGCATCGTCAAGGAAGGCTTTGAGCAGCCGGTCGCAGAAGCCGCCGTGAATGAAAGCGTGCGCGAGGCCGCCAAGCGCTTCAAGGACCTCGGCGCCACCGTCGAGACCGTCTCGATCCCGATGCACTTGTTGGGTGGCGCGATCTGGACCCCGATCGGGACCGAAGGCCTGACCCAGACCATGATGTTCGGCGACGGCTACGGCCTGTCCCGCGGCGATCTCTATTCGACCTCGCTGATGGATTTCCATCGCGGCTGGCGCCGGCAGGCGGATTCGCTGTCCGAGACCACGAAGCTGTTCATGATGCTCGGCACCTACATCAACAACAATTTCGGTCCGCGCTTCTACGGCAAGGCGCTCAACATCTCGCGCCGGCTGACCGCCGCCTACGACAAGGCCTTCAAGGACTACGATCTGCTCTTGATGCCCACCACGCCGATGAAGGCGACCAAGCTGCCGGAGCCCAATGCCAGCCGCGAGGAATATGTCGCCCGCGCGCTGGAGATGATCTCCAACACCGCGCCGTTCGACATCACCCATCATCCCGCGATGTCGCTGCCCTGCGGCATGATCGACGGCCTGCCGGTCGGCCTGATGCTGGTCGGCCGCATGTTCGAGGAGTCCACTATCTATCGCGCCGCCCATGCCTTCGAGCAGATCGGCGACTGGAAGAAGATGTGAGCGGAGCATCGATGCAGGTCGCCGGAAACGCCACGCATGGCTAACGCGTTCGTCGCAGCGTTCGAGATCCTGAGCTTCGGCGCGATCATCGTCCTGATCGTGCTGGGGCTCGGGATCATCGCCAGCATGATGGGCATCTTCAATTTCGCGCAGGGCGAGTTCGTCCTGCTCGGCGCCTACATCACCTATCTCGCCTACGCCAAGGGCATGCCGATCTGGGCCGGCATGGTCGCGGCGCCCTTCGTGGTCGGCGCGCTCGGCTTCGCGCTGGAGGCGCTGATCATCCGCCGCTTCTATGCCGCGCCGATCGTCGCCATGCTCGGCACCTATGCGCTCGGCCTGATCATCCGCGAATCCGTGCGCGGGCTGATCGGCGGCTTCTACCTCACCGTGCCCGAGCCGATCGGCGGCTCGATCGACATCGGCGCCATGCACATCTCGGCCTGGCGCTTCACCATCATCGTCATCACGCTCCTGGTGATGGCGGGCTGCTACCTGCTGCTGTCGCGCACCAGCTTCGGCCTGCGCATGCGCGCCACGCTGGAAAATCCCTCGCTGGCGCGGGCCTCGGGCATCTCCACGCCGCTGATGTACGGCGCCACCTTCGCATTCGGCTCCGCCCTTGCGGGGCTCGCCGGCGCGCTGATCGTCCCGGTGTTCAGCCTCTATGCCGATCTCGGCCTGCGCTTCCTGATCCAGGGTTTTGTCGCGGTCATGGTCGGCGGGGTCGGCTCCTTCATCGGGCCGGTCGCGGGTGCCGGCGTCATCGGCACGCTCAGTGCCGCGCTGCCATGGATCATGGCGCCCGTCGTCGCCGACGTGCTCGTCTTCGTGCTCGCCATTGTCTTCATCAAATTCCGCCCGCAGGGCCTCATCGCTGGAAAAGGGGTTTAATCACATGTTCGATCGCACGCAGCTCTCACGCCGTCGCTTCCTCTCCAACTTCGCCTTCGCGTCCGGCGCGGTCGCAACCGGGGTCGGAAGCTGGGTGATCCCGGCGCCCTGGGCCAATGCGGCCGAGGCCCCGATCAAGGTCGGCATCGCCACCGACCTCACCGGCCCGATCGCCTATGCCGGCAACGCCGACGCCAACGTCGCCAAGATGGTGATCAAGGAGATCAACGCCGCCGGCGGCCTGCTCGGCCGTCCGCTCGAGCTCTATATCGAGGACACCGCGTCGAACGAGTCGGTTGCGGTGGGTAACGTGCGAAAACTGATCCAGCGTGACAAGGTCGACATGGTGCTCGGCGGCATCACCTCCTCGATGCGCAACGCGATCAAGGATCCGATCGTGGCGCGCGGCAAGACGCTCTACATCTATCCGCAGCTCTACGAGGGCAAGGAGTGCACGCCCTATTTGTTCTGCACCGGGCCGACGCCGGCGCAGCAATGCGACGAGTTCATCCCCTGGCTGATCAAGAACGGCGGCAAGAAGTTCGCGCTGCCCAGCGCCAACTATGTCTGGCCGCACACGCTCAACGTCTACGCTCGCAAGGTGATCGAGGCGAACGGCGGCGAGGTCGTGTTCGAGGAATATTACCCGCTCGACCAGGTCGACTTCTCCGCGACCGTCAACCGCATCGTCTCCAACAAGGTCGACGTCGTCTTCAACACCGTGATCCCGCCCGGCGTCGGCCCGTTCTTCAAGCAGCTCTATGAAGCCGGCTTCCTCAAGAACGGCGGGCGTCTCGCCTGCGTCTACTACGACGAGAACACGCTCAACATCAATCAGGCCGCCGAGATCGAGGGCCTCGCCAGCTGTCTCGACTATTTCAAGGTGCTCACCAAGGAGAACCCGTTCGACGCAAAAATCCAGGCGGCGTACGAGAAGGATTTCCCCGGCAACTTCCTGTTCGCGGCCGGCAGTGCCGCGACCGGCACCTATCGCGGCCTCAAGCTGTGGGAAGCCGCGGTCAAGGAAGCCGGCAAGATCGACCGCGAGTCCGTTGCCGCCGCGCTCGACCATGCCAAGATCGCCGAAGGTCCGGGCGGGCCTGCCGAGATGGTCCCCGGCAAACGGCACTGCAAGATGAAGATGTACACCGCGGTCGCCAAAGGCGGGAATTACGAGATCGTCGCCCGCAGCGCCGGCCTCGTCGATCCCAAGGAATGCTGATCTTCACCTCTCCCGGAGGGAGAGGTCGGATCGCATCGCAAGATGCGATCCGGGTGAGGGGATCAGGTCTCACTCGATGTCGCGGCCCCTCACCCGGATTGCTCCGGACGATGCTTCGCATCGCCAGGCGCAATCCGACCTGTCCCCGCTGGGGAGAGGTGAACCAACGCGGACTGACCTCTCAATGCTTAACGTGGAATGCTGAAGCCGATGAGTGTGGTAAGAGAAGCCATCGCCACCGACATGGGCGACGAAGCGGGCGGTGCGATGGCTGAGGGCGCAGCGGCGGGACAGGCCAAGGACCGCGTCAGGGCGGGACGGAAGATCCTGCCGATCGTCGAGGCCGTCGTGCTGGTCGCGGCGGCGCTCGCGCCGCTGGTGCTGCAGGACTATCTCACCGTGTTCGCGACGCGCGTGATCATCCTGGCGCTGTTCGCGCTGTCGTTCGACCTGGTCTGGGGCTATGCCGGCATCATGAGCTTCGGCCAGGCGCTGTTCTTCGGCTCGGCCGGGTATGGCGTCGCACTGCTCGCGCGCGACCTCAACGTCACCAATATCTTCCTGGTGCTGCCGGCGGGCACGCTGATCGGCCTCGCCTTCGCGCTGCTGCTCGGCGGCTTCCTGCTGTTGGGACGGCATCCCTCCAGCGTGATCTTCGTCTCGCTCGGCACGCTGACCGGCTCCTACGCCGCCGATCGCTTGGCGCGCGGCTGGTACTATCTCGGCGGCCAGAACGGCATCCCCTCGATCGCGCCGATGTCGCTGGGCAGCTACGATTTCACCGAAGGTCCGGCGTTCTATTATCTGGTGCTCGGCATTCTCGTCGCCGTCTACCTGCTCTGCCGCTTCCTGGTGCGCTCGCAATTCGGCCTCGCGCTGGCGGGCCTGCGCGAGAACGAGCAGCGCATCGCCTTCTTCGGCTACAAGGTGCAGCACCTCAAGGCGATCATCTTCACCATCGGCGGCGCCGTCGCGGGCCTCGCCGGCAGCCTCTATGCCTTCCACGAAGGTTTCGTCTGGCCCAACATGGTCGGCGTCGTGGTCTCGACGCAAGTGGTGCTCTACGTGCTGTTCGGCGGCTCCGGCACGCTGATCGGCGCCGTGATCGGTGCCGTGATCGTCGAGGGCGTCAGCTTCTGGCTGTCGGACAATTACCGCGACATCTGGCCGATCATTCTGGGCTTGCTGCTGCTGCTCGTGATCCTGTTCCGCCCGCTCGGCCTGATCAGCTTCCTCCTTGGCGAGCGCGAACGGGTCGGCAGCTTCGGTGCGAGACCCAAGGAGACGCGCGATGCTCCTTGAAGCCGCCGGCATCAAGAAGGTCTTCGGCAAGCTCACCGCGCTCGACGACGCGGCGCTGACCGTCGGCGAGAACGAGTTCCACGGCCTGATCGGACCCAACGGCTCCGGCAAGAGCACGCTGATGAAGTGCATCGCCGGCGCCGAGGTGCCGACGCAAGGCAAGGTCTCCTTCGTCAACACCGACATCACCGCGTTCACGCCGACCGAGCGCGCACGCGCCGGCATGAGCCTCAAGTTCCAGATCACATCCGTGCTGCCGTCGCTGACGCTGTACGACAACATCCTGCTCGCGTTGCAGGCGCAGTCCTCGCTGTTCGACCTCGTGTTGTCGCGCACCAGGGGCGCGCTGCACGACCAGGTCATGACCATGCTGACGCAGTTTCGCCTGGCCGACCGCGCCTTCGAGGCCGCGGCCGCGCTGTCGCACGGCCAGCAGCAATGGCTGGAGATCGCGATGGCACTCGCCGGCAAGCCGAAACTTCTTTTGCTCGACGAGCCCACCGGCGGCATGAGCCTGGAGGAGCGCCGCGTCACCGGCGAGCTGCTGCAGCCGATCAAGCAGCATTGCTCCCTCGTCATCGTCGAGCACGACCTCGATTTCATCCGCGACATCTGCGATCGTCTCACCGTGCTCGACCAGGGCAGGGTGCTGGCCTCGGGCACCGTGTCCGAGATCCAGGCCAACAAAGCCGTCCAGGAGATCTATCTGCGCCGTGCCTGAATTTTTGGACATCAAGCATCTCGACGCCGGCTATGGCCGCAGCCAGGTCCTGTTCGACGTCACGCTCGGCATTCCCTGGCGCGGCGGCGTCGCCGTGCTCGGGCGCAACGGCGCCGGCAAGACCACGCTAATGAAGACCATCGTCGGCGAGCTGCCGGCGTGGAAGGGCGAGGTCGCCTTCGACGGCCGCGACATCAGCCGCAGAGCCACCCAGGAGCGCGTTCGCGCCGGCATCGGCTACGTGCCGCAGGAGCATTCGGTGTTCGCCCGCCTGTCGGTGCGCGACAATCTCGCGGTCGGCTCGCTCGCGAAGAAGGATGCTTCGGCGGTCGACCGCGTGTTGACGATCTTCCCGAAGCTCGGCCAGCGGCTCGACCAACCCGCCGGCACGCTCTCCGGCGGCGAGCGCAAGATGCTCGCGATCGGCCGCGCCATGCTCGGCGATCCCAAGCTGCTGCTGCTGGACGAGCCGACCGAAGGCGTCTGGATCGGCGTGATCGAGGAGATCACCGAGCGCCTGATCGAGCTCGCCAAGGAGATCGCGGTCATCATCGTCGAGCAGCATCTCGATTTGGCGCTCCGCGTCGCCGACTACGCCTACGTGCTCGACCGCGGCCGCGTCGCGCTGCAAGGCGAGGCGGGGCAGGTGCGGGGCAATCCGGAACTGATGCGGTATCTGGCGCCGTAGAAGGCGCTGCTGTAGCCCACATGAGCGCAGCGACATGCGGGGACGCTGGCCACAGTCGCCGGCGGCTTATGCAGTGGAATGGCTCGGCACGAGAACAACCGTCGTATCAGCAATGGCTAACAGTATTTGATGGCCTGCGAGCCGAGCTACAGCACTCAGCATCTCGGAAATGGAAGGGGCTGTGCTAAATGGTGCCCAAGCGACGCCAGCGAAGCCTATTTTCCAAACGGCGGATGCCGTCAACGGTAAGCTTCCCAACCGGCCGACCGTCTGGGAAAAATTCGCGAGTCCATAGCGCGGGCAACTTATTCAAGTCCCGTCATCCCGAAGTCGCGAGCAGCGCGATGATCGCGCCGCGAGCCTCGAAAGGGGGTACGGCCGAGCTGACACTGTGGAGTGAAGAAGCGCCGAAACGAAAGCAGATCGCCCGCCTACTTCACCGCCGAGAACCGGCTGTCGAAGGAGTTCGATGACACTATCGGCGCGGCGCCCATGATCTGCGTGGCTTCACCCGCGCCGTCGCTTACCGACGGCTTCAGCGCCGGCCGCGTCTGGGCGAGGCGCGTGTCGGGCTTGGCCGGCTCGGCGGGCTTTGCGGCGACGGCCGGCTTCGGCGCGTCCTTCGCGGCATCCTTCTTGTCGCTGCCCGGCACGAACCGGCTCACGGCGGCTTTCAGCCGCGACGCCGCGGTCGGGGGTGTCGTGGTCGTGGCGGCCGGGGCGACGGATGCGGTGGCTTGCGGCGGCGGTGTGGTCGCCGTGGTGTCGGATGAGCCGATGCCCATCTTGCGGCCGAGGTTCGAGAAGAAGCCGCCGGATTTCTCTTGAGGCTTTTCAGTCGTCGGGGCGGCCGAGGCAATGCGGGTGCTCGCGGGCACCGCGACCACCGGCTCCTCCTGCGGCGCCGGCGCGGACGCCACCGCGTCGAGGTTCGGCTTCGGCGGATTGACGTGGCTGGGGATCGTGCCGGGCGCCTTGGCCATCGCCAGCATCTGCAGCGTGGTGCCTTCGGCGCCCTCGGACAGGCCGGTCGAGCCTTCCGGAATCTTGGCGGCGAACACCTTGTTCATGCCGCCGTCGATGCCGGTGTTCATGCGCGCCACCGGCGTGCCCTTGGCGACCAGCCTGGCGTATTCGGCCTCGTCCTTGGCCTGCTTGCCCCGCACCGCGGCGACGATGTCCTCGGGGATGACATAGGCCGGGCATTTCGCCGAGGCGTCGAACACCGGATCGCGCTTGGCGTCCGCCGGCTTCGCCGCGTCGAAGACGTACTTCTTCTCGCAGAAATCGACCTTCGGCTCCTGCCGCGTCACCTCGAAATGATCATAGCCTTCCTTGATCATCTTCCAGAACGGCATGTTCGGATTGTTGCGGTGCCGGGCCATGTTCACCGGCGTCATCCTGAACGGATAGGCCTGCAGCTGGAACGCCTTCTGGCCGCCGAAGAAGGATTCGCGGCCCAGCGAATAGATCTCCGCGATCTGCTCGTCGGTCATGGCGTAACAGCCGCGCGAAGAGCAGTCGCCGTGCACCATCAGCTGCGAGCCGGTGCGGCCCAGCGCCTTGTCGAACGCGTTCGGATAGCCGGTGTTGAAGGAGAGGTAATAGGCCGATTGCGGATTCATCTGGCTCGGATTGATCGAGTAGAATCCTTCCGGCGCCTGGCGGTCGCCTTCGCGCACCTTGGGGCCGAGGTCGCCCGACCAGCGGCAGATCGGATAGGTCTTGAGCAGTGCGAACTGGCCGGAGCGGGTCTGCTTCCAGATCTCGAGCTCGGCCTCCTGCTTGAACAGGCGCACCAGGATCGGCGATTGCAGATCCATGTCCTTCTCGGCCATCGCGGCGATCAGCTTCGGCGGCACCGGCTGATTGGCCTTGGCATTGGTCGCGAGCGAGACCTGGTCGGTGTTGCAGCCGGCCAGCAGACCGCCGGCCGTCATCAGCGCAACCGAAGCCAAGAGCGCGCGAGCAAGCGAACGAGAAATCAAGATGGACCCCACACCGTGCCGGGCATTGATGCGCGAACCCCAATTCGTTTGGCGCATGATCCGACCGGCGAACCGGACCCGTCAGAGACGGGTTTTTTCAGCTCACGCCCCAGCGCTTGTGCCCTGAAGCCATTGATTAAAATTCTAACCTCTGGGTCATGTGGTCGCAACCCGAGCAGGGATCACGAGGGCGTTGGCCCAAAGGTGTGGTCAACAGAGACTTAAACTGGGCCGGAACTTGGACCACGCGGCCAGACCACCACAGAGATCGCCGATTTGGGCAAAAAAAGGGTTAATGCGGGGTTACCGGGGGCGCCCGGGAGGTCTCGTGCCCCGGACGCAGCGCAGCGCCCCTAGGCGGTGCGCTGCTGAGCCGGGGCCCATGACGCGGGGTCCCTGGCGCGGGTGAGCTAGTTTCGTAGGGTGGGCAAAGCGGAAGCGTGCCCACCATCTTTCTCGATCAGGAAGAGATCGTGGGCACGGCGCTTCGCGGCTTTGCCCACCCTACGGCATCAGAATCGAGCCGAATCAGCCCAGTTTCCGGCCGATATCGAGGAATTTCTGCCGCCGCTGCTTGCGGATGGCGTCGCCGTCGAGGCCGCGCAGCTCGTCGAAGGCTTTTGCGATGGCCTCACCCGTGGTGGCGATCATGGCGGCGGGATCGCGGTGGGCGCCGCCGACCGGCTCCTTCAGGATCTGGTCGATCACCCCGAAGCGGAGCATGTCCTGGGCGGTGATCTTCATGTTGTTGGCGGCTTCCTGCGCCTTGGTGCCATCGCGCCAGAGGATCGAGGACGCCGCTTCCGGCGAGATCACGCTGTAGATCGCGTGCTCCAGCATCAGGACCCTGTTGGCGGTGGTGATGGCGATGGCGCCGCCCGACATGCCCTCGCCGGTGATGATCGCGACGTTCGGCACGGTCAGCGCCAGGCAGGCGTCGGTCGAGCGGGCGATCGCCTCGGCCTGGCCGCGCTCCTCGGCGCCGATGCCGGGATAGGCGCCGGCGGAATCGGCCAGCGACAGCACCGGCAGGCCGAACCGCTCGGCCATCTCCATCAGCCGCACGCATTTGCGATAACCTTCGGGCCGCGCCATGCCGAAATTGTGCCGGATGCGGCTCTCGGTGGAATCGCCCTTCTCCTGGCCCATCACGCAGATCGGCTCGCCGCGGAAGCGGCCGAAGCCGGCGACCAGCGCCTCGTCCTCGCCGAACTTGCGGTCGCCGGCGAGCGGGGTGAATTCGGTGATCAGGCCCTTGATGAAGTCGTTGAAATGCGGCCGCTGCGGATGCCGCGCCACCAGCGTCTTCTGCCACGGCGTCAGGTTCTGATAGAGGTCGGCCAGCGCCTGCGCCGCCTTGTCCTCGATCCGCCCGATCTCGTCAGCGATATCCGTGCCGGAGGCCGCCAGCGTCCTGAGCTCGTCGAGCTTGGAATCGAGTTCGGCGACCGGCTTTTCGAAGTCGAGATAGCTGCGCATCTGGTCTTGCATCAACTCAATATAGGGGGACGGGGCTACGAGGCGAAGCGAGGTCGGGGCCGTGGGAAGAAGTGCAGCGTCTTCAATGGCTTGGCTTGTGCACTCCGGGCAGGCAGCCAAATCAAGCGAGAGGCCACGGCTCTTTCTGCGGAGATGTGGCCGAAGTCAAGGCGGTTTCCTCCACCTCTCCCGCTTGCGGGAGAGGTCGGCGCGTAGCGCCGGGTGAGGGTTCTCTCCTCTAGGGGATTGTCGCGGAGACACCCTCTCCCCAGCCCTCTCCCGCAAGCGGGAGAGGGAGCGCACGTCCCACGCCTCACTTCTCCGCCAGCGGGTGCAGGTCGCGCACCAAGCTCTTCAGCCGCTCCTCGACCACATGGGTGTAGATCTGGGTGGTGGAAATATCGGTGTGGCCGAGCAGGGTCTGCACGATGCGCAAGTCCGCACCATTGTGCAGGAGGTGGCTGGCAAAGGCATGGCGCAGTACGTGCGGGGACACCAGCCGGGCCTGTAGGCCCGAGGCGACCGCGAGCTCCTTGAGGTCGCGGGCGAAATGCTGCCGCGTCAGGTGTCCGCTCTCGCCGAACGAGGGGAACAGCCATTTCGAGGCGGTAAGGCCGTTCTTCTTGTCGGCTTTGGTGTCGGCTTTGGCGGCGTCGGTCGCAGCGAGATAATCCGCCATCGCCTGCCGCGAGGCCTCGTTGAGCGGCACCAGGCGTTCCTTGTTGCCCTTGCCGCGCACCACGATCATGCGCGCATCGCGCTTGGCCGCCGAGCGCGGCAGCGCCACCAGCTCGGAGACGCGCAGGCCCGTGGCGTAGAGCACTTCGAGCAGGCAATAGAGCCGCAAGCTCCGCAGCCGCTTCGCCGGCGAGGCATCCTCCGCCTCGCTCAATTCCTTGGCGCGGCGAAGCATGCGGTCGACGTCCGAGATCGACAGCACTTTCGGCAGGCTTCGGCCGCGCTTGGGACCTGACAGGATCGCGGCAGGATCCTCAGTTCGGATGCGCTCGTTGAGCAGGAAGCGATAAAGGTGCCGCAGCGCCGACAGCCGCCGTGCCACGCTGGTGGATTTGAAGCCGCGGCTGTCGAGATCGGCGAGATAGTCGCGCAGCGTCTGCGTCTCAGCGTCCGCAAAGCGGCGGCCGACGCGGCCGAGAAACTCCGAGAAATCGGTGAGGTCGCGGCGATAGGCGTCGAGCGTATTGGGCCCGGCGCCCTGTTCCGCCGCGAGCATGTCGAGGAACAGGCCGGTGAGC
This sequence comes from Bradyrhizobium sp. A11, assembly GCF_042077125.1. Lineage (NCBI taxonomy): Bacteria > Pseudomonadati > Pseudomonadota > Alphaproteobacteria > Hyphomicrobiales > Nitrobacteraceae > Bradyrhizobium > Bradyrhizobium sp. A11. The sequence goes on along the minus strand of NZ_CP149509.1, from coordinate 6,477,163 downwards.
CTGGCGTCTGAGGGCGAGTTGCGCATGCCCGTCAGGCTAGCTCCTATTTCTTGAGAAATTTATCCGGCGGGATAGTCACCGTCATTTCCCGCGACTTGGGCGTGACGAAGTTGGCCAGTGCGAAGACCACGCCATAGACGATGCCGGCGAGCACGGCGACGACCGTCAGGAAGCGGAACAGGCTGGGCATCGGGGCAAGGTCTCGGGAGAAGGTCTTGGAAGTAGGTCTTGGGCGGCCAAATTAACCAATGAAATCATCCAACATGTTCGCCGTTTCGTGGCAAGAGTCCTCTGGCGAGGCCCCTTCCGGGGTCGTATAGGTGGCCGAAGCGCGCCGCCATTTGCGGCAGATCGAGCGGGATCCAATCGAGCGAGACATGTCCGACGCCGCGTTGCCGATACCAGCTTCGCCCGAAGCCGACATCCTGTCGGCGCTGGGATCGCGCTCGATCGTGCTCGTCGGTATGATGGGAGTGGGCAAATCCACCATCGGCCGTCGCATGGCGCTCAGGCTCAAGCTGCCCTTCGTCGATGCCGACACCGAGATCGAGACGTCGGCGCAAATGACCATCCCGGAGATCTTCGAGCGCCATGGCGAGGCCTATTTCCGTGACGGCGAGGCGCGGGTGATCGCGCGGCTGCTCGACGGCGGGCCGGTGGTGCTGGCGACCGGCGGCGGCGCCTTCATGCGCGAGGAGACGCGCAAGCGCATCGCGGCAAAGGCGGTGTCGATCTGGCTCAAGGCGGACCACGACGTCATCATGCGCCGCGTGCGCCGACGCGCCGACCGCCCGCTGCTGCAGACCGCCGATCCCGAAGGAACCGTGACGCGCCTGCTCACCGAGCGCGAGCCGGTCTATGGCCATGCCGACCTCACCATCGCCTCGCGCGACGTGCCGCACGACAGAATCGTCGAGGAATGCATCGAGGCGCTGCGCGCCCATCTTTGCGGCGAACAGGCCGCTTCCCCATCTGCCGACGTAGCGAGTGCGCTGAGATGACTGCGCCGTTGAAACATTCAGATCCCGTCAAGGTCGAGGTCGCGCTGGAGAACCGCGCCTACGACATCGTCATCGGCCGCGGCGTGCTGGCCTCGCTGGGCGAACGCGTCGCGCGTTTGCGTCCGGGCGTGCGCACCGCTGTTGTGACCGATCGCAACGTGGCCAAGCACTGGCTCGAACCCGCCGAGGCCTCGCTCGCGGCGAGCGGCATCCCGACCTCGCGCATCGTGGTCGAGGAAGGCGAGATCTCCAAGACCTATGCCGGCCTGGAGAAGGTCAGCGAAGCCCTGATCGCCGCCAAGATCGAGCGCAACGATCTCGTCATCGCGCTCGGCGGCGGCGTGGTCGGCGATCTCACCGGCTTTGCCGCGGCGATCCTGCGCCGCGGCGTCGATTTCGTGCAGGTGCCGACCTCGCTTCTCGCGCAGGTCGATTCCTCCGTCGGCGGCAAGACCGGCATCAACTCGCCGCAGGGCAAGAACCTGCTGGGCGCGTTCCACCAACCGGTGCTGGTGATCGCCGACACCGCCGTGCTCGACACGCTGTCGCCGCGCCAGTTCCGCGCCGGCTATGCCGAGGTCGCCAAATACGGCGTGCTCGGCGACGAGGCCTTCTTCGCCTGGCTGGAGAAGAACCATGCCGACATCGTCAAGGGCGGCTCCGCGCGCGAGCACGCGATCGCGACCTCCTGCCGCGCCAAGGCCGGCGTGGTCTCGCGCGACGAGCGCGAGACCGGCGAGCGCGCGCTGCTCAATCTCGGCCACACCTTCGGTCACGCGCTGGAAGCGGCGACCGGCTTCTCCGACCGCCTGTTCCACGGCGAGGGCGTCGCGATCGGCATGACGCTGGCGGCGCAGTTCTCGGCGAAGCTCGGCATGATCGGCGAGCAGGACGCCGCGCGCGTCGAGCGCCATCTGATCGAGGCCGGCCTGCCGACCCGCCTGCAGGACATCGCGGGCTTTGCGCAGGAAGGCCTCGCCGATGCCGACGCGCTGATGGCGTTGATGGCGCAGGACAAGAAGGTCAAGCGCGGCAAGCTCACCTTCATCCTCTTGGAGGCGGTGGGACGCGCGGTGATCGCGAAGGATGTCGAGCCGGCGCCGGTGCGCGACTTCCTGCAGTCGAAATTATCGCAGTGATGGCGGGACCCTTCAGGTCGGCCGCCCGCGCAACGGCGGGGAATGCCGAGGCGGTCGCGAGGCAAACATGAATTCGATCTCGATCAATCTGCTGCTGGCGGTGCTCCTGCTCGCCGCCAACGCGTTCTACGTGGCGGCGGAATTTGCGCTGGTGAAGAGCCGCGGCTTTCGCGTCAAGGCCATGGTCGAGCAGAATCGCTTCGGCGCCCGCCTGCTGCAGACGATGATGGGAAATATCGAATCCTATCTCGCCTGCTGCCAGCTCGGCATCACCATGGCGTCGCTCGGTCTTGGCTGGATCGGTGAGCCGACCGTCTCTGCGCTGCTGAGCCCGATCCTCGAGCCGCTCGGTCTGTCGGAGGCCACGCTCCACTTCGTCTCGTTCGTGGCGGGTTTCCTGGTGTTCTCGTCGCTGCATATCATCATCGGCGAGCAGGTGCCGAAGACGCTCGCGATCAGGGAGCCGATGCCGGTGTCGCAGTGGATCGCCTATCCGCTGCATGTCTCCTACCTGGTGTTCTATCCGCTGAGCTGGTGTCTCAACGCGGCGTCGAGCGCGATCCTGCGTCTGATCGGGGTCCAGGAGTTTTCGCAGCACGAGATCCTGACGGATTCCGAGATCGAGGGCCTGGTCGAGGAATCGGCCGTGCACGGCAAGATCGAGAGCGGCGAGGCCGAATACATTCACAACGTCTTCCGCCTCGGCGAGCTGACCGTGTCCGACGTGATGGTTCATCGCACCGCCATGGTGATGATCAACGCCGACCTGCCGCCGGAGGAGCTGGTGCGTGAGGTGCTGGCGACCGAGTACACCCGCATTCCGCTGTGGCGCGACAAGTCGGAGAACATCATCGGCATCCTGCACGCCAAGGATCTGTTGCGGGCCATCCGCGCCTCGGAGGGCGATACCTCGCGCATCGACGTCACCACCATCATGCTGCCGCCCTGGTTCGTGCCGGAAATGCGGCCGATCTCCCAGCAGCTCAAGGCCTTCCGCCGCCGCAAGACTCATTTCGCGCTCGTCGTCGACGAGTACGGCGAGGTCGAAGGCCTCGTGACGCTGGAAGACATTCTGGAGGAGATCGTCGGCGATATCTCCGACGAGCACGACGTGGTGGTCGCCGGCGTCCGCCGGCAGCCCGACGGCTCCGTCGTGGTCGACGGCTCAGTGCCGATCCGCGATCTCAACCGCGCGCTCGACTGGCACCTGCCCGACGAAGAGGCAACCACGGTCGCCGGCCTCGTCATTCACGAGGCGCGCTCGATCCCCGACCGCGGCCAGAGCTTCACCTTTCACGGCTTCCGCTTCCGCGTGCTCCGCCGTGAGCGCAACCGCATCACCGCGCTCCGCATTTCGCCGGTCGCACGCGAGGCGGAGCTGGAAGAGGCGAAGCCGAGACGGGCGGGGACGTCGTTTTGACGTAGTGGTTTTGCGCCCGGACGTTCCATATCGTCATGGCCGGGCTTGACCCGGCCATCCACGTCTTACTGGTCGCACCAAGAACGTGGATGCCCGGGACAAGCCCGGGCATGACGACCATTTGTGATCATGTTCAAGCCCGCCAGAAGGAAGAGCTAGCCTTCCCCCGGCGCCTGCGCCTGGATCGCCAGCGCATGCACGCGGCCGGCGAGTTCCGCGGCCAGCGCCGAATTTATCATGCGATGGCGCTCGACCCGGCTCTTCCCTTTGAAGACCGCAGATACGATATAGACCCGGAAGTGTGTCTCACCGCCCGGCCGATGGCCGGAATGGCCTTCATGCAAATGTGACTCGTCGACGACTTGCAGGCTTTCCGGCGTGAAAGCTTCCTGCAACTTGTTGCTGATAGTGTCGCGCATAGCCATGTTGTGCCATTCGGGTGCAGAGATCTCGCCCCGTTAATTGCCGGGTTTGCGGCGAATTGCAATGTCAAGACTTGAACGTTTTTGCATTGCGTAGTCAAAGTCAGCCATGCCGATCGATTCATCAAAATTCTTCGACTCCATCCGCGTCAAGCCGCGGGGCAAGCAGCCGGACGTGAAGCCGCGCGACACCGCCGTCGGCTGCGAGTGGGCGGGGTGTCAGAACAAGGGCGCGCATCGTGCGCCCAAGGGCCGCGAGAACCAGCGCGAGTACTGGCACTTCTGCCTGGATCACGTGCGCGAGTACAACCAGAACTACAATTTCTTCTCCGGCATGAACGCCGACGCCGTCGCGCGCTACCAGAAGGATGCGCTGACCGGTCACCGCCCGACCTGGAAGATGGGCGCCAATGGCGGCAAGAAGGGCGCGGAAGCCGAGATCGACATGGCGTCCGATCCGTTCAGCATGTTCAGCGAGATCAACGGCCGCGCCAGCTGGCGCAAGGGCCCCGAAGCCGCGCCCAAGGCCGAGACGCGCAAGGTGATGAACGCCGAGCGCAAGGCGCTGCTGGTCATGGGCCTCGGCCCCAGCGCCACGCTCGCCGACGTCAAGACCAAGTACAAGGCGCTGGTGAAGCAACACCACCCCGACGCCAATGGCGGCGACCGCTCCACCGAGGATCGCCTGATCGAGATCATCAAGGCGTATAATTATCTGAAGACCGTGGTGCGCGAGGCGTAGTGGCCTCAGCGCGCGCAACTGCCGTAGGGTGGGCAAAGCGCAGCGTGCCCACGATCTCTTGTAATTTCGGACCGATGGTGGGCACGGCGCAAGTGCGCCTTTGCCCACCCTACCGATTCCGAGTTGCGGAGACATCCGCGATACTCATCCTTCCGGCATCGCCCCCACGTAAGACGAACTCGGCCGGATCAGCCGCCCGGTGCGCTGCTGCTCGCGCGCATGCGCGGTCCAGCCTGCGGCGCGTGCCACTGCGAAGATCGGCGTGAACGCCTGTCGTGGGATCGCCAGCGCATCGAGCAAGATCGCGGTGAAGAACTCGACATTCGTCTCCAGCGGCCGCTCCGGATTCTTCTTGCGCAGCGCGCTGCGGATATAGGCCTCGACCTCGCCGGCGAAGGGCAGGTCGGCACCGTCCGCGGAGAGCCGCTCGATCGCCGCCTTCAGCACGTCGGCGCGCGGATCGCGGACGCGATAGACGCGATGGCCGAAGCCCATCAGCCGCTCGCCGCGGGCCAGCGCCGCATCGACCCACGGCTTGATCCGCTCGTTCGTGCCGATCGCGTCGAGCATTTCCAGCACCGGCTCCGGCGCACCGCCGTGGAGGGGACCGGTGAGTGCGCAATAGCCAGCGGTGACGGCGGCGAACAGATCGGCCTGCGTGGAGGCCACCACGCGCGTGGCGAAGGTCGATGCGTTCATGCCGTGATCGCAGACCGTAACGAAATAGGCGTCGAGCGCGGCGACCTCGCGCGGTTCAGGCGATGTGCCGCGCAGCATGCGCAGCGTATCGGCGGCATGGCTCGCATTCGGATCGGGCGCGACCGGATCGAGCCCCTTGGCGCGGCGGACCAGCGCGCCGGCGATCACCGGAAACGCGCCGACGATGGTGGCTTCATGCGCAAGGCCATGCTCGGCGCGAAGCCCCGCGACCGCGGCGCGAAATCCGTCGATGATGCCCATGCCGCGCGTTGGCGGCAGCAGGTCCGGCAGGCGTGCGAAGGCGCGCTCGCGCGCAGCGCCCAGGCTCGCGCGCACGTTGGCTTCGCTCAGGCTGGTCTTGCTGGCGCCGTTCCAGAGCCGGGCGGTGACGCCCTCGAAGCTCGACTGGCTCGCCAGCCGGCCGACATGCTCGCCGGCGATGATCAGCTCGCCGCGCTCGCCATCGACATGGCTCAGCACGGTCTCGGCCGCGGGGACGCCGTCCAACCCGATCTGGCTCTTGGTGAGGTGGATATTCATGGCCCAAATCTCCTGTTCACGGAGCAGACAAGGTCAGGCCTCTCGACACATTGATCAATCTTGATTACATGAATCAATATGAAAAATCCGGAAGGACTCTATCTCTCCGCCCGGGAGGCCGCGGCCGAGCTCGCGATCTCGCCGGCCACACTCTACGCCTACGTCAGCCGCGGCCTGATCCGCTCCGAGCCGACGCCGGATTCGCGCAAGAACCGTTACCGCGCCGAGGATGTCCGGGCGCTGAAGGAGCGCCGGGTGCCGTCGCCGGAGCCGCGTGGCCTGCGCAGCTTCGATGCCGACCTGCCGGTGATGGACACCGAGATCTCGACCATCACGGAGGAGGGCGCGATCTATCGCGGCGTCAACTGCGTCGATCTTTCCGAGAACGGCACGCTGGAGCACGCCGCGACACTGCTCTGGGATGTCTCCGACGTCGATCCTTTCGCCGCCGACAATCAACCTGAGCTCTCCGAGGAGATACGCGCGATCGCCGCGGCCGCACGCCGCGCCGCGCCGATCGACCGTGCCATCGCCGTGTTCGCGCTGGCCGCCAGCACTGATCCCCGCGCCTTCACCCGCGCGCCCGACGGCCGCGCCATGGTCGGCGCGCGCATCGTCCGGCTACTGGTCGCGACCATGCTCAATGCCGAGCCTTCGGCCGAGCCGTTGCATCAGCAGGTCGCAACAGCCTGGGCGCCGGACCACAAGCACGCGCCCGACCTGATCCGCCGCGCCCTCGTCCTGCTCGCCGATCACGAGCTGAACGCCTCGACCTTCACCGCGCGTTGCGCGGCCTCGACCGGCCTCAACCTGTACGATGCCGTCATCGCCGGCCTTGCCGCGTTGAAAGGGCCGCAGCATGGCGGCGCCGGCGTGCTGGCCTCGCAGCTCGTCAAGACGCTGATCGACCGCGACGTCGAGCCCATGGTGCGCGAGCGCGTCGCGCTCGGCGAGCGTTTTGCCGGCTTCGGCCACGGCGTCTACAAGCGCGGCGATCCCCGCGCGCAGTCGCTGCTCAACGCACTGTCACGCGCCGGCGCGCCGCGCAAATTCACCCGCGAGGTGCCGGAGCGCATCGCGGAAGCCACCGGTGAATTCGTCAACATCGACTATGCGCTCGCCGTGCTTGTGCACGCGCTGCGCCTGCCCGGAGGCAGCGAGCTCGCTCTGTTCGCGATGGCCCGCAGCGTCGGCTGGATCGCCCATGCCAGCGAGCAATTGCAGTTCGGCAAGCTGATCAGGCCGAGGGCAAGGTATGTGGGACCCGCGCCAGGTCGGAGAATCCGGTAAGGATCAAGGCCGGCGCGAGCGCATGGGGTATCAGCCCAAGCTTCCGGCGAAACGCTCGGCTAGCCTGTTCTTCCTGAATGCCTCGGCGACCCAGTCCACGAAGACTCTCGTCTTCGCCGGCACAAGCTTGCGCGATGCGTGGTAAATCGAGATGGCGCCGGCGTCACAATACCAACGTGGCACCAGGCGTAGCAGCGACCCGTCTTCGAGCGCTGGAAGAATGTCGGCGGTAGCGAGCATTGCAACTCCCAGACCCAGCCGTGCGGCCTCGCGCATCGCGGCGGGGTCGTTGACGACGATCGATTCAGACAGGGGGGCCTGAACCTCGCGTCCCGAGACATCGCGCATCGACCTGTGCCGGATCCGCCCGCTTTGCAGCGAGCGCATGACAATGCCATCCAGCGCGGCCAATTGGTCCGGCTCGGTCGGTAATGTCCGTCCCGACATGTAGCCTGGAGAGGCCACGGCGACGATGTGCGCCGGCGCCAGGGTTCGGCTGACGAGTCCCGGCAACAATTCAAACCCACCTCCGATCGCGGCGTCATAGCCTTCACCGACCAGGTCGACCTGGCGGTTCTCGAAGTGCCACTCAGGGCGGACCTGCGGGTAACGGGCCAGGAAGGCGGGAAGCAGCGGCAGGATATGGGCGGCGCCGAATGTCGGCGGCAGGCTTATCTTGAGAGCGCCCGCCGGCTCCTCGCGTCCGGTCGACACTCCGGCGATTGCGGCCTGGAGCCCCTCGAGGTGGCCGGCAATCGCCGTGCGGAACGTCTCGCCAGCCTCGGTAAGCGTCAGCCGTCTTGTCGAACGATGAAACAATCGGACGCCGAGATTACGCTCCAGCATGGCGACGTTGCGGCTGACGGCCGCCGGAGTGAGCAAAAGGCGTCGGCCAGCCTCGGAAAAGCTGCCGCATTCGGCGCTGCGAACGAAGGATTCCAGGTTGGCCAGCGTTTCCATGGGCTCATTTACAAGTGATCATTGATAATCTTACGAGCCATAACGCCCTAATCAAAGGGGAATGTTTAAGGCATCTCTGGGCCACCGATCAGCTCGCCTGATCCCAATCAACTCGGAGCATTTCCATGTCCACCATCGGCATTATCGGCGCAGGCAATATTGGCCGCGCAATCGCCCAGACGCTGGCGCGCAACGGCATCGCCGTAACCCTGTCCAACAGCCGGGGTCCGGACAGCCTTAGAACGACCGCGGCCGAGATCGGTCCGCTCGTGACCGCGGGCACCCGCGAGGAAGCCGCCGCCAAGGATATCGTGTTCGTCGCGGTCAATTGGTCGAAGCTGCCCGATGCGCTTGCCGGCCTGCCGTCCTTCGGCGGCCGCATCGTCATTGACGCCAACAACCCGATCGAGGCGCCGCTGTTCAAGCCGGCTGAGCTCGGTGGTCGCGCTTCGTCCGAGGTTTTCGCCGATCTGGTGCCCGGTGCGCGGGTGGTGAAGGCGTTCAACCATCTGCTGGCTGAGCTCCTCGCAACAGACCCGGCGAGCAATGGCGGCAAGCGCGTGCTGTTCTACTCGGGCGACAATACTGAGGCGAAGGCCACTGTCGGCGCGCTGATCGAACGGCTCGGATTCTTTGGCATCGACCTTGGGTCGCTCGCTGTCGGAGCCAGGCTGACCCAGTTTCCGGGTGGTCCGCTTCCGGCGCTGAATCTGGTGAAGTTCGGCTGATGGCTTCGATGATGCTCTCCAACACAATGCGATGAAAGGCTGCGATATGACCACCAATGATGTCGATTTCGACCATCTGCTGCGCTCAAATCTGGAGCGCGTTTTCAACGAGCGGAACGACGACAAACGTCGAACCGCCATAGGCGAGTTATACGTTGAAGAGCCCGTGATGTACGAGCCAGCGGCTATCGTTCAGGGACGGGAGGAGATTTCCCGCGTTGCCGCAAACCTTTTGAAGCAGTTCGGGCCGACGTTCCGCTTTGTCCCCGACGGTGTCGCCGTCGGGCATCACGGCCTGGCGCATCTGGCTTGGCACGCAGGGCCTGCGGACGGCCCGGTCGCGGTGACGGGGGCGGACGTCGCCGAGATTGAAGGCGGCAAGATCGCCCGGTTATGGGTGCTACTCAATGCGCCTGAGGGCAAATAACATCGTCGCCTCTAAGCTGGCGGCTTCGCCTCAGCGACGCCGCCATTCCGCCGGCGATAGAGCCACACCGCGGCGCCGCCCACGATCGCAACGCCCACCACGGTCAGCATCCAGATGTGCTTGCCGACATGCTCGTGATGATGCAGCCCGGCATATTCGTGCAGCGCTGACACCGCCAGCACGCCCGGCAGCACATGGGCGGGCGCCCAGGCCAGGATGGCCGGGATGTTCACCGCGTAGAATCTTGCGGGCGCCATGCCGAGTGCGCCGGCGGTCACGGGGACGAAGGCCCGGATCGGCGGCACGAAGCGGGCGAAGAACACGGCCCAGGTGCCGAAGCGGTTGAAGAAGCTCTCGCTCTCGGCGACCACGCGCGGGTAGTTGGTCAGCGGCCAGGTGTTGAGGATCTCGCGCTGGCGCCGGTGACCGATCCAGTAGGCCGAGCCGTCGCCGAGCACGGCGCCGAGCGCGGCCGCCAGCAACACCCATTGCAGCTTGAGTTCGCCGCCCGGCACCAGGGCACTGAGCGCCAGGATGATGGTCGAGCCGGGGATCACCGAGCCCACCACCGGAACGGCTTCGAGCAGCGCCGCCAGGAACAGGGTCAGATAGGCCAGCCACGGATGGGCGGAGACGAAGGATATGAGGGGATCGAGAAAGGACGTCACGTCGTCTCTGGCGGGCTGGAGCACGGGGCTTTCCGACCCTACATAAGTAAGGGCACGCGGCCAAAGCGCCATTCGTGTGGGCAGGTCCCCCGCGAACCCGCCCGAATTTGGGCGTGATTCGCAAGGCAGCCCTCCAAAAACTGCGTTCCTTGCCTATCTAAATGAAAAGACAACGGAACTTTGATTGGCGGGCGGGCTTCTGCCGGCCATCTGTCTCTGCTAGGTTGAGTTTCAGCACCCAGCCGCAGCCAACGTGCGAATAACCGGTTTCGGGACCGCCCGGGACCTCGGAGGATTGATGACGACCGCCGCCATGTCCAAAGTTGAGGAAGTTTCCGGTCTGCCCGACATGAAGGTGTCGGTGCGCCAGGTGTTCGGGATCGACAGCGATCTCGAAGTCCCGGCCTATTCCGAAGTCGATCCTCATGTGCCCGAAGTCGATTCCGATTACCGCTTCGACCGCGCCACCACGCTCGCCATTCTCGCCGGCTTCGCCCGCAACCGCCGCGTCATGGTGACCGGCTATCACGGCACCGGCAAATCCACCCATATCGAGCAGGTCGCGGCCCGCCTGAACTGGCCCTGCGTGCGCGTCAACCTCGACAGCCACATCAGCCGTATCGACCTCGTCGGCAAGGATTCCATCGTGGTCCGCGACGGCAAGCAGGTCACCGAATTCCGTGACGGCATCCTGCCCTGGGCGCTGCAGCACAACGTCGCGCTGGTGTTCGACGAATACGACGCCGGCCGCCCGGACGTGATGTTCGTGATCCAGCGCGTGCTCGAAGTCTCCGGACGCCTGACGCTGCTGGACCAGAACAAGGTGATCAAGCCGCATCCGGCGTTCCGCCTGTTCGCCACAGCCAACACGGTCGGTCTCGGCGACACCTCGGGCCTCTATCACGGCACCCAGCAGATCAACCAGGGCCAGATGGACCGCTGGTCGATCGTCACCACGCTGAACTATCTCAGCCATGACGAGGAGGTGGAGATCGTGCTGGCCAAGGCCAAGCACTATCGCACCAGCGAAGGCCGCGACATCGTCAACAAGATGGTGCGCCTCGCCGATCTCACCCGCAACGCCTTCGCCAACGGCGACCTGTCGACGGTGATGAGCCCGCGCACGGTGATCACCTGGGCGGAGAACGCCGACATCTTCGGCGATATCGGCTTTGCGTTCCGCGTCACCTTCCTCAACAAGTGCGACGAGCTCGAGCGCCCCCTGGTCGCCGAGTTCTACCAGCGCTGCTTCAACGCCGAGCTGCCGGAATCGGCGGTCAACGTGGCGCTGAGCTAATCTCTCACGGTGTGTCGTCCCGGCGAACGCCGGGACCCATACCGCGTGATGTCTCGATTGAAACGACGCTGATAGTTTCCTGACACAAGAGCGGCCGGTGGTTATGGTCCCGGCGTTCGCCGGGACGACAGATAGGGTCAGATGACCACCTCCAACTCCAAATTCCGCAGCAGCAAGGAAGCGCCGACCGAGCCGTTCAAGCGCTCGGTCGCCTCCTGCCTGAAGGCGATCGCCAAGGCGCCGGAGCTCGACGTCTCCTTCGCCGCCGAGCGGCCGGGCCTCGCGCCCGGCAAGGCGCGGCTGCCCGAGCCCGCGCGCAAGATGACCAAGCGCGATGCCGCGATCGTGCGCGGCCATGCCGATTCGATCGCGCTCAAGCTCGCCTGTCATGACGCCAAGCTGCATCGCAAGCTGATGCCGGGCAATCCGCAGGCGCGCGGCGTGTTCGAGGCGGTGGAGCAGGCGCGGGTCGAGGCGATCGGCGCGCGCCGCATGGCGGGCGTGGCGAAGAACCTCACCGCGATGCTCGACGACCATTTCCATCGCGGCAAGTTCGACGAGATCACCGATCGCGCCGACGCCCCGCTGGCCGATGCGCTGGCGATGCTGGTGCGCGAGCGCCTCACCGGCATGGCGCCGCCGACCGCCGCGAAGAAGATGGTCGATCTCTGGCGTCCGATCCTCGAAGACAAGATCGGCAAGCGGCTCGACCGGCTCGACAGTCTCGTCGAGGACCAGACCAGGTTCGGCGATGCCGTGCATGACCTCCTGACCGCGCTCGAGCTCGGCGACGAGCGCAACGCCGACAGCGAGGACGATGACGACAACGACGAGAACCAGGACGGCGACAACGACCAGTCCGGCGCCGAGGGCTCGCCCGATTCCGATGCCGCGCAGGAGATGAGCGCCGACCAGGCCCAGGCGACATCGGAGGAGATGAGCGAGAGCGCGATGGAAAGCGCGCAGGCCTCGACCTCCGACAGCTTCGACGACGGCGAGCTCGGCGACGACGAGACGCCGGGCGAGGCGACGCGTCCGAACCAGCACGGCAAGAACGAGCCGCGCGGGCCGGAATACCACGCCTTCGCGCCGAAATTCGACGAGGTGATCGCCGCCGAGGACCTCTGCGACCATGACGAGCTGGAGCGGCTGCGCGCCTATCTCGACAAGCAGCTGGCGCATCTGCAGGGCATCGTGGCCCGCCTCGCCAACCGCCTGCAGCGCCGCCTGATGGCGCAGCAGAACCGCGCCTGGGAGTTCGACCTCGAAGAGGGCATTTTGGACCCCGCGCGCCTGTCGCGCGTCGTCACCGATCCCTATCATCCGCTGTCCTTCATGCACGAGAAGGAAGCGACGTTCCGCGACACCGTGGTCACGCTGCTGCTCGACAATTCCGGCTCGATGCGCGGACGCCCGATCACGGTCGCCGCCACCTGCGCCGACATCCTGGCGCGCACGCTGGAGCGTTGCGGCGTCAAGGTCGAGATTCTGGGCTTCACCACGCGCGCCTGGAAGGGCGGGCAATCGCGCGAGGCGTGGCTTGCCGCCGGCAAGCCGGCCAATCCCGGCCGCCTCAACGATCTCCGCCACATCATCTACAAGTCCGCGGACGCGCCGTGGCGTCGTGCGCGAAAAAATCTCGGCCTGATGATGCGCGAGGGTCTACTCAAGGAGAACATCGACGGCGAGGCGCTGGACTGGGCGCACAAGCGCCTGCTCGGCCGGCCCGAACAGCGCAAGATCCTGATGATGATCTCGGACGGTGCGCCGGTCGACGATTCCACGCTGTCGGTCAATCCCGGCAATTACCTCGAGCGGCACCTGCGCCACATCATCGAGGAGATCGAGACCCGCTCGCCGGTCGAGCTGATCGCGATCGGCATCGGCCATGACGTGACGCGCTATTATCGCCGCGCGGTGACGATCGTGGATGCCGAGGAGCTCGGCGGCGCCATCACCGAGAAGCTCGCCGAGCTGTTCAGCGAGACCGCCACGGCGCCCACGCAAGCACCCGCTCGGCCGCGACGCAAACTGCATTCGTGAGCACGCTTTCATCCCGCCGCAGCTTTCTTCGGTACGCTGCGGCGGGATTCTCCACCCTCGCAGTCTCCCGCATCGCGCTGGCGCAAGCCGCGACCGAGCCGCCGGCGCGCCCGCTCCAGATCGAGAACGCCGTCACCGATCCGGTCAGCGTCGAGGTCAATGCGCGCGCCATTCCCAATTTCGAGCCGCGCGACCGCACGCGCACGCGCTTCGGCTCGCTGGAGTACCGCAGCGGCCTGGTGCTGACCTCGCCCTATCGCGGCTTCGGCGGCCTGTCCGGCATCCGGCTCGATGCCAGGGGCGAGCGCTTCCTCGCGGTCTCCGACCAGGGCGGCTGGTTCACCGGCCGCATCCGCTATGCCGACGGCAAGATGACCGGCCTCGACGATGTCGAGGCGGCGCCGCTGTTAGGGGTCGAGGGCCGGCCGATCACCGAGAAGCGGCTGTGGTGGGATTCGGAAGCGATCGCGCGCGACGGCAGCTTCGTCTATGTCGGGCTGGAGCGCGTCAACCAGATCCTGCGCTATGATTTTGCCAAGGGCGGCACCCGCGCCCGCGGCGAGGTGTTGCCGGTGCCGGCGGGCGTGCGCAAGCTGCCCTCCAACAAGGGGCTGGAGGCGCTGGTCGTCGTGCCCAAAGGCAAAGACCAGCCGCTCGCGGGCACCCTGATCGCCTTCTCCGAGCGCGGCCTCGACGCCGACGGCAATCTCACGGCGTTCCTGATCGGCGGCCCCACGCCGGGCCAGTTCAGCGTGCGCCGCATCGACAAATACGACATCAGCGACGCCGTGCTGCTGCCTTCCGGCGAGCTTCTGATCCTCGAGCGCAAGTTCTCCTGGTTCACCGGCGTCAACATCCGCATCCGCTCGATCCCGCTGAAGGCGATCGCGCCGGGCGCGCTGGTCGACGGCCCCGCGCTGTTCGTCGCCGATCTCGGCCACGAGATCGACAACATGGAAGGCATCGACGCCCACGTCACGCCCGAGGGCGAGACCGTGCTGACGCTGATCTCCGACGACAATTTCTCGATGCTGCAGCGGACGCTGCTGCTGCAATTCACGCTGGCGGAGTAGGGCACGCTGTCGTACGGCGAACCCGCTGTCGTCCCGGGGCGCTCCCCAATCTCCACTGTCGTCTCCTGGATCTGCGCTGACGCTTGTCCGGGACGACAGCGGAGAACTTGGCGCAGCGCCCCCTCAAACGATTGCCGAAATGCATGCTGCCGCTGGCCACCATGCAGCCGCGCGGCTGGCAATCCGCTTGCCTCCCACTACACTCGCCCCCATAGCCATCATCCCCCGGAACTCCCCGCATGAGCGTCCTGTTTTCCCCGATCAAGCTGCGCGGCCTGACCTTGAAGAACCGAATCGTGGTGTCGCCGATGTGCCAATATTCGGCCGATGACGGCGTCGCCAACGACTGGCACTTCACCCACATCAACAATCTCAGCCTGTCGGGCGCGGCGATGTTCTGCATCGAGGCGACCCATGTCGAGGCGATCGGCCGCATCACGCCGGGCTGCCTCGGGCTCTACAGCGATGCCTGCGAGGCCGCGCTCGCGCCGATCCTCGCCTCGGTGCGCAAGCATTGCTCCACCGCGATCGCGATGCAGCTCGCCCATGCCGGCCGCAAGGCCAGCAGCGCGCGGCCCTGGGACGGCGGCCAGCTGATTCCGGAAAACGAAGGCGGCTGGCAGACGGTGGGACCGTCCGCCGTGCCGCACAAGGAGGGCGAGGCCGCCCCGCTCGCGCTCGATGCCGCGGGCCTGAAGCGCATCCGCGAGGCCTTCGTCGACAGCACGAAGCGCGCCGCGCGCCTCGGCATCGACGCCATCGAGGTCCATGGCGCGCACGGTTATCTCATGCATCAATTCCTGTCGCCGATCTCCAACAAGCGCACCGACGAATATGGCGGCAGCCTGGAGAACCGCATGCGCTTTCCGCTCGAGGTGTTCGACGCGGTGCGCGCCGCATTCCCCGCGGACAAGCCGGTCGGCATGCGGGTGTCCTCGACCGACTGGGTCGAGGGCGGCTGGGACCTTGCGCAGACCATCGCCTTCGCCAAAGCCTTGAAGGCGCGCGGCGTCGACTGGATCGATGCCTCCTCCGGCGGCGTCTCGCCGCTGCAGAAGATTCCGCTCGGCCCCGGCTACCAGGTGCAGTTCGCGGACGCCATCAAGCGCGAGACGGGCCTTGCCACCATCGCCGTCGGCCTGATCACGGAAGCCCGGCAGGCCGAGGAGATCGTCGCATCGGGCAAGGCCGACATGGTCGCGCTCGCCCGCGGCATGCTCTACGACCCGCGCTGGGCCTGGCACGCCGCCGCCGAGCTCGGCGGCGAGGTCGAAGCCCCGCCGCAATATTGGCGCTCGCAGCCCTCCACGCAAAAGGCGCTGTTCGGCAAGACCACGTTCGGGGCGCGGTAGCTTCTTCACCTCTCCCCGCAAGAACGGGGAGAGGGAGTTCACGCGCCATATCCGGAACTCCCCTGAGCTTCCACGTCCTCCAAAACTGGCCTAACCTCCGTCTCACGATGCATCACGGAGGCCCGCCATGCGCTATCCTGTCCGCAAAACGGCTCATATCTTCGAGCGTGTCGGCCTCGCGATGGCGGGCGCCGCGTGCGGGCTGTTCGTCGGCGCCTATGTCGGCGCCGCGATTCCGATGTTGACCACGCAGGGCTTCCTGCTGCTGATGATGCTGCTCGGCGCCGTCGGCTTCTATCTCGGCATCGACACGCCGCAGATGCCGTTCGACGACGCCCACAGCCAGATCGACGCCGCCGAATTCATGAGCTCCGCCGGCACGTTGTTCGCCACGCTCACCGCCTTCGTCTCCGTCGTCGTCATCGTGCTCCGGCTCGATCCGCACATGGGCTGGACCTGGCTCGTCTTCGCCGGCTGGATCGCCGGCGTCGCCATGCAGATCGTCGCGGGAGCAAAGGCCAGGATGCGGAAGTAGCCTTTCTTCACCCTCCCCTGGAGGGGGAGGGTCGGCTCATATTGAGCGCAGCGAAATATGAGACGGGGTGGGGTGACGGTCTCTCCGCGACGAACACTGCCCGAGTGGAGAGATCACCCCACCCCGCTCGCGCTACGCGCGATCGACCCACGGGCGAGCTACGCTCGTCCCGGACCCCTCCAGGGGAGGGTAAGAAAGACGCTAAAACACCACGCCCACCCGCGTGCCGCGCTTCCAGGCGATGCGGCAGCGTTTCCTGGTGTTGACGTGTAGCAGCTCGAAGCGGTCGGGGATGCTCACCTGCCCGCCGAGATCGACGCAGGCGCCGCCGGGCGAATAATCGATCAGCGTGCAGGGGATCACCGGCGCACGCGCATCGGTGATGATCTTGGCCTGGCGCGACACCAGCCCGGCCGGCTTCACGCGGGCATATTTGCGTGGGAATTGCGGCACGTCTCCTCCAGCTCCGCTCGCGGCATGATCCGGAAAAGTGTGAAGCGGTTTTCCGGAAAGATCATGCCGAACCAAAAGTTTCGCGGCGTGTTCGAGAGACCATGATGGAACGCAGATGATGCGATCCGGCTAAGGCGCGCGGGAGAATTTTAATGAAAAGTGTCGGCGACGGAAGAATGTAGCGGTAGCGGGCCACCCTCCCCTGGAGGGGGAGGGTCGGCTCATATTGAGCGCAGCGAAATATGAGACGGGGTGGGGTGACAGTCCCTCGACACAAACACTGCCCGAGTGGAAAGATCACCCCACCCCGCTACGCATTCCGCTTCTCTACACGCGTAGCGACCCACGGGCGAGCTACGCTCGTCCCGGACCCCTCCAGGGGAGGGTGAGCGCGCTTCACCCCGTCACGCTCTCCCCCGCCGGCTCCACCCGCGGCGGCACCGGCATCGGCACCGTCATATAATCCTTCGGCATGTTCACCGGCCGATAATCCGGCTCCACCGCCATCCGCTTCAGCACGCTCTCGTGCACATGCGCGCCGTCGGGGATCAGGCGCGGCTCGCAATCGGGGATGTAGAAGCCGAACACCACCTTCCGCTCCGGCCACTCCCGGTACTTCGCGCTCTTCGGCAAGTACTCCAGCACCCGCCAGCCCGCCGTCATCGAATTGTGCAGCATGCCGGTCTTGCCGGTGTAGGCCGGCGCGACATATTGAAACGGCGAGTTCTTGCGCTGGATGCCCCAGGCGAGCTGCTTGATGGTCGCCGGGTTGAAGTTCAGCCCCGCCTTCTCCGCCTCATCCAGCATCCACAGCAGCGGATATTTCGACTCGCCGCTCTCGGCCTCCGGATAGCCGCCGCCGACGTCGCTGTGCACGCCGGCGAACCACACCTGCAGGATGTCCTGCGGCACCTTCTTTTCGTCAGGCACGTAGCGGTTGCTCCAGAACTCCTGCGGCTGTTCGTACTTCTTGAGACGGAACATGCAGCGCCGCTCGTCGATCGCGATCGCCTGCCGAAAAATCCTGACGCTCGGGTTGCGCAGCGTGAAGGCGAGCTCCTCCAGGCTCGGCCAGAACAGCCGGTCGGGGCGCGGCACGATCACGCTCGCCACCGTGTCCCACACGCCGATGAAGTGGATGGTCGGCCAGCGCGTCGAGGTGATGCGCGCGAACTGCGCGGCGAGGTCGAATTCGTCCTTCGGCAACGGCCCGCTCTCGTCGAACGTGACGTCGCTGAGATCCTCGACGTCGTTGCCGCGCCCGGTGCCGGAATATTGCTTGTAGGCGACGAGGCCCGAGCCTGCGAGGTTCGCCTGCTCCGGCCTGATCAGGCCGATCTTGTGGATCAGCCCCGCCAGCACGCGCACCGTGTAGGCCCCGCGCGAAAAACCAAACAGATAGATCTTGTCGCCCGGCGCGTAATGCTCGACCAGGAAGCAATAGGCCGAGAGCACGTTGTCATCGAGCCCGTAGCCGGTGGCGAGCCCCAGCACCAGATTGATATTGGCTTTCAGGCGGTGCCACGTCGTCGGCTCCGTCACCGTGCCGACCCCGGGATCGTAAAACACCATCTGCCGCGGCTGCGTCCTGTCCGTCTTGCGCAGGCAGCGATACAGCTTCAGGACGTTGGAGATGTTCTCCGAGATCTCGTTGCCGGTGCCGTCACAGCAGATGACGAGGTTTTTCGGGGCGGGGTGGAGGTCGGGGGTGTGCGCGGGGTTCATGCGGTGCGCCTCGGGGGGATGCTACCGGGGCGAGTATAGCTGGAAATGGGCTATCGAGAGCCAAATATTCTCGTCGACCGCAATGGGATGTGCGTATGTATCTCCTTAGACCACTCTGCCTGCATTATCGTGATCAGCGGGAGAGGTCGCCAACCTAGGAGTGTGCTGATGAACGAGCTGTCCCCGGAAGCAAGCGCGCTTATTACGAAGCTATTCGACGCTCGCGGCGCGACGCTGCTCGCATTTGCCCAAGTCGAATGGTTTTCCGCAAAGCTGATCGTCGAAGCTGCTAGTCTCGAACAATATCGGGGCTTGGATCTATCCTTCACGCAGGACGCTAGCAAACGGGCGGAGAAGCTGAAAGCAATCTTAGAGGTAGAAGGCCCCCTCAGTCCGTACGCAGAAGAGTTGCGGACAACCATCGATCAAGTTTTGGGCTATCAAGAACTGCGAAATTTTGCGGCTCACGGAATGCTTATCCGGCCCGATCCAGGTGACTTTTCGCTCTACTCGCCAATCCACCTTCGCATGTTCCAGATGTTTAAAGGAGGCAAGTTGGTCGAGCTGAAAAAGGATACAACCCTCAAAGAATATACGGACGATCAGGAAGCATTGGCTGCTGCCGCTCAAAAATATATATCGATCGTTCGTACAGTCTGGAAGGACTTGGGGCTGAAAGACCTAGAGTAGCGCAGCCCACGACGGGGAATGTCGGCATGTCACCATGGCCGCTCGATGTCGTTACGATTGTCCGGCTACTGCTTCGGTTGCACCATCTGGATCAATGCCAAGTATCTTCCGTCTCACTTCGGATACGATGACTCTCGGAATATCCATTCCGTCAAATTGCTCATTATGCTCTTCAATCCATTTTTTCGCTTGATCCCGATCGAGATTGTCCAAAGCAATCTTTTCATGGATTTCCACTGCGGCCATCCGCGAAAGCCCCAATTCAATCAGAGAGACCAGCGTCTCGGTAGACACGCCAAACTCCAGAGCGAGCCCGACATCCATCTCGTTCGAGATCAAGTCGCCCCGATCAATTTCGCGCAAGTGAAGCTTCAATACCTCCATATATGCGGCTATATACTTGGGTGCTCGAAATCGAGCGGTCTGCTCGATCAGTTCCATCGTATTTCGAATCAGCTTCGGTAGCTGAAAGGGACGTTTGTGTCTCTGGTGATAGGATATTCGTGCCCTAATGATAGCAGCAAGAGAGAGGCCCTTCAGCCATTCGAGAACGACCAGGGTATGTAAAGGAATTAGGGTCGGGGGCTGAAAGGCGGGATACAGTTGATCGTTAACGATCTCCATGATCCGAGTCATCCGATTGTAAGCATCGCTGCTTTCCGGCGGTGCCGGCAACAGGTCCTCTATATTTCCCTCATAGGACCTGAAATAGTTTAGAAGCTTCTGCATGCCGACTGCGCTTACGGCTGAGTGCCTATTTACTAACTGAGCGGGCAGGGAAATATTTGACACGAGTTGCGTGAGTAGCGCGTCAACCGCAGAGATGAACGCTCCGTCGTGACGTCTCGTAAACGGAGCGTTCAAAATAGTGCCCTCACGCAGGCGTAATGCCAAGAGATATGCGCACACCTGTTCAAGCTGGGCGGATTGGTTCAGTTGACTTGTCTCGCGATCCCAGCGCGTTTGGATAAAATCCAACAGTTCTTTGCCCGAGCGGAATACGCTGTCAGTCTCTCGTTCAATGGGGTACCGGCGTCGTTCTGGAACGCCGTTTGGCCAAGCACCGACATCGTCCGGGTCGATACATACTATGTTGCCTTGAAACTCGTTGCCCCACCGGCCAGCTCTTCCGGCTAAATTCCAGAAATCGTGGGGTTCCATTGGTTGCTTGACGCCCTTGCGAGGCCCCCGAACGACGATCGTCCGGCACGATAAATTAACGCCTTCAATGAGCGTGGATGTGCAGACGAGAAATCGGAGCTTTCCCTTGCGAAATAGTCTCTCGATTTCTTCGCGTAGCAGAGAGGGCATGTTGCCGTAATGAAACGCAACGCCTTTTCGTGCGAGAGGTGCGAGTTGATAAGACTCATGCACGCCCCGCCGAGCTAAATCAGCAAGTCCCGCCAATTCTGGATCGCGTTCGTTTGCGGAGCTATCGATCAGCTGGGTTAATAAAAGAGCGATCTCTTCAGCTTCAGCTGCTCCATTTGCGTAAACGAGGGTGCCGCCCTTTGAACCGACAGAGGACGCGATAAGCGCTAGCTTTTTTCGGAGGGATGTGGGTCTGGCTTCTAGTTTGACTTCTCCGATTGGGAGACGACGATCATTCGGTCTTCTTAGGTCAAGAAACCACTCCGTGGTCCGGCCGGGGCGCTGGGTTGCTAGGATAATGTTTTGGAGAACGGTAGGAACGTCACTGTCAACCGGCTGCTTCACCTTAGAGGTCGGAGCATCCTCTAGGAGCGCTTCAGGATTTTGAGTGGCCGGACTAATAAATACAATCTTGATGTTCGGGTTACCTCGGTTCGCTCTCTCTATGGCGTCTTGGAGCACGACTCCGCGCAAGCGATCACCAACCTTATGCGCTTCATCCGCTATAAGAAGGTCGATCTTTACATTGTCGTTCAGCGCATTGGCGAGTAGGTGCAAGCGCTCTTGGGTCAATACACAAATTAGCTTCTTGCTGGCCTTGGCAGCATCAGAATATTTTGTCGCAAGAGGGAGGGAGGTAACCTCAATATCTTCGATGGACATGCGCTTGATCAACAAGCTCAGATTGTCCTCGATCTCGCTAACTAATGCGCGGGTTGGCGCTAGATATACGGCCATATTTGCCGCGGTGGTCTTCATCTCATCGATGAGCCATTGCAGGACTAGGAATGTCTTCCCGGATGCGGTGGGTGCTGAAGCAGAAACCCAACTATCAGGGTTGCGCGCGTGGATCCAAAAATTCTGTTGAAATGGATTGACTCGTAGCCATTCACCCGAATGCTCCACCAAGATGGAGTTATTTAGCTCTCTTGTGAAAGCCTCAAGTCTAGCTGCTGTGCCGAGCCGTCCAACGAGATCGGGCTTCAAAAGGTGACGTTCAAGAGCTAAATCAGCGGCTCGATAGTTGGAAAGCTTTTGAAGTAAGATTACGCCTGCGTCGTGAACTTGATCTGTACGCGCTAAGCTTACTGCGGCGGTTGCGATTCGAAGAGCAGCTTCGACCGGCGTTCGTTCGTTGGATCTTGCGAGTAAACTTCCCGCTAGGAGCAGGCGCTCCCAGTTCAGTTGTTCTAGTTCGGTTGAAAGGTTGGATTCCGAGGTCAGCCCGATCAGTTCGGAAGCTACGGTAGCTCGAGTTACAAGTTCTAGATCTTCTCGGATTGCGTCGGATAAAAGCCATTGATGTAGCTCAGCCGGTTTCATTGCTTCTTGCCCAATGCTCCAAGGAAGGCTTCTCTGAAGGCGGCAGCAGACGGCATAGGAATGCACAGAAATTCAATCTCGAAGTTTGCGAGCTTCTCTTGGGAAATTCGATTTCCGATCTGCTTAGTCCATTTTGTGAGAGCTGCCTTAGCGGATGAAGCGATCTCATCGGCGGTAACAGCGGTGTCTTCATTCGGATAGAAATCTGCGTCGAATCCAACCAATGCAACGCCGCAATATTGAACGCGATTCGAGAGTGGCGATGTCTTGTCGAAATACTGGCGAAACGCTTTGGTCAAAGTCTCGTCGCTGAGGTCGGCTTTGTCGCTTAGAAGCAGGAGGTCTCGCTCACGCCCAGCATGTTCTTCGTCGGGGTCCAGCAAAAATGGAGACAGGCTGTTGAGGCAGTCTCTTATCGCGTCGGAAGCATCGCTGTAAATTTTTGACTCGCCCCAATATAGTTTGATCACTCCATCGGGGGTCACGCGAGCATATACCCCATCAGCGCCGTGATAGTGCATAGAGGTATCGGTTTTGAGATCCATCTTGCATAAGACTTGAGGCATCTTGAGGAAGCGCTCGGACAACAAATAGAGCAACATCTCGCCGCCTTCCCCTGTCTTTGCGAGATCAGTGAATAGATTGAGCGCCTCGTGATAGAGTTGGATTACAGCTCCGGATGAATGATATTTTGAATCGCGCGCACGGGCCGCTTGCATCTTGTTTTTGGGAATGGCGTAATCTGCGAGCATTGCCCGCATAAATTCAGCCAACCTCGCAATCTTAATTCGGCCATTAGCGTCCACTGCTAGGCAATGGCAGTGCAATCTGACTTTGCAATCTTGAACCACAACGTCGCGCTCGATTAGGCGCAAATGAACGTTCAATTCGTCCGGATCGCCGGCGAGAATATCTTGCAGCAGTTCGGGTGTAAGGTCGGTCAGTCGTTTCGCCCCCCAGCGCATACGTTTGTCACAAACATAGCGGAACGTGATGCGAGCGGACAACTGTTATGCAACTACCAATACGTCTAACAAAAACGGCCGGATCTCCCGATCCGGCCGCTACTCAAACTCTTACTCGGCTAAGCCTACGCCACGCGACGCAACCTAGCCCCCGCCCAATTCCGTGAAACTCAGCTCGCCTTCTTCGCCGGCGCGGCGGTCGGGCCGACCTTCTTCTGGATGGCGCGCTTCAGCTCGAGGGCGCGCGGGGAGAGCGCGTCGGCATTGGCCTTGAGCAGGAAGGCGTCGAGGCCGCCATTGTGGTCGACGCTCTTCACCGCGTTGGTGGAGACGCGCAGGCGCACGTTGCGCTCCAGGGCTTCCGAGATGAACGTCACGTTGACGAGGTTCGGCAGGAAGCGGCGCTTGGTCTTGATGTTGGAATGGCTGACCTTGTGGCCGACGAGGGGGCCCTTGGCCGTCAGTTCGCAGCGGCGAGACATGGTAGAAATCCTTATGCTTCGAACCCCCAACGGGTGCGGCCGCCATTTTGGGCGCCACGGGGGCAAATTCTTTTGTCCTTGCAGGGAGCGGGCGGACGTATAGGGGGGAAGGGGCGGGCAGTCAAGGTTTTGGGCGGTCTTTTCGCCTCTCCCCGCGTGCGGGGAGAGGCCGGAATACGCGCGAATAGCGCGGATTCCGGGTGAGGGGGAGCCTCCGCGGAGGAGGGCGCCGTATCGGATCGCAGCTCTCACCGCCCTCGCGGAGAGCCCCCCTCACCCCGACCCTCTCCCCGCAAGCGGGGCGAGGGGGAAGCGGGAGAGGTTTCGGAGCCCGCGGTGGCCCTCCCATCACCAAAACGGCAATGTTTGTCACGCCTTACCATCATATAAAGGGCGTATTCGCGCCTGAAGAGTTCGATGGAGTTCCCGGTTCGATAGGCCCGGACACATTGTTTGCCGCGGTTTCTGGCTTAAGTAGCAGCGTATCGCGGCCCGATTGGATTGTTTCGTGCTCATAATGCCCTTGTTTGCGCCCACATCGCGCTCCCTCCGGCCGCGCCTGGCCGGCTGGCTGGCGGCGTTCTGCGGCCTGGGCGTGCTGTGGGGCGCGGTGCCCGCGGCGGCGCAGGGCAAGCTCGAGGCGCAATATGAGGCCTCGCTGTCGGGCATTCCCGTCGGCAAGGGCGGATGGAACATCGATATCCAGGACGACGTGTATTCGGCGGCCGCCGCCGGCGGCACCACGGGCCTGCTGAAGTCCTTCACCGGCGGCTCCGGCACCGGCGCCGCGCAGGGCCGCATCGTCAATGGCGCGCTGGTTGCGACCGGCTACCAGGCCTCCACCACCACGCAGAAGAAGACCGAAGAGATCCGCATCACGCTCGACAAGGGCAACGTGAAGGATTTTTCCATCCTCCCCGAGCCGCCGGTCGATCCTGACCGCATCGTCGTCACCGACGCCCATCGCCGCGGCGTCTGGGACCCGATGACGGCCTCGCTGCTGCGCGTGCCCGGCAATGGCGACCCGGTCTCGCCCGAGGCCTGCCACAGCTCGGCCCCCGTGTTCGACGGCCGCATGCGCTACGACCTCAAGCTCGATTTCAAGCGCATGGAGACCGTGAAGGCGGAAAAGGGCTATCGCGGCCCGGTCGTGGTCTGCTCGCTCTATTTCGTGCCGGTCGCCGGCTACATCCCCGACCGCCCCGTGATCAAATACCTCGCCACCCAGCGCAACATCGAGATCGCCTTCGCGCCGGTGGCGGGCACCCGCATCCTGGTCCCGTTCTGGCTGAAAGTGCCGACGCCGCTCGGGCCGGCCATGCTGGAAGCGACCAGCTTCGTCACCACCGCCCAGCCGCCCCGCGTGGCGAAGACGCAGTAGGGCGGCCACGGCGGCGGTCTTGTTTACCCTCCCCTGGAGGGGGAGGGTCGGCGCACAGGGAGCGCAGCGACATGTGCGCCGGGGTGGGGTGATCTCTCCCCACGGGTGCTGTTCGTGTGGAGAGATCACCCCACCCCGCTCACGCTGCGCGCGATCGACCCTCCCCCTCCAGGGGAGGGTAAGAGAATCTTCGCAATATCAATGACTTCCCTACTGTGCATGGGGTTGTTTTCGCGAAAAATGGGTTGGGGAGGCTCCATCCGGGAATCCATTTGACTCCTCCCCGATTCTGATTCGACTCCGCGCCGTCCCCAACTTAAGGCTTTCCGCCCTCGAAACGTCACTTGTCCGAGGAGCGAAAACTCCATCTAGTCGTCGCCGACAGGCCTGGCGCGACATCTTGCGTGAACGGAACGGGACTCAATCTGGAGTCAGCGATTCGGCCGCGATTCGTTCTAGAGTCGTTCCGAAGCTTAAGGCGGACAGGAAAAGCGTCGCAAAGTGAGACAGTTGCGCGGGATTTTTCTCCCTCGCCCCGCTTGCGGGGAGAGGGTTGAGGTGAGGGGGAGTCTGCGCGGGGACGCTGACAGATGGACTCGCGGAGAGTCCCCACCCGGCGCTTCGCGCCGACCTCTCCCCGCAAGCGGGGCGAGGTGACTTTCAAGCGCTTCGCGCACAAGCCCCCGCCCCCGCCCCAATCCAGCACTGACATTCGCCCAAATCGCCACTACCTAATCCCTCAGACATGGCTTTTTCCTCCTCCCCCTTTGCTTCCGAGCGCACAGCGTCCGATCGCGTGCCTGGCGCTGGCGTCACCGCGGTGCTCGGACCGACCAACACCGGCAAGACCCATCTCGCCATCGAGCGGATGCTCGCGCATCCCTCGGGCATGATCGGCCTGCCGCTGCGCCTGCTCGCGCGCGAGGTCTACAACAAGATCGCCGCAAGGGTCGGCAGCGAGGCGGTCGCGCTCGTCACCGGCGAGGAGAAGATCAAGCCCAGGAATCCGCGCTATTGGGTCTCGACGGTCGAAGCCATGCCGCGCGACCTCGATCTCTCCTTCCTCGCCGTCGACGAGGTGCAGATCGCATCCGATCTCGAGCGCGGCCACGTCTTCACCGATCGCATCCTCAACCGCCGCGGCCGCGACGAGACGCTGCTCTTGGGCGCGGCCACCATGCGCCCGATCATCGAGCGCCTTCTGCCCGGCGTGTCCATGATCACGCGTCCCCGGCTGTCGCAGCTGGAATTCGCCGGCGACCGCAAGATCACGCGGCAGCCGCGCCGCACCGCCATCGTCGCGTTCTCGGCCGATGAAGTCTACGCCATCGCCGAGCTGATCCGCCGCCAGCACGGCGGCGCCGCTGTCGTTCTGGGCTCGCTGTCGCCGCGCACGCGCAACGCGCAGGTCGAGATGTTCCAGAACGGCGACGTCGATTATCTCGTCGCCACCGACGCCGTCGGCATGGGCCTCAATCTCGATGTCGACCACGTCGCCTTCGCCTCCGACCGCAAGTTCGACGGCTATCAGTTCCGCCGCCTGACGCCGTCCGAATTCGCGCAGATCGCCGGCCGCGCCGGCCGCGCCACCCGCAACGGCACCTTCGGCACCACGGGGCGCTGCGCGCCGTTCGAGCCCGAGCTCGTCAACGCGCTGCAGAACCACACCTTCGATGCCGTGAAGATGCTGCAATGGCGCAATTCGAAGCTGGATTTCTCCTCGCTCGGCGCGCTGCAGGTGTCGCTCAACCTCGCGCCCGGCCACGAGGCGCTGACGCGCGCGCCGATCGCCGAGGACATGCGCGTGCTCGACCACGCCGCCCGCGACGGCGAGGTGCGCGATATCGCACATGGCAAGATCGCTGTGGAACGGCTGTGGGAGGCCTGCCAGGTCCCCGACTACCGGAAACTGTCGCCGGCCGCCCATGCCGAGCTGGTGACGACGCTGTACGGCTTCCTGATGCGGAAGGGCTGCATCCCCGATGCCTGGTATGAAGCCCAGGTCACCCAGGCCGACCGCATCGACGGCGATATCGACACGCTGTCGGCCCGGATCGCGCAGATCCGCACCTGGACCTTTGTCGCCAACCGCCCGGACTGGCTGAAAGACCCCGAGCGCTGGCAGGGAATCACGCGGGAAGTCGAAAATAAATTATCGGATGCGCTCCATGAACGCTTGACTGAGCGTTTCGTTGATCGCCGGACCAGTGTATTGATGCGCCGCCTGCGGGAGAACACGAGCTTGAATACTGAAATCGGCAAGACCGGCGAAGTCATCGTCGAAGGCCATGTCATCGGCCGCCTCGACGGCTTCACCTTTGCACCGGACGCGGCGGAAGCCGGCTCCGATGCGAAAGCCTTGCAGGCTGCAGCGCAAGCGGTGCTCGCCGGCGAGATCAACATGCGCGCCGAACGGCTCGGCAACGCGCCGGACGACCAGTTCGTGCTGACCTCGGAAGGCATCATCCGCTGGACCGGCGATGCCGTGGCGCGGCTCTCTGCCGCAGAGGATGCGCTGCATCCGCGCATCCGCATCATCTCCGACGAGCGCCTGACCGGCGCCCCCCGCGACAAGGTGCAGGCGCGGCTCGAGCTCTGGCTCAAGACCCATATTGAGAAGCTGCTCGGGCCGATGTTCGAGCTCTCCAAGGCCGAGGACGTCACCGGCATCGCCCGCGGCATCGCCTTTCAGCTCGTCGAGGCGCTCGGCGTGCTCGAGCGTCCCAAGATCGCCAACGAGCTGAAGGATCTCGACCAGTCCTCGCGCGCGGTGCTGCGCAAATACGGCGTCCGCTTCGGCGCCTATCACATCTATTTCCCCGGCCTGCTCAAGCCCGCCGCGCGCGCGCTCGCCGCGCTGCTGTGGGCGCTGAAGCAGGACAATGTCGATCTGTCCTCGCTGTCCGGCGCGCAGCATCTGGCCTCCTCTGGGCGCACCTCGTTCCCGGTCGACAAGGCGCTGCCGCGCGATGCCTATCGCGTGCTCGGCTACAAGCAGGCCGGCGAGCGCGCCGTGCGCGTCGACATTCTGGAGCGTCTGGCCGATCTGATCCGCCCGGCGCTGGCCTGGCGCGAGAACGCATCCGGCGAGAAGCCCGCCGGCGCCTTCGACGGCCGCAGCTTCGTCGTGACGCAGGCGATGACCTCGCTCACCGGCTCCGCCGGCGAGGATTTTGCGTCGGTGCTGCGCGCGCTCGGCTATCGCATGGAGAAGCGTCCGCCGCTGCCGCCAAAGCCCGTCGTTGCCGAGCAGGTCGCGGCCGAGCAGGTCGTGACTGAAACGGTCGCGGCGGAGACGCCGCCGGTTGAAGGCAGCGCCGAGACCTCGACCGAGACTGCAACGGAGGCCGTTGCCGGCCTGCCCGAGGCACCGGCCGCATCCAGCGAAGTTGCCGCTGAAGCCGTCACGGTCGAAGATGCTCCCGGCATCGAGCCGCAGGACGAGCAGGCTCACGACGCCGCGCCCACGCCGGAAGCCTCCGCCGAGGCGCCCGTCACGCCGGAAGACGCCCCCGGCATCGCGCCGCCGGCGGAAGAGCCCACAGCGTCTCCGGAGGCTGCCGGCCTCGAGGCGGCTGCCGCCGAGGCCGCCGCAACGGAAGCCGCTGCATCGCCCGACGCTGCCGCGCCTGAGGCCGCGGCTCCGCCGGCCGAGCCCGAGCTGGTCGAGGTCTGGCGTCCCGGCGGCCGTCACGAGGATCGCAAGCCGCGCCACGAGCGCCACCGCCACCAGCGTCATCACAACAACCAGCGTGCGCAGGCGGGTAGCGAGGCGGGCGCTGCGAGCGCTGCGCCCGGCGAAGCCGCCGACGGCGAGAAGCGCAACGAACGCCATCGTCACGGCGGCCATCGCAAGGACGGCGGCAGAGACTTCCGCAAGCCGCGCGAAGGTGGCGGCGAAGGCGCGCCGCGTCCCGAGGGGCGCGACGACAAGCAGCGCCGCTTCGAGGGCAAGGATCGTGACAACAAGGATCGCGACAACAAGGGGCGTGATCGCGACAAGGGCAAGTTCGGCGGCGATCGCGACAAGGGCCGCGACAACCGTGGCCGCGACCGCGATAAGGGCCGCGACCGCCAGGGCGGTCCGTCGCTGCGCCCCTACGCCTCAAGCGCGAATCCGCGCGAGCGCGACCGGCCCGCCGATCCGAATTCGCCGTTCGCCAAGCTCGCCGCGCTGAAAGAGCAACTGTCCGGCCGCAAGGAATGACATAGCGTTTTCAAGCGAAGTGCGGAGCGGTTCGCGTGAAGAAAACGCGTCCAAGGGAGTAAAGCCACGACCGAGCGGCAGCGCCTCGACAAATGGCTGTGGCACGCGCGGGTGGTGAAGGCGCGCACCTCCGCGGCCGAGCTCGTCGTCACCGGCCATGTCCGCATCAACGGCACCCGCGAGACCTCGCCGGGGCATGCGGTCAAGGTCGGCGACGTGCTCACCATCGCGCTCGACCGCACGGTGCGCGTGTTGAGAGTGACAAGCTTTAGCGAGCGCCGCGGCGATGCTGCCGCGGCCCGCGTGCTCTACGAGGAGCTCGGGATGCGCAATTAATTGCGCATCGCATTCATTTCTTGGTCGATCAAACACGCAAAGCCGTCATGATCGGGCTTCCCGACCTTGCGGCGCCCGGCCATCCGCGCTAGGCAAGCCGCGACTTTTAAAAGAGCTTTTCGGAGCGTTGGATGACTTACGTCGTCACTGAAAACTGCATCAAGTGCAAGTACACCGACTGCGTCGAGGTCTGCCCGGTCGACTGCTTCTACGAGGGCGACAACATGCTTGTCATCCATCCCGACGAGTGCATCGATTGCGGCGTGTGCGAGCCGGAATGCCCCGCCGACGCCATCAAGCCGGATACGGAACCGGGCTTGGAAAAGTGGCTCCAGGTCAACGCCGACTACGCCAAGAGCTGGCCGAACATCACCCAGAAGAAAGAATCACCCGCCGACGCCAAGGAATTCGACGGCATGGAAGGCAAGTTCGAGAAATATTTCTCCCCGAACCCCGGCTCCGGCGACTAAATCAGGCTCAAACTTAACCCTAATAGCGGCGTCGACGCCGAAAACCAGCCCTAAAGACCCCTAAATCATTGATTTTTGCGGGAAATGTGCTATATTGGGCACGTTAAGCCGAACCCCGTCAGCCCCCTTGGCCCCTCTGGGTTCCCGTGAAACCAATGTCGAACAGGGGCGTGGCAGTTTCCGCGCGCAGGCTGTGTCACAGAAAACGCGTAAAAAGAGTACTTCAGCGAGGGCTTCCCATAAGGAGGCCAAAAAAGTCGCCGCGGCCAGCCGTAGCGCATCCAAGGGTCGGACCGCGACGAAGGCGCCGGCTGCAAAGTCCTCGAAGAACAAAAGAAGCGCAATGCCTAACAAGACTGCCAAACCGGCCGCGAAAGCGACCGCTGCCAAGCCTGCTGCCAAGTCTGTGACTGCAAAGCCTGCTGCCGCCAAGCCCGTTGCCGCCAAGGCTCCCGCTGCCAAGCCCGCCGCGCCGAAGGCTCCCGTTGCTGCTGCTCCTGCCAAGGCTCCCGTCGCTGCCAAGCCGGCCGCGAAGCCCGCTGCTGCGCCGAAGGTCGAGGAAAAGAAGGTCGTGACCCAGCGCCAGGGCTTCAAGGCCAACGAATTCGTCGTCTATCCCGCTCACGGCGTCGGCCAGATCCTGGCCATCGAGGAGCAGGAGATCGCCGGCGCGAAGCTCGAGTTGTTCGTCATCAACTTCATCAAGGACAAGATGACGCTGCGCGTGCCGACCGCCAAGGTCGCCAATGTCGGCATGCGCAAGCTGTCCGAGCCGACGCTGGTGAAGAAGGCGCTCGAGACGCTCAAGGGCCGCGCCCGCGTCAAGCGCACCATGTGGTCGCGCCGCGCCCAGGAATACGAAGCGAAGATCAATTCGGGCGACATCGTCGCGATCGCGGAGGTCGTGCGCGACCTCTATCGCTCGGAATCGCAGCCGGAGCAGTCCTACTCCGAACGCCAACTCTACGAGGCGGCGCTCGACCGCCTGTCCCGCGAGATCGCGGTGGTGCAGCACTCGACCGAGACCGAAGCGGTCAAGGAGATCGAGGCCCAGCTCGCCAAGAGCCCGCGCCGCAACGCCAAGGCGGAAGCCGCCGAGGGCGAAGCCGATGCCGAGGGTGAGGCCGACGATACCGATGGCGACGACACCACTGTCGCCGACGAGGCCGCGTAAGCGCCTCGCGTCGATCGCAAGAGATCAAAAGCCCGGCCGTTCGGCCGGGCTTTTTGTTTGGCGTCCTGACGCAGCGGGGGAGTTCGGCTCTACGCGCCGCGCGGCTGGGTCCAAATCGAGATCGGCTGCTGAATACCGCGGACCGCCCGCGGCTCTCGCGCTTCCAATGACTGAAACGTTGCGGCTGCGTCGCCAAGCTCGGCCTTCGCCTGGCTGACGAGGTCGTCACTTGCCACCAGCGCGCAATCGAAGGTGCGGGTCAAGGCTTCGAGACGGCTTGCCACGTTGACGGTCGCGCCGCTCACCGCAAATTCCAGACAGGTCTGTCCGATGTCGCCGAGCACCACCGGTCCATAATGCAAGCCAAAGCTCACATGAAGAGGTGGCTCGCCTGACGCTGCCCGCCGATCGTTCCAACCGTCCGCCGCCGCGATCATTGCCTGGGCACATCGCAGCGCGTTGCTGGCGTCGTGCTCGCCCGCGAAGGGTGTGCCGAACGTCGCCATCAATCCGTCCCCGAGATATTTGTCGAGCGTGCCGCTATGGCGGAAGACCTCCTGCTCCATCAATCCGTGGAATTCCCGCAACGTCCGCACAACCTCCTGCGGCGAGCGCGCATCGGCAAAGGTCGTGAAGCCGACGATGTCGACGAACAGCACCGCGACGTGTTGCGTGCGCACCTGCTTCAACGGCTCGTCCTGCTTCGACAATTCCGCCACGACATTGGGCGAGAAGTAGCGTGCGAGGTTGCCGCGCTCGCGCTCCACCGCCGCATGCCGGACCAGGAGGTCGTTGCTGCGGCGAACCGCGAGCGCCAAGGTCATGGCCACGATCATGAATACGACGATTTCCTGGACGCGAACGTGGAACACGATCTCGCTGGGCGAGATCATCGCAAACAAGCGCTGATCGCTGCCTGTTGCGGCGGCGATGCGGGCCGTCAGCGCAGGATCGCGATCAGGTTGCCACCAGACCCAGACCATGCCGATGATCCAGAGCGCGCCCGTCCACACGCCGACCGCAATCACGGTCCGCCAGGTATAGGCCAGTGTGGCGCCTGCGAGCAGGACGAAGAAATAGATGAAGTTGCCGAAATGGTATTGCATCGCGACCGGCCAGTGCGAGGCTCCGAACGGATTGGGAACCACGATGAGGCACGTCAGCAGCGCCAAGTCGCAAAACAGGAGTGCCAATTCCGGACGCGACACGCCGACCCGCCCAACCCTGACCTGGGCCCAGCCGATCAGTGCGAACAAGCCGAGCAGCGCCACGTAGTAGAGCTGCTCCCAGGCCGGGTTGATCACCAGCAGCAGGCAGCCAATGACGACGAGGGCGACATAGCGCGCCCGTACCGCGAGTTGCAGCCCCTCCCGCTTGGCGGACGTCAGCGCGGCCTGTGCGAACTGAACTGTTTCGGCGTCGCGCTTGCTCGGCGCGGGCGAAAGGGCAGCCGGAAGGTTGAAGCGCTCGACGAGCATTGTCACGGCAGTCTCCTTACCTGGGCCTTCGCTTCAAGTCCGCTGGGTCCTTGCCGAGGTGACGATTTCGCCCCGACGGTCTTCTCTGTCAGTCGTGGCCGCAACCGACGCCCACCAGTCTCCCAAGGCATCGATCAACGGCACGAGCGCGTGACCGGCGGCCGTCAGATCGTACTCCACGCGCAGCGGATATCCGCCGAATTCCGTGCGGCTGACGATGCCGGCGTCTTCCAGCCTGCGAAGCTCGAGCGCGAGCATCCTGTGTGAGATGGTCGGATTGTCGCGGCGCAAATCGCTGAAGCGCTTGGTTCCCTGCTTCAAATAGTAGATCAGCAGCGTCGGCCAGCGGCCGCTCAGAACCAGCATCACTTCCTCGATGGGACATCTCGAAACGAGATCCTTCATCGGCACCTCCAGGTTACAAAAAAGTTCGTAATTTACTTGATACGGCGAGCGACTAGGGTCGCATCACCGCTGCGCAGCGTGATCATCAGACATCACGGAGAATGGATCATGGACCCAATTCTACTCTACGGCTTCCCGAAGGGAAGCTCCATGGGGCTCGTTGCGGCTCTCGAATGGCTGGGCAAGCCATATCGGCTGTGCCGGGTCGACATGATGGGCGAGATGCGAGACCCGTCATACGCCCGCATCAATCCGCGACATGAGACGCCGGTCTTCATCACCGAGCAGGGCGAGGTGCTGACGGAAACGATGGCTATCGCGGCCTGGTTAGAGGCCAGGGACGTCGAGCGGCGCATTAGCTTCGATCCGCTGTCGCGGCAGTCCGATCGCATGCATCAGCTCATGGCGTTCGTGAATACCGGTTTCACCGCCGCCTTCGCGCCGCTGTGGGCCGCATTGGAAGCCGAAGCGATGGAGCCCGCCGCGAAGTCAACCCTGCGGGCCTTTGGCATAGGAAGGGTCATCGAGCGCCATGACAAGCTCGAAGCGATGATCGAATCGCGGCAATTCCTGCTCGGGGAGCGGCCGACCCTTGCCGACGCCGTGCTCGTCGGCGTCGCGCGCTGGCTCGACTTCCACGCGGTTGCGGAGCGGAGCCGCTGGCCGAAGCTGGCGGCGCTGCGAGCTCGCCTCGAGGCCGATCCCGCGATCCTCTACGCCACCGCTCTGGAGGACGGCGACTCTGATCCGGGAACGGGATCGTGCAAAGGCCACGTCGCGCTGGCCGAATTGATTGAGCAATTCGGCAAATAGGGAAGCAGGAGGAGCCTCGACGCGCTCCTACTTCACCGGCCGCTTCTCGAGCTTCCTTGCCAGCGTGCGCCGGTGCATGCCCAAGCGCCTCGCCGCCTCCGAAATATTGAAATCGGTCTCGATCAGGGTCTGGTGGATACGCTCCCATTCCAGCGTCTTGATCGAGGTCGGCCGTGCATCGAGTGCGACCTCGGCGTTTCCCGCGGCCTTGGTGAAGGCGGCTTCGATGTCGTCCGTGTTCGAGGGTTTTGCGAGATAGTGGCAGGCGCCCAACTTGATCGCCTCCACGGCAGTCGAGATGCTGGCAAAGCCCGTGAGCACCACGATCAGCGTGTCGGGGTCGTGTGCGTGCAGCAGCTCGACGCAGGCAAGGCCCGAGGCGCCGCCAAGCTTGAGATCGACAACGGCATGGCCGAAGGAGCGCTGCTCCAGCACCTGGCGCACCTCCTCGATCGAGGCGGCCAGCACGACGTCGTAGCCGCGGCGCTCGAACGAGCGCTTCAGCGTTCGCGCGAAGCCGGCATCGTCCTCGACGACGATGAGTGAACGGTCAGGCGTCAAAATTCCCTCCGATCGCCAGCGTTGCCAGCGGCAGCGTCAGGCGTACCGTGGCGCCGCGCTTCCTGTGATTCTCCGCAATCACGGTGCCGCCCAGCTTGCGCACCACGTTCACCACCAGGAACAGGCCGAGCCCGCCGCCGGCGCGGCCCTTGCTGGAGTGGTAGGGCTTGCCGAGCTGAGCCAGCATTTCCGGCGCAAAGCCGGGGCCGCGGTCAGAGATCGACAGCACGAGGTTGTCGCCCTCGCGCTCGGCCACGAGCTCGACCCAGTCGCGGGAGACCTCATAGGCGTTGTCGAGCACGTTGAAGATCACCTGCTTCAAGGCGATGTCGGAGACGATGGCAACGTCCGCGCCGAACGTATTGACGAAGTAGAGCGTCCGGGCCGAGCGCGCGTTGCGCCATTCGTCGACCAGGGCGGTGACGAAGGCCGTCACCGTCGTCGGCGACGAGCCTTCGCCGCGCGCTTCGCCGGCCGAGACCAGAATGCCTGTCACGATCGACTTGCAGCGCTGCAGCGATGTCTCCATCTCCGCGAGGTCCTCGGCGAGCTCCTGGTCGGCGGCAAGATCCGGCATGCGGCGCCAATCGCTGAGGATGACCGAGAGCGAGGCGAGCGGGGTGCCGAGCTCATGCGCCGCGCCCGAGGCGAGCAGGCCCATGCGCACGATGTGGTCCTGCTCGGCGGCATGCTGGCGCAGCGCCGCCAGATGCGCGTCGCGCTCGCGCAGGTTTCGATTGATGCGGGTGACGAACACGACCAGCAGCACGGCGTTGAGCACGAAGCCGACCAGCATGCCGAGGACGGTGAGGGTGTAGGTCTCGCTCAGTGGATTGGGCGGCAAATCCAGCGGCCGGTAGGCCAGGGTCAGCCAGACAAAGCTCGCGCAGGTCAGCGCGACCAGCGACCAGGTCGAGCGGGCATCGAGCAGCACCGCGCCGAGCGTCACCTGGAGCAGGAACAGCGAGGTGAAGGGGTTGGTGGCACCGCCGCTGAGATAGAGCTGCGCGGTCAGCGCGGCCACGTCCAGCATCAAGGCGACCAGCAGCTCGTTGTTGGTGATCGCGGCGCGATGGCGCACCCAGATCAGGCTGGAGACGTTGAGCAGCACCAGCGCGCCGATCACCGCGCCCATCCGCTCCAATGGCAGGGGGATGTCGAGGCCGAAATGCACGGCGCCGATGGTCACGATCTGGCCGACCACCGCGGTCCAGCGCAGCTGGATCAGCAGCGCCATGTTCTTGCGGTTGGTCTCGTCGCTGGCCGGAGTGGGGCCGATCAGCTCGCTGCGCGCGTCCGCCTGCGATTGCAGCGTGACGGCCAGGCCGTCATGAGCAAGGGTGTGGGGAAGCGTCTTCCCGTCGTCAGGTCGGCTCGACGATCGTTCCAGCATCTGATCCCGTCCTGCGCGCGGCGGCATCAGGGCCGCCGGCGGGTTGGTGGACGAAGCCATTCAGGGCTCTGTTGCGGCGGAACAGCCCGCCGCCGAATGTGACGGCAAGCCTGCCGGCCAACATGAAGGCCAGGGCAAACCACGTCAGCGCGTAGATCAGGTGGTTATTGGGAAAGCGCACCACGGTCAATCCGCCGACGGGACCGCCAGCGGATTGTGATCGGGCGTCGGCATCGACGAAGAAAGGTGCGACGTCGTGCAGGCCGCGGGCCGTCGCGATCGCGGCGACATCCCGCGAATACCAGCGGTTGTGCTGGGGCACGTTGTCTCGGAGGAACCCGCCTTTGGGCTCGGTGATGCGGAGCAGGCCGGTGATCTCGACCTGGCCGTCCGGATTGCCGTCCCGGCGGGTCGATGCGTCACGCCGCTGCGACGGCACGAAGCCGCGATTGATCAGGACCTGCGTGCCGTCCTCGCGCAGAAGCGGCGTCAGCACCCAATAGCCCGGGCCTTCCTCGGTGACGGCCTGAACTAGTGTCTCACGGTCATGCAGGAAGCGGCCGGTGAGGCGGACGTGCCTGTATTCGTCGGTAGCGGCGGAAACCGCAGGCCATGACGCGGCCGCGGGGGGCGGCTGGGCCGGAGCATGGACGCGCTGCTCGACGCGGTCGATCAGGGCCAGCTTCCAGGCGCGGCGCTCGATCTGCCAGATTCCGAGCGCGATCAGAACGACGAAGGCAACAAGCGAGAGGACCGTGAGCCACAGGGAAGGGGCACGCGCGGCCTTGCACGGCGCACCTTTCCTGTCCGTCACGGTCCCGGCCTCGCTCATTTCATTCCGCTCATCTGGTGCATCGGCATCATGTTGCTGTTGAGGTGGCTCATCACCCACAGCGAACCCGACAGCGCGATCACCACCATGACGACGGTGAAGATCAGCGCCATCATGGTCCAGCCGTTCTCGGACGCCGTGCTCATGTGCAGGAAGTAGATCATGTGCACGACGATCTGCACGACCGCGAAGGCCATGATGACCAACGCCGTGACCTGCTTGCTCGGCAGCGCGCCGCTCATCACCAGCCAGAACGGGATCGCGGTCAGCACGACCGAGAGCACGAAGCCGAGCATGTAGCTCGAGAACGTGCCGTGAGCGTGGTTGCCTTCGTGGTGATGATCGTCGGCGTGGGCGGCGTGATTGTTGGTGCTCATCGCAGAACTCCCAGGAGATAGACGAAGGTGAAGACGCCGATCCAGACCACGTCGAGGAAGTGCCAGAACATCGACAGGCACATCAGGCGGCGACGGTTGGCCTCGATCAGGCCGAACTTGCCGACCTGCACCATCAAGGTCACCAGCCAGATCAGGCCGCAGGAGACGTGCAGGCCGTGGGTGCCGACCAGGGTGAAGAACGCGGACAGGAAGGCGCTGCGCTGGGGCGTTGCACCCTCGTGGATCATGTGGGCGAACTCGAAGAGCTCGATGCCGATGAACGCGGCCCCGAACAGGCCGGTGATCGCCAGCCAGACTTGCGTCTGGGCGACCTTGTTCTGCTGCATCGTCAGCATCGCAAAGCCGTAGGTGATCGACGACAGCAGCAGCATCGAGGTGTTCACCGCGACCAGGTTCAGGTCGAACAGGTCCTTCGGCGCCGGGCCGGCGGCGTAATTGCCGCCGAGCACGCCGAAGGTGGCGAACAGGATCGCGAAGATGAGACAATCGCTCATCAGGTAGATCCAGAAGCCGAGCGAGGTGCTCCAGCCCTCCGGATGCGGATGCTCGTCGGCGAGGTAGAAGACCGGCTCGCCGGTCTGCGAGGGATGAACGGCGACAGTCATTTACTTGGCTCCGGCGAGCAATTTGGTGCGCGCGTCCTCGGTCCGGATGACGTCTTCAGCCGGAATGTCGAAGTCGCGGTGATAGTTGAAGGTGTGGCCGATCCCGACGGCGAGCATCGCGATGAAGCTCAGCGCCGCCAGCCACCACATGTACCAGACCAGAGCAAAGCCCATCGCGGTGGCGAGGCCGGCGAGGATGATGCCGGTGCCGGTGCTGCTGGGCATATGGATCGGCCTGAAGCCGGTGAGGGGGCGCTGGTAGCCGCGGCGCTTCATGTCCCACCAGGCGTCGTTGTCGTGAACGACGGGGGTGAAGGCGAAGTTGTAGTCCGGCGGCGGCGAGGAGGTCGCCCATTCCAGCGTGCGGGCATCCCAGGGGTCGCCGGTGACGTCCTTGAGCTGCTCGCGCCTGAGGAAGCTGACCGCGAACTGCATCAGCATGCACATGATGCCGAGCAGGACGAGGCCGGCGCCGATCGCGGCGATGACGAACCAGATCTGCAAGGACGGATCGTCGAACACGCGCAGGCGGCGGGTGACGCCCATCAGGCCGAGCACGTAGAGCGGCATGAAGGCGAGGTAGAAGCCGGTGACCCAGAACCAGAACGACAGCTTGCCCCAGAACGGATCGAGCCTGAACCCGAACGCCTTCGGGAACCAGTAGGAGATGCCGGCGAATGCGCCGAACACCACGCCGCCGATGATCACGTTGTGGAAGTGCGCGATCAGGAACAGGCTGTTGTGCAGCACGAAGTCGGCCGGCGGCACCGCGAGCAACACGCCGGTCATGCCGCCGATCACGAAGGTCAGCATGAAGGCGATGGTCCACATCATCGGCAGCTCGTAGCGGATACGGCCGCGATACATCGTGAACAGCCAGTTGAACATCTTCGCGCCCGTCGGGATCGAGATGATCATCGTGGTGATGCCGAAGAACGAGTTGACGCTGGCGCCCGAACCCATCGTGAAGAAGTGATGCAGCCAGACCAGGTACGACAGGATGGTGATGACCACCGTGGCGTAGACCATCGAGGTGTAGCCGAACAGCCGCTTGCCGGAGAAGGTCGAGGTCACCTCGGAGAAGATGCCGAACGCCGGGAGAACCAGGATGTAGACCTCGGGGTGGCCCCAGATCCAGATCAGGTTCACGTACATCATCGGGCTGCCGCCGAAATCGTTGGTGAAGAAGTTGGTGCCGACGTAGCGGTCGAGCGACAGCAGCGCGAGCACGACGGTCAGGACCGGGAAGGAGGCGACGATCAGGACGTTGGTGCAGAGCGAGGTCCAGGTGAACACCGGCATCTTCATCATGGTCATGCCGGGGCAGCGCAGCTTGACGATGGTGCAGATCAGGTTGATGCCGGACAGCGTCGTGCCGACGCCGGCGACCTGCAGCGCCCATATGTAATAATCGACGCCGACATCGGGACTGTAGCCGATGTTCGACAGCGGGGGATAAGCCAGCCAGCCGGTGCGGGCGAACTCACCGATGAACAGCGAGGCCATCACCAGCACCGCGCCGCCGACCGTCATCCAGAAGCTGAAATTGTTCAGGAACGGAAACGACACGTCGCGCGCGCCGATCTGCAGCGGCACGACGTAGTTCATCAGCCCCGTGACCAGCGGCATCGCCACGAAGAAGATCATGATGACGCCGTGGGCGGTGAAGACCTGGTCGTAGTGATGGGCGTTGAGATAGCCTTCGGAGCCGCCAAAGGCGAGCATCTGCTGCCCGCGCATCATCAGCGCGTCGGCAAAACCGCGCAGCAGCATCACGATGCCGAGGATCATGTACATGATGCCGATGCGCTTGTGGTCCACCGTGGTGAACCATTCGCGCCAGAGATAGCCCCAGAGGCGGAAATAGGTGAGGCCGCCGAGCAATGCGGCGCCGCCGAGCGCGACCACCACGAAGGTGCCGACGACGATCGGCTCGTGCAGCGGCAGCGATTCGAAGCCGAGCCGGCCGAAGATGAGCTTGGGAAGATCAGGAGACATGCGAATTCTCTTTAGGAATCTGACTTCAGGAGTCGGACTTGGGACGTTGTCCGAGGAAGAAGGACGAGGACTTCAGCGGCGTGAACGAGGGCCGCTTCAGGCCGGCGCCGAGCAGCGGCGCGGTGTCGACGGGAGCCGTGATGGACGCGGTGGTCCTGCCCTGCGGCGCATCCGGCGTGCAGGTGCCGGCGACGAAGCTCGGCTCGGGCCCAAGTGCGGTGCCGCGGCGGGCGTATTTGTCGTAGGCCAGCGGCAG
Source organism: Bradyrhizobium sp. A11 (assembly GCF_042077125.1). NCBI lineage: Bacteria > Pseudomonadati > Pseudomonadota > Alphaproteobacteria > Hyphomicrobiales > Nitrobacteraceae > Bradyrhizobium > Bradyrhizobium sp. A11. The sequence continues at coordinate 6,437,511 of NZ_CP149509.1, read as the reverse complement.
GGTGTTGTTCAGGCCCTGATGGCCGGCGCCGCCCTTGGCGTCGATCGCCATCATCTCGCTCTGGCACATCTTGCCGGTCTCGACGCACATGTTGAGGATCAGGCGGTAGAGATCGGCATCGACGGTGCCCCAGCGCCGCACCGGTTCGTTCTGGCTGGGCTTCTCGAGCTGGAGATATTCGGCGCGGCCGAGCGAGCCGCCGGCGGATTTGGCCTGCGCGATCCAGGCGTCGAAGCCCTTGTCGTCGAGGCCCCGGAAGTTGAAGTGCATGCCGGAGAAGCCGGCGCCGCTGTAGTTCGCCGAGAAGCCCTTATACGTGCCGGCATGGTTCACCACCGCGTGGAGCTTGGTCTCCATGCCCGGCATCGCGTAGATCTGGCCGGCGAGCGCGGGGATGTAGAACGAGTTCATCACCGAGGACGCCGTGATGCGGAAGGTGATCGGGCGATCGACGGGAGCTGCGAGCTCGTTGACGGTGGCGATGCCGTAGTCCGGGTAGATGAACAGCCATTTCCAGTCGAGCGCGACGACGTCGACCTCGAGTGGAGCCTTGGCCTGATCCACGGCGCGGTCGGCATGGATGCGGCCGAGCGTGCGATAGGGGTCGAGCAGATGCGTGCCCATCCAGGTCAGCGCCCCCAGGCAGACGATGATCAAGAGCGGCGCCGACCAGATCACGAGCTCGAGGGCGGTCGAGTGGTCCCATTCAGGCTCGTAGCGGGCCGCGGTGTTGGACTGGCGATAGCGCCAGGCGAACAGCACGGTCAGCGCCATCACCGGGAGGACGATCAGGAGCATCAGGACGGTGGAGATGACGACGAGGTCGCGCTGTTGGGCTGCGATATCGCCGGCCGGTGCCAGCACGACGTAGTCGCAGCCGGTGAGCGCGGCAGCCAGAGGTAGTAGCGCCAGGATCTTGAGACGAGACACGGGCCGAGCCTTTGAGAATGAGTTTCTTTTGCGGGAGCAACGGGTAGCTGCGGCGCAACAATCCGGACATTGGACAATTTGTCCAATGTTGCAGTGCGGGAGGTTGGGTCAGACAGGGCCAGATTGCCCGGCGCCCGCCGGGCAGTCGGCTTTGATTTTCAGGACGTTAAGGGCGCACGCATGGCGACGGCACAGACCCCCGCAATGGCAGACCTCCACACGGGCGAGCATGGCCATGACCAGGCCAGCCCCGGCGAGATCGCCATCGGCGTCATCATCGGCCGCACCTCGGAATTCTTCGACTTCTTCGTCTTCGCGATCGCCTCGGTGATCGTATTCCCGCGCCTGGTATTCCCGTTCGCGAGCGAGCTGACCGGCACCCTCTATTCCTTCATGATCTTCGCGCTGGCCTTCATGGCGCGTCCGATCGGCACCGTCATTTTCATGACGGTCGACCGTGCCTACGGCAAGACCGCCAAGCTGATCTCGGCGCTGTTCCTGCTCGGCACCGCGACCGTCGCGCTGGCGTTCCTGCCCGGCTATCACGAGATCGGCGTCGCCGCGATCTGGCTGCTGGCCCTGGCGCGCATCGCGCAGGGCCTCGCCTGGGGCGGCGCCTGGGACGGCATGGCCTCGCTGCTGGCGCTGAATGCGCCGCCCTCCAAGCGCGGCTGGTACGCGATGGTGCCGCAGCTCGGCGCTCCGCTCGGGCTGATCGTGGCGAGCGCGCTGTTCGCCTATTTCGCCGGCAATCTGTCGGCCGACGATTTCTTCGACTGGGGCTGGCGCTATCCGTTCTTCGTTGCCTTTGCCATCAACGTGGTGGCGCTGTTCGCGCGCCTGCGCATGGTGACGACGGAGGAATATGCCACGCTGTTCGAGACCCGCGAATTGCAGCCGGCGCGCATCTCCGAGACGGTCGCGCGCGAAGGCCAGACCATCATGCTCGGCGCGTTCGCGCCGCTCGCGAGTTTCGCGCTGTTTCACATGGTCACGGTGTTTCCGCTGTCCTGGGTGTTCCTGTTCACGCACGAGAGCCCGGTGCGCTTCCTGATCATCGAGATCGTCGCCGCCGTGTTCGGCGTCGGCGCGATCGTGGCCTCGGGCATCATCGCCGACCGCGTCGGGCGCAAATCGCTCTTGATGGGATCGGCGATCGCGATCGCGATCTATAGCGGCTTTGCCCCGCAGCTGCTCGATGCCGGCGCGTTCGGCGAGACGATCTACATGGTGATCGGCTTCATCCTGCTCGGCCTGTCCTTCGGCCAGTCCTCCGGTGCGATCGCCTCGAACTTCAAGCAGGCCTATCGCTACACCGCCTCGGCGTTGACCTCGGACATGGCCTGGCTGTTCGGCGCCGGCTTCGCGCCGCTGGTCGCGTTGCTGCTCGCCACCAATCTCGGCGTCATCGCTTCGGGGGCGTATCTGCTCTCCGGCGCGTTCTGGACCCTGCTGGCACTCTGGCTCAGCGGCCAGCGCGAGGCCGGCGACATGGACGCGGGGCGATAGGCTCGCGTCGTCGCCGCATCGCAGGTGTCGTAGGGTGGGCAAAGGCGCATCGCGCCGTGCCCACCATTTGATTATGATTGAAAGAGTTGGTGGGCACGCTTCGCTTTGCCCACCCTACGGCACCGGCCGTTGCCTCAATCCGCCACGATCTTCACGCGGTCGCGCACTTTCACCTGCGCGGTGCGATCGAGGCCGTTGAGCACGCGGAAGCGCTCGGCGGGATGATCGACGCCGGACATGCGGTGGGACAGCGATTCCACGGTGTCGCCCGGCTGCACGGTGATGACCTTGATGCGGAGCGGGCGGGCGGCCTGGATCTCGTCGAGCGTCAGGCGGCGGAACGACTGGACGGTCTCGCGCGCGTTGCGCTCGCTCTCGGTCGATTTCTGCCGTGCCGCGAAGATGAAGCGATAGACGTCGCTGCCGAAGCGCAGCGCGTAGACCTTGAACTGCCACTGGTCGCCCTTGGCGGTGGCCGACGCGGCCGGGAAGCCGTTGATGGTGATGTCCTCGGTGGACGCCTTCTCGACGCCCTCCATCCAGCCGGAGTTCAGATAGTCACCGAGCGACTGTTCGGCCGGCACGCGCACCACGTCGAAGCGCATCGCCTGTGCGCCGCCCTCGCGCACGCCGATCACGGCCTGCGCGGTGTTGTCGAGCGTGAAATTCTCCGGCGCCTGGAAGGTGAAGCCGAGCTTCGGATGCAGGAAGCGGCGGCCACGGACGAAACCTTCGCTGGGGTCCTCGCCGTAGACGAGGTTGTCGATTGCAGCGAGATAGCTCTCGCGGTCGCGCTCGGCGCCTTCCGGCGCAGTGTATTGCCGCGCGATGTTCTGCGCGTTCTGCACGCGCTCCGGGGTTGCCGGGTGCGACGAGGTGAAATCCTGCGCGCGTGGATCGAGCGAGGACTTGCCGGCCTTCAGCTCGGCATTGCGCTCCATCGCCGAGAGGAAGCGCGCCGCACCGTAGGGATCGAAATGCGCCTTGGCGGAAATGCCCACCCCGATGCCGTCGGCCTCGAGCTCCTGCTTGCGCGAGAAGCTCGCCATGGTGAGCTTGGTCTTGGCCAGCGCCAGCGCGGTGAGATCGGGATCGTTGCTCATGTCGGTGACGACGCGGGTGACGATCGCGGCCTGGCGCGCCTGGTCCTCGCGCATCGCCGCGTGCTTGGACAGCACATGCGCCATCTCGTGGCTGAGCACGGAGGACAGTTCCGAGGTGTCGCTCGCCAGCGCCAGCAGCCCGCGCGTGACATAGAGCTGGCCGTTCGGCAGCGCGAAGGCGTTCACCGCGCCGGAATTGAGGATGGTGACCTTGTAGCCCTGGTCGGGACGGTCGGACGCCGCGACCAGCCGGTCGACGGTCTTGCTGACGAGTGCTTCGAGCCTGGGATCGTCATAGGTTCCGCCATAGCTCCCCAGGATGCGCTCGTGCTCCTTCTCGGTGGCGGGGGTCTGCGCGACGGCCGGCTTGGGCTTGGGCATCGCGACGGCCGGAGGGGTCGCGGCAGCCTGGAACCGGCCCATATCGCCGCAACCCGCCAGCGTTGTGCTCAGGACAAGGCCAAGCGCAGCCGACGCAGCCCGCAGGCGGCGGCCATCACCTCGTCCGTGCCGTTCTAGCACCCCATTCACGTCGCTTAACCCGTGTCCGGCCTGTTTTAAGGCCTTACCCCTGTCGGCTCGTTTGCGCCCAGCAACTCGACCTGTCCTACGAGGCGTATGTCGATGCGCGGCCCCGTATTCCCCTCAACCCAGCCCCGAACTCGAATACGCTTGTTCTCCAAGGACTTAAGGGAAATTCCAGCGCTTTCAAACGCCGGCAGCGTGCGTTTGGAGATAGTCGCCGCAAAGCCTCGTGTCCAGCTTCGTCCGAAGTTGAGGTAGGTCGTTGCCCCAGCTTGCCGGACAGACAGGACTTTGCCCTCGACCACCACAAAGCGCCCGATCCCTGCCAAAATATCGTCCGGACTTTCCGCGTTTTTTATGGCCGACGGGTCAGCCCAACTGCCCTTTTTTTGGCGCCGTGCCGCTGCTTCCGACGCCATCAGGGCGGCCGCGCAGTCGCTGTCCGTGATCTCGGCGGAGACCATGGCCTCGCCCTGGGCCAGCAGCATGGCCTGCACCGGATTGTCGCTTTCGCCGATGAAGACCAGCGCGCCCTGACGGCCATAGCGGTCCGGCGTGTCGTCGCTGCCGCGGAGCCTGACGTCGCGGCCGGCGAGCAGAGATGCCAGTGCCTGCTTCGTCGTCGCAATGGGCTCGATCCCCATGAGACGGATCTCGCGGCCGTCGTCGAGACGGAAGCTGCGCGCATCGACGATGGCGGCAACGCGGCCCTCGCCCTGGGACTCGAACTGGCACGGCGCAGCAGACGCGGTATGACCCGCGATGAGAAGAAAGACGACGCTGAGATGAAGCAGTTGCGTCACGTGACCCGGAGAGGTTGCGTTATGCCTCGATCTTAACTCAAACGACGCCGACCACGAAGGGGCCCTCGTAGGGTGGGCAAAGCGAAGCGTGCCCACGTCTTTGCCAATCGCACGGGCGGTGGTGGGCACGGCGCAAAGAGCGCGCCTTTGCCCACCCTACGGCAGAGAGCGTGGAGCTTCGTCATTGCTGCACGCAATGATGCGGAAACCCTTGCGCCTATCTGCCATTCCGTTTTGCGGAAAGCGCACGATTGATCATTCATTTGCATCGTCGCTCGCGCTTGCTGCGCTCTTGCGCATGCGGCATGATTGCGGCAACAGCATTGCGGCAACAGCGATGCCAAGAGCCAACCAAGAACCAGCCAAGAGCAATAACCAAGCCGCCATCAGAGCACGGCGCGATAAGGGAGATCGTTTTCCATGAAGACTATTTTGTCGGGCATTTTTGCCGCTGCATTTGCCCTCAATGCGAGCGCCGCGCAGGCCCAGGACAAGCCGCCTCTCAAGATCGGCGGCATCCTGGACATGTCGAGCCTCTATGCCGACATCACCGGCGCCGGCAGCGAGACCGCCGCCAAGATGGCGGTGGAGGACTTCGGCGGCGAAGTGTTGGGGCGCAAGATCCAGGTGCTCGCGGCCGACCATCAGAACAAGGCCGATCTCTCCGGCAACATCGCCCGCGACATGCTCGACAATCAGGGCGTCGAGATGATCTACGACGTCGCGGCCTCCGCGACCGCGCTTGCGGCCGGCGAGATCGCAAAGGCCCGCAACAAGATCATCATGTTCAACGGGCCGGGCTCGATCCGTCTCACCAACGAGGCCTGCGGTCCCTACACCATCCACTACGTGTTCGACACCTACGGCCAGGCCAATGTGACCGGCCTTGCAGCGGTGAAGACGGGCCTCGACAGCTGGTACTTCCTCACGGCCGACTACGCCTTCGGCCAGGACCTGGAGAAGGACACCAGTGCCGTCGTGACCAAGACCGGCGGCAAGGTGCTGGGCAGCGTGCGCCATCCGCTCAACACCTCGGATTTCTCGTCCTTCCTGCTGCAGGCGCAGGCCTCCAAGGCCAAGGTGATCGGGCTCGCCAATGCCGGCGGCGACACCGTCAACGCCATCAAGCAGGCGGCCGAGTTCGGGATCATGAAGGGCGGCCAGAAGGTCTCGCCGCTGCTCGTCTTCGTCACCGACATCGACTCGATCGGCCTCGAGACCGCGCAGGGGCTGCTGCTGGCGGAAGCGTTCTACTGGGACATGAACGACGAGACCCGCGCCTTCTCCAAGCGCTTCCAGGAGCGCGTGAAGCGGCCGCCGACCTCGGCGCAGGCCGGCGTCTACTCCTCCGTCACGCATTACCTGAAGGCGGTGAAGGCGGCCGGCACGACCGACGCGGCCGCCGTGATGAAGGTGATGAAGGAGACGCCGATCAACGACTTCTTCGCCAAGAACGGCAAGATCCGCGAGGACGGCCGCATGATCCACGACATGTACCTGTTCGAGGTGAAGAAGCCGTCGGAGTCGAAGGGCCGCTGGGACGATTACAAGCTGCTCGCCACCGTGCCCGGCAACGAGGCGTTCCAGCCGCTGGAGCAGTCGCGCTGTCCGCTGGTGAAGAAGTGACGCGAAGCGTCATCCCGGGGCGCGAAGCGAACCCGGGATCTCGAGGTTCCGGGTTCGATGCGTTGCATCGCCCCGGAACGACGGAGGTTAGATAACGACAAGAAGGAACACCCCCATGAACGACATGGTCCTGCAGAAGCTCGAAAGCGGGCTGCTCACCATCACCATGAACCGGCCGGAGCGGAAGAACGCGCTCAATCCGGAGATGGTGGTCGGGCTGGTCGAGGCGGCGCGCCGCGCGGCTGATGATCCCGAGGTGCGCGCCGTGCTGTTCAAGGGCGCCGGCGGCTCCTTCTGCGTCGGCGGCGACGTCAAGTCGATGGCGGCCGGCCGCGCGCCGCTGCCGTTCGAGCAGAAGCTTGCGAACCTGCGTCGCGGCATGGAGGTCTCGCGCATCCTGCACCAGATGCCCAAGCCTGTGGTGGCGCAGCTCGACGGCGCCGCGGCCGGCGCCGGCCTGTCGATGGCGCTGTCATGCGACCTGCGCATCGCATCGGAATCCTGCAAGATCACCACCGCCTTCGCCAAGGTCGGTTTCTCCGGCGATTACGGCGGCACCTATTTCCTCACCCAGCTGCTCGGCAGCGCGCGGGCACGCGAGCTCTATCTGATGTCGCCGGTGCTGACCGCGAGGGAGGCGCACGCGATCGGCATGGTGACCAAGGTGGTGCCCGACGCCGAGATCGACGCCGCCGCCCACGAGCTCGCGCTGTCGCTGGCGCAAGGGCCGTCGATCGCGCTCGGCTTCATCAAGCGCAACATCAACAATGCCGAGCATCTGGCGCTGGAGGATTGCTTCGACGGCGAGGCGATCCATCACACCCGCTGCGGCGATACCGAGGACCACAAGGAGGCCGCCAAGGCCTTCGTGGAAAAGCGCAAGCCGACATTCAAAGGCGCATGACGATGGCGCCCTATATGCGGCTACGGCAGATCTGCCTCGTCGCGCCGCAGCTCGCGCCTGTCGTCTCCGACATCGCGGAGATCATGGGCCTTTCCGTCTGCTACCGCGACGGCAATGTGGCGAAGTACGGTCTGGAGAACGCGCTGCTCCCGGTCGACACGATCCTGCTAGAGGTGGTCGCGCCCTTCAAGGACGGCACCACGGCCGGTCGCTTCATCGAGAAGACCGGCGGTCGCGGCGGCTATATGGCGATCTTCTGCTGCAACGATCCCGACGAGCGCGGACGTCATGCGAACGCGATGGGCGTGCGCACCGCCAACGTCATCGACCACGCGCCCTATCACGGCGTGCAGCTCCACCCCCGCGATTGCCGCGCCGCCTTCATCGAGTTCAATCACACCGAAGGCAGCGACGATATTCTGGGCGCGTATCCGCCGGCGGGACCGGACTGGCAGAATTTCATCCGCAAGGACGTGACGCAGGCGCTGACCGCCGTGGAGATGCAGAGTCCCGATCCGCAGGGGCTGGCGGCGCATTGGGGCAAGATCATCGGCGTTGCGGCCGATGGCGCCGCGCTGAAGCTGCCCAACGCCACCTTCCGCTTCGTCAAGGGCGCCAGCGAGATTATGAGCGCGCTGGAGTTTCGGGTAACCGACGTCGCACGCGTGCTGCATACCGCGCGAGCGAAGGGGCATGCGGTGGCGGGGAATGAGTTCTTGCTCGGCGGCGTGACGTTTCGGCTAACGGCTTGAGCTCTTGCCGCAAGTACCGCTGTCGTCCCGGACAAGCGAAGCGCAGATCCGGGACCCATAACCACAGGGCGAGGTTATGACGCGGGATGATAACTCCGAGACTTCGTCAAACTTCTCGCTGGATCCCCGCCTCGCGGGGATGACAGGGGAGGTTGCGGCGATGTCAAGGTGATACGGCGAGCTCGTGCCGCAATCACCTTCCCCTAAAATTCGCCGCGCGCCGCTCTTCCGTCGCCTTCACGCCTTCCTTGAAATCTTCCGTCGCGCGCAGGCGGGTCTGTTCGGCGAGCTCGTGGTTGGTCGCCGCCATGACGCGGTCGGCGAGCCCGTTGCGCATCGTGGCCCGGGTCGAGAGCAGGCCGAGCGGGGAGCATTCGGCGATCTCGCCGGCGAGCTTCATGGCGGCCGCCTTGACCTGGTCCTGCGGCACCAGCTCGTTGGCGAGGCCCCACTTGTAGGCCTCTTCGCCGGTGACGCGGCGGCTAGTGTAGAACATCAGCTCGGCGTTGTTCTTGCCGATCAGCTCGGGCAGCGTCACGGTCAGGCCGAAGCCGGGATGAAAGCCGAGCTTGGTGAAATTCGCGGAGAAGCGCGCCTCGGGGCAGGTGACGCGGAAATCGGCGGAGACCGCGAGGCCGAGGCCGCCGCCGATGGCGGCGCCCTGCACGGCGGCGACGATCGGCTTCTTGGCGCGGAAGATGCGCACGGCCTGGATGTAGAGATGGTTGATCGGCCCGAGGCTGTCGGCCGGATCGCCCTTCTTCTCGGCCTCGCGCGCCTCCTGCGCCTGCCGCGCCGGATCCTGGAAGTTGGCGCCGGCGCAGAACGCCTTGCCCTGCGCGGAGAGAACGGAGCTGCGGATCTCGATGTCGCGGTCGAATTCGTCGAGCGCGTCCGCGATCTGGTTGATCAGCGAAATGTCGAAGAAGTTCAGCGGCGGGCGGCGGATCTCGATGGTGCCGACATGCCCGACCTTCTCGACGCCGATGTCTGTGTAGGTGCTCATTATTTGCCTCCCGTAACTCGATATATCCGTAGCGAAGAACCACCTCTCCCAGGGGGAGAGGTCGGCGCGTAGCGCCGGGTGAGGGGTTGCAGTCCCTCGGTAAAGCCCCCCTCACCCGATTTGCTGGCGCAAATCGACCTCTCCCTATGGGAGAGGTGATCGGAGCGAGCCGCCGCGATAGCGTCGTCCATGCGCGTCAACGCAAGCCAAGGCCGCGGGCGATGATGCCGCGCAGCACCTCGGTGGTGCCGCCCTGGATGGTGAGTTTCGGTGCGGTCTTGATGGCGAAGTCGAGTTGCCGCTCCAAAGTTTCGCGGTTGGTTGCGGTCTCCTCGACGAAGGCGGCGAGATCGCGGACGCGGTGCGGAAGCTGCTGCTCCCAGACCGTGCCGATGTCCTTGACGATGGACGCCTCGACCACCGGCTCCTTGCCGGCCTCGAGCATGCCGGCCACCGAGACCGACATGCGCCGCATGGTGTGGAGCTGCGCGACCAGGCGGCCGATGCCTTCGGCGCTGCGGGTGTCCGGGTTGGGGCCGACCGCGCGCACCAGCTCGGTCAGCACATAATAGGTTTCGAGGAAACGCTCGGGGCCCGAACGCTCATAGGCGAGCTCGCTCGTCGCCTGCTTCCAGGCACCGTCGACCTCGCCGAGCACGTGATCATCAGGGATGAAGTGATCGGTGAAGACGACCTCGTTGAACTCGTACTGCCCGGTGATCTGGCCGATCGGGTTCACCTTGATGCCCGGCTGCTTCATCTTGACCAGGAACTGGGTCAGGCCGTGGCGGCGGTTTTCCTTGGTCGGCGGCGAGGTCCGGAAGATCGCGATCATGTAGTCGGCGATATGCGCCGACGAGGTCCAGATCTTGGTGCCGTTGATGAGATAGCCGCCGTCGGTCTTGGTCGCACGCGTCTTCGCCGCGAACAGGTCGGAGCCGGAATTCGGCTCGCTCATGCCGATGGCAAAGCAGATCTCACCGCGGCAGATCCGCGGCAGGATCTCCATCTTGATATGCTCGGGCGCATATTTCAGCAGCACCGGACCGCTCTGGCGATCAGCGACGAAGAAGCGCCGCGTCGGCGCGTTGGCGACGCGCATCTCCTCGGTCACCACGTAGCGCTCGAGGAAGGAGCGCTCCTGGCCGCCATATTTCTTCGGCCAGGTCATCCCGAGCCAGCCCTTGGCGCCGACCCGGCGGGAGAACTCCGGCGCGTCGGTGTCCTCGCGGTTGGGCTTGTGCGGGTCGAAGGTGCCGGCGGCGATCTCCTCGGCGAGGAAGGCGCGCACTTCCTTGCGCAATTGTTCGCACTTTTCCGGCAGGCGGATCGGATCGAAACGAAGCGCAGCGGTCATGTGTTTCTCTCCCTGATCAGCGCGAGGCCACCAGCGGCCACAACTCGTCGGCGCCGCGGTTCGCCACCAGCCTGCCGAGCTCGACGGCCCAATGGCTTTCCGAGCCGAAATCGTCGCGCCAGGCCAGCGCCCGCAGCGAATAGCGGTGCAGGATGTGCTCGAGGGTGAAGCCGATCGCGCCGTGTACCTGATGCGCGATGGCGCCGCCCTTCTCCGCGGCTTCCGCGCAGCGGATCTTGGCGGAGGCCGCTTCGAGATAGACCTCGTCGTCGAAGGATTTTGCATTCGCGATGGCGTCGGCCGCGGACGTTGCCGCCGCAAGCGCCGCGGCGGATTCGCCGGCGAGGCGCGCCAGATTGTGCTGCACGGCCTGGAATTTCGAGATCTTCTTCTCGAAGGCGACACGCTCGTTGGAATAGCGCACGGAGATGTCGAGCATCGATTCCAGTGCGCCTGCGATCTGCAGGCTGCGCGCAACGCCGCCCATCAGCATCAGATGGGTCTGGTCAACGCCCTTCGGCGCGGGCTTGAGCGTGACGGGCTGGACCTTGTCGAGCGTCACGGTATCGCTGTGGTCGTAGCCGACATTGAGGCCCGGCTCGATTCGCGCCTTGCTGGCGTCGACCAGCGCGATCGCGACACCATCCTTGCCATGCGCCAGCACCGCGAAATGCTTCGCCGCCTTCGCAAAAGGCACGCCGCGGGCGCGGCCGGAGAGCGAACCCTCGGCATCGAGGCTGATACGGTCCTTCGGCGAAGCCGGCAGCACCGTCATCTCGCCCTCGGGGGAAGCGATCTTCGCCTGCGCCAGCAGCCAGCCCGCCAGCATGGTCTCGGCCAGGGGAACCGCGACGGCGAAACGGCCGGCGGCATTCAGCAGCGCAAAGCCATCGGCGAGGCTCGCGCCGGAGCCGCCGAGCTCATCGGGCACCCAGGACAAAGGCAGGCCGGCCTTGCTCAGCGCCTGCCATAGCGGCGCCTGCCATGCACCCTTCTTGTCGTTGTTGATGGTTTGCGGATCGGCGAGATCGGCGAAGATCTTCTCCGCGGTCTCGACGACGATGTTGTCACTCTCCGCCACAGCGTTCCCCGTGTTTTGCCGTTGGCGCCTCCCGCCAGGCTGAGCGGGCGCGCAGGTCTTCTTGCGCCCGATGATCCGAAAAAGCCATGGCCCTGACAAGCGTTGATCGCAGGCCAACCTGCGGCGCGGGCATGGGCGCAAGGATCGAGGGGAAGCTAATTCCGCTTAGCGGAGTTTGCTCGATTTGCAGGGCGCCGCAAACTCGCTAAACAAGGCGCGAACGATCAGAGCCACGGGGAAGGAAATCAGGATGGCCAAGGACAATCTGTGCGCAATCGTGACGGGGTCTGCTTCCGGGCTCGGCGCGGCGACGGCCGAGATTCTCGCGCGCAGCGGGGCGCGGCTCGTCATCAACTATTCGTCGAGCCAGAAGGAGGCCGAGGCCACCGCGGACGTCTGCCGCAAGGCCGGCGCGGCGGAGGTGCTGGTCGCGCAGGGCGACGTTTCGAAGGATGAGGATTGCCGCAAGATCGTCGCGGCCGCCAGCGGCTGGGGCCGGCTCGATATCCTCGTCAACAATGCCGGCACCACCAAGCATGTCGCTCACGCCGATCTCGACGGATTGTCGGCTGAGGATTTCCAGCGGGTCTATGGCGTCAACACCATCGGCCCGTTCCAGATGGTGCGCGCCGCGCGCAGCCTGCTCGAGGCCGGCGCCAAAGCCTCGGGGCGGCCCTCCGCCGTGGTCAACGTGTCCTCGGTTGCCGGCATCAGCGGCGTCGGCTCGTCGATCGCCTATGCCGCCAGCAAGGGCGCGCTCAACACCATGACGCTGTCGCTGTCGCGCGCGCTGGCGCCGCTGATCCGCGTCAACACCGTCTGCCCCGGCTATATCGACACGCCCTGGTTCACCAAGGGCCGCGGCGAGGCCGGCGCCAAGCAGGTGCGCGACAGCGTGGTGGCGAAGGTGCCGCTGAAGGTCGCTTCGAGCGCCGAGGACATCGCGCAGCTGGTCTGCTTCCTGGCGATGCCGGCGTCCAGCAACATGACCGGCGAGGTCGTGCGCATGGACGCGGGGATGCATTTGGTGACGTAATTGGGTGTCTTGTCGCAGTGACGCTCCACTGCTGCGGCAAATACAGGTGTCGTCCCCGCGAACGCGGGGACCCATAACCACAGGGAGAAGTTTGGCGCGACTCTGGTCACTCCGAGTCTTCGCCAAACCACCTCCTGTGGTTATGGATCCCGGATCTGCGCGCGCTTAGGGCGCGCTTGTCCGGGACGACGGCCGAATTTGAGGCGCGAGACTCGCGCTACACGACCAAGCGTCACCCCTTGATGACGCCGCTTGCCACCAGCCGATTCCAGATGAACAGCACCACCACCGCGCCGATCGTGGCCATGATGAAGCCGGCACCCTGGTCGGGGCTGTAATGGCCGATGGCCTGGCCGATCCAGGTCGCCAGAAACGCGCCGGCGATGCCGAGGATGGTGGTGAGGATGAAGCCGCTCGGATTGTTCGGCCCCGGCGCCAGCCAGCGCGCGATGAGGCCGGCAATGAAGCCGACGACGATGATCCACAACAGGCCGCCCATGCTCATGAATGTGCTCCCCTTCCCAAAGCGCGTCGATCGAGGTCTGATTAAATCCTGCCCGAGAGCTCGTCCTCGGTCGGCAGCCGTCCATCCGGCGTCAGATGATCGATCACCTGCGGCAGATATTGGCTGAGGCCGTTGAGCAACTCCTCGCGCGGCAGGCCGCTTTGGGCGGACAGGCTGTCGATCTGGTCGGCGCCGAGCGCGCTGGCGAGATCGCCTGGCGCGATCGGTTTGTTCTCGCCCTTTCCGACCCAGGACTTCGCGGCGTCGCCATGGCCGCCCTGCTGCAGCTGGTTGAGAAGGTCGCCGAGGCCGCCGCTGAGCACGGTGCCGGCGGCGCCGCCTGCGAGCAGGCCGCCGAGACCGCCTTTGAGCAGGCCTCCGAGACCGCCAAGACCGCCGCTATCAAGACCGCCGCTGTCGGCGGTGTTCGTGTTGACCGGCGGGGGCGCCGGCGTCGGCGACGGCTGCGGTGCCGTACCGGACTGGTTCGCGGTCATGTGCTTGAACGCCTTCCAGGCGAGCAGGCCGAGCAGCGCCATGGTCATCGGCGACATGCCGCCGGAGGATTTCTCCGTGCTCGGCGTAGAGGGGCCGCGCGGGCCGTTCTGCATGCCGTTGAGGACGTCGAGTAGACCCATGGTGCTCTCCTTTGGCGTCTCGTTCGGCGAGCGCTCGCCGCTGACTGCCCCCGGGGCGAAAACATATGGGGCCGTCATGACCGTTACAAGTCGGCGGCGACGCGATTGGTTGTCGGCTCCGCCTCTGCTATCGAGAGCAGGACGTTCAGGGAGCAGGCTCAGTGGTTGCGGATCGACCGATCGTGGTGGCCGGCGCCGGCGCCATCGGCTGTTTCGTCGGCGGCATGCTGGCGGCCGGCGGCCGCCGTGTCGCGCTCTTGGTGCGGCCGCGGGTGAAGACCGAGATCGAGCGGTTCGGCCTGCTTCTGACCGATTTCGACGGCTCGGAGAAAAAGCTCAGCACAGGCCAGCTCGCGCTGTCGGAAAATCCTGCGATCTTCCACAATGCCGGCATCGTGCTGGTCACGGTGAAGAGCGCCGACACCGCCGCCATCGCGGATCAGATCGCGCAGCATGCGCCCGAGGATGCCGTCATCGTCTCGCTCCAGAACGGTATCGGCAATGTCGCGGTGCTGCGCGAACGTCTCGGCGGCCGCCGCGTGCTCGCCGGGATGGTGCCGTTCAACGTGATCGCGATGGGCGAGGGCCGTTTCCACCGCTCGACCTCAGGCGACATCCATATCGGCGAGGACGCCGCGAACACGGCCGCTGCGCTCACGGTGCCTGGCCTCGCCGTGCGCGCAAGCGCTGACATCACCGGCGTGCAATGGGGCAAGCTGATCATCAATCTGAACAACGCGCTCAGCGCGCTCTCCGACATGCCGCTCGCCGCGCAATTGGCCAACCGCGACTGGCGCAGGCTGTTCGCCGACCAGATGGCGGAGGGACTTGCCGCGCTGAAGGCCGCCGGCATCGCGCCGGTGTCTTCGACGCCGATCCCGATGAGCTGGTCTCCGACCTTGCTGCGGCTGCCGGATGCGATCTTCAGCGCGATCCTGGGGCGGACCATGAAGATCGATCCCGAGGCGCGCTCCTCGATGTGGCAGGACCTGAAACAGGGCCGCAAGACCGAGATCGACTATCTCCAAGGCGCCGTGATCGCGCTCGCCGAGCAAAACCATGTCGAGGTGCCGCTGATGCGCCGTATTGTTGCGCTGATCAGGGAGGCCGAGGCGGTCGGCAACGGACCGCCGCGCCTGACGCCGCAGCAGATCCGCGGCGGGACTTGAGCACGAGGAGAGGTGCGATGAAGCGCTACTGGATGATGGGACTGGCGCTGGCGACGTTCTGCGGCGCCGCGACGCTCGTCCATGCAAGGCCACCGACAGTCCAGAACTCTCCCGGCTATGACAGGCGGTTGCAGGAAAGCAGATCGCAGTTGGGCAGTTCGCCGACGACGGTAGCGCCAGTGGATGCGCCGGTGGTCAAACCGAAGCGCAGCAAGAAGAAACGCACGAACTAAGTGCGACCCTCTCGTAGGGTGGGCAAAGCGAAGCGTGCCCACCAACTCTCTCGATCATGAATCTCTCTCGATCATGAATCAATGGTGGGCACGGCGCTGCGCGCCTTTGCCCACCCTACAAGTCTGCGGCTTCAGCTCTTCTTTGCAGGCTTGCTCGGGGTCGGGCTGAACAGCTTCTTCAGGTCGTTCAAGCTTTCCGACAGCCGCGGCCACTCGCAAGAGAAGGAGCCCTTGGCGCAGGGCGCGCCCTTGCGCTGGCCGACGGTCTGCTGCACCTTCGGTCGCTCGACCGGCACCGGCACGCGCGCGACCTCGGTTCTCAATGCGACCTGCTGGATCTGCCGCGCCTGTTGCTCCTGCTGCTCGCGTTGCTGACGCGCGGTCGCTTGCGCCGCCTCGTTATTGCGGCGCTCTCTGGCGAGATAGGCGGTGTAGGCTTCGTCGATCTTCTTCTGTTCCTCCGGCGTCGGATTGGGGCCGGCGATGTCGAAGGTGCGATCCTGCAGGAAGTCGTAATAGGAATAGCCGCCGCCGGGCTTGCGGCGCCCGGCGAACTTGGCGTTGCAATCGGCAAGCGCGGATGTCTTCTCGGCTTTCGTCGCGGCCTTCTCGGCGGCGTCGGCGCATTCCTCGAAATCGACCGGCGCGCGCTTCCACCATTGTGCCTGGGCATGCGGCAGCGTCAGCAGAAAAAATCCTGCTGTGGCTACGGAAAACAGCGCCGCACGACGCAATGCGATCACGGACGACATTCTACGAGAGCATTCCTTGCAAAACTCAACCCAAACTGAGTCGAGTCGGATTTTTGCCTCTTTATCGCCGGCTTGTCACCCGTGGAACCCGGGAATTTCATGGCTGCAATGCTGACATTTTGTGCTTGACGTGGCGCAGGAGTCACAGCGTCGTGCCGGCCGGCTGCTACACTTCGCCTTGCGGGCGCCTCACCTGAGGCGACGCCAAATAACACGAACCAAGAACGCGAAATGGAAACGCCCGATGCTGCTGCCCCTGTCCGACGTGCCGCGCTGGTACGCTGAACGCAAGCCACATGGCACGATCGCCGTCCGTCACGGGCAGGACACGCTGACATGGGACGCGCTCGAGCGCGGCGCCAACCGGCGTGCGCGGGCGTTCGCGGCCAAGGGCGTCAAGCCCGGCGATTTCGTCGCGATCGGCTTGCCGAACGGCAATGCGTTCTTCGAGACCTCCTTCGCGGTGTGGAAGTGCGGGGCAACGCCGACCTCGCTGTCGTGGCGGCTGCCGCGCGGCGAAGCCGCCGCGGTGCTCGACATCCTCAAGCCCGCGCTGGTGGTCGGCGGCGAAGCCGACTGGAACGCGCCGAACCGCTTGCCGGCGGATTTCGTGCCGGAGGGATTTTCGGACGAGCCGCTCAATCCCCCGGTGGCGCGCTATTGGAAGGCGATGACCTCGGGCGGCTCGACCGGGCGGCCAAAAGTGATCCTCGATCATCATCCGGCGGTGACCGACACGGTCGCGCCGCCGCCGCTCAACATCCCCTTCGGAGTCTCGCTGCTCAATCCCGGCCCGCTCTATCACAACGCGCCGTTCATCGTGTCGCACTATGCGCTGTTCACCGGCGGCAAGCTCACCGGTCTTGCCAGGTTCGACGCGGAGGAGACGCTGCGGCAGATCGAGCGCGAGCGCGTGCAATGGGTCAATTTCGTGCCGACCATGATGCATCGGATCTGGGCGCTGCCAGAGCACGTGCGCAACTCTTACGACCTGTCGAGCCTGCAGACCGTCTTCCACATGGCCGCGCCGATGCCGCCGTGGCTGAAGGAGAACTGGATCGGCTGGCTTGGACCCGAGCGGATCTGGGAACTCTATGGCGGCACCGAGCGGCAGGGCGCCTGCATCATCTCCGGCACCGAATGGCTGACGCACAAGGGCTCGGTCGGCAAGATCGGCGACATGGCGAAGCTGCGCATCATCGGCGAGGATGGCAACGACGTCGCGCCAGGCGAGACCGGCGAGATCTATTTCCTCAACAATGACGGCAAGGATGCGACCTATCACTATCTCGGCGCCGAGCCGAAGCGTCGTGCCGACGGCTGGGAATCGCTCGGCGACATCGGCAGGCTGGATGCGGACGGCTATCTCTATCTCGGCGATCGCCTCGCCGACATGGTGCTGCGCGGCGGTGCCAACATCTATCCGGCCGAGGTCGAGGCCGCGGTCTCCGAGGCTCCCGGCGTGCGCTCCTGCGTTGTGGTCGGACTGCCCGATCCGGAATTGGGCCAGCGCGTGCATGCCATCATCGAGCCGGAGGGCGATGCGGACGGGCAGGTCATTGCGGACGGCATGGCGGATTTCCTCAAGGACCGGCTCAGCCGCTACAAGCATCCCGAGAGTTTCGAGTTCGTCAGCGTCCCGCCTCGCGATGATTCGGGCAAGGTTCGCAGAACATTGTTGCGCGACGAGCGCGCGACGTGGATGAAGGAAGGGCGTGCTTTCCGGATTTGGCCGGTGAAGGCGCGGGCGCCCGCCGAGTAAGAAGGAAGGACCAAGGGATATGACGATCACCATCGCCGCCAACAGCGTGCCGAAGCCGCCGGCCGAAATCATCGAGGGTTTTCGGGATGCGCCGACCTCGGTCATTTCAGACAATCTCGCCCGGCTGCCGGGCGCGGTCGGGCTGAAACCCTATCATCGCGGGGCTAAGCTGGTGGGCACGGCCTTCACCGTGCGCACCCGTCCCGGCGACAATCTCGCCATCCATCGTGCGCTCGAACTGGTCGGTCCCGGCGACGTCATCGTGGTCGATGGCGGCGGCGACGAGACGCGGGCGCTGGTCGGCGAGATCATGAAGAACATCGCGCAATGGCGAAAGGCCGAAGGCTACGTGATCGACGGCGCCATCCGTGACGTCGCCGCGTTCGCGGCCGACGACTTTCCCTGCTACGCCCGCGCCGTGATCCATCGCGGTCCCTACAAGAGCGGGCCGGGCGAGATCAACGTGCCTGTGTCGATCGGCGGCAGCGTGATTGCGCCCGGCGACATCGTGGTCGGCGACGAGGACGGCGTGGTGTCGTTTCCCGCCGCGGGGGCCGCGGCGCTGCTGCAAGCCGTGCGGACCCAGGTCGCGCGCGAGGAGGAGACCCTGAAGGCGATCCGCGAGGGCCGCTACAAGGGCTCTTACGGCAAGTCCTGATCGAACGAGAAGAAGGAGGGGATGGCGTGAGCCAGAAGGAAGAATTCCACAACATCGACGATCCCAGCGACGGCCTCTTCCGCGAGCTCGCCGCCGGCGTGACCACGCGCATCTTCTCCGGCGAGCAGGCGATGCTGTCGGTGGTGACGCTGGCGCCGCATGCGCAGGGCACGCTGCACCATCATCCCGAGGAGCAATGGGGCGTGCTGCTGGACGGCTCGGCCATCCGCGTCCAGGGCGATGAGGAAATTCCGGTGAAAAAGGGCGATTTCTGGCGCACGCCTGGCAACGTGCCGCACACCATGCGCGCCGGCCCCGACGGGGCCAGGGTGCTGGACATTTTCAGCCCGCCTCGGCCAGAATACAAGAAAGCGGGGTCGGGCTTCGGCACGAGCTGAAGCGCTTCCCGCTTTAAACTATTTTTGAGCATGATCTTGTCGGAAAACCGCTGCACGCTTTTCCGGATCACGCTTCCAGCGCCAAAGAGCAAAAAAAGCCGGGCGCTGAAAACAAAGGGAGGGGACCATGACGATCACACGACGCACGCTCCTGGCCGCGCCGGCCATTCTCGCAATGACGCCGGCGATGGCGCAAGGGAGCAAGATCACGCTGGTCGTGCCGTTCCCGCCGGGCGGCTCGACCGACGCGATGGCGCGGCTGCTGCAGAGCAGCCTGCAAACCAAGCTCAATCGCATCGTCGTGGTGGAGAACAAGTCGGGCGCGGCCGGCGCGCTCGGCGCCGCGCAGGTCGCCAAGAGCCCGGCCGACGGTTCGACCTTCCTGGTCACGTTCGATTCCCATGCGGTGATCCCGTCGATCCTCGACAAGCCGCCGCTGGATGTCGAGCGCGAGCTGATGCCGGTGCTGCTGATCGGCACCGCGCCCTACGTGATCGCGGCCGGCGCCGACCGCCCCTACAAGAGCTTTGCCGACGTCGTGGCCGCCTGCAAGGCAACGCCGGGTGCGGTGAAATACGCCTCGGTCGGCATCGGCACGCTCGGCCATCTCGCCATGACGGTGCTCGGCAGCAAGGCCGGGGTCGAGATAACCCACGTGCCCTATCGCGGCGGCGGGCCGGCGATGAACGACGTGCTCGGCGGTCATGTCGATCTCATCGCGGGATCGGCGGCGCTGGTCGCCGCCCAGCTCGGCACCAACATGCTGCGTCCGATCCTGCAGCTCGGCCGCGAGCGGCTGGCGGCCCTGCCTGACACTCAGACCGCGATCGAGGCGGGCTTTCCCGATTTCGAGACGCTGGCCTGGTGGGGCATCTTCGCGCCCGCAGGCACGCCGCCCGACGTCGTCGCAGCCTTCGCGGCCGCGTCCAAGGAGATCCTGAGCCAGCCCGCGACCGCCACCCAGCTGAAGGAGACGCAGCACATGACGCTGCTGCTCCAGGACGGCGCCGCCTTCAAGACCTTCTTCGACAAGCAGGTCGCCACTTGGGGCAAGGTGGTGAAGGACAACAATATCAGGGCGTAGCTGGCCGGGCCGCGGTCCTTGCGCATTGGCGGCGGCGAGGGCTTCCGATCCCCCGTCTCGGCGGCCGGCAGAACCGGGTTGTCTCTTCCCGGCAGGCCTTGCATTTGCCTGACTGTCCTTGTCTGCTACAATCTATCGCGTCACAATGGTTGTGGCCGCCCCATGTTGCGTCTGTGATGATGATCAGAGTCGACAACACGTCCCCGGACAACGGCTCGGATCTAGGGCGGCCGAGAAGGCGTACCGCAGCTACGATTTTCATCGATGTCGTCGGATATTCCCGGCTGATGGGAAGCGACGAGGAGGGCACGCATCAACGCTGGATGTCGATGCGATCGAACATCATCGAGCCGCGCGTCGCTTCATGTGCAGGCGAGGTAATCAAGAGTACTGGTGACGGCTTACTGCTGGAGTTCGCGAATCCGGTCGATGCAATCAGGTTCGCACTCGACACCCAGATGCATCTGGCCAAATCGTCATCTGCCGGCGGCAACCTGTTGCAGTTGAGGACGTCGGCAAACGTTGGCGACGTCATCGCCGAGCGTGACGACATCTACGGGGATGGAGTCAATATTACAGCCCGGCTTCAGGAATTCGCCGGCCCGGGCGGAATCGTAATTTCCGGAGCCATTCACGACCAAGTGAAGGATCATCTGCGCTACCAAGCTGCCGACCTGGGATTCCTCACGCTCAAGAATATCGAGCGGCGCATCCGGGCATTCAAGATAGCGCATCACGACCTGCGACCTCCAACAATCTCAGTGGCTCATTCGCTCAAGCCGTCCGTGGCGGTATTGCCGCTGCAGATGCTCGGCCTTCAGGTGGCGGATGCCTATCTTGCGCAGGGAATCGCCCACGATATCGTCGCCTCGCTGGCGGGTATTCGCGAACTGTTCGTCGTATCCAGCACGTCCACACTTGGGTTCACCGACCCTACCCTCGACCCTGCTGCCGTTTGCCATCGGCTTGGCGTGCGATATCTCGTCACGGGAACGCTCAAGCGTCACGGCGAGATGCTGCGGATGCGGGTGGAGTTGATCGATGTCGACACCAGGTCCATGCTGTGGACCAACCAGTACGATGCGTCGATCAGCCAGTTGTTCGACATACAGGAGAAGATCGCAACGAGCATCGCATACGCGCTGCTGCCGCATATCCATATCTCTGAGCTGCAGCACGCCGAGCGCAAGGCGCCGCAGAGCATGAACGCTTATGATCTGGTCCTACAGGGCATGTATCGCTTGTATCGCCTCGGTCATGACGACATGCTTGCGGCGCGAAACTTGTTCGAGCTTGCCCTTGATCATGATCCGCAATATGCCGCGGCCTATGCCCTGATGGCAAAATGGTACATCCTCCACATCGGCGAGGGTCATTCCATCGACTTCAAAGCCGATTCCCGCGAGGCGTTTCGGCTTGCATCGCGGGCGCTCGAGTTCGAGCCGTCGGACCCGGTAGCGCTCGCGATCTTCGGCCACATCAATTCATTTCTATTCGGCGCGTATGACCGCGCCATCGATGCTTTCGATCGTGCCATCGGGGGAACGCCCAATTCCGCTATTGCGTGGTCCCTGAGCGCGTCGACATACTGCTATCTCGGCGACGGACCGCGTGCCGTGGCGCGCGCGTCTTTCGGTATATCGTTGTCTCCGCTCGATCCGTACGCCTATTTCTATCAGTCGGCGCTCACCAACGCGCACTACACCAATGAGACCTTCGACGATGCTGTGCACTGGGGCACGAAGGTCATGGCAGCTGCTCCGCAGTTTGCCGCGAATTTGCGGCTTCTCGCCGCTAGCCTCGTCGCCGCCGGATCTATCGAGCGCGCGCGCGAAGTCGGCGCCGCGCACATGAAGGTCGATCCCTCGTTCTCGGTTGAGAAATATTGCAGTTGGTATCCAATCAAGCAGCCGGATCGGCTCGCTTTACTTGCTGAACGATTGATTGAAGCTGGGTTGCCTCGCTGACAGCGCGATGAGTGCGCCGTCGTTGTTGGTCGCCTCCTAGAAGATCCAGGTTCCCGCAGAGCAGCTCCGGAGGATGACATGGGTATGGGCATGGGCATGGGAATGGGCATGGGCATGGGTATGGGTATGGGTATGGGCATGGGCATGGGCATGGGCATGGGAATGGCCTTCAGTGCCACGCCACCCGAGCTCGGCTTCCGACCCCTGACCTTGCAGTACGACTTAGGGCCGAACTCCGCTCCAAGTTTTCCGGACCAGTTGCTGCCCAAGGAATGCTGGAAAGATAGGGACGGCCCATGGGATCCCGACGTCCTTTGTCTGCTCTCTCTCACGGAGTTCATAAGGGACACCGATTGGGATACGATCGACGCGGACCTCGCCACGGAGCGGCCGACCCTGCTCGATTGGCAGCCGGGCAAGCCGGACTATCAGAATTTTGTGTCCCGCGAGATCACACAGCTTCAGCTGCTCATGCAGACCGACCGCGAGCGCTACATGGGCGAGATCGTTGCGCAGCATGACAACGCGCCCGGATATTGGGTGAGCCTGATGGCCGTCAACAATCATGAGCACCCCAAGACGCTCGTGGTCATGAATCTTGCCGTCCGAATCGGACAGATCGTGGCGGCCTTCTACAAAGACAAGTACCGTCGAACGCGACCATCCTACGCCTGCCCAGGCCTGCTGCCGGCTTTCGGCCCACCAGCACATGCTTCATTTCCAAGCGGTCATGCCTTGCAGAGCTGGCTCATCTCTCTGTTCCTGGAGGAGGTCGCGTGTTCCTACAAGTATGAACTCGAATGGCTTGCTGAAAGAGTCGCATTGAACCGCGAGCGAGCGGGGGTGCACTATCGAAGCGATACCGAGGCAGGAAAGTTTATTGCCGAAAAGTGCAAGGCAAAGATCGCGGCTCTGCCTGCCACCTCGAAGATCAAGATACTTCTCGGAGAGGCCAAGAAGGAATGGAGCCAGCCGATAGCGGCAGCGCCTGCTCCGGTCTAAGCGGCATCGCGCGAGGTGATGAAGGTCAATCTCGCGGCAACGCCGGTCCGGACCTGCGCAGGCTCTAGGAAAGGATCCACTCCCGATAACCGAGATTGTTGTCGGCGCGGACGAGGTCCGCGACGACGACGGGAGCGGTAGCACATGGCAGGGTGGACCCCGTATCGATGTTGCTGCGGTCGCCTGCAACCGTCGCGCGGGCGAGCAAAGCATTTCTCTTGCCTGCCTGTGGCGTCCATTTGAAGGGTCCGAATTTCACCGAAGCCCCGTTCACTACGCAGCGTTGCGTCGTGTCGCCATCCAGCAGCTCCCAGCCGGTCGATGCGGCATTCCAGACATCGGCAGCATCGCCAGTGGCCGCGAACACGCTGACCGTCGCGCCGTTCGCCGGCTCGGCGCCGCGGTTGCGGAGAATGACGTAGACATAGTTGACATAGCCCGGGCGCGGCGCCTCGTGTGGCGCGCCGTCACCCTCGCTGTGCTGGGCCCACAGAACCTCGGGAAGCGCTGACCAAGTGTCGCTGTATTGATATTGTCCCTTGCGTCCATCGTCGACGTAAATATCGATCAGGGGTGCGCTGCCCGGCTTGTTTTGGCCGGGCGAAGATACCTGATACAGACCTTGTTGCTCGAAAGCCCAGCGGATAACCTTGTGCAGCCTTCCGCCGCGCAGTGTCGATCCCTCATAGTCGAGATCGGACGTGCCGACATCTGCGTCCATAAGGGCGGTGGCGAATTGGCTGGCTTCGCGTGTCGGCTCAGTTTGGACTGCGCCGAGCGAAGCTATGGCGCGGACGATTAGGTAAGCAGTGTAATATGCGGCCGCCCGGCGGCGCTCGAGGTCCGGCTCGCCTGCCGGATTGTTGCGAATCGCATCACCGCCCGCGGCGAGATAGAGCCGGAACAGAGTGCTCGACAGGATCTGCTCGGCGTTGTAGCCGGCGGGATCACGGACGCCGTAAGTGGGTGCGGGTTTCTCATAGAGCGTACCGCTCCAGCCCCAGCCTTGCTCGACCTTACGGTCGTGCCGCCGCAGGGCCAGTTGGACAAAGGGAAACGTCACTCCGCGCCTGCGGGACGAAAGCTTCGATGCCGGATCACACATGATTGCCCCGAGCGCGTCGCCGGCGCTGTGAGCGAAATCGAATTCGGTCGATCCGGTCGCGGCAAGGATCAGGACATGACAGAATTCGTGCCATACGAAGCGCACGTCGGCGACGAGCCCCAGAGGGTGTTTCCAGGTGTCCGAAAGATCGGCAAGGGCAAACAGCATCGCGACGTTCCAGGGCCGCGTTGGCGTGTCGCCCAGAAATGGAGTTACGTAGGCATTGATGCCGCGGCCGTCACGTGCGCCAGACCCGGCCAGAAGCTTGGCTCGATGGTCAACGGTCAGAGGCAGTCTGACTTCATGGAAGTGATCGTGCAGGCTGAAGCCGAATCCCTCGATCAGTCGCATCATGGAATCGCAGTGACAGTAGGCGCTGACCGCAGCAAATTCATTGGTTCGAGCCGAGAAGGCAAATGGGGGTACCTGCTCCGGCGGATCGTATTTTTGGCCAAGCGCAGCCGGCTTGCGCAGCGTTACCCGCGGACCGGACAGCCTGCGCCTTCCGCCACCGGCGTGTTCGAGCTCAAGTAGTGCAACGGGATCGCGCTGTTGGTCGAGAGTGGCGCTGCCGCTGTCAGGTCGTATGTCGAACCCGCCTGTCTTGCTGGCGGGATCACTAAGGAAGGCATACCCAGCGCACGCCGAGGCGATTGGGGCCTTGCGGATAAGCCTGCCCTCGAGACGATCAAAGAGGACCCGGTGCGCAATCGAGTCGCCGCTCGCCAACGCCAGGAAAACCGTGGCGCTAGCCGCCAGGCCAAGCCCGCCATCCTCGTAAACGGTGCTGGGCCCGCTTCGCTGATACGCAACGAGTTGTCCATCTGCGATTGCGTCCGGCGACACAAAGCCAAGAGCTGGGCCGAGCCAGCCCGAGATCAGTTCCGCGGGAAGTCTTTCGGCCCATTCCGGATGGAAATCGCGAAAGGCCCGTTCCACAAAAGCCGGTTTCATCGACAAACTGGCGGGCGTGAGTAACGTTGAGCGGGCACTGGTGATGTGCCACCGGCCGGTCTGCCGCCCGTAGTGTGCGACGACACGTATGCTGGCACCCTGAACATCGGGGACGAAAACAGTATCCTTGACCTTGATCGGAATTGTTTGCTGACACCAGACGACCGTCGTCTCGACACCGCCATTGCGGTTCAGTTCGCGCGGCGGTACCCATCGAAATCTTGATTTGATAGATCGATCAGGCCTGTTGGAGTCGGCCGTGTCCTCGAGATGGCTCAAATCGTCTTCGCTGAGCGGCAGCAAAGGGGGATCGGTGCGGGACGCCAGCCTCAGATAAGCGAGCGCGGCTCGCTTCGCTGACACGTCGGAGTCAGCCACCGCAGGCGTCTGCAGATGGCGCAACTCACGAATAACTCCGTCCGCATCCTTTTCAATCAGAAGATCTGGTTCTTGCGGAAGATTCATAGCTCACCTCAAGGGGTCTCGATCTCCAGCACCACGGAGCGGAGCATGCCTCCGCGGACTGCGCAACGCAAGGCTCGTTCCGCTTGCTTGCAAGGGTGATGGAAGGTCACACGGTCTATGACCGGGCGGCGATTGCTCGCCGTTCATGGGCGGCTTCTTGCGGCAGACCAAACGACTCGCGAACGGACGGAAGTAGCGCTCGCCCCATTCCGCATCGCGTGGCGTGGTCGACGCTGCGATGCCGCAGCGCGCGCCTGCTCATGGGGCGCGTCCACCATCGGCGCCAAAGAAGATGACGCGGCCCCGCCGCCATGGAGCAGCTCGAACCGAGCAAGGGCGCCTCTCGATGATGTGGGCTGCTCCGCCGGGACGGATTGGGGCCCCATTTTACGGCCGGCTTGTTCAGCTTGAAGATGATCTGGTCCCGTCCTTGCGGCTGGCGAACCGCATCCTGCTCTGCTATGAGGGGACCGAACCCGCGACTCCGGGTTCCGCGGTCCCGTAGCTCAGCCGGATAGAGCGACGGTTTCCTAAACCGTAGGTCGGAAGTTCGAGTCTTCCCGGGATCGCCATTATCTCAGATGCGTGACGTGATTGCTGGCCGACCCCCGGCGCGACTTGCGTCCTCCCCATCCTCTGGAGTCACCCGCCTGTTCGCCTGTCGTCCCGTGGCGACGATTGCGAGGACAGATCATTCCGGCTGGCGGACGAGCAACGGCGGGGCTATCCTGCTCGCTCTCTGGTTGAATGGTCGAGTGTCTCGTTCCTTGCAGCAGCGTGCAGCAAGTCCTGTCCGCGGGCTGCTCGCCATCTTTCGCTTCGGGAAGCTCTCGCGTGATCAAGCAAACGTCTAGCCGAACCGGCGGGATCGCGCCGCGTTCATTTCTCGACGACAACAGAGAGTTCGAGCGCTGGCTGCGCTCCGAATGCAAAGTCGTCGCGCGCGACCTCGAAGAAAAGCACAAGAGGATGAAGGACGACCCGTTCGTCTTCCTTCGTGCAACTTTCTTTCGCTGGGCCAGACGTATCGAAGCGATCTGCCCGGAGTTGAAGGACGCGCCGCGCGTGCCGTCGATCGGCGACACCCATATCGAAAATTTCGGGACCTGGCGCGACCTGGAGGGGCGTCTCGTCTGGGGCGTCAACGATTTCGACGAGGCCGCGATTATTGCCTATCCCTTCGATCTGGTGCGCCTTGCGACGAGCGCGCGGCTCGCCCCGAAGGCCAAGAAGAGGAAGGCGAGGGCCATGACCCACGTCGGCAATGGCGACGCCGCCAAGGCGATTCTCGATGGTTACAAGAAGGGTCTGACGCGGCCGCGGCCCTCGCTCCTGGATGAGCAGGCGAGCTGGATGCGCGCTTACGTGGCATGTACCGACGACGAACGCCAAGAGTTCTGGGACGACGTGAGGAAATATCCGCGAGCGAAGCCGCGCCCCCCTGTGGCCGCTGCGCTCCGCAGCAAATTGCCGCCCGATACCTCGTTTGGCCGCTTCGCGAGGCGCGTGGCAGGTGCCGGCAGCCTGGGCCGGCCCCGTTTCGTCGCCATCGCCGAATGGCGCGGCGGCCAAGTCGTCAGGGAGGCCAAGGCGCTGGTGCCGTCAGCCTGGGATTGGGCGCATGGCCAGCACGGCAAGCTGCGCTTTCTCGACCTCGCAACGGGTCCATATCGCGCGCCCGATCCGCACCTCGCGCTCGAGCGCCAGAGCGGCTTCGTGATCCGGCGCCTTGCGCCCGATTCCCGCAAGATCAATCTTGGGGATCACGCGAACATGGAGGTGGAGCTCGATCTGCTCAACGTCATGGGCTTCGACATTGGCGCCATTCACGCCGCTGGAGGCGCATCGGAGAGGATCGCCGCAGACCTGAGAAAGCGCGACATTAACTGGCTACATGCTGCCGCAAAGGCTGCTGCCGCATTCGTCGAAGGTGATTTCAGGGAGTGGCGCAGGCACGGTTGACCGGAATGCCGGCTCCGCTCTCGGTGATTCCCGCGCTTTGCCTGGTTGGTGCAAGATTTGCTATAGGCGATCCGATAGCCCGCACCAGCCTTGCCACGCCCTGCCAATCCCGGAGACCCTGATGCCTTTCGACCTCATCCTGCGCGGGGGCCGCGTGATCGACCCGTCGCAGAAGCTCGACGCCGTGACCGATGTCGCCTTTGCCGGCGGCAAGGTCGCCGCCATCGGCACCGGGCTCAAGGCTGATCCCGGCACGGAGGTACGGGACGCTTCGAAATACATCGTGACGCCGGGGCTGATCGATCTGCACACCCATGTCTATTGGGGCGGCACCTCGCTCGGCATCGACGCCGAGGAGTTCTGCCGGCTGTCCGGCGTCACCACCGCGGTGGACACCGGCAGCGCCGGGCCCGGCAATTTCGCCGGCTTCCGCAAGCATGTGATCGAGCCGAGCCAGGTCCGCATCCTCGCCTATCTGCACGTCTCGCATGCCGGCATCTTCGGCTTCTCGCACCGCATCATGGTCGGCGAGAGCGAGGAGCTCAGGCTGATGAACCCGATCGAGGCCGCGCAGGTGGCCGATGCCAATCGCGACCTCATCGTCGGCATCAAGGTGCGCGTCGGACTGCATTCTTCGGGCACGTCGGGGGCAGTGCCGCTCGACATCGCGCTCGAGGTTGCGAACGAGGTGGGCATGCCCCTGATGGCGCATATCGACCATCCGCCGCCGAGCTATGAGGAGGTGCTGGCCCGCCTGCGGCCCGGCGACGTGCTGACCCACGCGTTCCGCCCGTTCCCGAACACGCCAGCGACCGCGCAAGGCACGGTGAAGAAGGCGGTGCTGGAGGCGCGCGAGCGCGGCGTGCTGTTCGACATCGGCCACGGCAAGGGCTCGTTCGCCTTCAAGACCGCGCGCGCGATGCTCGCCAACGGCTTCTATCCGGACACCATCTCGTCCGACATCCATCAGCTCTGCATCGATGGCCCGGCCTTCGACCAGGTCACGACCCTGTCGAAATTCCTGTGCATGGGCATGGAGCTGCCCGACGTGATCGCGGCCTCGACGGTGAACGCAGCGATGGCGCTGCGCCGCCCCGAGCTCGGCAGCCTCAAGCCCGGCAGCGTCGGCGACGCCACGCTTATCACAGTGAAGCAAGGCCAGTTCGATTACGAGGACGTCGTCGGCGAACATTTGATCGGCGACCGCAAGATCGTCTCGGAGGGCGTCGTCATCGGCGGCCGCTGGTGGCATCCGAATTGAACGGCCCACGATCGCGGGCGTGCACAGGACGCGCCGATCAGTCGCGCCCTGCCTCCATGATCGCCTTGGCGAGGCGCGCCGGATCGGAGAAGCACAGTTCGTGGCTTCCCGGCACCTGCACCAGGCGGAACAGGCCGAGCTTCTCCGATAGCCGCGGATGCCAGCCATGGCTGTGCGGCAGCGCGGTATCTTCCGTGCAGTTGATGTAGGACTTGGCCAGCGGCATGTCGGCCGGATTGCTCTTGAGCGTGATCTTGTCGGTGAAGGTCGCCAGCGGATGCGGATTGAGGACGTCGTAGGCGCGCTGCGCCGTCTCCAGATCGGCGTCGTTGATGAAGGCCTCGCGCCAGACCGGGAATGGCAACACGACCGAGCCGTCGCCGCGTTCGGCGGCGATGGCGTCGAACAGCCCGACATAATGCGGCGGCACCATGTCGTTGAGGCATTCGCCGTCGTTGGGCACGAAGGCATTCCAGTAGACCAGGCGGCGGATGCGATCGGGCGCGAGGTCGGCCACGCCGGTGATGATCATGCCGCCATAGGAATGGCCGAGCAGGATCACGTCCTTCAGATCGTTCTCGGCAAGGTAGCCGGCAATCGACTGGATCGCCTCCTTCAACCCTGTCGTCTTGGCATCGCCCGGACGGTTGCCCTTGATGGTGGGGGTATGGACCTGATGGCCGGCCGCGCGGATCGGTGCGGCGAGAGGCTCGAACTCGGCACCGGTGTGCCAGGCGCCATGGACGAGGACGTAGGTCGACATGTTGTGGCTCCTCCCGAGACTGTGATTAGATTGATGCCGCGCCGCTTTGGCCGGCAGCGGTGCCGCCGCGCGTCAATTGTGGACTGGCGGCTGATGGGGCGCTTGGCTGGAAGCGAACAGAATTGGTCTCGGAGTGAACCGATGCAGCAGGTCGAGCACGCCATGCCGTCACGCCAATCGGCCTGGGATACTGCGGGCGTCCGGCCGAGCGAGCAATTCGCCTATTATCGTGAGGCGATCTGCCAGGCCTTCATGAATCTGACGCCGGAGCCGGCGGCCGCGCCCGGCTTTCCCGCCAGCGTCGAGCACGTCCGGCTCGGCCAGGCCGCGATCAACCGCGTCAGCTTTCCCGAGCACGTGGTGCGGCGCTCTGCGGCCGACATCGCGGCATCCGACCGCAGCTGCTTCTACCTCAACCTGAAGCTGGCCGGCCGCTGCCGCATCCAGCAGGGCAATCGCGAGATCAGCCTGTCACCCGGACAGGTCGGCATCTTCGACAGCGATCGGCAGTTTGCGCTTCTGCACGACCGTGGTCCGCAATTGCGCGTCGCCTCGTTCTGGGTGCCGTCCGAGGCCTTGCGCGAACGGCTGCCGGCTTCGCTCGACGTCGCTGCGGCACGGGTCTCCGACGATGCCGTCGTCGGCCACCTCATCGTCGAGACCGCGCGCACGCTCGCCGATGGCGCGCTGCGGATGACCGAAGACGAAGGGACGCGGCTGTTCCAGGCGCTGATCGAGCTGGTCGCCGTCAGCCTGTCGCGGCGTGGCCGGGCAGGTGTGGCGGAGACTGAGGGTCTCGCCGATGCAACCACGCTGGCATTGAAGCGCGCCATTCACCGGCGGCTCCGCGAGCCCGGCCTTGCGGTCGCCGATGTCGCCGGCGCCGTGGGCATCAGCGAGCGCTACGTGCACAAGCTGCTGGCGCGATCGGGCTCGAGCTTCACCGAATACGTCATATCCTATCGCCTCGACGGCGCGGCCAGGGATCTCAGCGATCCCGCGATGACGGATCGTGCGATCGGCGCCATCGCATTCGATTGGGGCTTCTCGGACCTCTCGCACTTCACCCGCCGCTTCAAGCAGCGCTTCGGCTGCCGGCCGCGCGACTGGCGCGCGCGGTGATTGACAGCGACCTGATCTACAAGGATCTGGCGATCAACAGCTTCATGATCTCGTTGGTGCCGCCGTAGATCTTCTGGATGCGGGAATCGATGAAGATGCGCGAGATCGGGTATTCCTGCATGTAACCGTAGCCGCCGAACAGCTGCAGGCATTCGTCGGCGGTCTCGACCTGCTTCTCCGAGCACCAATATTTCGCCATCGAGGCCGTGACCGTGTCGAGATCCCCAGCGACGAGGCGCTCGATGCACCAGTCGACGAAGACGCGCGCGATCATCGCCTCGGTCTTGCGCTCGGCCAGCGTGAAGGCGGTGTTCTGGAAATCCATCAGCGGCTTACCGAAAGCTTTGCGCTCCTTGGTGTACTCGGTGGTGAGCTTGACCGCGCGCTCCATCGAGGCGACGGCGCCGACCGCGAGCGCAAGGCGCTCCTGCGGCAGCTGCTGCATTAGCTGGACGAAGCCCTGGCCTTCCTCCTTGCCGAGCAAATTCTCCGGCGGCACGGTGACGTTGTCGAAGAACAGTTCCGACGTGTCGGAGGCATGCAGGCCGATCTTGTCGAGGTTGCGCCCGCGCTTGTAGCCGTCGGCGCCCGCGGTCTCGACGACGATCAGCGAGATGCCCTTGGCGCCGGCTTCGCCGGTGCGCGCGACCACGATGACGAGATCGGCGGCCTGGCCGTTGGTGATGAACGTCTTCTGGCCGTTGATGACGTAGGAATTGCCCTGCTTCTTCGCCGTGGTCTTCACGGCCTGCAGGTCCGAGCCGGTGCCGGGCTCGGTCATGGCGATGGCACCGACCATCTCGCCGGAGGCCATCTTCGGTAGCCAGCGCTTCTTCTGCTCCTCCGAGCCGTAATTGAGGATGTAATGCGCGACGATGGCGCTGTGCACGGAGACGCCGGTTGTCAGCTCCGGCACGGTGCTTTCGAGGTCGTCCAGCACCGCGGCGTCGTAGGCGAAGGTCGCGCCCAGGCCGCCATATTCCTCCGGCACGCTCGCGAGCAGCGCGCCCATCTCGCCGAGCCCGCGCCAGGCGAAGCGGTCGACCATCTTCTGCTCGCGCCATTTTTCGGCATGCGGCGCCAGATCCTTGGCAAGATATTTACGGAACTGGTCGCGGAACGTGTCCAGCTCTTCGGTCATCCACGACGATCGGTATTGCATCAGCGCCTCGCTCTCAGACAATCAGGCCGCCGCCGGCGACGACCACCTGACCGCTGATATAATTGGATTCCGGGCTGCAGAACAGATAGACGGCGTCGGCCGCCTCTTCCGGCGTGCCGCCGCGGCCGAGCGGGATCATGCGCGACATGGCCTCCAGCATCTGCGGCTGAACGCCGACCTTGATGTCGCGGCCGGCGACGTCGATGGTCTTCTGCTGCGCCTCGATCGGCTGGGTCAGACGGGTGTTGATCAGGCCGAAGGCGACGCAATTGACGTTGACCTTGTAGCGGCCCCACTCCTTGCACATGGTCCGGGTCAGCCCGATCAGCGAGGCCTTGGCCGAGGAGTAGCTCGCCTGACCGGCATTGCCGTAGAGGCCAGCGATCGAGGAAATGTTCACGACCTTGCGGAACACCTCGCGCCCCTCCTCGGCCTCCTTCCGGGCGAAGACGCGGATCGGCTCGGCGGCGGCGCGCAGGATGCGGAACGGCGCGACCAGGTGGACGTCGAGCATGGCCTGAAACTGCTCGTCCGTCATCTTCTGGATGGTGGAGTCCCAGGTGTAGCCGGCATTGTTGACGATGATGTCGAGCCCGCCGAACTTGTCCAGCGCAGCGCCGACGAAGCGGTCGGCGAAACCCGTTTCCGAGACGCTGCCGTTCACGGCAGCGGCATCGCCGCCGAGCGCCTTGATCTCCGCGACCACGGCGCTCCCCGGCTCCGCGTCGAGGTCATTGACGACGACCCTGGCGCCTTCGCGCGCCAGCTTGAGCGCGATCGCACGTCCGATGCCGCGGCCCGAGCCGGTGACGAGCGCGACCTTTCCGCGTAACTTTGCCATTGCATGTGTCCTCTTGCTGTCACAGCGCGATGATCGCACTGCCTTCGAGCTTCACCTCGCCGCGATCGTCCGTGGTGGTGAGCGACAGCCTTGCGCGGCGCTCGCCATCCTCGGCGAAGAGCTCGGTCACCGTTCCCTCGCAGGTCAGCTTGGCGCCGAGCTGGGTGATGGCGACGAACCGGGTCGAAAAGCTGCGGAGCTTCGACGGCGGCACCGCGTCCGTGAGCGCCTGGCCGAGGAAGGCCATCACCAGCATGCCGTGGGCGAACACGTCAGGAAATCCGGCCGCCTTGGCGAAGTCGATATCGACATGGATCGGATTGTGATCGCCCGATGCGCCGCAATAGAGTGCGAGCGTGTGGCGGGTGATCGGCGGAAAGGCCTTGTGGACGATGCGGTCGCCGGCCTTGATGTCTGCGGATGCCATCACGACGCCACCTCGTTACGGACGACGATGGTGCGCGCGGTATCGGCGACGTGCACGCCGTCCTGGTTGGTCACCTCGCACCGGATGCCGATCAGCGTCATTGCGCCGCCCTTCTTGTCCGTCACGCTGGCCACGCGCGGCCGGAACGTCAGGGTGTCGCCGACCAGAACCGGCGCGTGATAGACGAAGCTCTGCTCGCCATGCAGCACGCGTGCGAGGTCGATGCCGAGTGCAGTGAACATCTCGAAGGGGTCGTCGACGTCCATCATCTCCAGGCAGAACAAATAGGTCGGCGGCACCGGCATGCCGGTGAATCCGGCCGCGCGCGCCGTGTCTGCGTTGCGGTAGACCGGATTTTGTTCACCCAGCGTGTTGAGGAAGTAACGGAGACGACCGGGCTCCACGCGCGCGGTGACGGGCGTGAAGCAGCGCCCTACGGCGGACTGATCGACCATGGCGGATATCAGTGCCGCTGGTAGAGCGTGACGACGCAGGCGCCGCCGAGGCCGAGATTGTGCTGCAGCGCGATCTTGGCGCCCTCGACCTGCGTGGGGCCCGCCGTGCCGCGCAGCTGCCGCGTCAGCTCGTAGCACTGCGCAAGCCCGGTTGCGCCGAGCGGATGTCCCTTGGACAGCAATCCGCCGGACGGATTGGTCACGATCCGCCCGCCATAGGTATTGTCGCCGTCATTGATGAACTTGCCGGCTTCACCCTCGCCGCAGAGACCCAGCGCCTCGTAGGTGATGAGCTCGTTGTGGGCGAAGCAGTCGTGCAGCTCGACGACGTCGAGATCGCCCGGTCCGACGCCGGCGCTCTCGTAAACGCGGCCTGCCGCCTCTTTTGCCATGTCGTAGCCGACCAGTTGCATCATGTCGCCGGCCTTGAAGGTCGAGGGCGTGTCGGTGGTCATGGCCTGCGCCGCGATGCGCACCTCCTTGCCGATGCCGTGCTTGTCCGCAAACCGCTCCGACACCAGCACGGCCGCGGCGCCGCCGCAGGTCGGCGGGCACGCCATCAGGCGCGTCATCACGCCCGGCCAGATCACCTGGTCGTTCATGACGTCCTCCGCCGTGACTTCCTTGCGGAACAGCGCGAGCGGATTGTTCCTGGCATGACGGCTCGCCTTGGCACGCACCTTGGCGAAGGCATCGAGCGGTGTGCCGTATTTCTTCATGTGGCTGAGGCCTGCGCCGCCGAAATAGCGCAGCGCCAGCGGAATGCCGGGCGCATCGATCAACTGGTCGGCAGCCGCGTCGAACTCCTCGAACGCGCTCTGGCGGTCGGTGTAGACGCTTCCGAGCGCGCCCGGCTTCATCTGCTCGAAGCCGACCGCCAGCACGCAATCGAGCGCGCCGCTCGCGACCATCTGCCGCGCCATGAACAGCGCGGTCGAGCCGGTCGAGCAATTGTTGTTGACGTTGACGATGGGAATGCCGGTCATCCCGACGTGGTACAGCGCGCGCTGTCCGCAGGTGGAATCGCCGTAGACGCAGCCGGCATAGGCCTGCTGCACCTTGTCATAGCCGAGGCCGGCATCCGCGAGCGCCAGCTTGACCGCCTCCGTCCCCATCTCGTGATACGGCGCGCTGGCGCCCGGCTTGGCGAAGGGGATCATGCCGACCCCTGCGACGATGACGTCAGACATCGCTTCCTCCCAAATAAATTACCCGTTGGACTTTTTCTTACCCATGGGTAACATATCGGTCGATGCCCACGAGAGTCAACCGACCCAGCATGGATTCCGCGCCGCCCGTTCCGCCCTCGTCGCCGCAGGCTTCGCCCTGGCTGCCGTTCGAGAGCCGCCGCCGCGCCCGCGACGAAAAGCGCGAGGCGGTGCTGCGCGCCGCCGTGCAGCTGTTTCTGGAGCAGGGCTATCATCGCGTGACGCTGAACGAGGTCGCCGAGCGGCTGAACATCACCAAGCCCGCGCTGTACAATTACTTCCGCGGCAAGGACGAGATCCTGTTCGAGTGCTGGTCGATGGGCGCCGAGCTCGTCGACGGCGTCATCACGGAGATCAATGCCGGCGGTGGCTCGGGCCTCGCCAAGCTGCGCAAGCTGGTGCACGCCTATGCCGCGCTGATGGCGACCGATTTCGGTGCGAGCCTGGTGCGTTTCGACCTGCGCGATCTGGCCGAGCGGAACGCCGCCGTCGCACGTGCCGCCAAGAAGCGCATCGACACCACCTTCCGGCGATACATTGCCGCAGGCACGGCCGACGGCTCGATCAAGCCATGCGATCCCAAGCTCGCCGCCTTCGCGATCGCGGGCGCGCTCAACTGGATCGGCCACTGGTATCAACGCGACGGCGAGCTCTCGCCGACCGAGATCGCGGACGAGTTCACGGTTCGGCTGACCGAGGGCCTGGCGACCGAGAGCCGGCAGCAAATCACAAAGAAGACGCCGAGAGCGCCGCAACGGCGCAACTCAGAGCGCGCCACGACTGGGAAGAAGCGCACAGGAGAAGGAACGCGATGAACATCACGCATGGGCTGCGGCGCGCGCTGCAGATCAATCCGAAGGGGCTCGC
The DNA here is from genome assembly GCF_042077125.1 of Bradyrhizobium sp. A11. NCBI lineage: Bacteria > Pseudomonadati > Pseudomonadota > Alphaproteobacteria > Hyphomicrobiales > Nitrobacteraceae > Bradyrhizobium > Bradyrhizobium sp. A11. Next base: position 6,402,119 of record NZ_CP149509.1, on the reverse strand, counting down.
CACCGTTTATGGCCAGCGGCGCCGCAGTTGGGGCGAGCTCGGCGAACGCGTCGCCAGGCTGGCCGGCGGACTGCGCACGCGCGGCGTCAGGGACGGCGATCGCGTCGCCGTGCTGTCCTTCAATTCGGACCGCTATCTCGAGCTTTATCTGGCGGCCGGCTGGGCGGGCGGCGTGATCGTGCCGCTCAACATCCGCTGGAGCGCCCTTGAAAACGAGGATGCGCTGCGCGACTGCCGTGCCTCCGTGCTGCTGGTCGACAAGGCCTTCGCGCAGGTCGGCGCGCAGCTTGCCCAGGCCACTCCCGCGCTGAAGCTGATCTATGCCGACGACGGCGAGGTGCCGGCCGGAATGGAGAGCTACGAGGATCTAGTCGCGGGCAGCGCTCCGGTCGCCGATGCCATGCGCAAGGGCGAGGATCTCGCCGGCATCTTCTACACCGGCGGCACCACAGGGCGTTCCAAGGGCGTGATGCTCAGCCACCAGAACCTGATGGCCAATGCGCTCAATGCCCTCGGCGAAGGACTGTTTCCCGCCAGCACGACCTATCTGCATGCGGCGCCAATGTTTCACCTCGCCAACGGCGCTGCGATGTATTCGCTGCTGCTCTCCGGCGGCTCCAACGTGATCGTCCAGGGCTTCACGCCCGAAGGCGTGATGGCGGCGATGCAGGACCAGCGCGTCACGGACGTGCTGCTGGTGCCCACCATGATCCAGATGCTGGTCGATCACCCCGCGATCGGAAACTACGATTTGTCGTCGCTGAAGCACATCATCTATGGGGCCTCGCCGATCAGCGAGGCGGTGCTCGACCGTGCTGCGCGCGCGCTGCCGCATGTGCGTTTCACCCAGGCCTACGGCATGACCGAATTGTCGCCGATCGCGACGCTGCTGCATGCGAACGAGCATGTCGGGGAGGGGCGCAGGAAGGGACGTCATCGCGGTGCGGGCCGCGCCACGCTCGGCTGCGAGGTGCGCATCGTCGACGAGAACGACCGGCCGGTGCCGGCGGGTGCCGTCGGCGAGATCGTGGTGCGCGGCGACACTGTGATGATGGGCTATTGGGAGCGGCCGGAGGAGACCGCGCGCGCCGTCATCGACGGCTGGATGCACACAGGCGACGGCGGCTACATGGACGAGGACGGCTTCATCTACGTCGTCGACCGCGTCAAGGACATGATCATCTCGGGCGGCGAGAACGTGTACTCGGTCGAGGTCGAGAACGCGCTGGCGCAGCATCCGTCAGTGCTGCAATGCGCCGTCATCGGAATTCCCAACGAGCAATGGGGAGAGCAGGTCCACGCCGTCGTGGTCAGACGCAGCGGCGTGGAGGTCTCGCCCGGCGAGCTGATCGAGTTCACGAAGACGTTGATTGCGGGCTACAAATGTCCCCGCAGCATCGAGATCACCGAGGCGCCGCTGCCGCTGTCCGGCGCCGGCAAGGTGCTGAAGCGCGAGCTGCGCAGGCCGTTCTGGGATGGCCGGGAACGGCGGGTGAGCTGACGGCTCCCACGCGTAAGGCGTGCCGCCGGGGATGCGTGCGAAGTTTCATGTTTCCACATCGCGGTCGCGCGGGTATCTCTTGCGGGACTCATCGGGAACATCCAATCTTGGTCGAGACGCGCGAGCTCAAGCTTGACATCGAACGCATCGGCACGGTCTCTGCGATCCTGAGGCAGCCGGACCGTGCGCGTGCCTGCTACGTGCTGGCGCATGGCGCCGGGGCCGACATGCGCCATTCCTTCATGGAGAGGGTCGCGGAGGGGCTTGCGAACCGCGGCATCGCGACCTTCCGCTTCAATTTCCCCCATATGGAGAAGAAGCTGGGGCGTCCCGACCAGCCCGCTGTCGCGCACGCTGCGATCCGCGCGGCCGTCGCGGAGGCGGCGCGGCTCTGTCCCGGGTTAAAGCTATTCGCCGGCGGCAAGTCGTTCGGTGGCCGCATGACCTCGCAAGCGCAGTCGAAGTCTCCGCTGCCAGGCGTGAGAGGTCTCGCCTTCCTCGGCTTCCCCCTGCATGCCGCGAAGAAGCCGTCCTCCGAGCGCGCCGAGCATCTCGCCGGCATCACCGTCCCGATGCTATTCCTGCAAGGCACGCGTGACGAGCTTGCCGATCTTGGCCACCTCACGCCGGTCATCGCGCAGCTCGGAGCGAAGGCGACGCTGCATCAGGTCGAAGGCGGGGATCACTCGTTTGCGGTGCTGAAGAAGTCCGGCCGGACCAATGAGGAGGCGCTCACAGAAGTGCTGGACGCGCTCACGGCCTGGATCAACGGGATCGCCTGAAGTCTCACGCCGCATAGAGCCCATTGTCGCGCGCTTTCTGGATCGCCAGCGCGGCGATCAGGTCGAGGGTCGGCGTCGACAGGCCGGCGGTGCGCGCGAAGGCGGCGGGCGCCCGGACCAGCACGTCGATCTCCATGGCGCGGCCGAGCTCGTAATCCTGGAGCAGCGAAGGCTTGTGATTGGGGGCGGGGCCGCTGCGGGTCACCCGCTTGACCTCGGGGATGAAATGCTGGGCGATGTCGTTGGCCTCGTTCAGCATGCGCGGGATGACCTCGGCGAAAGCGGGGTCGTCGCGCACGCCACGCGCGGTCTGGCCGGTGAGCAGACACAGCACCGACAGCGACATGTTGGTCAGCAGCTTTGACCAGATCGCCTCGCGAATATCGGCCACGGGCGGCGATTCCAGCCGCGCATCGTTGAAGACATTGCGCAGCTTGGTGATCCGCTCGCAATTGCGGTCGTCGCATTCGCCGATCAGGAGGCGGTTGCGGTCCGGCGTCAGGTTGTGCACCACGCCGGGCGCGGTCACCTCGTTGGAGGAGAAGACGACCCCGCCGACGATCCGTTCTTTCGGAATGCAGGCGCGCAGGCGCCCGCCGGGATCGAGGAAGGAGATATCAGGCGGCGTCGGATGCCGCGGCGGCAGGCCGATCCCGTACCACCAGGGAATGCCGTTCTGCGCGAACACGATGGCGGTGTCGTCCTGCAGCAGCGGCTTGATGCTGGAAACCAGCCCCGGCAGCGCGGTCGCCTTCAGCGTCGAGATCACGACGTCCTGAGGACCGAGCTGGGCCGGATCGCCTGATGCGTTCACCTTGGCGCTGACCTCGGAATCGCCGACCCGCAGCTTGAGGCCGCCCGCGCGCGCCGCCTCCAGATGTGCGCCCCGCATCACGCATGAAACGTCATGGCCGGCCCGCGCCAGCCGTACCGCAATGTGGCTGCCGACGGCGCCCGCGCCGAAAATGCAGATGCGCATGATGATTCCGTCCTGTCCCTTGCTGCCACCCGGGCGGCAGCATGACACAAGCCGCCATGCGATGGACGCGACCGCCCCACGCTGGAAAGATATGGATCGGGACGCGTTGCCTCGGCCATAGTGCACGCCAAGCAAACGACCGGAGGATCGCCGATGACTGCCAGCCCCGTCCTGTGGACCCTCGACGAGCGTGGGGTTGCGACCGTCACGTTGAACCGGCCCGAGGTCAACAACGCCTATGACGGCGCGCTGATCGCGGGCGTGCTCGCGGCCATGGACGATCTGGGGACGAAGCCTCACCTGCGCGTCGTCGTGCTCAAGGGCAACGGCAAGCACTTCCAGGCCGGCGCCGATCTGAAATGGATCAACGGCGTGCGGCCGCAATCGGCTGAAGCGAACGAGGCGGCCTCGCGCGCGACCTTCGAGGCCGTGCAGCGGCTCAACACGCTGCCGATTCCGACCGTCGCGCTGGTTCAGGGCGGCTGCTTCGGCGGCGGCACCGGCGTGATCGCGGCCTGCGATGTCGTGATCGCCGCGGACAATGCGCTGTTCTCGATCACCGAGGTGCGCTGGGGCCTGACCGCGGCGATCATCATCCCGCAGCTCTGCGACGCCATCGGCGTCCGCCAGGTCCGCCGCTACGCGCTGACCGGCGAACGCTTCGGCGCCGAGGATGCCCGCCGCATTGGCCTCGTGCACGAGGTGGTGCCGCTGGCCGAACTCGAGGCCGCAGGCAGCAAGGTGGTCGAGCAATTGCTCGCCAACGGGCCGGAGGCGATGGCCGAGACCAAGAAGCTCGCACTGGAGAGCTCGTTCGGCGGCATGGCGGTGGGCGATGCCGCCTACACCCGGCTCGTGCAGCTGCATTCGCTCAAGCGCCAGAGCGCGGAGGCCGCGGAGGGATTGGCGTCGTTCGCGGAGAAGCGGGCGGGGAGGTGGGGCGGCGGGAAGAGCTGAAGGTCAGCAGCCGCGGCAGATGTTGTTGATGCTGCGATAGACCGCGTCGTCGTCCTGCCGCATCTGGCGCAGCGTTTCGAGCGTCGTGCCCGCGTCGGTCGCGGGCGCAGGCTTGCGCCTGGCCGCGAGCTCGTCCTCCTGCCGCTTGTAGCAGGCTTCGCGCTCGGGCTTGGCCTGGATGAAGCGGCAGTTCTGCTCCACGGCCGTGGCGGGAGCGGCGGCGGAGATCGCAAGAGCGATCAGGGCGGAATGGGCGAGTTTGGCGACGGTCGAATCCATGGCGGCCCTTCTCTCAGGTCCATTGATCGCGGGCAACCGCTAACTTGCGACCTACAGCGACGGCGCCAGTGACGTCTTCAGCAATGTCAGCAGCGCCTGCACCGCGGCCGCATTGCGGCGCCGCTCGGGGATCGCGGCCTTCACCCACAATTCCGGAATCGGAAAGTCGCGCAGCACCGGCTTCAGCGTTCCGTCGTGCAGAGCATCGGCGACGAGATAATGCGAGATCAGCGCAATGCCGTTGCCGGCGATGGCGCTGCGCGCCAGCACGTGTCCCTCGTTGGAGGAGAGCAGCGGACTGACCTGGATGCTGATGCGCCCGCGCGGTCCGTCGAACAACCATTCCGGGCCGGTCGGCAGAAAGCTGAGGCAGCGATGCTCGACCAGATCCCGCGGATGCTTTGGCGTGCCGTGTTTCTTCAAATAGGCGGGCGAGGCGCAGAGCAGCCGCTTCAGCGCGCACAGCGGCTCGTCGACGACGCCGCCAAAGGAATGCGGGAACGCGCCGATGGCGATGTCAAAGCCTTCGGTCACAGGATCGACCGGCCGATCGATCAGCACGATCTCGAGCTTGAGCTTCGGGTTCTGGGTCTGGAATGCGCTGAAAACATCGGCGAGCCGCGCCACCGTCAGCGAGGTCGGCGCCTTGATGCGCAGGTGATCGACGAGATCGTGGCCCTTCTCGCCCATGCGCGAGAGCAGATCGGTGGCGTCCGTGACCACGCCGCGCGCGCGATGCACATAGCGCTGTCCGGCTTCGGTCAGCCGCAACTGCCGGGTCGAGCGGCGAAACAGCGGCGTGCCGATCCGCGCCTCCAGCTGCGTGACGCGCTTGGCGACGACCGAGGTCGAGACGCCGAGCTTTCGCGCGGCGGCGGAGAAGCCGGCGGAATCCGCGGTGGCGAGGAAGGCCTGCAGGTTCACCAGGACGTCCATGGCGATCTTTCTCGATTCGCGAAAGCTGATTGTGTATTTTGGTGGATTGTAGCTCGCTGCGCGTTAATTCATAGTCGCCCGCAAGCAAGGAATTTTGGGAAGGGGCGCGCCATGCGGGCCGTGACGATCGAAGAACCGGCACGACAGGTGCCGCTCTATGGCGAATATGAAGTCGTGGTGCTCGGCGGCGGGCCCGCCGGCATCGTCGCGGCGGCTTCAAGCGCACGCGCCGGGCGGAAGACGCTTCTGATCGAGCGCTATGGCTTTCTCGGCGGTATGGGCACGGCGGCCGGCGTCACTAATTTCTGCGGCCTGCATGGCAATGTCTATGGCGAGCACCGGCGGCTGGTGCAGGGCATGGCCTCCGAGCTGCTGGCGCGGATCGACCATCTGAACGGCCTGAACACGCCGCATCTGATCCTCGGCAAGGTGTTCGCGCAGGCCTATGACACCGCGGCCTACAAGATCGCGGCCGACGAGCTGCTGGCCAGCCACAAGGTGCACATCCTGTTCCACGCGCTCGGCGCCGGCGTCGTGATGGGCGACAACAGCCGCATCGACGCGCTGATGGTCGAGACCAAGGCCGGCCGGCAGGCGGTGCGATCGGAGATCTTCATTGACTGCTGCGGCGACGGCGATCTCGCGGTCTGGGCCGGCGCGCCGTTCGAGATCGGCGATGCGCACGGCCATCCGCTGTACCCCTCGATGATGCTCCGTCTCAACGGCATCGATCCTGCGCGGGCGGGCGAAGCCTGGCGGACCATTCCGCAATTGATGGAGAAGGCCATCGCGGCCGGCACGCATCAATTTCCGCGCAAGAGCGCGATCGTGCGGCCGCAGAAGTCCGGCATCGAATGGCGGGTGAACTTTACGCAAGTGGCGCGCGAGGACGGCCACGCCATCAATGGCGTCGAGCCCGACGATCTCACCCGCGGCGAGATCGAGGGCCGCAAGCAGGCGCTCGCCGCTTACGAGTTCTTGCGCAGCACTGTCCCGGGCTTTGAGAAGTCCTACATCGTCGATTTGCCGCCGCAGCTCGGCATCCGCGAGACTCGCCGCATCACGGGCGGCTATCAGCTCAGCGGCGAGGACGTGCTCGGCTGCGCCTCGTTCGGGGATTCCATCGGCGTCAATGGCTGGCCGATCGAGGCCCATGTGCCCGGCGACGTCGTCTTCACCTTCCCGCCGATCCCGGAATCCCGCGGTTATAACGAGCTGCCTTACCGGATGCTGGTGCCCGAAGGCGTCGACAACCTGCTCGTCGCCGGCCGCTGCGCCTCCATGACCCATGAGGGTCAGTCCGCGGCGCGGGTGTCCGGGGCCTGCTTCGCGATGGGGGAGGCCGCCGGTTCAGCCGCCGCGCTGGCGCTCTCCGGAAATCGGATTCCGCGCGAAATCCCCATTGAAAAATTGCAGGAAACGTTGAAACAACAGGGTGCCTTCATCGGCCGGGACCAAATGGTGCCGGAAGGCTTGTGACGGGCGGCAAGAGAACAACGGCGGAGGAAACGGATGATCGGAATGGTGCGGCTCGCACTCGCGGGCCTTCTGGCGATCGCGGCAATGGGCGGTGCAAGGGCCGAGGACGCGCTGAAGGCCAGGATCGGCGTGCTCCGCCTGTCCTCCTCCGCGCCCGTCTTCATCGCGCAGGACAAGGGCTATTTCCACGAGGCCGGCCTCGAGGTCGAGCTGAAATTCTTCGACGCGGCCCAGCCGATCGCGGTGGCGACCACGTCGGGCGACGTCGATTTCGGCATCACCGCCTTCACCGCCGGTCTCTACAATCTCGCCGGCAAGGGCACGCTGAAGGTGATCGGCGGCATGAGCCGCGAGAAGGCGGGTTATCCCCTGATCGGCTATTTCGCCAGCAACAACGCCTATGCGGCCGGCCTCAAGACGCCAAAGGACCTCGCCGGCAAGCGCGTGGCGATGACGCAGGTCGGATCGAGCTTTCACTATTCGCTCGGCCTGCTCGCCGACAAATACGGCTTCAAGCTCGCGGACGTGAAGATCGTGCCGCTGCAATCGCTGTCGAATGCGGCGGCCGCGCTGAAGGGCGAGACCGTCGATGCGGCGCTGCTGCCGATCTCGACCGCGCGCAAGCTCATGGACGAAGGCGGCGCGAAGTTCCTGGGCTGGGTCGGCGACGAGACGCCCTGGCAGCTGGGTGCGGTGTTTGCCTCGCCGAAGACGCTGACCAACAAGGCGCTGGTGACAAAGCTGCTCGGCGCCTTGGCCAAGGCGGACCGCGAATATTACGACGTCATCCTCGCGGCGATGAAGGACGGTGTCGCGCCGATCAACGACAAGACGAAGCCGCTCTTGGAGATCATCGCGAAATACACCAATCTGCCGGTCGAGCAGGTGGTCGGCAATTGCGCCTATATCGATCCCGACGGCAAGCTGGACGTGAAGAACGTCGACAACCAGATCAAATGGCTCCAGGAGCAGGGCTTTGCCGACAAGGGCTTTGACGCGGATGCAATCATCGCCAAGGAATTTGTGAAGGCGGATTGATGCTGCGCGCCCCCTCCCAGACCCGTCATCCTGAGGCGCGAGTAGCGCAGTGCATCCGCACTGCGCTGCGAGCCTCGGAGGATGAACGGCCGAGCTGCATCCGGGCCGCTCATCCTTCGAGGCCCGACTTGCGGCAAGCCGCAAGTCGAGCACCTCAGGATGACGGGTCGAGACGTGGAGGCGTGTAGCGCATGGACCTGATCGCCAGCCACATCTCCCATCGCTTCGGCGATCTTGCCGTGCTCGACGACGTCTCCTTCACCGTCGGCGCCGGCGAGGTGGTGGCGATCGTCGGGCCCTCGGGCTGCGGCAAGAGCACGCTGCTGTCGATCCTCGGTGGGCTGCTGCAGCCGACGTCCGGTGCGCCCGAATTGCGCGGCTCGCCGCCGGCGGACAGTCTCAATCCGCTCACCTTCGTGTTCCAGGATTTCGCGCTGCTGCCCTGGGCGACGGTCGAGCAGAACGTCGAGTTCCCGCTGCTGCACGCCCAGCTTTCGGCGGCGCAGCGCCGCGCGCTGGTCGACGACGCCTTGCGCCGCACCGGCCTGACTGATTTCCGCAAGACCTATCCGAAGCAGCTCTCCGGCGGCATGCGCCAGCGGGTCGGCATTTCGCGCGCGCTGGCGGTGAAGCCTGCCATCCTGCTGATGGACGAGCCGCTGTCGGCGCTGGATTCGCAGACCCGCGAGCTCCTGATGGAGGATTTCGTCCGCCTGCTCGCCGATGGCGGCATGGGCGCGGTCTATGTCACCCATAATCTCGAAGAGGCGGCGCGGCTCGCCGATCGCATCGTGGTTCTGTCGCGCAGACCCGGCCGCATCCGGGAGGTCGTGACCGTGCCGATGACGCGCACCGAGCGCGGCGAAGCTGCGGCACGCGAGAAGCTGCTGGCGCTGCAGACCCAGATCTGGTCGCTGATCCGCAACGAGGCGATCGATGCCGAGCGCGAGGTCCAGCATGCTTGACCGCGCGGGCCAATCTGCCAACGACGAGGCGACGCGGCGCGTCGGTTTCCGCGGCGCCGGCTTCGTGCCCGCCAGCAGCCGCTACGGCGGGTGGATCGCGCTGGCGATCGTCATCGCGATCTGGCAGGCCGCTGGCAGCGCCGGGCTCGTCAATGCGCTGTTTCTGCCGACGCCTGCTGCAATCGTCCGGGCGATCTATCAGCTCGCGATCTCGGGCGCGCTCTGGCAGCATGTGTCCGCCTCGCTGCTGCGCATCGGCGTCGGCTGGCTGCTCGGCACCGCCGCCGGCGTTGCCGTCGGCTTCGCCATCGGCCTGTCGCGGCTGGCGCGCAGCGTCGGCATCACCTTCATCTCGGCATTGTTCCCGATCCCGAAGATCGCGCTCTTGCCGCTGCTCATCCTCTGGCTCGGCATCGGCGAAGAGCCGAAGATCGCGACCATTGCGCTCGGGGTGTTCTTCTCGACCGCGATCTCGGTCTATAGCGGCGTCGATGCCGTGCCGCGCAACCTGATCCGCATGGCGCAGAGCTTCAACGTTCCCTTCGCCACCATCGTGCGCAAGGTGATCTGGCCCGGCGCGCTGCCCGCGATCCTGGCCGGCTTCCGCATCACCGCATCCGTCGCGCTGCTGCTCGTCGTCAGCGCCGAGATGATCGGCGCCCAATACGGCATCGGCGCCTTCGTGCTCCAGGCCGGCAACCTCATGCAGACCGATCAGCTGCTCGCCGGCGTCGTCATCCTGTCGGTGTTCGGGCTTGCGATCGGCAAGGTGATCGGCTGGCTGGAGATGCGGTTGTTGCACTGGCGGTAGCCGCGATCACCGCCGGCGTAGGGTGGGCAAAGCGCAAGCGTGCCCACCACTTCTTGATGAGTCGCGAAGACGCGTGGGCACGGCGCAAGTGCGCCTTTGCCCACCCTACGAGACTGATGGAGATGCGCGCCCTAAATCAGGTCGTCATGCCCGGGCTTGTCCCGGGCATCCACGTTCTTCGGTCCGCGCGGCAAGGCGTGGATGGCCGGGTCAAGCCCGGCCATGACGGCGGATAGAGCAGAGCCTCACGCGTTGCCGCGATCTTCCCTGAACAGATCCAGCTTCTGCTGCACCGGGCGATCCGAGAAGCTGAACAGCACCGCATCGTCGTCCGTCTCGTGCGTCACCCATTGCCAGCTCGGCACCACGAACAGATCACGCGGGCCCCATTCGAACACGGCATCGCCGATGCGGCTGCGGCCCTTGCCCTCGATCGGACAGAACACCGTGGCATCCGTCGAGCGATAGCGCGCGGTCTTGAAGCCCCTGGGCAGCAGCTGGATGAAGGTGCCGATGGTCGGCATCGCGAAATCGCCGGTCTCGGGGTTGCTGAACTTCAGCTTCAGGCCGTGGCAGGCGTCCCATTCCTGGCTGGTCCTGGCCTTCTCCAGCGCCTCGCGCGTATAGGCATAGGGATAGCTGAAGATCGGAGAGGTCTTCGATGAGCGCTTCACGTCGACCGGCAGCAGATTGTGGCCGTAGCGCGCAAAGCTGTCGCCGGCGGGCTTGGTGATCTTCTGCTGGTCCTCCTTGGCGCCTTCCGCGAACGAGCAGTCGAAGAACTGCACCATGGGAATGTCGAGGCCGTCGAGCCAGAACATCGGCTGGTCGGTCTCGTTGGAATGGTCGTGCCAGGTCATCGACGGCGTGATGATGAAGTCGCCCGGCTCCATCGCGGTGCGCTCGCCGTCGACGGCGGTGTGCGCGCCCTTGCCTTCGAGCACGAAGCGCAGCGCCGACTGGCTGTGACGATGGGCAGGCGCGATGTCGCCGGGCACCACCATCTGCACGCCGGCATAGAGCGAGGTCGTGATCTTGGACTGGCCGCGCAGTCCGGGGTTCTCCAGCACCAGCACGCGCCGCTCGGCTTCTCGGGCGGTGATCAGCTTGCCGGCTTCGATCATGTAGTCGCGGATGACGTCGAATTTCCACAGATGCGGCCGGCAGGCGCTCTTCGGCTCCGGCGTGATCAGATCGCTCATCACCGTCCACAGCGCGGTGAGGTTTTCGCCGTCGATCTTCTTGTAGAACGCTTCGCGTTCCGGCGTCTTGGTCACGGCTTCCATGGCGGCGCTCCCGATCGTTTGTTGATTGACAGTATACTGACGATCTAGGTAGCGTCAATGCTGGCAGATGTTGTTGCTGTCATTCCGGAGCGATGCGATAGCATCGAATCCGGAATCTCGAGGTTCCGGGTTCTCGCTTCGCAAGCCCCGGAATGACAGAACGAGGGAGGGTCCCAATGAAGCTGCACGGCTATTTCCGCTCCAGCGCCGCCTATCGGGTGCGGATCGCGCTGAACCTGAAGGGCCTCAAGGCCGCGCATCTGCCGCATCATTTGCGCAAGGGCGAGCAATGCGCGCCCGCCTATCTCGCCATCAACCCACAAGGCCTGGTGCCGGCGCTGGAGAGCGATGCCGGTGCGGTGCTGACGCAATCGGTCGCCATCATCGAATGGCTCGACGAGACGCATCCCCGTCCGCCGCTGCTGCCGAAGGATGCGCTGCAGCGCGCCAAGGTCAGGGCGTTTGCGCTTGCGATCGCCTGCGACACCCATCCGCTGCAGAACCTGAAAGTGCTGGCGCGGCTGCGCGAGCTCGGCCTGCCCGAAGACAAGGTCCAGGACTGGGCCGCCTGGGCCAACCGCGAAGGCCTGGCGGCCTGCGAGATCCTGATCAAGGACGAGCCGGGCCCGTTCTGTTTTGGTGATGCGCCGACGCTGGCCGATCTCTGTCTCGTGCCGCAGCTCGCCAATGCGCGCCGCTTCGGCGTCGACGTCTCGGCCTATCCGCGCCTGCTGGAGGCCGAGGCAGCGGCCAAGGCGCTGCCGGCGTTCGCCGAGGCCGCGCCGGAGAAGCAGCCCGATGCCGAGTAAGCCTGCCGCTCCGATCACGATCGACGCCGTCTATGCCGCGCCGGGCTATCTGTTCCGGCGCATGCAGCAGATCGCCGTGTCGATCTTCATGGAGGAGTGCAAGGCGTTCGACCTGACCCCGGTGCAATATGCGGCGCTGATCGCGATCCACACCCATCCCGGGATCGACGCCACGCGGTTGTCGGCGGTGATCGCCTTCGACCGCTCCACGCTCGGCAGCGTGATCGAGCGGCTGCAGGCCAAGGACTATGTCGAGCGCAAGCCGGCGCCCGAGGACAAGCGCATCAAGCTGCTCTATCTGACCAAATCAGGCGCCGCGATCCTGCGCGAGATCATCCCCGCCGTCGAGCGCGCCCAGGCGCGCATGCTGGAGCCGCTGAAGCCGGCGGACCGCAAGACGCTGATGGGGCTCCTGTCGCAGCTCGTCGACCTCAATAACGAGGCCTCACGCGTGCCGCTGCGCGCCGAGGATGCGCTGGAGCATCTGGGCAAGACGGGGTGAGGGACGTACGAGGCGATACGCGCGCCTCAATCTCACATCTCGTAGGGTGGGCAAAGGCGCTCTTGCGCCGTGCCCACGACCTCCTTCCAACTGATCAGAAGTGGTGGGCACGCTCCGCTTTGCCCACCCTACAATTGCAGTGCGTGGATCTCCGCCTCACATCCGCAGCAAGGCCTGCCGGTCGATCTTCCCCGTCCCGGTCTTCGGCAGCTCGTCGATGAAGATGACCTCGCGCGGATATTTGTAGGGCAGCAGCCTGCCCTTCACGTAATCCTGCAGCCGCCGCGTCGTCTCACGCTGGTTGGCCGCGCGGTTGTTCATCACCACCACCGCCTTCAGCGTCATGCGGCGATCCGGCAGCTCGGCGGCGAACACCGCGCATTCGCGGATATCGGGGTGGTCGGCAAGGCACAGCTCGACCTCGAGCGGATAGACCCATTGGCCGGAGATCTTGATCAGATCATCGGCGCGGCCGCGGAAGAAGTGGAAGCCGTCGGCATCCCTGACGAAGCGGTCGCCGGTGTAGATCCACCCTTCCTCGCGGATGGTCTCGGCGGATTTGTCCGGCCGGTTCCAGTACAGCGGCGTGTTGGAATCGCCGCGGACCCACAGGATGCCTTCCTCGTTGTCGCCGACCTCGCGACCGTCCTTGTCGCGCAGCGCGACCTCGTAGCCGGGGACGCGCAGGCCCGCGGCGCCGAGCTTCTTCTGCCCGGGCCGGTTGGAGAGATAGATGTGCAGCACCTCGGTGGAGCCGAGGCCTTCGACGATCTCAAGGCCGGTGAGCGCCTTCCAGCCGTTGAAGACCTCGGCCGACAGCACTTCGGCGGCGGAGAGCGCCATGCGCAGTGACGAGAAGTCGGTCTTGTCCGCGCCCTCGGCCTTGGTCAGCGCCGTATACAGCGTCGGCAGGCCGAAGAAGACCGTCGGTCTGTGCTGCGCGATCGCTGCGAAGATCGCTGCGGGTTTCGGCTGGCCCGGCAGCAGCAGCGTCGCAGCTCCCGCCGAGAACGGGAAGGTTATGGAATTGCCGAAGCCGTAGGCGAAGAAGATCTTCGGAACGGAGAAGCAGATGTCGTCCGGCGTCAGCTGCAGGATGTTCTGCGCGAAGGCGAGATCGCTGTAGGCCATGTCGTGCTGGAGATGCACGATGCCCTTGGGCCGGCCGGTCGAGCCGGAGGAATACATCCAGAACGCCATCTCGTTGCGATGCGTGGAGACTTCGGCCAGCTGGGTCGGGAATTGCGCCAGCCAGTCGGCCGCCGCAACCGCTCTCGGCGCCGCGTGATCGCCCACCGCGCCGTTGGCGACGATCAGCGTATGCAGCCTGGTGTCCTTGCAGGCCTCCGCATTGAAGCGCGCGCAGAATTCGGCGTCCGCCACCGCAACTTCCGCCCCGGAATCGGCGAGATAGAATTGCAGCAGGTCGGGCGGCGTCAGCGTGTTGATCAGCAGCGGCACGAAGCCGGCGCGCACCGCGCCGAAAAACGCGGCCGGATAGGCCGGCGTGTCGTCGAGGAACAGCAGCACGCGGTCGCCGCGCTTCAGGCCGAGCGAAGCAAAGCCGTTGCCCCAGCGGCAGGCTTCCGCGCACAGCTCGGCATAGGTCCGCGTGCCCGCGGGGCCCAACAGCGCCAGCTTGTCGCCGCGGCCCTTGGCGAGGTTGTCGAACAGCACCCGGCTGGCGTTGTAGATCTCGGGAACGGCAAAGCCGATCTCGCGTGCTCCCGCACTGTCGGCGGGCACCTGGTCGCGAATCTCGTCGCTCATGCCTCGTCTCCGCCGTTGTTTCCATCACCCTTGGCCGCCTCGTAGCGGGCCATGAAGGCCGGCGACATCGCGCGCAGCCGGGAATCGTCGATACGGCCGGAGCGGGTGATGTAGCTGTAGGCGAAATCCATCAGCGGAAGCTTCATGTGCTCGGCAAAGTGCTCGTACCAGAACGCCGAGGTGCGCGCGGCGTTGACGAGCTTCTGCACCACCGGCTTGCGCGCGGCCTGGTAGCGATGCAGGGCGGTCGCAAGATGCGCATCCGATTCCAGCGCCTTGACCAGCGCGATGGCGTCCTCGATCGCAAGCCGCGTGCCCGAGCCGATCGAGAAATGCGCCGAGTGCAGGGCGTCCCCGAGCAGCACCATGTTCTTGAACGACCAATGCTCGTTCCAGACCCAGGGGAAGTTGCGCCAGACCGATTTGTTGGAGACGAGGCAATGGCCGCCAAGCGTGTCCGCGAACACTTCTTCGCAGACGCCCTTGGACTGCTCGACATCCTTGTAGGCGAAGCCATAGGCCTGCCAGGTCGCGTGGTCGCATTCGACTAGGAAGGTGCTCATGGCCGGTGAGTAGCGGTAATGATGGGCGTTGAAGGCGCCCCGGTCGGTCTTCACAAAGGTCTGCGACAGCGTGTCGAAGCGCTTCGAGGTGCCGTACCAGACGAACTTGTTGGAGGAGTAGGACAGCGAGGTGCCGAAATCGCCCTCATAGGCGCGGCGCACCAGCGAGTTCAGGCCGTCGGCGGCGACGATCAAATCGTGGCCATGGAGCTGGTCGATGGCGTGGATCTGCGTGTCGAAGCGGGGCGTGACGCCGACGTCGAGCGCGCGCTGCTGCAGGAATCGCAGCAGCTCCAGCCGCCCGATCGAGGAGAAGCCGACCCCGTCGATGGCGACGCTGTCGCCATGAAGGTTCAGCGTGATGTTCTCCCAGCTCTCCATGTGCGGCGCGATCGCGTCGACCGTGTCGGGGTCGTCGGCGCGCAGGAATTCCAGCGCCTGGTCGGAGAACACGACGCCAAAGCCCCAGGTCGCGTCGGCCGGGTTCTGTTCGAACAGGTCGACCTGATCCTCGGGGTGACGCTTCTTCCAGAGATAGGCAAAATAGAGCCCAGCGGGGCCCCCGCCAATCACGGCGATCCGCAACGTCTGCCTCCCTAATTGACAGTATACTTACTATCTAGGGGTAGACTAATGTGCTCCGGCGTCCGGCGCCAGCGGAATTATCCGCCGAGCGCCGGCGCCGAAACTCATCGTCGGACACACGTTTTGCGCGCATCCGAACCGTCAGATCCGAATCATAGCCAAACCGCGCCGGCTTGGCTATTCGCGGATCAGACCAGCTATCGCGCAGCGAATCGCGCCAGCACGTCCCTGCACGCCGGTGACAGCGACGCGGCATTGCTGGCCAGGCACTGAACGATGCGGCCGCCGCCGGCCTCGACGCCGGCGCAGATGGTGCGGATGTCGGCGCCGCAGGCCGATTGGGCGACAAACAGCTGTTCGCGCGGCCGCAAGGGACGCAGCACGAGCACGGTCGGCGCGGCGGCAGGCGCGGCTGCCGCGGCCCCCGGCGGCGCAGCGGTGGCGGCCACGCCAGCGCCGGTCGCAGCGCTCACGGCCTTCTCGCAGGCTGGCGAGACCTTCGCCTTGTTCTTCTCCAGACATTCGAGCGCGGCCGTTCCGCCCGGCGGCACGCTGGCGCAGACCTTGGGATAATCGCCGCGGCAGGAGCTCTTGATCGCAGCAAGCTGCGCGCTGCTGGGCTGCTTGGGCGCGGCGGCCTTCGGCGCCGGTGGCGCTGCGGCCGGCTTCGCAGCGGGAGCGGATTCAGCCTTCGGTGCGGCAGGTGCCGGCGCCGGCTCGGCTTTGGGGGCCGCTTCCTTGACCGTTTCCTTGGGTGCAGCTTCGGTCTTCGGCGGAGTGGGAGCAGCCTCGGTCTTCGGCGCCGCCGGCGGAGCGATCGCGCGAACCGCGGTCTGACATCCCGGCGAGAGGCTCGACACGTTCTTCTGCAGACATTGAAACGCTTCCGTGCCGCCGGGCGTCACGCTCGAGCAATGCGCCATGAAGTCCGAGCGGCACGCGGACCTGATGGCGCTCTTCTGGGCGTCGGTCGGCGCTTGCGCGAACGCGCCTGTTGCAGTTGCGAACAGTGCCGCCGCCAGCAACGCCTTGCGCGTTGCGACTTGTTTGAACGTGTTGACCATCCGGATGAATTCCTGCCCCTGTCGATATTGTTCGACGTTTCATCAAGGTCGCGCAATCGTCGCGAGTGATGCTTCGCGAGCGATATCATTGGCCGCTTCGGCCGCTACCGCAAGCAGATTGTGCCGGCGCGATGACGATGTGCCGGCGTGGTCAGAGCCTGACCATGCGCTTGCCGCGGTTCTCGCCCGCGAGCAATCCGATCAGCGCCTTCGGCGTGTTCTCGAGGCCGGCGATGATGTCTTCCTGCACCTTCAGCTTGCCGGACTTGACCCAGGCCTGGAGATCGGCGAGCGCGCGCTGGCTCTCCTTCATGTAGTCCATCACGATGAAGCCCTGCATGACGAGCCGCTTCACCACGATCAGTCCCGGCACGCCGCGCGGGCCGTGCGCTGCGGGCACGCCGTCATATTGCGAGATCGCGCCGCAGCAGGCGATGCGGCCGTAATTGTTCATCTGCGGCAGGCAGGCTTCGAGAATGTCGCCGCCGACATTGTCGAAATAGACGTCGATGCCATCAGGAGCAGCCGCACGCAGCGCCTTGAACAATGCGCCGTCCTTGTAATCGACGGCGGCATCGAAGCCGAGCTCGGAGGTGAGCCAGTTGCACTTGTCGGCGCCGCCTGCGATGCCGATGACGCGGCATCCCCTGATCTTGGCGATCTGCCCGACGATGGAGCCGACCGAGCCCGCCGCCGCCGAGACCACCACGGTCTCCCCCTCCTTGGGCTTGCCGATCTCGAGCAGGCCGAAATAGGCGGTGAGGCCGGCGATGCCGAACACGCTGAGCAGATGCGTCATCGGTTCGAGCTTCGGCATCTTGGTGAGATGCTTCGCCGGCACCGCGGCATATTCCTGCCAGCCGGTGTCGCCGAACACGATGTCGCCGGGCGCAAGCTCGGGCGCCTTCGAGCTGACGACCTCGGCAATGGCGCCGCCGGCCATCACGCTGTTGGCCTCGACCGCGGAGCGATAGGTCGCGCCGTGCATCCAGGCGCGGTTGGCGGCGTCGAGTGAAATGTATCGCACGCGCAGCAGGGCTTCGCCGTCTTTCGGTTCCGGCATTGCGCCGTCGATCATCTTGAAATGCTCGAGGCCGAGCTTGCCGCCGGGTTTTTCGACCAGCAGGATCTGGCGATTGGCGTTGCCGCTCATGGCGTTTCCCTCATTGATGTCTTGACGATTATTGATGCAGCCGCCGCAAACAGGACGTGCGAGCCGCATGTGTTGTGCGCCGCACGAAGGCTAAAGCGCCGCGTTCGATTTCACAACGGGAACATCCTGCCAACGGCTGGACACCGGGGCCGCCTCGTTCCGACGAAATCTGGTCTTGCATCACCGCGCATCGCCGCAGCCGGCCAAACGCCCAGTGATCGCGCCGTCACGTGTCTGCCGGTGAAAGTCCGCAAATCCATGCGCTGCTGCATGTGAAGCTGCCCCGCCACCATTGTCACGGCCGTACGGGCGAGGACGAACATCGCCAGAGCCAATTGGTGCGCTTCGTTCCTGTCCGCAGTCCGAAAGATGGGAGCCGCGGATTTCCAGTTGCGACGCGGACGGTGCGACGTTGATTTGCACAGCTTCGGAGGTTGAATTCTCTCCGGCAGACTACTTAGGGGACTCGCCCTAAGATAAGCCGCGCAATCGCGCGGCCCGGCGGTTCCGTTTAACAATGCCTTGCGGAACAGAGTTCGGAGAGCCCAATGAATCATTCGATTTATAGCGCCGACCGCGCCACTCACGCGAGGATCGTCATCGTCGCGCTGCTGGTTGCTACGGCCGTCGCCGGTCTTGCCGTTTCCCTCCACGCCGGCGCGAGAACCGTATCGGTCGAGAGAACCGCCGTATTCAAGCCTGGCAAGCCGGTGGTTCTGAGCGGTTTGTCCATCGTTGCCGCTCCCTGACCCGGAGATCCGCGATGCGAGTGAGCAGAATCGAGAGCGGCGTTGCCACCGAGCCGTTTGACCCGGCGTTTTGGTCCGTCGCAGTCGTCCTCAGCGGGGCGGTCGTCTATCTCGCCTGCCTGATCTAGCGGGCCGGGAGCCTGTCGGCGGCCGATGCGGTCTTGCGAGAATCGCAGCTTGCGCGCCGCCGTATCTCTTTGTTGTTTGCGCTGGCGCAACCGATACGAGCAGGACGTGCGATAACGTCTTGGAGCCTGGCGGCTCTCTCTGAAACTCGATGCAGTTGCTGGGGTAACGAGGCTCGGTATTTCGGGCCTCGTTCCATTTTGCCGATTGGCTGTCGCAGGATATCGGCCGCCAGCGCTGGCGGCTCAGTGCTCTGGCTCGAACACCCGGTCCAGCGCCGCGTCGTACGTCGCTTGCACCAGCTCCGGATGCAGCTTCGCCAGGACCTCCATCATCACGCCGGAATTGATCTCGAGCACGCGCCATGCACCGTCGACGCGAACCACGTCGATCGACGCAAAGACAATGCCGATGGCGCGCGCGGCGTCGACCGCGAGCTTGACGCAGGCCGTGCGGACATCGCCATCCTCCAGCAGCACCGGCCTTGCGCCGGCATCGAGATTGTGTCGCCAATCCGTGCCGCGCCGCTTGCTGTAGACGACGCGCGGCACGTCATCCAGCAGCACCACACGCACCTCGTCCTCGATCGCGACATAGGGCGAGATCACGAGTCCGGTGCTCATCGAGAAGACCTCGCTGGCCGCGCGATCAAGTTCTGCCTCGGTCGTCACCTTGAACACCGAGCGGCCCGATGTTCCCTCGTTCGGCTTCACCACCACGCCTTGCGGATTGTCGCCAAGCAGCTCCAGCATGGCCTCCCGCCAGCCGGCGCCGACCACGTTGCTGCCCAGCTTCGGATTGAGGAAGAGCTGGTGCGGAATGCAGGGCACGCGCTCCAGCCTCAGCACCTCGGCAGTGGCTGATTTGTCGTTTGCGAGACGGTGCGCGATCGCGCTGTTGAGGCCGATGTCGTAACCGAAGGCGAAGCGGCGCTTTTGGCCCCGGCGCATTGCGATCAGCCAGCCGTCGGCGCGGACATCGACGGCGATGCCGTGGTCCGCGCAATAGCGCCGGATCGCCTGCACGAAGATTCGCTCGCCGCCTGCCAAATCGCCTGTCATGTCTCTTGTCGTTCCCCGTCGCCGAAAGCCGCAAAAATGCGGGCAACGGCGTCAATCGCGCGGAAAATCAGAGCTATTCTTAATGAAATTCTCGCGAGCGCGACGGAAATTAAGTGCTGCAATCGAGCCCCGGAGGGAAAAGAAATTGCCCTTCCTGCAGGCGAGGCAGCAGATTCATTAATGATGCGTCCAATTCCGCCGCAAATGCCGGTTTGATCGGCATCAATTGCAGCCGAAACGAGGTTGATTATTGGTCTCAATGGCGTAGATCACACACGCGAAATCCTCCGCCATGGCAATGGTGTCCGCCCTGTTTTCGGGGCCGGGCAACGCTGTTGCCCGAAAACCGCAATTATTCGGAATATCGAAAATCATGAGCGCGTTTTACCGAGAGAAGGTTCTTTCCGTTCAGCACTGGACCGACACGCTGTTCAGCTTCCGCGCCACGCGCGACACCGGCTTCCGCTTCCAGAACGGCCAGTTCGCCATGATCGGCCTCGAAGTCGACGGCCGTCCGCTGCTGCGGGCCTACAGCATGGCGAGCGCCAACCACGAGGAGGAGCTCGAGTTCTTCTCGATCAAGGTGCAGGACGGCCCGCTGACCTCGCGCCTGCAGAAGATCAAGGAAGGCGACACCATCCTGGTCGGCCGCAAGGCGACCGGCACGCTGATCACCGACAATCTGCTTCCCGGCAAGCGGCTGATGCTGCTCTCGACCGGCACCGGCCTTGCGCCGTTCGCGAGCCTGATCAAGGACCCCGAGGTCTACGAGCAGTTCGAGTCCATCGTGCTGGTGCACGGCTGCCGCCAGGTCTCCGAGCTCGCCTATGGCGAGAAGCTCGTCGCCACCTTGCGCGAGGATGAGCTGTTCGGCGAGTTGCTCGCAGACAAGCTCGTCTACTATCCGACCGTGACCCGCGAGCCGTTCAAGAACCGCGGCCGCATCACCGATCTCATCAGCTCTGAGCAGATCTTCAACGACATCGGGCAATCGCCGCTCGACATCGCAACCGACCGCATCATGATGTGCGGCAGCCCGGCGATGCTGGAAGAGCTGAAGGTGATGTTCGAGAGCCGCGACTTCATCGAAGGCAGCGGCAACAAGCCCGGCCATTTCGTGATCGAGAAGGCATTCGTCGAGCGGTAAGCGCCGTTCGCCATCGTGCCGAACGCCTAATTATCCACTCAGCTGTCGTCCCGGACAAGCGCGCCCAAAGCGCGCGCCGATCCGGGACCCATAACCACAGGGAGCAGTCTTGCGAAGGCTGGTAATCACCAGCTTTGTCCAACATCCCTCCCTGTGGTTATGGGTCCCGGGTCTGCGCTTACGCTTGCCCGGGACGACAACTGAAGATGTGGAAGTGCGTGTGCGTCCCACTGGCGCCCCATCGCGGCGTCTGCTCAGGATCGATTGCCGCCTCCATCCCCACCCCTTTGCTGCACCGCAATACCCGGCCGTCAGGCTGATTGATTTGTCTCGGCCGAATTCGCTAGCCTGAAACAAGGGCCGGGTCATATCCGTATGACAGGCGAAGGCGTATCGTACCGCCTCATGCTGGCGAGAGGATGGGAATCGTGGCCGAGGACAACAAGACGCAGCAAGCCCCCAAACGCCTGCCGCTGGCGGAAGAGGGGATCATGGAGACCTTGCTGCTGCCGTTCTCGCCGCGCTTCATCGTGCTGACGATCTGCGCGGTCGTCACCGCGCTCCTGATCGGTATCGGCCTCGCCGACCGCAAGATCTTCGACATCATGCTGGTGCCGATCCTGATCTTCGGCGCGCTGACGCTGCTCGGCGTGCGCGATCTCCTGCAGAAGAGCCACGCGGTGCTGCGCAACTACCCGATCTCCGCGCATATCCGCTTCCTGCTCGAAGAGATCCGCCCCGAGATGCGGCAATATTTCTTCGAGAGCGAGAAGGACGGCATGCCGTTCTCGCGCGACACCCGCGCGGTGGTCTATCAGCGCGCCAAGATGGAGCTCGACAAGCGCCCGTTCGGCACCCAGGAGGACGTCTACCGCGAGGGCTATGAGTGGATGCACCATTCGGTCGCGCCGAAGACGCATGCCCAGGAGAAATTCCGCATCACCATCGGCGGTCCCGATTGCAAGAAGCCCTATTCGGCCTCGGTGTTCAACATCTCCGCGATGAGCTTCGGCGCGCTCAGCCCCAACGCGGTGCGGGCGCTCAATGCCGGCGCGAAGAAGGGCGGCTTCGCGCACGACACCGGGGAGGGCGGCGTCAGCCCCTATCACCGCGAGATGGGCGGCGACATCATCTGGGAGATCGGCTCCGGCTATTTCGGCTGCCGCCATCTCGACGGCGCCTTCGATCCCGAGGCGTTCGCGCGCGTCGCCGGTGACGACCAGATCAAGATGGTCGAGCTCAAGGTCAGCCAGGGCGCCAAGCCCGGCCATGGCGGCGTGCTGCCGGCGGCAAAGGTCTCGGAGGAGATCTCCAAGATCCGCGGCGTCGCGATGGGCGAGGACTGCATCTCGCCGGCCTCGCACCGCGCGTTCTCCACCCCGACCGGCATGATGCAGTTCATCGCCGAGATGCGCCGCCTCTCGGGCGGCAAGCCGACCGGCTTCAAGCTCTGCATCGGCCATCCCTGGGAATTCCTGGCGATCTGCAAGGCGATGCTCGAGACCGGCATCTATCCGGACTTCATCGTCGTCGACGGCAATGAAGGCGGCACCGGTGCGGCGCCGCTGGAATTCATGGATCATCTGGGCATGCCGATGCGCGAGGGCGTCAGTTTCGTCCACAACGCGCTGATCGGCATCAATGCGCGCGACCGCATCAAGATCGGGGCATCCGGCAAGATCGCGACCGCCTTCGACATGGCGCGCGCGATGGCGATCGGCGCAGACTATTGCAACTCGGCGCGAGGCTTCATGTTCTCGCTCGGCTGCATCCAGTCGCTGAGCTGTCACACCGACCGCTGTCCGACCGGGGTGGCGACGCAGGACCCGACGCGCGCACGTGCGCTCTACGTGCCGCTCAAGATCGACCGCGTGCATAATTATCACCACGCGACGCTGCATTCGCTCACCGAGCTGATCGCCGCGGCCGGTCTTGAGCATCCGCAGCAGCTGCGACCGATCCATTTCAGCCAGCGGACCTCGACGACCCAGGTGCGATCCTTTGCCCAGCTCTATCCGGAGCTGCGCCCAGGCGAGCTGCTCGAAGGCACCGCGGACCGGCGCTTCAGCGACGCCTGGCGGATGGCACGGGCGGACACGTTCCAGCCGGCGCTGTAGCAGTTGCCCCACCGCGATACCGGCGCGCGCAAGACGCGGCGGGAGCGCGGCGGGCCTTTAATGGTTGGTTCAACTTTGGGTGTAAATTGCGCCCATGGACGAACGGCGCGACAAGGCAAGGCATCGCGTGCTGAAGGCCGGAACGATCGAGTTCGGCGGCGGCGCGATCGACTGCACCGTGCGCAACCTGTCCGACACCGGCGCCGCGCTCGACGTCACCAGCCCGCTCGGAATTCCCGCGCGTTTCACCCTGTTCGTTCCGGCGGATGCAACGCATCTGTCATGCACCGTGGTCTGGCGCAAGGAGAAGCGGATCGGCGTGAGGTTCGGATGAGGGTTGTGTTCGGGTAAGCTCGCGCGGGGGCCAAATCGACGCGTACTCGCGCTATCGCTCAATTCACCCCGTCTCGACCTCACTCAACCGGCTCGCCAGGATCTTGTCGATCCTCCGCCCGTCGAGATCGACCACCTCGATATGCCAGCCGCCGAAGTCGAAGGCGTCGCCGGCATCGGGCAGCGCGCTGAATTGTTGCAGCACGAGGCCCGCCACCGTGTTGTAGCGGTGCGGCGGCAATTCGATGCCGAGCAGATCGCCGAATTCGTCGACCGGCATCCAGCCGGAGATCAGGAACGAATCGTCCGCGCGCCTGACATAGGCCGGCTCCGGCGGTCCCGCTTCGGAATGGAAGGCGCCGACGATCGACTCGAGGATGTCGGTGGCCGTCACCATGCCCTCGAAGCCACCGTATTCGTCGTAGACGAAACCGACATGAACCGGAGCGGTCCTCAGAATCGTCAGCACGTCGCGCGCGTCCGCCGACGCCGGGATGCCGGGCGCTTCGCGGACCAGTGCGCGCAGGTCGGGGTTGCGCTCGTTCATATAGGCGACCAAAAGGTCCTTGGCCTGGAGCACGCCGATCGGCTTGTCGCGGTCGCCGTCGGAGACGGGAAAGCGCGAGTGCGGGCTGTTGGCGATGATCTCGCGAATCTCCTCAGGCGGGGCGTTGAGGTCGATCTCGTCGACCTCCGTGCGCGGCGTCATGACCGCGCCGGCCGGCCGGTCGCCGAGCCGCATCACGCCGGCGATCATCTCCTTCTCGCCGGGCTCGAGCACGCCTGCATTCTCGGCTTCGCTGACAAGATGATGGATCTCGTCCTCGGAGACCTTCTCCTCGGCCTTGCCGCCGCGGCCGAGCAAGGCGAGGATCAGCTTGCCGGAGACGTCGAGCAGAAAGACCAGCGGCAGCGAGACCTTCGCGAGCACGTGCATCGCCGGCGCGACCCTCACCGCGATGCTCTCGGGGTCGCGTAGCGCCACCTGTTTCGGCACCAGCTCGCCGACGATCAGGGTGGCGTAGGTGATGAGGGTGACGACGAGGCCGACGCCGACGATGTCGGCAATGCCGGCGGACAGGCCGAGCTCGAGCAGCCATTGCGTCAGCCGCTGTCCGAGCGTCGCGCCCGAGAACGCGCCGGAGAGCACGCCGACCAGCGTGATGCCGATCTGCACCGTCGAGAGGAATTTGCCGGGATCGGCCGCCAGCGCCAGCGCCCGCTCGGCGCCGCGCACGCCCTTGGCCGCCAGCAGCGACAGCCGCGCCGGACGCGACGAGACCACGGCCAGCTCGGACATGGACAGCAGGCCATTGATCACGATCAGGACGACGACGATGATGAGTTCGACCGAGAGCATTGAGATTCCGAGGTAAGGGAGTGTGGCCGCATGAACGGCACCTGCCTCGATATAGGTACTCGGAGCGGAAATGCCGTCAATTTTGCCGCATCCGCCGCCCCACGGAACCCATAGGTGACGACATCCCCTGGGCATCCGCGACGGCCTGACACTCCGCGGAACTACGGATCGATGCTTAACGACCCCTTCATGGCCGGCAGCTAAGTTTTCGACATAGCAGAAATCTATTCGGGAGACCCCAAGATGCGAATCGGGAAACTTTTTGCGCTGTCGATGCTGACGGTGACGGTGTTCGCAGTCATCCTCGGCGCCGAGGTGCTGATTCCGCAGACACGCATCTTCACGAACCGCTCCGACGCGATCAAGACCGTCGATGCCTTTGGTGCGACGCTGATGGCCAGCCAGCATGTCGCCAGCCTTCGTGCCCCCTATATCGGACCGATCTTCCAGGAAGGCGCCGCAACGCAGGCACAGCTCGAAGCTGCCACGAAGGCTGCGAAAGCCGCCGAGGCGGGCTTCGAGGCCGCACGGCGCGCCGTCATGGTGCTGGATGACGGCGGCGCGATCGCGGAGAATCTCGACCGTGCGGCGCGGCGGCTGAAGGAAGTCACCAATGCTGCCGACCGCGCGATGGGCCTTCCCCTGGCCGCGCGCGATAGCGCCGCGACAAAGGGCTTTCTTCCCGGTGTTGCCGAGGTCATCGGCCACATCGAACCGGTCATGAACCGGCTCGAGGCGAAGGTCATCAACGCCGATTCCTCGCTCGCGGCGCTGTTGAGCCTGGCGCGAACCGCACAGGATCTGCGCGTTTCGGCCGGTAGCCGCGCCGCCACGCTTTCCCCGGCGCTGTCGGCACGCCGCCCGCTCACCGCCGCCGAGCTGTCGCTGATGGACCGCATGCAGGGACGCGTGGAGGCCGACCGCGAGCGCATCGAAGCGGGTATCGAGCAGCTCGGTAATCCCGCCCGCATCATTGCCGCGTTCAAGGCGGCAACGGACTCCTATTTCGGACAAGCCGCGGTTGCCGTCGACAAGGAGCTCCCTGCAGCCCGGAGTGACGGCAAGTACGGCGCCACCGCCGACGATCTGGCGAAGGTCATCGTTCCCGCCATCCAGATGTTCTACGGCGTGCGCGACGCCGCGCTGGCCGAAGCGGCCGAGCGCGCCACGGCTGCGCGGAACGGCGCCCTGGCGATGCTCGCGCTGGCCGGCGTTGCCGTGCTCGCCCTGCTCGGAACGCTCGGTGGCGTGACCATGATGCTGCGCAAGCGCGTGGTGACCCCGCTCGGCCGGATCGCGGACGTGATCGGAACGCTCGCCGCCGGACGGCACGAGGTCGAGATTCCCACGACCGGCCGCGATGACGAGATCGGCCAGGTGGCGGGCTCGCTGCAGCACTTCAAGGATTCGCTGCTCGCCAAGAAGGCCGCCGACGAGGCTGCTGCGGCCGAGGCCGAGGCGAAGCTGCGGCGCAGCCAGCGTATGGATCAGATCGCGCGCGAGTTCGAAGCCATGATCGGCGATGTGATCAACACGGTGTCGTCCGCCTCGTCCGAACTCGAAGTATCGGCGGGCACGCTGACGAGCACGGCCGATCAATCGGAGAAGGTCACCGCAACCGTCGCGGCCGCCTCCGAGCAGGCCTCCACCAACGTGCAGACCGTTGCCGCGGCGGCCGAGGAGATGGCCTCATCGGTCGACGAGATCGGCCGCCAGGTGCAGGATTCCGCGCGCATTGCCGCCGAGGCGGTGCAGCAGGCGGGGCGGACCAACGACCATGTCGGCGAGCTCGCCAAGGCTGCAGGGCGGATCGGAGACGTCGTCGAGCTGATCAGCCAGATCGCGGGCCAGACCAATCTTCTCGCCCTCAACGCCACGATCGAGGCGGCGCGTGCCGGCGAGGCCGGGCGCGGCTTTGCCGTCGTCGCCTCCGAGGTCAAGGCGCTCGCCGAGCAGACCGCCAAGGCGACCGGCGAGATCAGCCAGCAGATCTCGGGAATCCAGACCGCGACGGAGGAGTCCGTCGGCGCCATCAAGGCGATCGGCGACACCATCACCCGCATGTCGGAGATCGCCTCCGCGATCGCCTCGGCGGTCGAGGAGCAGGGCGCGGCGACGCGGGAGATTTCCCGCAACGTGCAGCAGGCCGCGCGCGGCACCCAGCAGGTCTCCGCCAGCATCGTCGACGTGCAGCGCGGCGCGAGCCAGACCGGCTCGGCCTCCGCCAACGTGCTCACGTCCGCGAGATCCCTGTCCGGCGAGAGCAGCCGTCTCAAGGTCGAGGTCGGCAAGTTCCTGGACGCGATCCGCGCGGCGTAGGTTCACCCCTCCCGCAAGCCAAGCGGGAGAGGGGGCGCAGCTCCGTCCTTACGGCGACTAAGGCTCACTTTATCGCGCCCGAACCGCCGCTCAGAATTCCCCGTGCAGCCGTCCTGAGAATACCGACACTGGGCCGCGGTCGGCGTTGTAGGCGGGGTTGACGATCAGCTGGTAGTCGGCGGTGAAAGTCAGCGCCTTGTTCAGCGCATAGGCGTAGTAGGTCTCCAGCACGCGTTCCCTGCGGTAGTTGAGCCGGCCGTCGCCGATCAGCGGGCCGAGGCCGCCGGCGGCGATGAAGTCGCGATGGTCCTGCGACAGCGCGTTGACGGCGCCGGCGATGGCGACGACGTCGTCGGGCCGGCCCCATCTCGTGCCTTTCACCGAGACGCCGCCGGACAGGCTGCGGTCGATGTCGGTGAAGGCCATGATCTCGTTGCGGCCATCGTTCCAGCTCCAGCGGCCGAACACGCCGATGTCGCCGACGATCGCCTGTTCGAGGTTGAGCGCGTAACCGTATTTGATGCGGCCGCGGCGGGTCTGGCTGATATCGACGCCGAACGCGGGATTGTCCAGCGTTTCGCGATAGCTGCCGGAGAACGCGCTGTTGACGAAACCGAGCACGCGCAGCTTGCCGGGCTGGCCGAACAGCGAATAGCGGGTCTCGAGCTCCGCCACATACGCGCCGCGGCGACCGACATTCATGTCGAAATTGCTGGAGTTCGATTCCGCGCCGATCAGGAAATAGCCGGCGCGCAGGGCCCATTGCTTCTGGTTCAATTCGGCCGTGGCGCCGTAGCCGAGGCCGAGCTTGTCGGCGGCATAGTCGAAGGCGCCGGAGGCCCAGATCGACCAGTTCATGAAGTCTTTGCGCGGATCGTGCGCGTAGGAGTTGCCGTCGAACACGTCGACCACGGAGAACTTGCCGACCTGCAGGGTCAGGCGCGAGACGTCGACCTTGCTCGCGAGCTGGAGCTGGCCGGAGGCAAGCTGCTCCTGCTCGCCGCCGAAACCGAAGGTGTGTCGCACGAACAGCCGCGAGGCGTTGAAGTGCGGATAGGGGAAGCCGGACTTCTGCGCTTCGCCGTTGGGGAAGCCGGCGGCGCCCGTCGTGTTGTTGAAACCGAATCCCTGCAGCAGCTCGGGGTTGAAGTAGACCTCGCCGCCGTCCCATAGCCGCGCATTGAGATAGAGCGAATTGCTCCAGGTCTGCTGAAAATCGGGTGACGGCAGCAGGCTGTTCGGTCCGGTATAGGGCGCGCGGAATGCGGGGTAGCCCTGGCCCAGCGCGGTCGACTGGCCATGAATCTCCCAGCGGCTGGACTCGGTGTCGGTCACATCCGACTTCGGGTTGTAGGTCGGCACGCCCGGCCAGTCGATCTTGCGATTGAGGCCGAGCCGCAGGCTGTGAAGATCCATCGACGAGGAATATTGCCCGCCCGAGGGGAAGGTGACGCTGGCGTTGTCGTATTTGCTGTAGAGATATTCGAGCCGCGTGGTCCAATGCGGCGCGAAGGCGTATTCGACGCCGCCGCCCGCGGTCCAGCCGAACCGCGTGTGCAGCACCTTCTCTTCAGTGCCGCCGCTCGGCGTCGAGAGGAAACGCTCGCCGGTGAAGGCCGCGCCGCCGGTGGCGTAGACCAGCCAATTGCCGCTGGCATAGCCGAGCCGCGCGCGCAGGCTCGCGACATAGTCCCAGCGTTCCTCCGCGAAGGACAGCGCGGTCCCCGTCGACGACACGACGTGGTTGGAGGGCAGATAATTCGGAAAGGAGATGTCGCCTTCGACGCCGAGCAGCAGGCCCGAAGCGAAGCGCCAATTGTAGCCGGCCTGGACGCCGCCGGTCGCGCCGGTGAAGACGTTATCGTCGGTTGCGAATGTGGGATCGGTCAGCGTCGCGGCGGACGTGCCGCGGGTGACGCCGACATGCGCGCCGATATAGAGGCCGGTCCAGTCGTAGACCGCCTTCAGCGCCGGCGCCTTGAGCGGCAGATCGGTCGCGCGGCCGGTTGCGGGAAAAGCCAGCACGCCCGAGGCAATCGCCGCGGCCGTCCGCCAGGTCCTGTAGCGGTGATCTCTCAACGTCAAAACGCACGCCCCCAAACGCGAATGTCATCCAGCCACCGCGACATCCCTGCCGATTCGTGGCGGCCCTGTCATCAGTCTTGGGCGCCCGCGCACCGCCGAGATGACCCCGGCCCGACCCGACTTCGTCCCAAGCTCCCGACCCTGCGACAGGTCTTATTGCTACTAATTCGCAATAGCAACTAAATCCGGATCGCCCACTGAGGATGAATCGCACCGCTGTATGACGAGGCTACAACAATCCAGCGGGCTCCAACATGAATGACCCCGCCCGGGGGGACAGCCGGGCGGGGTCCGGGCACGACACGGGGTGGATGAGGCGCCCGTGTCGGACGCAGGATCCACGTGAGATCGGCCTCAGGTACTCAAATCAGTAGCAGGTACGAACGCGGCCGACGTACTGGCCGA
Organism: Bradyrhizobium sp. A11; assembly: GCF_042077125.1. NCBI lineage: Bacteria > Pseudomonadati > Pseudomonadota > Alphaproteobacteria > Hyphomicrobiales > Nitrobacteraceae > Bradyrhizobium > Bradyrhizobium sp. A11. The sequence continues at coordinate 6,372,958 of NZ_CP149509.1, read as the reverse complement.
AGGCGTTGTACTGGGCGACCCAGCCGCAGCGGTGATAGCCGTGATAATAGGGGTCGTTGGTGGCGGCGATCGCGGAGCCGACGACGGCGGCGGTGGCGATGCCGGCGCCCACACCCCAGACCCAGCCGGGCTGCTTGGCTTCGGCCTGCGAGGTGGTGGACACGATGCTGCCGGTCAGGGCGAGCGTGGCGAGAGCGGCGGCGGCAAGCTTGGTCTTGATCGACATAAGAAACTCCATCCGGGTTGAGGCGGTCCGTTGTGGCCCGCGTGCCCAGTTGGACGGAGGCTCCTCGCGTCCGGTTCGAAAACGGCAAATCCGCTGCCGGAGCCGAGGCCTTTCCTGAATGATTCCAGGACTATAAGGGCTAGCCGAGGGGCCCCTTGGCGAGCCTGTTCACGTCGAAGTTATCGACCTCGCTCAGCAGCTCGCAAAAGGCGCGCGCGCCCTGGTCGAGCAACTGCTCGCCTTTCGCCGGCTCGGCCAATGTCGCGTTGCCGACGGCGCCGCTGGCGTTGAGATCCTGGGCCTGCCAGGCGAACGGCGCGGGCCGCTGCGTCGATAGCCAGCGATATTGCTTTTCCAGTGCGATGCTGCTCGCGGCAAAATCGGCGATCGCGGCTTGACGCACCTGATCGGGATAGCGCGCCAGCATGATCGAGGTCTCGATCGCGCCGCCATGAATGCCGTGGCGCACTTCCTCCGCCGGAAACAGTCTGTCGGCGCCCGACAGCCGCGACCACGACGTCGTCACCACGAACAATTTCTGGTGCGCGCGAAGATCCTGCGCGACCAGCATCATCGCTGCGCTGTTGCCGCCATGGCTGGTGATGATGACGAGCTTCCTCACGCCGCGCCGCGCGATGTCCTCTCCGATTTCGGTCCATCGCTTCAGCGCGACCTCGGTCGGCAGCGTCTGCGTGCCCGGATAGTCGATATGCTCGGTGGAGATCCCGACCGGCTCAACGGGCAGGAACGTCACCGGGACGCTTCCGGGCAACAGCTCGCGCGTGCGCGCCAGATAGGCGTTCGCGATCAGCACGTCTGTCGTCAGCGGCAGATGCGGGCCGTGCTGCTCGGTCGCTGCCAGCGGCAGCACCGCGATCCAGCGCGCCGTCTCCGCCGGGGGCACACCGGCCCAGCGGATCTCGGTCCAGTCGCGGGACGGCGTCATCAAGGTTTCTTTGCCCGAATTTGTCACGTAATTTGGGTATCAGGGGATGCGGACCCGGCCGGCTCGCGTCCCCTGATGTCATGCGGTTCTATCGCGTTGCGCTCATATGAGCCAGACGCGATTGGGCTTCAAGCGAACGACGGAGTGCCATTATGACCCATTTTCATCTGCGGCGGACGCTCACGGCGGGCCTCTTCGCCGCTCTCGTCGCTCTCGCACCGGCGCGGGCCGAGACGCTCGACAAGGTCACTTTCGGCACCAACTGGGTCGCCGAGGCCGAGCATGGCGGCTTCTTCCAGGCGGTCGCCGACGGCACTTACAAGAAATACGGCCTCGACGTCACCATCGTTCCCGGCGGTCCCAACGAGAACAACCGGATGTTGCTGATCGCCGGCAAGATCGATTTCTTCATGGCCGCGAACACCCTGATGTCGTTCGACGCGGTCGCCAACAACGTCCCCGTCGTGACCATCGCCGCGATCTTCCAGAAGGATCCGCAGGTGATGCTGACGCAGCCGGACGCCAAGGTCGGCAAGCTCGAGGACCTCAAGCCGCTGACGTTGTTCGTCTCCAAGGAGGGCATGGGCAGCTATTTCCAATGGCTGAAGTCCGAATACGGCTTCAGCGAGAAGAACGTCCGCCCCTATAATTTCAATCCGCAGCCCTTCATCGCCAACCCCAAGAGCGCGATGCAGGGCTACGTCACCTCCGAGCCCTTCGCGGTCGAGAAGGCGGCGGGCTTCAAGCCCAACGTGCTGCTGCTGGCCGACTACGGCTTCAACACCTATTCGACCCTGATCGAGACCCGCCGCGACATCGTCGAGAAGAAGCCCGATCTGGTCCAGCGCTTCGTCGATGCCTCCATGGTGGGCTGGTACAATTACCTCTATCGCGACAATTCGGCCGGCAACGCCACGATCAAGCAGCTCAATCCTGAGATGACCGACGATCTGCTGGCCTATTCCGTCGCCAAGATGAAGGAGCACGGCATCGTCGATTCCGGCGATTCCCTGAAGAACGGCATCGGCGCGATGAGCGACGAGCGCTACAGCTCGTTCTTCAACAAGATGGTCAAGGCCGGCGTCGTGAAGGCGGATCTCGACTTCCGCAAATCCTACACGCTCCGCTTCGTCAATAAGGGCGTCGGCCTCGAGCTGCGTCCGAACAAGCCGTAACGCATGTTGAGATTTGGCACGCAGGTGCGGCTCGGGCTCACATCTCCCGAAGGGAGAGGTCGCATCGCATCGCCAGATGCGATGCGGGTGAGGGGTTACGCTTTTTCGGAGGACCTGTTCCCCCTCACCCGCGCCTGCGGCACGACCTCTCCCCGTTGGGGAGAGGTGAAGGACGCCCGAAACGCGGCAGCCTGCGCGCAATGGTAGAGCGCATCACCTCGTCCGCCGTCGAGGCCAGCCTGACGGCTCTCGCCGTCAGCCTGCGCGGCGTGACCAAGACCTATGACAACGGCGTCATGGCGCTCGGCCCGTTCGACCTCGCGGTGCGCAAGGGCGAGTTCATCTCGCTGCTGGGCCCGTCCGGTTGCGGCAAGTCGACGGTGCTGCGGCTGATCGCGGAGCTCGGCGCGCCGTCCTCCGGGATCGTGCGAGTGGCGCGCCGCGAGGGCGAGCTGCAGCCGGGGCACGGCATCGGCTTCGTGTTCCAGGAGCCGACCCTGATGCCATGGGCCAGCGTGCGCGAGAACGTGCGCTTGCCGCTGAAGCTCGGCGGCGTGGCGAAGGCCGAGGGGCGCGCGCGTGCCGACGCCGTCTTGGCCAGCGTCGGCCTTGCCGATTTCGCCGATGCCTTTCCGCGCGAGCTCTCCGGCGGCATGAAGATGCGGGTGTCGCTGGCGCGCGCGCTGGTCACCGATCCCGACATCCTGCTGATGGACGAGCCGTTCGCCGCGCTCGACGAGATCACGCGCTTCCGCCTCAACAACGATCTGCTCGCGCTGTGGCGAGCTCTCGGCAAGACCGTCATCTTCGTCACCCATTCGGTGTTCGAATCCGTCTATTTGTCGCAGCGTGTTGTCGTGATGACGGCACGGCCGGGCCGCATCCAGGCCGATATCCGCATCGAGACGGTCGAGCCGCGCGGCGAGGAATTCCGCACATCGACCGCTTACGGCGACTATTGCCGCAGGGTCTCCGGCGCGCTGGCGCCGTCCTATTCGGGGCGGCCACTGCTATGAGCGCCCGGTCCGAGAGCATTTCCAGGCCGCAAGGCGCGCAGCGTGCGCTGCGCCTGGTGCTTCCCGTCATCGTGTTCGCGGCCGGCCTCATCGCCTGGGAATTGGTGGTCCGCCTCAAGGAGATCCCGCCTTACGTGCTGCCGGCGCCCTCGATCATCATTCTGACGCTGATCAAGGATTGGCAGGTGCTGTCGCAATCGCTCGCGACCACGCTGCTGACCACGCTCGAAGGCTTTGTTGCGGCCAGCGTCGGCGGCATCGCGCTGGCGCTGCTGTTCAACCAGTCGAAATGGGTGGAATACTCGCTGTTCCCCTACGCGATCGTGCTCCAGGTCACCCCCGTGATCGCGATTGCGCCACTCTTGCTGATCTACCTGGAACAGCAGACCGCGGTGGTGGTCTGCGCCTTCATCGTCGCCTTTTTTCCTGTGCTGTCCAACACCACGCTCGGGCTCAATTCGGTCGATCGCAACCTCGCCGGCCTGTTCCAGCTCTATGGCGCATCGAAGCCGCAGACGCTGCGCTTCCTCAAGCTGCCGGCGGCGCTGCCTTACATTCTCGGCGGCCTGCGCATCGCAGGCGGCCTGTCGCTGATCGGCGCGGTCGTGGCCGAGATCGCGGCGGGAACCGCGGGCGCCGGCTCCGGGCTCGCCTACAGGATCGCGGAATCAGGCTATCGATTGAACATACCCCGCATGTTCGCAGCGCTGCTGCTGTTGTCGTTGGCCGGGATTGTCATCTATGGGGTGCTGGCGCTAGTTTCGCACCTCGTTTTACGGCGCTGGCATGAAAGCGCGCTTGGAGAGGAAAACTGATGGCTGCCGGTTCGATTTCGTCCGAAAAGATCGACCTTCTGATCTATGGGCCGGTGCGGCCGATCCTCGAGAACGGGTTTTCCGATCATTTCGTCGTGCACAAGGCGGAGACGCACGGCGACCTCGAACGGCTGACGCCGGCGATCCGCGAGAAGATCCGCGGCGTCGCCGTGACCTATCACACCGTCCGGGCCGACAGGGGGGCACTGTCGCAACTGCCCAAGATCGAGATGGTGGCGAGCTTCGGCGTCGGCTACGACCACGTCGATGCCAAATACGCCGCCGAGCACAACATCATCGTCACCAACACGCCCGACGTGCTGACCGAGGAGGTCGCCGACGTCGCGATGGGTCTTCTGATCGCCACCTTGCGCGAGTTCATCAAGGCCGATCGCTACGTCCGCTCCGGGCTGTGGCAGACGCAGAACTATCCGCTCAGCGTCGGCTCGTTGCGCGACCGCAAGGTCGGCATCGTCGGCATGGGCCGGATCGGCCAGGCCATCGCGCGCCGGCTCGATGCCTCGCTGGTGCCGGTGGTCTATCATTCGCGCAACCCGTCCAAGGACGTCTCCTACAAGCACTATCCCGACCTGATCGAGATGGCGAAGGAGGTGGACACGCTGATGGTGATCGTGCCCGGCGGCGCCTCGACCAACAAGATGATCAACGCCGAGGTGCTCAAGGCGCTCGGCCCGCGCGGCGTGTTGATCAACGTCGCGCGCGGCTCCGTGGTCGACGAGCCGGCGCTGGTTCAGGCGCTGAAATCGGGCACCATCCTCGCCGCAGGCCTCGACGTGTTCGCGGCCGAGCCGAACGTGCCGGACGAGCTCAAGGCCATGCAGAACGTCGTGCTGCTGCCGCATATCGGCTCGGCCTCGGTGGTGACGCGCAACGCGATGGACCAGCTCGTGGTCGACAACCTCAAGTCATGGTTCTCAGGCAAGGCGCCGTTGACGCCGGTTGCGGAAACGCCGTTCAAGGGACGCTGATGCGAAGTCTTCGGGCCGTCGCATTCGCCGTCGCGGCCTCTTTGGCCGCGATCGGCGCCGTCGCGGCCTCCCTGGCCGCGATGGGCGCTGCCCATGCGCAGGATGCGGCGAGCCTGAAGAAGTCGATGCCCGGGCAGTGGGAGCTGTCGACCACCGAGCGCAGCAAGACCTGCGTCGTCACGATGAAGGGCGATGCCGCAGGCCAGGGCTACAAGCTGGAGCTGGAGCCGGCCTGCAAGACCGCGCTGCCTTTCACCAAGGACATCGTCGCCTGGAGCGTCAGGGGCCTCGACATCGTGCGCCTGCAGGATGCGGCCGGTGAAGCCGTAATCGACTTCACCGAGGTCGAGGCCGGCATCTTCGAGGGCCTGCGCCAGGGCGAGGGCGTCTACATCCTGCAGGATCTCGCCGCGGCCCGCTCGATGGCCAAGTCGATGGACCAGATGATCGGCGACTGGGCAATGGTGCGCGGCAACGGCCAGCCGGTGTGCGGGCTGACGCTGACCAACACCGAGGCGAGCCCCGACAATTTCCAGGTCTTCCTCAAGCCGAGATGCGACGCCGCCATCGCCCAGTTCAATCCGGCGCAATGGCGGCTCGAGCGCGGCCAGATTATCCTGATGTCGAAATCGGGCGATGTCTGGCAGTTCGAGGCCGACGACAACGCGCAATGGCGGCGCGTCCCCGACACCGCCGATCCCCTGATCATGCTGCGTCAGTAACCGGCCCGGCATTCGCCGTCGCCGAAGCCGTGCAGCGCTGGATCGAGCCGTGACCGGACGAGCCCGGACGGACCAGAATCCGCTGGTTTGAGAGTTCTTGCCGAATTTCGAACTTTTCCTGCGCCTCGGGCGACCAAGGCGGAATGGCTCAAACACGATCGGGCTTTGACATGAAATTCGTTGCCCTGGCTTTTTCGTGCCTTCTGCTGCTCGCGATGCCCGCCAGCGCGAATGACACGCGCACCTTTGATGCGATGGTCCTGTTGGCCAAGCGTGGAGATGCCGAGGCGCAATATCATGTCGGCATGATGCACAACAATGGCATCGGCACGCAGCAGGACCGCAGCCAGGCATTCGAGTGGTTTCAGAAATCGGCCGCCGGCAACGACCCCCTGGGGGCCTACAAGCTCGGTTGTTATTATGACGGGCAAGGTGCCGGCATTGTTGCAACCGATGCCGATCAAGCACTGAAATACAAGCTCGTGTCCGCCAGGGCCGGCTATGCGCGCGCTCAGCACGACGTTGCCCTGATGTATGACCGACAAGGCAATTCGGAAGAAGCGCTGAAATGGTGGAAGACGGCTGCCGATCAGGGGCTTCCCGAGGCCCTCTTCAGCCTGTCTCGCGCCTATTCGGCCGGAAAGGGGACGCCGAGAGATTTGTCCCTATCGTATGCGTATTTCAAGCTGTCGAAGGTGGCGCCGGCCAGGAATGTGAAAGAGATGGCGTCGATGTTGTCCAAGCCCGAGCTGGAGAAGGCCGAGAAGCTCGTTGCCGAATGGAAGCCGCAACCGACCGCCTTGACGCTCAAGGCATTCAGCGGGTTCAGGGCCGCTGAAGAGCATTTGAAGGTCGCCAAGAATCAGGTGTTCTGACCTGGTTAGATCAACCGCATCCCGCGCAGGCTGGCATGACCGCCCTTGCCCACAATGATGTGGTCGTGCACGGCGATGCCGAGCGGCTTGGCGATGTCGATGATCGCCTTCGTCATCTGGATGTCGGCCTGCGAGGGCGAGGGATCGCCGCTAGGATGATTGTGCACCAGGATCAGCGCGGTCGCCGATAATTCCAGCGCGCGCTTGATCACCTCGCGGGGATAGACCGGAGTGTGGTCGACCGTGCCGGTCTGCTGCACCTCGTCGGCGATCAGCTGATTGCGCTTGTCGAGGAAGAGCAGGCGAAACTGCTCCTTGTCGGCGAACGCCATGCTGGAGCGGCAATAGTCGATCACCTCGTTCCAGGACGACAGCGCGTTACGGCTGTTGACCTCGCCCCTGGTCACGCGGCTCGCCGCGGCGGCAATCAACTTGAGCTGGTTGATCGCGGATTCGCCGATGCCCTCGACCTCGCGCAGCCGCGCCACCGGCGCATGCACGACCTCGGCGAACGAGCCGAACGTCTTGATCAGCGCCTTCGCCAGCGGCTTGGTATCGCGCCGCGGCAGCGCCGGAAACAGCGCCATCTCCAGCAATTCGTAGTCGCTGAGCGCATCCGCGCCCGCGCTGTAGAAGCGCTCGCGCAGCCGCTCGCGATGGCCGAGATAGTGCGGCGCATCCTCGGGCTTGCTCTTGTCGTGGTCGGACTTGGCGGGCATCGGCCGCCAGCATCGCCGGGGCCTGGCGTTTTTGCAACCGTCAATTGCGGGGCGGAAGTTCGGTTTGTGCCCAGCGGGCACGCCCGAAAGTTCACCCAATCTGCTTCTCGCCGTGCCGCTCCGACAGCGTGAAGATCTCGACGCCGGTGGCGGTGACGCCGACGGAGTGCTCGAACTGTGCCGATAGAGAGCGGTCGCGGGTGACCGCGGTCCAGCCGTCGGAAAGGATCTTCACGTGCGGCTTGCCGAGATTGATCATCGGCTCGATGGTGAAGAACATGCCGGGCTTCAGCTGCACGCCCTCGCCCGGACGGCCGATATGGATGATGTTCGGCTCGTCGTGGAACATGCGGCCGAGGCCATGGCCGCAGAAGTCGCGCACCACGCTCATGCCCTGCGGCTCGACGAAGCTCTGGATGGCGTGACCGATGTCGCCGGTGGTGGCGCCGGGCTTCACCGCGGCGATGCCGCGCATCATCGCCTCATACGTCACCTCGATCAGCCGCTCCGCCTTGCGGGCGATCGGGCCGACCGCGTACATCCGGCTGGAATCGCCGTACCAGCCGTCGACGATGAAGGTGACGTCGATGTTGACGATGTCGCCTTCCTTCAGCGGACGGTCGCCGGGCATGCCGTGGCAGACCACGTGGTTGAGCGAGGTGCAGGTCGAATAGCGATAGCCGCGATACATCAGCGTCGCCGGATAGGCGCCATGGCTGAAGGCGAACTCGCGGACGAACTGGTCGATGCGCTCGGTCGGCACGCCGGGCCCGACGATGTCGGTGAGCTCGTCCAGGCACTTCGCCACCAGCGCGCCCGCCTTGCGCATGCCGGCAAAGGCGGCCGGCCCGTGCAGCTTGATCTGTCCGGTCTTGCGCAGCGAGGTATCGGTGGCTTCGACGTAGCTCATGCTTGTGCAGTCTTCCTTGGGCGGTCCGGCTGATCGCGATTATCGGCGGAAAGGCTTGATTTCAGGCCCCAATTTAATGATTGCGGGCCTTCATGCAAGCTGGAGGGTGCCGACCGGGCGGCGAAAGCGACCTAATTCGGGACTTCTACGGTGGTTTCCACGGGGAGGGCGCCGCCGCGGATGCGGATTTCGCGGACCGGATAGGGAACCCGGATGCCCTCCTGCTTGAAGGCGTCCCACAGCGCCAGCATCACGTCGCTCTTGACGGTGTCCATGCCGTCGGGGTCCGCGAGCCAAAGGGTGAGCGAGAACTTCATCCCGGCCTCCGCGAACTCGGTCAGAATGCAGTTCGGCGGCTTGCCCTTCTGCGCGCGGGGATGAGCGGCGGCGGTCTCAGCGGCGAGCTTGCAGACGAGCCGCGGGTCGGCGTCGTAATTGGTGCCGAAGGCGATCTTCACCAGCGTGTTCTTGTCGGTATAGGTCCAGTTGACGACCTTCTGCGTCACCAGATCCTCGTTCGGCACCAGGAACTCGCGGCCGTCGCCGGCGGCGACGGAAATATAGCGCGTCTTCATCGCGCTGATGCGGCCGGTATTGTCGCCGATGGTGACGAGATCGCCGGGCTTCACCGACTTGTCGGCGAGCAGGATGATGCCGGAGATGAAATTGGCGACGATCTTCTGCAGGCCGATACCGATGCCGACGCCGACCGCGCCGGAGAACACCGCGAGCGCGGACAGGTCGATGCCGACTGCGCCGAGCGCGATGACGATGGCGACGGCCAGGAGCCCGATGCGGATGATCTTGACCAGCAGCACCTGCACCGACGGCGTCAGGTCGGTGGTCGCGTTGATCCGGCTCTCGGCGAAATTGCTGGCGATGTTGGTGGCCCAGAGCGCGACGAGGAGGAGCGCGCCGGCCTTGATCGCCAGCAGCGGGGTCAGCCTGAGGCCGCCGAGCACGATCGCGTAGGCATCGAGCAGGTCGACGGTCGCATCGAACTGCCCGAGGATGGAGAGCGCTGCGACGAACCACGCCGTGATCGACACCAGCTTGACGATGAAGGCATTGCGCAGCACCGAGGTCAGGAGCCGGATCGCGAGCCAGGCGAAACCAAGCTTGGCCGCGACCATCAGGAGATAGGAGCGGCTTGGCCAGGTCGCGTGATACATCACCACGCGCGAGACGATCACGAGCAGCGTGAATACCGCCGTCGAGGCGCTGGCGACCATGACTCGCACGAAATGCCTGAGCGGCAGCGGCCAGCGCAGCGCCAGCGAGGTCAGGTCGACCCGGCTGCGAATGGCGGCCTCCGCCGCATAGGCGATGCCGGCGGCGGCCAGAATGAGGCCGAATTGCAGGTAGAACCAGGGTGAAGAGATTTCCGCCCCGACGCTGCGTGCGGTGGTCTGCACGAACTCCATGAAGTCCTTGAGGTCCATGTCCATCGGTCTCGTCGGCAAGCGGGGAGGATTTGATTCGAGGGAGCCGCAGAATCCCACAAAGGGCACGGCCGGGCCATCGATACACCGGCATGTGATGGACGTTAAGGCCGTAAAATGCGGGCAGATTGCCGCGAGATGAGAAAATGGGTTGGCGTGCGCAGGCGGCGACGATAGAGATGCATGGATATATGTTTGGGTAAATCCGTTGGTCGCGGCTCGCTTCGCCTCTCCCCGCGTGCGGGGAGAGGCCGAAATTCGAGCGCAGCTTGAATTTCGGGTGAGGGGGACTCTCCGCGAGTCTCACTGTCACCGTCTCCGCGGAGGCTCCCCCTCACCCCACCCTCTCCCCGCAAGCGGGGCGAGGGAGCGCCCGGCCGGTGGCCCCCTGACCGAACTCGCTCATTACCTGGAGTAACCCGCAGCACCGCATGGCTTCCCTCGACTCCGTCAGCCTCGCCATATTGCTCGGCGCCGTCCTCGTCATGGCCGGTATCCTGTCGAGCCTGCTTGCGCTCCGCTTCGGTGCGCCCCTGCTGCTGGTCTTCCTTGCGGTCGGCATGCTCGCCGGCGATTCCGGTCCCGGCCAGCTCCAGTTCGACGACGTCCGCACCACCTATCTTGTCGGCTCGGTGGCGCTGGCCCTGATCCTGTTCGATGGCGGCCTCAGGACGCGCTTTGCCAGCATCCGCACCGTGCTCGCGCCGTCCGTGGTGCTTGCGACCGCCGGCGTGCTGCTGACCGCGCTGATCACGGCGCCGTTCGCCAGATTCGCGCTCGATCTCAACTGGACGGAATCGCTGCTGGTCGGCGCCGTGGTGGCCTCGACCGATGCCGCCGCGGTGTTCCTGCTGGTGCACACCCAGGGCCTGCGCCTGCGCCCGCGCGTCGGCGCGACGCTGGAGGCGGAATCCGGCACCAACGACCCCTTCGCGATCTTCCTCACCTTGATGCTGGTCGAGTACATCTCGGTCGGCTCGAGCTCGCCCGGCCACGTGCTGATGGAGTTCATGCGGGAGGCGGTGCTGGGCGCCATCGTCGGCTTCATCGGCGGACGCCTCGTCGTCATCGCGCTCAACCAAGTGGCACTGCCGCAGGGCCTGCATGCGCCCTTCGTGACCACGGCCGCGCTGGTGATCTTCGGCGGCGCGCAGATGATGCATGCTTCCGGCTTCCTCGCGGTCTATCTCGCCGGCATCATCATCGGCAACCGGCCGACGCGCGCGCATAACCAGGTCGTGGCCTTCCTCGATGCCGCGACCTGGCTGGCGCAGATCGTGATGTTCGTGCTGCTTGGCCTGCTGGTGTCGCCGAGCCGGTTAGGGGCCAGCATCGTGCCGGCCGTCGCCGTCGCGTTCGTGCTGATGCTGGTGGCGCGGCCGATCGCGGTGTTCGTGTGCCTTGCGCCGTTCCGCTTCAACTGGCGCGAAAAGATCTTCATCGCCTGGACCGGCCTGCGCGGCGCGGTCGCGATCTTCCTGGCCTCGATCCCGATGCTGGTCGGCCTGTCCAAGGCCTATCTCTATTTCGACGTCGCCTTCGTCGTCGTCATCATCTCGCTCTTGCTGCAGGGCTGGACCCTTGCACCGGCCGCGCGCAAGCTGCACGTGGCGCTGCCGCGTGCCGAGCGCGGTCCGCGGCGTGTCGAACTGGATCTGCCCGGCCAGCTCGAGCAGCAGCTGGTCGGCTATCCGGTGCGGCCCAAGAGCCTGTATTTCCGCCGCGGCCTGATCCCGTCCTGGTCCAAGCCGACGCTGGTGATCCGCAACGAGAACATCCTGACGCCGCTGGAGGCTGACCCGATCGCGCCCGGCGACTACATCTATCTGCTGGCCCCGCCGGAGAAGGCCGAATCGCTCGACCGCTTCTTCGTCGACATGCAGCCGAGCTCGGCGCCGGATCCGCATCTGCTCGGCGACTTCATGGTCTCCGGCGAGCACACGCTGGCCGAGCTGGCCGAGATCTACGGCGTCCGGATCGGCGAGGACGAGGGCAAGCTGACCCTCGCCGATTTTTTCGACGTCCATCTCGACCACGCGCCGAAGGAGGGGGCCGAGCTCGCCCTCGACGAGATCGTGCTGGTCGCTCGCAGCATCTCCGGCGGCCGCGTCAGCGTCGTCGGCTTGCGCCTGCCGGAAGAAGACGAGACGCCCCCGCCGCTGACCCGCGCGCAGGCGCTGCGGAAGAAGCTCTCGGATATGTGGGCCTCGGTGGCGGGGGTGTAGGGGACGCAGCGCCTCGTCAATCTCCCGCCCCGTAGGGTGGGCAAAGCGGTAGCGTGCCCACGCTTCTTTTGCGATCGAGACAGTTGGTGGGCACGGCGCGATGCGCCTTTGCCCACCCTACGAAAGCCGTCGTTTGGACAAGGTCGCTGTGCGCCTCACGCCAGCACCTTCACCCCGCCGACACTCGTCACCCGGCCCTGCTTCAGCATCACGATCTGCGTCGCGAGCTGGCGCAGCTCGGCGGCGTCGTGGCTGACATAGACCATCGGCACGTTGGCCTCGTCGCGCAGCCGCACCAGGTAGGGCAGGATCTCGAGCTTGCGGCCCTCGTCGAGCGCGCCGAGCGGCTCGTCGAGCAGCAGCAGGCGTGGCCGTGACAGCAGCGCGCGTCCGAGCGCGACGCGCTGGCGCTCGCCGCCGGAGAGTTTTCCGGGACGACGATCGAGCAGGGCGCCGATGTCGAGCAGGTCGATGACGCGCCTGTGCTGGGCGGGATCGGGCGCTAGGCCGTTCATGCGGCGGCCGTAGTCGAGATTCTGCGCGACGTCGAGATGCGGGAACAGCCGCGCGTCCTGAAACACGTAGCCGATGCGGCGGCGATACGTCGGCACGTGGATTCCGACCGCGATGTCGTCGACGGTTTCGCCGTCGATCACGATGGTGCCGCGGTCGGGCCGCAACAAGCCTGCGATCATGTTGACCAGCGAGGTCTTGCCGGCGCCCGACGCGCCGAACAGGCCGATGACGCGGCCTTCGCTGGTGAAGGACGCCTGAAGCGAGAACTCGCCGAGTTTCTTCTCGACATCGACGCGCAGCATGGTCAATTCCCGTGCAGCCGCGCGGTGGCGCGGCGGGCGAACCATTCGGCCGATATCAGCGCGCCCAGCGCCAGCGCGATCGAGACGATCACCAGCCGGCCAGCCGCGGCGTCGCCGTCCGGGGTCTGGATCAGCGAATAGATCGCCGAGGAGATCGTCTGGGTCTCGCCGGGAATGTTGGAGACGAAGGTGATGGTCGCGCCGAATTCGCCGATCGCCTTGGCGAAGCCGAGCACCATGCCGGCGAGCACGCCGGGCAGCGCCAGCGGCAGCGTCACGGTGAAGAACACTTTCCAGGGGGCGGCGCCGAGCGTCTCGGCGGCCTGCTCCAGCCGGCGGTCGATCGCCTCGATCGACAGCCGCATCGGGCGCACCAGCAGCGGAAACGCCATCACGCCGCAGGCGAGCGCCGCGCCGGTCCAGCGGAACGAGAACACGATCCCGAGATGGTCGGCGAGGAAGCCGCCGACGAGGCCGCGCCGGCCGAACGTGAGGAGCAGCAGATAGCCGGTGACGACAGGCGGCAGCACCAGCGGCAGATGCACCACGGCATCCAGCACCGACTTGCCCCAGAAATCCCTGCGCGCGAGCAGCCATGCCAGCGCGATGCCGAACGGCGTCGCGACCAGCGTGGCGATGATCGCGACCCTGAGCGAGAGCAGGATCGCGGTCCATTCGGCGGGAGAGATCTCGAACATCAAGTGCTGAATATCAGATTGTCGGGCTGACCAGGAACTTGAAGCCGTATTTTTCCAGGATGGACTTGGCCACCGAGGAGCGCAGGAAGGCGAGATAGTCGCCGGTCCCGGCCTTCGCGGTCGTGGTCGCGGCGACCGGATAGATGATCGCGGGATGCGAGTCCGCCGGGAAGGTGCCGACGATCTTGACGCCGGGCTCGACCTTGGCGTCGGTGGCATAGACGATGCCGAGATTGGCCTCGCCGCGCGCCACCAGCGTCAGCGCGGCGCGCACGCTTTCGGCCATCGCGAATTTCGCTTCGGCTGCCTGCCAGGCGCCGAGCTTCTCGAGCGCCGCCTTGGCATATTTGCCTGCGGGCACCGACTTGACGTCGCCGGTCGCGATCCGGCCGTCGCCGGCGAGCTTGGCGAGGTCGAAACCTTGCGCGATCGTGACGCTGTCGATCTTGGACTCCTTCGGCGTGATCAGCACGAGGCTGTTGCCGAGCAGGTTGACTCTGGAAGGCTCATTGATGGTCTTCCTGGCGATCGCGTAATCCATCCAGTCGGTGTCGGCGGAGACGAACACGTCCGCCGGCGCGCCCTGCTCGATCTGCCGGGCGAGCACCGAGCTCGCGGCATAGCTGACCGAGAACTTGACGCCGGACCTGGCGGTGTAGGCGGCATCGACCTCGTCGAGCGCGTTCTTCATCGACGCGGCGGCGAACACGGTGATGGTCCTGTCCTCGGCTGCGGCCGGCGAGAGGGGGGCGGCGGCAAGGATCGCGAAGGCAAGGATCACGAAGGCGGTGAGAAGTCCGGACTGGCGAAACATGCATGCGCTCCGTGCGAGCTCGCGCGCGCAGGCGGCGCACGCAAATCTGGCGTTGGGTGGGTCAGATGCGACGGGCGGACGCGCCGTTCCACGGCTCCACTTTGGCTTACGGCCAGCGTGGGATATCGCAGCAGCGAAGATAGCAGGCCAGGTCGGAAGGTCAAACCGGGCGCGTCATCCCGGGCTCGCTTCGCGCCCCGGGACGACAGCGGTGGGCGAGGGGACAGCGTATCCTACGGCTTCGCATCGCCTGCGTTCAACACCGCCTTGCAGGCCGCGGGCATCTGCGCCAGCGTCATCGGCGGCTTCGGCTTTGGCGGCTCCGGCGGCGGCTTGGGGTGCAGCACCGCGTCGGAGAACCAATAGGCGAGATCGGCGGGCTTGCAGCCTTCGTCCTCGGCCTGCGACGGCTGGCCCTCGCAATCCTCGGCACCCGCCGGGCAGCGCATGCGGATGTGGAAATGGTAGTCGTGGCCCCACCAGGGGCGGATCTTCGACAGCCACGCGCGGTCGCCCTTGGCCTCGCGGCACAGCGCCTTCTTGATCGCGGCGTTGACGAAGATGCGCTGCACCGCCGGCTCCCGCGCCGCATCGCGCAGCACCAGCACATGGCCCGGCGTGAACACTTTCGGATCGATGTCGAGCCGGTCCTGGCGCACCATCATCACCGCCGACATGTCTTCGCGCTCCTCGCGCGAGAGACGGCGGTCCGGCATCGGCGTCAGCCAGATGTCGGCGTCGAGACCGATCTGGTGGCTGGCATGGCCCGACAGCGCGGGCCCGCCGCGCGGCTGCGCGATGTCGCCGACCAGGATGCCCGGCCATCGCGCGTCCTTGTGCGCCTTGGCCGCGAGCCGCTTGATCAGCGCGATCATCTCGGGATGGCCATAGCTGCGGTTGCGCGACAGCCGCATCACCTGCCAGTGATCGCCGTTGAGCGGCATCTGCTCCGCGCCGCCGATGCAGCCCTTGGTGTAGGAGCCGATGACATGGGCCGGGCCCTTGGACGGCAGCAGCTTGCGCGCGAACAGCTCCTTGGCGGCCAGATCCGGGTCGTTCGGATTGGCGAGCGGCGGCAGCGGCTTCGGATTCACGCTGCCCTTGTCCTGGGCCAGCGCGCCGCCGGCGGCCAGGGGGACGAACCAGAGCAGGAGGAGGATGATGCCGCGGCGACTCATGCAGATGTCCTTATAGCCCAATGCTGCATCAGGGGTAAGAATGAGGCTGGAGCCGGCCGCCGGCTCAGCGCTGCTGGTTAAATCGCGTCTCAGGCCGCGTTTCTTAAGGCGGCAATAACCGTATCCTGCATTGACCAAAATTCGTGCGCGGCGCGAGGAAAATCCGCGGCTCGCATGCAATCGCGCCTGATTTCGGAACTGATTCAAGCGCGCGCGCAATTTTGCATCAGGCCGACCTTCGATTGCGGCTCCAGACCCAATGTGACAGCGCCTGCCGCCATGGCTACGCCGCGCAAACAGGCAGCAAGGTCCGCCTCGCGCGGACCGCAGCCCGGCAAGATTACTTTTTTTTCAGACACTTGCCCCAAGACTTTTTCATTCAGGACTTGCGCGGGCGGGCGCAACGGGAACGAGTGAAGTTGGGTTTGAAGTCTCGAAAAGCAAAAAAGCGAAGGCAAGGCTTGCCTGCCCGGGCCGGCCGCTCGCCGCGTAAGCCGCGCTTCGCATGCGCGCCGCGACCCCTGTCCGAACGCGACGAGGTCTTGCGCAGTCGCGCCGAGGCGGAATCCGCGATCGCGGACGCGCGCAAATCCCATGAGCGGCTGCGCCAGGCCATCGACATCCTGCCGCAGGGCATCGTGTTCCTCGATGCCGAAGGCCGCTACGTCCTCTGGAACAAGAAATACGCCGAGATCTACAGCAAGACCGCCGATCTGTTCGAGGAAGGCGCACGCCTCGAAGACACGCTGCGCATCGGCGTTGCCCGCGGCGACTACCCGGAGGCCGTGGGCCAGGAGGACGAGTGGATCGCCGAGCGGCTGCAAAAACTCTATCAGCCCGGCGCGCGCCACGAGCAGATGCTGTCGGACGGCCGCGTCATCCTGATCGACGAGCGCTTGACCGATGACGGCGGCGTGGTCGGCCTGCGCGTCGACATCACCGAGCTGAAGCAGCGCGAAGCCTCGTTCCGCCTGCTGTTCGACGGCAATCCCGTCCCGATGATCGTCTGCGCGCTGGACGACGAGCGCATCCTCGGCGTCAACGATGCCGCGGTCGCGCATTACGGTTACAGCCGCGCCGAGTTCGAGCGGCTGAAGATCCGCTCCTTGCAGGCCTTCGACAGCGAGCCGCCCTGGACTGCCGACCGTTCCAGCGAGGAGCAGGCCGGCCGCACCTGGAAGCACGTCAAGGCCGACGGCGCGCTGATCGACCTTGCGATCTATTTCCGCGAATTGACCTATGCCGACCGGCCCGCGGTGCTGCTGGCGCTGATGGACATCACCGAACGCAAGCGCGCCGAGGCGCGGCTCGCCTTCATGGCCCAGCACGACGCGCTGACCGGCCTGCCCAACCGCGCCTTGCTGCGCCAGCAGACCGACGAGATGCTGCTGCACACGCGGCGCAGCCCCGAGAAGGTCGCGCTGCTGATGCTGGGGCTCGACAATTTCAAGGCAGTCAACGACACGCTCGGACACGCGGTCGGCGACAAGCTGCTGCGCGGCGTCGCCAAGCGGCTGCGCTCGACCTTGCGCGAGGAAGACGCGCTGGCGCGGCTCAACTCGGACGAGTTCGCGATCGTGCAGAGCGGCTTGATGCGGCCCGAGGACGCGGTGGGGCTGGCAAAGCGCCTGCTCGAGGCCATCGCCGATCCTTATCTGCTCGACGGTCATTCCGTGGTGATCGGCGCCTCGATCGGCATCGCGATGGCGCCGGGCGATGGCGACGATTCCGAGAAGCTGCTCAAGAGCGCCGACATGGCGCTGTCGCGCGCCAAGCAGGACGCGCGCGGCAGCTTCGCCTTCTTCGAGGCCGCTTTGGATGCGAAAGCGCAGAGCCGCCGCAAGATCGAGGTCGAGCTGCGCGACGCGATCCAGAACGACGTGCTGCGTCCGTATTATCAGCCGCTGATCGACCTCCAGAGCGGCCGCATCACCGGCTTCGAAGCGCTGGTGCGCTGGCCGCACGCCGAGCGCGGCATGGTCTCGCCCGCCGAGTTCATTCCGGTCGCCGAGGACACCGGCCTGATCAATCCGCTCGGCGGGCTGATGCTGCGCCGGGCCTGCCTCGATGCCGCGGCCTGGCCGGACGACGTCCGAGTCGCCGTCAATCTGTCGCCGCTCCAGTTCCGCAGCGGCAATCTGCTCTCGATGGTCACGGAGGCGCTCAAGGGTTCCGGCCTGCCGCCGCGGCGGCTCGAGCTCGAGATCACCGAGACGCTGCTCCTGGAAAAGAGCGCGCAGGTGCTGGCGACGCTGCATGCCTTGCGCGCGCTGGGGGTGCGCATCTCGATGGACGATTTCGGCACCGGCTATTCCAGCCTCAGTTACTTGCGCAGCTTTCCCTTCGATAAGATTAAGATCGATCAGTCCTTCGTTCGCGATCTCGGCGCCAACCGCGAGGCGCAAGCCATCATCCGCTCCATCGTCAGTCTCGGCAAAGGCCTGGGCGTCACCATCACCGCCGAAGGCGTCGAGACCGAAGCCGAGCTGAGCTGCCTGCGCGCGGAAGGCTGCCACGAAGGCCAGGGGTTCCTGTTCAGCAAGGCCCGGCCAAATATCGAGATCGTCAGCCTGCTCGCCGCACAGCGCGGCATCGACGGCGATGACGCCGCGCTGGTGGCGTGAGCGGTGGTCGCCGCCTGGCGATGCCGATGTAAAGGGACGCGCCGCATTCTCCAACGTCGCAACACGAGGCCGAAACTCGAAGTCCGACGAAGGGGCGGACTCATAGCGCCGGCTTGCTGACGCAAAGCCTTCGTCAATGGCGGACCTGAGGTCGGCCAGCCGAGTTGTGCTCCAGGAGAAGGTGTCCCACCCATGTGCCGAGTACAAAATTCTTTCTCTGCGCGCTTGGTTGTTGGACAAGGGGGCGTCCGGTTCAGAGGGAGCACGACGAATGTTTGGTAAGTCTGACGGCACTTGGTTGAACGAGCCGAAAACATGGTCCGAAAAGGAAAACCTCCTTGAACTGATAACGGACCGGGCCACTGACTTTTGGCGCGAGACACATTACGGCTTTATCCGCGATAGCGGACATTTCCTCGGTTTTGAGACGGGAGATGCGTTCACGGCCGAACTTCGCATCCGAGCTGATTTCAAGGCGCTCTACGATCAAGCGGGCCTGATGGTGCGTATAGACGAACGTCGCTGGCTCAAGGCGGGGATCGAGTTTTCGGACGGACGCGCCATGCTTTCGAGCGTGCTGACTGCGGGGCAATCGGACTGGGCAACAGCCCACTATGAGCACGACGCCAGTGACTTCCGATTGCGTGTCACGGTTGCGCATGGTGTTCTTCGTTTGCAGGCCTCGACCGATGGAAAGATGTGGCCTCTCATGCGGCTCGCGCCATTCGCGGAGAGTTCTTCCTATCTCGTTGGCCCCATGGCTTGCACGCCGGAGCGGTCAGGATTAGCGGTCGCCTTTTCCGATTTTCGGCTGCTGCCGCCGCTTGGCAAGGAGCTTCATGATCTGGGATGAGGAGCACAAGCGAAAGCGAGTTGACGTCCGCTCGCCAGGGCAAACTGGCGATGTCCTCGCTCGTCGAAATCAGGCCGCGGCGCGGCCGAGGGCGAGCGATGGCCTACGCCTGGTCGGGAAGCTCAGCGCCACCGCGACGGCGGCGAGGCCGATCGCGAACGAGCCGGCGTGCAGCCAGGTGTAGCGCTGGAAGCTGTCGAACACGAGCCCGCCGGCCCAGGGTCCGAGTGCCATGCCGAGGCTGGCGAAGGCCGACACCGCACCGAACACCGTCCCCATGATGCGGGCGCCGAAGAACTCGCGCACCAGCACCGCATAGAGCGGCATCACCCCGCCATAGGCGAGGCCGAACACGACCGACAGCGCGTAGAATTCGCCGAGCTGCGCCACCGCGAGATAGGTCGCGATGCAGATCGCCTGCACCAGGAGCCCGCCGACCAGCACCGGCTTTGCACCGAGGCGATCGGCCAGCGCGCCCAGCAGCAGGCGGCCGCCGAGGCCCGAGACGCCGGCGACGCTGTAGACCGTCACCGCCGTGAGCGGAGCGATGCCGCAGACCATCGCATAGGACACCATGTGGAAGATCGGGCCGGAATGCGCCGCGCAGCAGGCGAAATGCGCCGCCGCGAGCGCAATGAATTGCGGCGTGCGCAACGCCTGCGCTGCGGTCAGCTCGACCTCCGGCGCCGTGTCTGCACGCGTGTCGGCCGCTGCCGCGGGCGCCGGACGCACCAGGAAGCAGGCGGGGATCAGCAGCGCCCAGGCTGCACAGCCGATCACCAGCATGGCGGTGCGCCAGTCGTAGGCCGTGATGAGCCAGCTCGCGGCCGGCGCGATCGTCACCGGCGACACGCCCATGCCGGCCGAAACCAGCGCCACGGCCAGACTTCTGTTCTTCTCGATCCAGGCGCTCGCCAGTGCCATCATCGGCGCATAAAAGCTGCCGGCGGCAATGCCGATCAGCACGCCGAAGCAGAGCTGGAACTGCCACAGGCTCGTCGCCTGGCTCGCGGTGACGAGGCCGAGCCCCAGCAGCAGGCTTCCCGCGAGCACCACGATGCGGGTGCCGAACCGGTCCGACAGCGCGCCCCACAGGAACGCGGCAAATCCCATGAAGAGGAAATCCAGCGTCGCCGCCGCGGACACGCCGGCGCGCGACCAGCCCATGGCGTCCGAGATCGGCTGCAGGAACACCGCCAGCGACAGCATCGTGCCGAACCCGACACATGTCATCAGCGCGCCTGCGGCGACCACGACCCAGCCATAGTCGTAGCGTGACGGCTTGCTCATGCGTTTCCTCGGCGCTGTTGGTTTTGTTCGTGATGCGCGGGAGGGATGGTGGCCCATCCGCTTCCGGAGAGCAAGGCGCGCCGGGCACATGGCTGACACCGCCTGCCTGTCATGATAGCGTGCCGCTCGCCATCGGCCTGCTTTGTTGTTCTCACTAACGCATCCGCAAGAACGCGTGAGGAGGCAAGTCCAATGACATGGGAAGCGCTCTGCAGGCCGCGCAATTGCCGCGGGCTTGTCTTGTCAGTCATGCTCGCCGCCGCGGTCGCGGCATCTCCAGCCTGCGCAGACGACGGCCGCAGCTCCGCCCGCGAGCCGGGGCCGGTGTTTTCGGATAGCGGCCCGGATGCCGAGCTCTACGGCGCGGCCGAGGGCTATCCGGTCGGCACACGCGGGGGTGCCCCCCAGCTTGACAAGCTGGTCGGGGCCTACAGCCATTACGACGAGCTCTATCGCTCGCGCCCGGTTCGCCGCGCAACGCTGCCTTGGTCATTCAAGCGCGCGCCGGAGCCGCCGATTGCCTATAGCTTCGATAACCAGCGGCTAAGCATCGCGGACTACCTCAAGCGCAACCCGGTGACGGGACTCCTGATCGCCCGCGACGACACCATCCTGTTCGAGCACTATCAATATGCACGGACCGACCGCCACCGCTTTGTCTCGCAATCCATGGCCAAGACGCTGGTGGCCATGCTGGTCGGGATCGCGGTCTCGGAGGGGCGCATCAAGTCGATCGACGACCTCGCCTCGACCTACGTTCCCGGCCTTGCGGGAACGGAATATGGAAACACATCCATCCGTGCCCTGCTGAACATGTCTTCAGGCGTCGCGTTCTCCGAAGTCTATGACGGCAAGGACGACATCGCCCGGCTCGGGCGGGCCCTGTTCGTCGACGAGCCGAAGGACCCCGCCGCAATCGTCGCGCAATTCAATACCCGAACCGCACCGCCGGGGACCAGATGGCACTATGCCAGCGTTGAAACGGAAATCCTCGGCCTGGTCCTGCGCGCCGCCACGGGCGCGCCGGTTGCCGACTATCTCCACGACCGGATCTGGGATCCCATCGGCACCGAAGCCGATGCCTCGTGGGCGATCGACGGCAGCGGGCAGGAGGTCGCCTATTGCTGCTTCAACGCCACCTTGCGCGACTATGCGCGCCTGGCCCGATTGCTCGCGCATGACGGCGCCTGGGAGGGGCGGCAGCTGATCCCCCGGCAATGGCTGCTCGATGCCACGACGGTCAGGCCAGAGGATGGTCATCTCGCGCCGCGCGTTGCCACGCCCTTTCTCGGTTACGGCTATCAGGTCTGGCTCCTCCCCGGCGAGCCGCGCAGATTCGCCCTGCTCGGCATCCGCGGCCAAATCATCCTGGTCGATCCCGCCTCCAAGCTCGTCATGGTGCACACCGCCGTTCGCAAGAAGCCAACCGAGCCCGGTGGCCTCAGGGAGCCGCTGGCGCTGTGGTCTGCCGTGCTTCAGCAGCTCGGGCACTGATGAATTGCTGATGCCTGCCAATGGCATACAGCCGCGCCCGGCGCGGTCCGTCGCGTCGGAAAGCCGCGGCTGCATTGAACCTGTCCGGCTTCCGGGAGCACCAACGGCGCGTAGGTCCCTGATGTCAGCGACGAGGGAAGGCGCGATGAAGGCTCTGAAAGCATCCATCTGTGTTGCAGTCACGGCGCTCGCCTTGAGCCTGTCCTTCGGCGCGCCATCCCATGCCGAGGAGGACGAGGCGGGTACGCTGACCCGGCAGATGAAGCAGCTTTATCGGGCCGGGAAGTACATGGAAGCGCTGCCTCTGGCCCAAAAGTCGCTGGCTCTCCGCGAGAAGGAGTTCGGCCCTGATGATGCGCATGTCGCGATGCCGCTGAACGACCTCGGCACGATCCACTACAATCTCGGCCAATACGCCGTTGCCGAACCGCTGTACAAGCGCGCGCTGGCGATCCGGGAGAAGACGCTCGGTCCGAACCATGCCGAAGTCGCAATGGTGCTGAACAATCTCGGCGATCTCTATCGGGCGGAAGAGCGTTACGCGGAAGCGGAGCCGCTGCTCAAGCGCTCGATCGCCATCAGCGAGAAGACGGTCGGCCCCAATGATGCGTCGATCGTGCTGGCGTTGAGCAACCTCGGCGCGGTCTACAGCAATCAGGGCCGGTACGATCAGGCTATACCGCTGTTCAAGCGAGGCCTCGCCGTGCTGCAGAAGGCGCTCGGCCCCGACGATCCCGAGGCCACGGTGATGATGAACAATCTGGCCGACGCCTATATCAATCGCCATCGCTATGCCGATGCCGAGCGCCTGCTGAAGCGGTCGATGGCGGTGACCGAGAAGGCGTTCGGCCCGGATCATCCCGACATCGCGCAGGCACAGAACAATCTGGCTGCGCTCTACGGGCGTCAGGGCCGTAACGCGGAGGCCGAGCGCCTGTACAAGCGGTCGGTGGCCACTTTCGAGAAAACCCTCGGCCCCAACCATCCGGATCTCGCCGGCGTTCTGGAAAACCTCGCCGGTTTCTACAAGTATCAAGGCCGCTATGCCGATGCCCAGCAGGTCCTGAAACGGTCGATAGCCATCCGAGCGAAGACAAGACCGATCTGAACCAGGATGGTAGGGCGTTTGCCCACACCACGACTTCTCCAACTTTCTTGGCACATTGACGCCGGACCATGTCGGCATGGGCCGGTCTCGATCGTCCTTGGGTCGACACGTCGCGGACGTGCTGGAATGGACCCGGCACATGTGACGAGATTCCGTCAACTCGAGCCGTCAAAGTCGCACTGGAGCAATGCCCATGAGGATCACCGTCGAAACCAGCGTAGCTGCCCCGATCGATCAGGTCTGGCAGGCCTATACGACGCCCGCCGACATCGTGAAGTGGAATGCGGCGTCCGACGACTGGCACACGACCACGGCGACGGTTGACCTGCGGGAAGGCGGCGCCTTCTCGTCCCGGATGGAGGCCAAGGACGGCAGCATGGGCTTCGACTTCGCCGGCACTTACACCAGGATCGTCGAGCACAAGCGGATCGAATATGCGTTCGGCGATCGGAAGGCCGAGGTCGAGTTCGTGCCGGGCCCGAAGGGCGTTGTCGTCCGTGTCGTCTTCGATGGCGAAACGACGCACTCGGAGGAGCAGCAGCGTGGCGGCTGGCAGGCGATCCTCGACAATTTCGCACGGTACGTCGAGGCGAAGAAGGTGTGATCGATCAGGCAGCGGACGGGAACGCCCGCATCACACACCCTGCGATGCTGCCGCCATTCCCCTGTTTTGCCCGACGGAGCAAACGGATTCGTGAAATCGAAAAAGCGCAATGCCGCCAAGGGGGCGGCTACTGTGCATGGGGTTGTTTTCGCAATTTTTGTTGGCTGACCCCGAAGAGGGGGGCCGACCGTGCCGAGCCTCGCCTCAGCTATCCACCTTCAGCGCGGCGATGAAGGCTTCCTGCGGGATGTCGACCTTGCCGAACTGCCGCATCTTCTTCTTGCCTTCCTTCTGCTTCTCCAGAAGTTTTCGCTTACGCGTGATGTCGCCGCCGTAGCATTTCGCGGTGACGTCCTTGCGCAGCGCGCGCACCGTCTCGCGGGCGATCACCTTGCCGCCGATCGCTGCCTGGATCGGGATCTGGAACATGTGCGGCGGGATCAGCTCCTTCATCTTCTCGACCATGGCGCGGCCGCGGCCTTCGGCGCGGGTGCGGTGGACCAGCATCGAGAGCGCGTCGACCGGCTCGGCATTGACCAGGATCTGCATCTTGACGAGGTCGGCCGGCTTGTAGTCGGTGAGATGATAGTCGAACGAGGCGTAGCCCTTGGAGACCGACTTCAGGCGGTCGTAGAAGTCGAACACCACTTCGTTGAGCGGCAGATCGTATTTCACCATGGCGCGGGAGCCGACGTAAGTCAGCTCCTTCTGCGAACCGCGGCGGTCCTGGCACAGCTTCAGCACGCTGCCGAGATATTCGTCGGGCGTCATGATCGTCGCCTCGATCCAGGGCTCCTGGATCTCCGCGATCTTGACCACGTCGGGCATGTCGACGGGATTGTGGATCTCGAGCTCGCTGCCGTCGGTCAGCTTCATCTTGTAGATGACGCTCGGCGCGGTCGCGATCAGATTGAGATCGAACTCGCGCGACAGCCGCTCCTGGATGATCTCGAGGTGCAGCAGCCCGAGGAAGCCGCAGCGGAAACCGAAGCCGAGTGCGGCCGAAGTCTCCATCTCGAAGGAGAAGCTGGCATCGTTGAGCCGCAGCTTGCCCATCGCGGCACGCAGCGTCTCGAAGTCGTCGGCATCGACCGGGAACAGGCCGCAGAACACCACGGGGATCGCCGGCTTGAAGCCCGGCAGCATTTCCGTGACAGGCTTCCTGTCGTCGGTGATGGTGTCGCCGACGCGGGTGTCAGCGACTTCCTTGATCGCGGCGGTGATGAAGCCGATCTCGCCGGGGCCGAGCTCGTCGACCTGCTGCATCTTCGGCGTGAAGAAGCCGACGCGCTCGACGTCGTAGGCCGCGCCCGTGCCCATCATGCGCACGCGCTGGCCCTTCTTCATGACGCCGTCGACGACGCGGATCAGAACGACGACGCCGAGATAGACGTCGTACCAGCTGTCGACCAGCAGCGCCTTCAGCGTCGCGTCGCGGTCGCCCTTCGGCGGCGGCAGACGGGTGACGATGGCCTCCAGCACGTCGGGGACGCCGAGGCCGGTCTTGGCCGAGATCATCACCGCGTCGGAGGCGTCGATGCCGATGACGTCCTCGATCTGCTGCTTGACCTTCTCGGGCTCGGCGGCGGGCAGGTCGACCTTGTTCAGGACCGGAACGATCTCGTGATTGTTGTCGAGCGCCTGGTAGACGTTGGCAAGCGTCTGCGCCTCGACGCCCTGGCTGGCGTCGACCACCAGCAGGGAACCTTCGCACGCCGCCAGCGACCGCGAGACTTCGTAGGCGAAGTCGACGTGGCCGGGCGTGTCCATCAGGTTGAAGATGTAATCCTTGCCGTCCTTGGCGCGGTACGACAGGCGCACCGTCTGCGCCTTGATGGTGATGCCGCGCTCGCGCTCGATGTCCATGGAATCGAGCACCTGCTCCTTGCCCGCCATTTCGCGGTCGGAGAGCCCGCCGGTCATCTGGATCAGGCGGTCGGCCAGCGTCGATTTGCCATGGTCGATATGGGCGACGATGGAGAAATTGCGGATGTTGGAAATGGGGACGGTCGTCATGGGCGCGGGATACCACTCACATCCCCCTGCGGCAACCATATTGCTGTAATTTCAGGGCCTTTGTTCACGCCAAGCTGATTCCACGATCGCCCAAAACGCGCTAGCAACGGCCCATGTCGATCACGTCCCTTCCCACCACCAGGGCACGCGCGAAGACCCGCCTGAGCTTGACCCGCGTCCGGGCCTGGCTGGTTGCCTGCGCGGTCCGTCCCGAGGCGAGATTGTGGCTGGTGATCCAGCTCGCGATCCTGCACGCGGTGCTCTGGACCTTCATCCTGATCAATCTGAAGGCGGCGCAGGACGTTCACATGGACGTCGCGGAAGCCTATGGCTGGGGCCAGAAATTCCTGTGGGGCTACGGCAAGCACCCGCCGCTGTCGGGCTGGGTGGCCGGTCTCTGGTTCAGCGCGTTCCCGGCGGCGGACTGGGCGACCTATGCGCTGGCGATGGCGACCGTCGGCGTCGGCATGGTGATCTGCTGGCTGGTGGCCTTGCGCGTGGTGGACGCGCGCCGCGCCTTCCTGGTCGTGGTGATGGTGGCGCTCTACCCGATCTTCAATTTCAAGGGCTTCAAGTACAACCCGGATCTGCTGCAGCTCGTCACGCTGCCGCTGCTGGTGCTCGCTTATCTCAACGCGTTCGAAAAGCGGAGCTGGCAATCCGGCGTCCTGCTCGGGCTCGCCGGCGCGCTGGCGCTGATGACCAAATATTGGGTGCTGACCATGATCGGCGCCATCGGGCTTGTCGCGCTGATCCATCCGGAGCGGATGAGATTCCTGCTCTCGCCGGCGCCATGGGTGGCGATCGCGACGATGGCGCTGGCGATGATCCCGCACATCGTGTGGCTGGCCGAGGCGCATTTCGTGCCGCTGACCTATGCCGGCGACACCTACAGCCTCCAGGACAAGAGCCAGGTGCATCAGCTCGTCGCCGGCTACCTCCTGCATAATTTCGGCTTGCTGGCCTTGCCGGTGGCGCTCGCCGGGCTGGCGATGGCGCTGGTGCCGCCGTGGCTGACGCTGCTGGTGCGCGCGCCCGCGCGCATCGTCACGCGGGCGTGGCGGCGCGGCGCCAATTCGGGCGTCAATGTCTCGCAGGCGCTGAACGTCTGGATCATCCAGATCATCGTCGCGTTCGGCCCGCCGCTCGGTGCGCTGGTCTTCAGCATCTACATGAAGACCGATTGGGGCATCTCGCTGTTCTTCCTGGTGCCGCTGGCGCTGGTCGCGATCCCCACCTTGCGCGTGCAGAGCGCGAGCCTGTTCAACATCGCCGCGATCTGGCTCGTGCTCAGCGTCGCGACGCTGATTGCCTCGCCCTGGATTGCCGCGCGCGAGATGACGGCCAATGCCGGCAACACCGCGACCTATGGCGCGCGCTCCGAGCTTGCGCGCGAACTGACCCAGGCCTGGCACGCGCGCTTCGCCTCGCGCTGGGCCGTCGTTGCGGGCACGATGGAGACGATCCAGCCGATGGTGTTCTACAGTGCCGATCACCCCAGCCCGTTCACGCCGAACGAAGCCTGGGCCTCCGGGCTGACCTCGCTCGACGACGTCAAGCGATACGGCTTCATCGGCGTGGTCGATGCCAGCGACGAACGCCTGCCCAAGTTCGAGAAATGGATCTCCGAGACCGCGCCGAACGCCGAGCGCATCGTGATGACCACGCGCCGCTTCACCCACGGCAAGCCCGGCCCGTCGATGAGCTGGAATGTCTACATCGTACCGCCGGGGAAATAGTCGAGCTGTCGTAGGGTGGGCAAAGGCGCACTTGCGCCGTGCCCACGATCTCTCTCGGTCGCGAAAAGATGCGTGGGCACGCTTCGTTTTGCCCACCCTACGGCACTGCGTGCGTTAGGGAGAGCTAAATCCCTTCCTCGTTGAACTTGCTTTCAACGAGCTCGGTGATCGCCGCGAGCGCGGCTTCGGCCTCCGCGCCGGCGGCGGCGACCGTGATGGTGGTGCCGGGTCCCGCGGCGAGCATCATCAGACCCATGATCGACGTGCCGCCGACGGTCTCGCCGCCGCGCGTCACCCACACTTGCGCGTTGAAGCGTTCGACCGCCTGGACGAATTTTGCCGAGGCGCGGGCGTGCAGGCCGCGCTTGTTGATGATCAGGAGATCCCTGGAGATCGCGCCCGCGGGCACGCCTGCCCCCGCTTGTGACGCCTCGCCGGTCATTTGCCGGCGAGTACGCGGCTGGCGATGGTGACGTATTTGCGGCCGGCTTCCTGAGCCATCGCGATCGCGTCGGGCAGCGTGCGCTCCTCGCGCACCTTGGCGAGCTTCACCAGCATGGGCAGGTTGATGCCTGCGAGCACTTCGACCTTGGGCCGGCTCATGCAGGATATTGCAAGGTTCGACGGCGTGCCGCCGAACATGTCGGTGAGGATCGCAACACCGTCGCCGGAATCGACGCGGTTAACCGCCTCGATGATGTCGCTTCGGCAGAGATCGGAATCGTCTTCGGCGCCGATCGTGATCGCTTCGATTTGTTTTTGTGGGCCCATGACATGCTCAAGCGCTGCCTTGAATTCGTCGGCAAGGCGCCCGTGGGTCACAAGTACTAGACCAATCATCGGAAAACTCCTCGCGGGCGCTTTTGGTGCACCGCACGAACGCGCCACTTTGACCATCCAGAGCCCCCGCGCAAGAGGGGATGTTGCGTATCTCCCTGAATCTAGACGGATGGATGAGGGGAGCTGCGCCGGTCTATTCGGTCGCGATAGTGGGGTTCATATGGTTACCATTTCCCTTCAAACAATCGCCCGAAGGGTTAACGGAAGATGAACTCTTGGTAGTGGTCAAGGCCGCGACAACCAAGGGGAGGGGTGAATGGTCGCGGCCCACCGGGATTCGCGGTATTTCGACACCAGAAATGCTGGTTTTCAGGGCTTCGGGCGGCGGCAGGCGCTCCGCGTCCGCCGCGTCCAGATCGACCACGAGACCGACGGTCGCATGCTCCACGAAGTCGCAGCAGCGGATTCCGAGGCCCCGGATCTCGATCAGGCCCTTGAGGCGCGGCGCCGGGCGGACCTCAATTTCATCGCCGACTGTCGCCAGATGGACACGGTCATCCCCGACCAGAACGGCCCTATCGACCACGCCCGCGCGTCCCGCCATGATCAAATCGAAGGCAAGGCGCGACTTGCCCGAGCCCGAGGGCCCGCGGATCAGCACCGCCAGGGGCCCGACCTTGACCGCGGAGGCGTGAACGCTGGGCCCGGCCTCGTTCAAGCCGCCGTCGTTCAATCGGCCCTGGCTCATAGCGCCGGCAGCCTGACCACGAAGCGCGCACCTGCGACCGTCGGGACGCCCTCGTCATCCAGCGGGCCGGCACGGTTCTCGGCCCAGATGCGTCCGCCATGGGCGTCGACGATCTGCTTGGAGATCGACAGGCCGAGGCCGGAGTTCTGGCCGAAACCCTGATGCGGACGGTCGGTGTAGAAGCGCTCGAAGATGCGCTCCAGCGCGTCGTCGCGAATGCCGGGGCCGTCGTCGTCGACCACGATCTCGATCTCGGAGCGCACGCGGCGGCAGGTGAGGCGCACCTTGTTGCCGGCTTCCGAGAACGATTGGGCGTTGGAGAGCAAGTTGGAGACCACCTGTCCGAGCCGCGAATCGTGGCCGCTGACGGCGAAGGTGTCGCTCGGGCTGCGGCCCTCGAAGCGCGTCTCGACCGCGACGTCATGGCCGAGCTTGGTTTCATTGGCGACGGACACCAGCGTCGTCAGCAGGCGGCGCAAATCGACCGGGATCGCATCCTGGCGCTGCAATTCGGCATCGAGGCGGCTGGCGTCGGAGATGTCGGAGATCAGTCGGTCGAGCCGCTTGACGTCGTGCTCGATCACCTCGAGCAGGCGCGCGCGGCTGGTCTCGTTGCGCGCCAGCGGCAGCGTCTCGACCGCCGAGCGCAGCGAGGTCAGCGGGTTCTTCAATTCGTGGGCGACGTCGGCGGCGAACATCTCGATCGCCTCGATGCGGCTGTAGAGCGCGCTCGTCATGTCGCGCAATGCGCCCGAGAGATGGCCGATCTCGTCGCGGCGGCGGGTGAAATCCGGAATCTCGATGCGGGCCTTGATGCGGCGGCGCACGCGCTCGGCACTGTCGGCGAGCCGGCGCACCGGACCTGCGATCGTGCTCGCGAGCAGCAGCGACAGCATGATCATGACGGCGGCCGCGACGCCGCCGACCTTGAGGATGGCGAGGCGCTCGGCGGTGACCATCTGGTCGATGTCGTCGCCTTGGGTCGACAGCATCAAGGCGCCGTGAATCGCGCGCGAGCGCAGCACGGGGACCGCGACCGAGACGATCACCTCGCCGCGGGCATTGACCCGCACCATCGAGCGCTTCTGGCCCTGGAGCGCATCGCCCACCTCCGCATAGCCGTTGCCGTTCTCGGGCCCGAGCTCGCGATAGAGCGGCAGGTCGCCGCGGTTCAGCCAGGTGCGGACCGCGACCATGCCGCGCTCGACGATGCCGGGCTTCTCGGCCGGCGGCGGCAGGTTGTAGCGCAGCACGTTTTCGAGGTTGCGGCTGTCCACCAGCAGGCTGCCGTTCGGATCGTAGATGCGGGCGCGCGTCTTGGTCGGCGAGATCAGCGTGCGCAGCACCGGCGCCACCCGCTCCGGATTGATCGGGAAATCCAGCGGCGAATATTCGTCCGAGCCGCCATAGGTCTCGCCCGGCTTGAGGTCGAGCAGCCGGTCGGGATCGATGGTGATGGCGTTGGTCTGCACCGTGGCGGAGGCCGCGATCGCGCCGGCGATGATCTCGGCCTGCACCAGCAGGCTCTGCGCCCGCGCGTCGATCAGGCCGGCGCGGAATTGCGACAGGTAGAGGATGCTGGCGACCAGCGCGACGAGGCCGGCGAGGTTGAGCGAGACGATGCGGCGGGTGAGGCTGGAAAAGGACAGCGCGAAGAAGAACTGCCCGGCGCGCTTCAGCCAGTTCAGCGGTCGGAAGCCCTGCGGCTTGGCTTCGGCAAATGGCTCCTGAACGCCGTCGGATGCGACGCCGCCGGCGCTCTGGTTGGGATCAGGCTGCGTTCGGTCCAGCAATGCTTACGCCCGTGTTCAGACGGCGTTGAGAAGGTCCCCACATTCTAGAGCATGATCCGGAAAAGTGTGCAGCGGTTTTCCGAAAGGATCATGCTCGAGAAACAAACCGGAGCACGATGATCTCATCGCGCTTTGGAGCGATCCCGGTCCCGATGCAATCAGAACCGGCGATGCTCGTAGTCCGTTCGTGAAGCTGCCTGCCGCCTCAGGCTTCCTTGAAACGATAGCCGACGCCGTACAGCGTCTCGATCATCTCGAACTCGTTGTCGACCACCTTGAACTTCTTGCGCAGCCGCTTGATGTGGCTGTCGATGGTGCGGTCGTCGACATAGACCTGATCGTCATAGGCGGCGTCCATCAGCGCGTTGCGGCTCTTCACCACGCCGGGCCGGGTCGCCAGCGCCTGCAGGATCAGGAATTCGGTGACGGTCAGCGTCACCGGCTCGTTCTTCCAGGTGCAGGTATGCCGTTCGGGGTCCATGCGCAAAAGGCCGCGATCGAGCGCCTTGGCGTCGTTCTCCTTCGGCGCGACGGTCGGGTCCTTCGGCGCCGAGCGGCGCAGCACCGCCTTGACGCGCTCGACCAGAAGGCGCTGCGAGAACGGTTTGCGGATGAAGTCGTCGGCGCCCATCTTGAGGCCGAACAGCTCGTCGATCTCCTCGTCCTTCGAGGTCAGGAAGATCACCGGCAGGTCGGATTTCTGCCTGAGGCGGCGCAGCGTCTCCATGCCGTCCATGCGCGGCATCTTGATGTCGAGGATGGCCAGATCAGGCTGGGTGGTGCGGAAACCGTCCAGCGCGGAGGCGCCGTCGGTGTAGGTCATGATGCGGTAGCCTTCGGCTTCCAGCGCGATCGAGACGGATGTGAGAATGTTGCGGTCGTCGTCGACCAAAGCGATTGTGGGCATGAGCCTCTGCTTTCTGCTTTCCGTTTGGGTCGTGGCTTGAAACGGCGAGCAATCCACTGATGCGCCGCATACATGGGTGCCGAAGTCGGCGTTCGAACCTTGTCACCGAGCAATGCAAGCTGGGCTGAAGTGTGACCAAGTTCCACGAAACACGGCAGATTCGCCGCATGTCGACCCATAACCAGGCCCCCGTTTACCCGAAAAAAGGCCTCCCTTGCAACCACCTGAGCCGAGAAAGCCGATGCAACCGACCCCTGATTTCGACCCCGCAAAGCTCGCCAAATCCCTGCTGCGACGATCGCGCCAGGGGGCGCTGGCAACCCTCATGGCCGGCAGCGGCGATCCCTATTGTTCCCTGGTCAATCTGGCCAGCCATCCCGATGGCTCGCCCATTCTGCTGATCTCCGGCCTTGCCGTGCATACAAGGAATATCCTTTCCGACAGCCGAGTCTCGCTGATGCTGGACGAGCGGGCGGAAGGCGATCCGCTGGAAGGCGCCCGGATCATGCTGTCCGGCCGGGCGGAGCAGGCCGAGGCCGAAAAGGACCTGCTCCAGCGGCGGTATCTCAATGCCCATCCGTCGGCGGAAAGCTTTGTTTCCTTTAAGGATTTCTCCTTCTTCCGGATCCGCCCCACGGGAACCCATCTGGTCGCCGGTTTCGGCCGGATCGTCGATCTCCAGCCCGAGCGGTTCCTCACGGATCTCACCGGGGCCGAGGATCTGCTGGCGGCGGAGGAGGGCGCCGTCGCGCATATGAACGCCGACCATCGGGAGACCATGGGCCTCTATGCGACCAAGCTGCTGGGTGCCGGCGCGGGTGATTGGCGCTGCACCGGCTGCGATCCGGAAGGCCTCGACCTGCAGGACGGCCAGATCGCGCTGCGGCTGGACTTCCCGGAGCGGGTGACCGACGGCACGTCGCTGCGCAAGATGCTCGTGCGCCTCGCTGGCGAAGCGCGCAGCAAGGCGGCCGACTAAAGCGCGATGCGATCTTTTCGGAAAACCGCTGCGCACTTTTCCGGATCATGCTTTAGTGCGTGTACTCGTAAAATCGAGGCCGGCTCTGAGCGCCGAGCGGAAGTTTTCTGATCGGGTAGAGCATGACCGCTGATGACCCCGAACGGACGTTGCTAGGGTCGATCCGATCGAGCCATGCTCAATCGCGCAGCATCTTGCGTAGCGTGTCTGGCGCAAGGATGCCGACGCAGCGGTACGACAGTGTCACGTGCCCATCGGCCTCGAGCCGGCGCAGGATGGCACCGGCCGTGGTCCGGGCGACATTGGCCATATAGGCGATGTCTTCATGATTGAGGTCCACCTCGATCGGCTGGTCGTTTGCCGGAGTTGCGACGCGGCAGTCCCCGAGGCGGAGCAGCACAGCCACGAAGCGCTTGACATGATTGCGTATCATCAGGTCGTCCGAGCCCCCCATGGCCAGATCGAGATGATCGAGCGCCAGGAGGCCGAATAACCGCCAGGCATCTGGGTCGTCGCAGACAATCTCGTCGACGCCGTGCACTGGCAGATGCAGCAGCGTGGTTGGCCTAGTCGCGGTCAGGCCAACTTTTCGGGGCTGACGCGTAAAGACCGAACCTTCCCCGAACCAGGCGCCGGGCATCGCAAAATGCGCGGTATACGGCCCCACCTCCCCGGGCGCGATCGAAACGCCGAGACCTCCTTCGACAAGTCCATAGAGACCACCGGGCTCATCGCCGATCGCATAAATCGGAGCGCCGGCGCCAAAGTGCTTCACCAGGCAGCGCTTCAAGACCGCGCTCCGAAACGACGGCGGCGTATTGCGGAGCCATCCCTTGCGGCTGACGATTTCGGAGGATGTTTCCTTGCTGAGCATCCTGGCTCCAATAGGTCGCCGGCGATCAATCTCGATCAGGCTTTATTGCTATGCTGGGAGCGGAATACACGGGTTGACCGAGATCAAGATCGCACATGTGGTCTTGTGGTGCGCTGCCTATATGGATCGTTCCATTTCGACCACAAACGGATGGAACTTGGCCTGCGCCAAGCCTCGTCAGCGTAGCCCGCGCTCATTCCAAACAAGCGAGAAAGAGGTCAGGCATCATGATGAAGCAAGCACGGAATACCTCTTCTGCTTCGATTGTGATTGCCGGACTTGCGCTCGCCGTTGCCGTACCCGGAAACGCTAGCGCACAATCGGCAACGCCTGGGGCCGCCGCCGATGATGTATCGGTCAAGGGCGCGTTCGATCCGGACGACGGCATTGCCCGGGACACCAGGCCGGAAACGCCGGCTGGCGTCGAGGCAAAGAAGCGCTACTCGCCCTATGCCGGCCGCAAATATCCGACCCGGGTGTTCTTCGGCGACACGCATCACCACACCGCCAATTCAGGCGACGCGTTCATGGGTGGCAACAAGCTGACCCCGGATCAGGCCTACCGTTTCGCCCGCGGCGAAGAGGTCGTCTCCTCAAGCGGCGTGCCGGCGAAGCTCTCCCGCCCGCTCGACTTCCTGGTCGTCTCGGACCACGCGGAAGGGCTCGGCCTCATGTTTCAGGTCGCCAATGGCAACCCGGCGTTCGCCTCGGATGCAACTCTAACGCGCTGGGGCAAGGCGCTGAAGAGTGGGGGAAAGGAGCAGCAGGACGCGATGAACGAGCTTGTTTCGGCACAAGCCAACAACAAGCTTCCGCCTCCGATAAAGGACCCGAAAATCGTCGGTCCGATCATGAAGTCGGTCTGGCAGGAATACACGGCGACCGCGGAGAAGTTCAACGAGCCGGGAAAGTTCACGGCGATGATCGGCTTCGAATGGACCTCGGTTCCCGGCGGCAACAATTTGCATCGCAATGTCCTGTTCCGCGACAACAAGGACAGGGCCGATCAGATCTTGCCGTTTTCGGCGTGGCAAAGCGAAGACCCGGAAAAACTCTGGGAATGGATGGAGAAGTACGAACAAAAGACCGGCGGCAAGCTGCTCGCCATCCCCCACAATGCGAACCTTTCCAATGGCCGCATGTTCGAACTAATGGACTTCGCCGGCAAGCCGCTCTCGAAAAACTACGCCGAGCGACGTTCCCGTTGGGAAGTGCTGCAGGAAATGATGCAGACCAAGGGCGGCAGCGAGACGCATCCCGCGCTGTCCCCCAACGACGAATTCGCGGATTTCGGCATTGCCGGCTGGGAATACGGCAACCTCACGCTCGAGGACAAACCGCTGTCCCGCGAAATGATGCCGACCAATTATCTCCGCTGGGGATTGCTCCAGGGCCTGATGCAGGAGCAAAACCTCGGGACCAACCCGTTCAAGTTCGGCTTCATCGGCGGTACCGACGTGCACAACTCGCTGACCGCGATCGAGGAGGACAATTTCTACGGCAAGCACGTCAACCAGGAGCCGAGCCCGATCCGCTGGGAACACGTCTCCAAACAGGGATTCGGCAAGACGCGATATACGTGGCACTACACGGCGGCCGGCTACGCAGCGGTGTGGGCCTCCGAGAACACCCGCGAAGCGCTGTGGGACGCGATGAAGCGCAAGGAGGTCTACGCGACCTCGGGCACCCGCATGACGGTTCGCCTGTTCGCCGGCTGGGACTTCACGGCCGACGACGCGCGCTCGCGCTACGTTGCCGAGACCGGTTATGGCAAGGGCGTGCCGATGGGCGCTGACCTGCCAAAACTGCCGGTGGCGGGCAAGGCCCCCTCCTTCCTCGTCGCGGCAATGAAGGACGCCTTGGGCGGCAACCTTGACCGCATCCAGATCGTCAAGGGCTGGCTCGACAAGGCCGGCAAGCCGCAGGAAAAAATCTACAACGTGGTGTGGAGCGATGCTCAGCGCCGCAAGCTCGGGAAGGACGGCAAGCTGCCGCCAGTCGGCGACACCGTGGACGTGGCGCACGCCACCTGGACCAACACCATCGGCGCCTCCGAGCTCGTCGGGGTCTGGAAGGACCCGGATTTCGACCGATCGGTGCGGGCGTTCTACTATGCGCGCGTCATCGAGATCCCGACGCCCCGCTGGACCGCCTATGATGCGTTCCGCTTCGGCATCAAGATGCCGCCGGAGGTGCCGATGAAGCATCAGGAGCGCGCCTGGACTTCGCCTGTCTGGTACACGCCATCGTAAACGGGGCGCCGCAGCCATGGTGAAACGTCTGCTCAAAGAGCCCCTGCTGCATTTTCTGGCGCTGGCTGTCGCCGTGTTCGCTGCTTACGGCGCCTTCAATCGTTTCGAGGCGGGCAAGCCTGACGAGATCGTCATCACGGAGTCCCGGATTGATCGGCTTGCCGCCCAGTTCGCCGCGATCTGGCAGCGGCCGCCGACACCCGCCGAGCTGAAGAACCTGATCGACGACTACGTGAAGGAGGAGATTTTCGTCCGCGAGGCACTCGCGCTTGACCTCGACAAGGACGACGCGATCATTCGCCGCCGCCTCCGCCTCAAGATGGAGTTCTTGAACAACGCCGATACCGCGACCTTGAATCCGGCCGACGCCGAGCTCGAAAACTACCTGAAGAGCAATCCCGAAAAATTCGAGATCGATCCCGCTTACGCTTTCGAACAAGTGTTGCTGAGCCCGGACCGGCACGGCGAGAAGATCGAGCAGGACGCCGCGTCCGTCCTTCAGATCCTGCGCACTAAATCATCGATCGATCCCGGCGAGCTTGGAGACGCCACGCTGCTTCCGCGCAAGCTCGAGCTCACCGGCAAGGCGTCGATCAGCCAGACGTTTGGTCCCGCGTTCGCCGACGTCCTCGACAAGATCGCGACAGGCGAGTGGACCGGACCGGTCGAGTCGGACTTCGGGCTGCATCTTGTCCGCATCGCGGAGCGTCAGGCGGGGCGCACGCCCGCTCTCGACGAGGTTCGCAATGCGGTCGAACGCGAGTGGACGAACGACAAACGAAAGGCGATCGAGGAGCAACGCCTGGCCGCGTTGCTGACGCGCTACCGGATCACGACGGAGCAGAAGCCCCGGCTGGCGAACGGCCCATGACCCGTCTCGCCGGCATTTTTCTTCTTCTCGCGCAATTGTTCGCGGTCCATCTCGCCGCGGCCGACGAGCTGCGGCCCGCTTTTCTCGACATCCGGGAAATGGCAGCCGACGAATTCGCGGTCGTGTGGAAAGTGCCGGCGCTCGGCGATTTACGGCTGGGCATCTACGTTCGCCTGCCGGCATCGTGCCGCCCCAAGGCGGAGCCGGTCAGGACCATTCAGGCGGGGTCCTTTTTTGAACGATCGAGCGTAGTTTGCGCCGGTGGATTGAAGGGCCGGGAGATTTCCGTTGACGGCCTGAAGTCAGGTGTGACCGACGCGCTGGCGCGAATTGAGTACCGCGACGGCACGACGGAAGTCGCCCGGATTACCCCAGACTCCCCGATCCTCCTCGTCGTGGGCGCCCAAAGCAGGCTGGAGGTCGCGAAGACCTATCTGCTGCTGGGGATCGACCATATTCTCACGGGCTTCGATCATCTGCTCTTCGTGCTGGCGCTGATGCTGCTGATCCGTGACCCCTGGATGCTGGCGAAGACGATCACCGCCTTCACGATCGCGCACAGCATCACGCTGGCCGGAGCGACGCTCGGCTTTTTCAGCCTGCCGCAAAAGCCCGTCGAAGCCGCCATCGCGCTCAGCATCGCCTTCGTCGCGAGTGAGCTCATCAAGATAAAGGCAGGCGAGCGGCGGCTTTCGCAAGCCTATCCATGGGTGGTGGCCTTCGCCTTCGGTCTTCTTCACGGCTTCGGCTTCGCCGGCGCGCTCAAGGAGACGGGATTGCCGCAGCTGGATGTCCCGCTGGCTCTCCTCATGTTCAATGTGGGCGTCGAGGCCGGCCAGCTTCTATTCGTGGCCGCGATCCTGATCGCGGTCAGAGCGGCGACGGCGCTCGTCACCACATGGCCGGTCGTGCCGGCGCGCCTGGCCGCTGCTTATCTGATCGGCATCATATCGATGGTCTGGTTCGTGACGAGGGTCACCAGCTTCGCAATCTAGCGATTGGTCACCCCAATCTGCCAGCCGACATCCGTGGCCGCTCCGGGCGCAATGAAACGTGAACTTGGATTGCCTGCGACATTTGGTCTTCAAATGATCGCCCGTGATCAATGTCGCTTTCGTCGCCTGTTACTCTTCGTGGATCGGTGACCTTTGATCTACCCAGCGAGTGCGATGCGTGCGCGGCTGAGTGCCGCAAATCCCCTCGCGCGGTCGCAAAGTGGATGGGAGTGCAAATGAAGGCCTCAGGCATTCTGATCCGAGCGCTCCTGGCGACGCCTTTGTTGCTGGTTGAAATCGAGCCGGGCGCGAACGGCGGCACCTACGGCCACGGCAATTTCGACGTAGACCAACGGCAGCTTGAGCAGCGCCACTTGGCCGCCGCCGACGGCGAAGGTCGCACGAGCTGGACCAACTATCTGTACTTCACGTTATGAACCGGAGGGACGCCATCATGATCAGAAACGGTCTGTACGCGCTGACCGTCGAGTTGCTGGACGGCGTTCAAGGCGGAGGCAATGGCGTCCTGGTGCTGCGCGACGGCACGATCCGCGGCGGCGACTCGTTCTTCTACTTCACCGGCAGCTACATCTGTTGCGACGGCAAGTGGAAAGGCGAAGTCACCTCGCAAGAGCACACGCTGGATCTGGCGACACGGCCCTTCGCGCGAAAAGTCGCCACCATCGGCTTTAGCGGAACCTATACCGATCACGGTGCCGAAAACGACAACACCGCGTTGCTCGGCAATCGAAGCATTCCCTTCCGAACGATTTTGCGCCTGCTGCTCGCCGACCAGGACGGAGAAATGCCGGCGCTCGATCACTGGCGTTCCGAATATCTACGGTATAAGGAAATAAGCACGCCTGCCCGAGCCGGGCGTCAATAAGAGGCGCTGATCTGCCCGCGGTTTCGCGATCCGATGAGACCTACTTGGCGGCCGTGTACCAGATCGGCGACGTCCAGGCCCGCTCCTGAACCGTGGCCGCCACGCCGTCGAGCAGCGGCAGCTTGGCGCGCACGGCGTCATAGGTGCTCCAGCGCGGTGTCGGGATCTGCAACACGCGGGCGTAATAGAGCGCGTACTGGGTGGGTTCGAATTCGTCGTCCACCCAGCTCCCGGTCAATTGGGGGCTGCCGGCCGAATTGCTGTAGGTTGCCGTCTTCAGATCCACGGTATTGGCCACCGGCGGCAGCTTGCCGTCCGGCCCGATCTTGCGATCGCCCGACCACGCGATGTTGACGATCTTCTCCTGCGGCGTGCCGTCTGCATCGATCCAGCCCTTGATGATCTGGATGCGATCGAGATTGGCGTCCTTCGGACCCTTCATCGCCGTCACGTTGAAGCGTAGCGGCCGCTTTTCGCCGGGTGCGGCCGCCGGCAGGGTTCCGCCCATCGGCACGCCCAGCCTGTAGCCGTTCTCGACCATGGCTTTCGGATTGGCGTCCGGCCCGGGAAGATCGAAACCCGCGAACATTCGGACCTTGATGCGGACGCCGCTGGTGGCAAACGTTTCTTTTGCCTTCATCGCGTCCCAGATGGCGCCGCGCGTGTTGCTGGTCGCCCAGACGCCGGCAAGCGCTCCGGGATTGAGGTCGATGCCGCCGATCCAGCCGCCGACCTCCGCGGTCCGGCGCCGCTCGACCGTGCTGTCGGCGGCGCCGTGGCTGCCGACCTTGAAATTGCTTTCGTCGGTATCGCCGGGCGTGCCGTTGTGGCTGTCGGTGCCGCCGACGACGCCATATTTGTAGGGATTGGCGCCCATCGTGCGCTCGTATTCGAGCCCTTTGACAAGCCCATAGCGAACGAAATTTTCCTTCTTGGCCACGCGCCCGCTGTAGTTCGCCATCGAGTCCGCGTTCTCAAAATTCGCGAATTCGTCGGCAGCCCAGAAATTCCGGTGAACCTCCGAATTGCCCTTCACCTGCATCATCTCGATCAGCGGCTCGAAATGGGCCCGCGTCTTCGCATAGGCCGCATCGATCGGCCTGCCCTGCGGATCGAGCGGGTCGAACATCATGCCCTTGCTGGCGTTCGAATTGTGCGGGATCGCGATGACGGAGGCGCCGATCTTTTCCAGGCCGCCCATCCAGGCCCAAAGCCCGTCCTCGCGATTGATCTCGACGTAGCTCATGGGAATCTCGGGAACGCGGATGTCCCGAAAGAACACGTTGCGATGCAGATTGCCGCCCTTGGGCGCTGCGCTCCATTCGAACGCGGGGATCGTCGTGAACTTGCCCGGATGATAGTTCCGCTCGGTGGCCTCGAGCTCGATGACCCAAGCGCTCTTCGTGGTCTCGGGACCCGCGAAGAACGGCGGGTGCTGCGGCGTATCGGACCGATTGCTCTTCACGACGAAATTGAGGAACCAGGTCTCACGGTCCTCGATCGAGGTCATCGACCGAAGCTCCTTCAGCTTATCCTGATCGTGTCCCGGCGCGCCGTCCACCATGGTCGAATACATCTCGCCGAGATATTCCGCGTGGTCGGTCACCGCCGCGAAATCGAGCGGCTCGACGATGCGATGCACCTGCCCGTTGACCGTCATCTTCTCGCCCTGGGCGAAGCGGTATGCCCCATCCGGCGTCAGCCGCGCGCCGCCGAGATAGGCGTCCAGCGAATAGGCCGTGTGGACATGCGTTTCGCCGAAATAGGCCTCCCGCAGCGGGTTGGACGGAGCCTTGGCCTCGGCGGCCACGATCCGCGCCTGTTCCTTCTGAATCGCGGGATTGGCCGCCATGAGCTTCAATTCGCCCGCGCGCGCGGCCAGCGCGAACAAGGACGCGGCCAGCAGCAGGCCGCGGCCGAGGGCGCGATGCCTGAGTGTGGTGACGCGCTCCGCACTGTTCTTCATCTTCAGGCCCCGTATTTGTTGCCACCGCGCTTCGAGTCGCGCGTCCGAAGATTTCCCGGACCGCGAGGCACGCTCCTTTACCATGCATTTCCCGGACGAATTGTTCGCCCGTGAACAATGCGCCGAGAGATTCCATGTTACCGAGCCGAACCGATGAATGGTGCACGAGCAGCTCTTGTGAGACAGAATTCGCCAGCGATGTTGCGCGATCCATCGACGGCGAGCAGGTTGCTCCTGGCTGTCTGCATGCTCGTCCTCGCCGCCGCATCGAGCCGTGCTGCCGATGACTCGATGCCGCGGGTGGAAGAGAAGCTGATACTGCTTTCGACGCCGATCCCCATTCTCGCGTACGAGTTCCGGCCCATCATCGCAGGTCCCTCCCCCTCGTCGTCATGAACCACGGAGAGTCGCTGGATGCGACCGAGCGGAGCTTCTTCCCGCTGGTCGAATTCCGGGACGCCGCATTCTGGTTCGCGCGGCGAGGCAATCTGGTTGTTGTTCCCATCCGTCCGGGATTTGCGCGCTCCGCAATCGATCTCCCCGCGCGCGGTCTGCTCCGCGGAGATCAATCATGGCTCGTCGTCGCTCACGATGGACTGCGTCTCGGATATTGCTGCTGGTAGGTATCGCTCTGGCGGCAGACGCGGGCGGGAGCGCCAGAGGACAGAAAGCGAATCCGGCAAGCCAGGCTCCGGCTACAAAGTCTCCGGAAGCGATGATCGAAGCGCGTGGCGAGCGTCAGCTCGGGCAGCTCAGATTCTCCGGCTGGCGTAAACTGTGCTTTCAACCTTCCTAGGCCATGATTTGCCGGACGAGCATCACCGGCGTGACGGAGACGGGTCAGGAGATGCTGCGGGTCGACTTGATAGAAGGAGCAGCCGGCAAGGGCGGCCGTCTGCAGTTTCGTGCCGCCGATGTTGTTCCTGGCGGCCGGCGTCAGGGTTTCCCTCGGCCAACGCGACGCGGTCAGCATTCCCTCTCCTGGTATTTTTCTAATACCTGATGGCGGCATTGTGCCGTTGTTGACGGGGAGCGGACACCGAAAGCGCCCAAAGCAAGCGCCGAATTATGAGTACCCCCCCTGGAACGCAACGATTTGAACGCCGCGACCCGTCGCTGCGACCCAAGACGATAAGGCTTCGTGGCTCGCAGCGAGAAGGTTGATGACGCGTCGTCGTTTTGCATTGGCTGCGGGTCTGGCGCTCGCGATCGCCACGTCGTTGGCCTCGCCCGGTCTTGCCCAGAAGGGTGATCTGTCATCGCAGAGCGCGCGCATCAATGCGCTCCGGAGCGCCGGCAAATATTCCGAGGCGCTGCCGCTGGCGCAGGCCATGGTGGCCTCGCTCGAGAAGACCGGCAACAACCGCGACCTCGCCGCGGCGCTCAACAATTTCGGGCAGATCCACGCCGACCAGGGCCACGACGATCAGGCCGAGCCGCTCTACAAGCGCGCCATTGCGCTGATGGAGAAGGAGACCGGTCAGGGCAGCGCCGAGATCGCGCCGCTGCTGAACAATCTGGCGGCGCTCTATCAGCGGCGGGCCCGCTTCACCGAGGCCGAACCGCTGTTCAAGCGTGCGCTGGCCGTCAGCGAAAAGAGCCTGTCGCGCGAGCATCCCGATGTCGGCCGGGCCCTGAACAACCTCGCCACGCTCTACGTCAAGCAGGAGCAATTTGCCGAGGCCGAGCCACTGTTTCAGCGGGCGCTCGCGATCTACCAGAAGGTCGGCGGTCCCGAGCATCCCGCGGTCGCGACCGTCCTGAACAACATCGGCCAAGTCTATCGCGACCTCAACCGCGATGCCGACGCCGAGGCGCCGATCAAGCGCTCGCTGGCGATCCGCGAGAAGGTGCTGGGGTCCGATCATCCCGACGTCGCGCGCTCGCTGAACAATCTCGCCGGCCTCTACGAGCATCAGCAGCGCTACGCCGATGCCGAGCCGCTCTATCGACGTGCGCTTGCGATCCGCGAACGCGCGCTTGGGGCGGACCATCCGGACACCGTGATCTCGACCGGCAATCTTGCTTATTTCCTCTACGTCTTCGGACGCACCGCCGATGCTTTGCCGCTCGCGGACAAGACGCTTGCCAGCGGTCGCGCGCAGCTGCGCATCGTGCTGCCGATCTTGTTATCCGCGCGGCAGCAGCATCTGCTGCCCGACGACAAGGCGCTCGATAAGGCGCTGGCCGCGATTCAGCGCGGCACGCAATCCTCCGCCGCCGCTGCCGTGAACAAGCTCGCGGTGCGGATGGCCGCCGGCAGCGACCGCCTCGCCGAGCTGGTGCGCAAGGATCAGGATCTCGCCGCCGAGTCCGAGGCGCTCGACAAGGCGATCGTCGCGGCGGTGTCGAAGCCGCCCGCTCAGCGCGACCTCGCGCTCGAGCAGCGCAGCCGCACGAGGATCGCGGCGATCGGAAGCGAGCGCGGCACGTTGCAGAAGACCCTCATGCTCGAGTTTCCCGACTACGCCTCGCTCTCCAATCCGCTGCCGCTGGCAGTGAAGGACATCCAGCCGTTGCTGTCGGCTGACGAGGCGATGGTGATCTATTCCGTCGTCGACAGGCAGAGCCATGTCATCGCGATCACGCGCGAGGGCGCTGACTGGAAGGAGATCCCGCTCGGCGCGGATACGGTGACGCAGAAAGTGGCCGCCTTCCGCAAGGGGCTGGATGTCGGCAAGGCGCGCGATGCCTCCGGCAAGTCGGGCCTGTTCGACCTTGCGCTTGCCCATGAGCTCCATGCAGCGCTGCTCGGCCCGGTCGAGGCGTTGACGAAGGACAAGCGCAATTTGCTGGTGGTGCCCTCGGCGGCGCTGACGGCGTTGCCGTTTCATCTGCTGGTCACGGAGAAGCCGCCGGCTGCGATTCCGGACCGGCTCGAGGGCTATCGCGATGCCGCCTGGCTGCTGCGGCGCCAGGCCGTCTTGGTGCTGCCGTCGGTGATCTCCCTGAAATCGCTGCGTGCCTTCGCCCGCAAGGATCAGAGCGTAAAGCCGATGACCGGCTTCGGCGATCCCGTCTTCAACCCCGCGGCCGAAGATCCGGCCGACCGTCGCGCGGCCAGCGGCAAGGTTGCCGCACGCAGCATCGCGACGATCGCCTACACCGATTTCTGGCGCGGCGCCGGCGTCGATCGCGCGCGGCTGGCGCAGGCGCTGCCGCAACTGCCCGATACCGCCGACGAGCTGAACGCGGTGGCGAGGGACGTCGGCGCGGCCAAAGCCGATATCCATCTCGGACGCGATGCCAGCGAGACGACGCTGAAGCGTGCAGCGCTTGCTCAATACGGCATCATCTACTTTGCCACCCACGGTCTCGTGGCCGGTGACGTCAAGGGACTGGGCGAGCCCTCGCTTGCGCTGTCCATTCCCGATCAGCCGTCCGAACTCGACGACGGTCTTCTGACCGCGAGCGAGGTGGCTCAGCTCAAGCTCAACGCCGATTGGGTGGTGCTGTCCGCCTGCAACACCATCGCCGGCGACAAGCCGGGCGCCGAGGCGCTGTCGGGCCTGGCGCGCTCGTTCTTCTATGCAGGCGCCCGCGCGCTTCTGGTCTCGCATTGGGCCGTGGATTCGGAGGCCGCCACCCGCCTGACCATTTCGACATTCGAGCTGCTCAAGAACGAACCAAAGATCGGTCGTGCCGAAGCCTTGCGCCGCGCGATGTTAACGTTTGTCGACGACGCCACTTCGCCGCGCAACGCCTACCCAGCCATGTGGGGACCGTTCGCACTGATCGGCGAAGGCGAGGTAAAATGAAACGATTCCTCAGGGATTGTGCGTCGCAATAACCTGACATAACGCGCAAACACGCATTTGGTTGCGCGATCATTTGTGTTTTTTGGTTGCCCCTGCTCAGAGCTGACATGCGCGACGTTTGGCGCGGTCCTTGAATAAACCAAATCCTGCGGGATCAGCTTGGCAACGCCAGCGTTCATGATTATTAGGTCGTTCAGCCGAGGCCGAATGGCCCATTCATCACGGTGACTGCGATGGCGTCCAAACTTGGTCGCGCAGGTGTCGCGGGTTCTAGGAGGATTTTTTCGTGCAAGAGACGGGCGTGCGCAACGGTGCCTTCGGCGCCGACAAATTCGGCTTAAAGAATCTCAAGCAGG
The DNA here is from genome assembly GCF_042077125.1 of Bradyrhizobium sp. A11. NCBI lineage: Bacteria > Pseudomonadati > Pseudomonadota > Alphaproteobacteria > Hyphomicrobiales > Nitrobacteraceae > Bradyrhizobium > Bradyrhizobium sp. A11. The sequence goes on along the minus strand of NZ_CP149509.1, from coordinate 6,328,497 downwards.
TTCACTGGAATCTTGGTGCGCCGCAACTCTATCAATACTCGCTCGCGGCCGGCGAGGCGGTGCTGTCCGCTGACGGCGCACTCTGCGCCGACACCGGCGAGTTCACCGGGCGCAGCCCGAAGGACAAGTTCACGGTGCGTGACGCCACCACCGACAAGAAGATGTGGTGGGCCGGCAACCAGTCGATCACCGCAGAGCAGTTCGAGACGCTCTATCAGGATTTCCTCAAGCACGCCGAAGGCAAGAAGCTGTTCGCGCAGGACCTCTATGGCGGCGCCGACCCGGCCTACCGGATCAAGACGCGCGTCTTCACCGAGCTCGCCTGGCACTCGCTGTTCATCCGCACGCTTCTGATTCGCCCCGAGGCGATCGAGCTGTCGACCTTCGTGCCGGAGCTCACCATCATCGACATGCCGAGCTTCCGCGCCGATCCCAAACGCCACGGCTGCCGCTCGGAGAACGTGGTCGCGATCGATTTCGCCCGCAAGATCGTCCTGATCGGCGGGTCTTATTATGCCGGCGAGATGAAGAAGTCGGTCTTCACCACGCTGAACTATTACCTGCCCGAGCGCGGCGTGATGCCGATGCACTGCTCGGCCAATGTCGGCGCCAAGGGCGACACCGCGATCTTCTTCGGCCTGTCGGGCACCGGCAAGACCACGCTGTCGGCCGATCCCAACCGCACCCTGATCGGCGACGACGAGCACGGCTGGGGCCCGAATGGCGTCTTCAATTTCGAGGGCGGCTGCTATGCCAAGTGCATCAAGCTGTCGAAGGAAGCCGAGCCCGAGATCTTTGCGGCCTCGACCCGCTTCGGCGCGGTGCTCGAGAATTGCGTGCTCGACGAGGACACCCGCGTGGTGGATTTCGACGACGGCTCCAAGACCGAGAACACGCGCTCGGCCTATCCGCTCGACTTCATCCCGAACGCCTCGCGCACCGGCCGCGCGCCGCAGCCCAAGAACGTTGTGATGCTCGCCGCCGACGCCTTCGGCGTGCTGCCGCCGATCGCCAAGCTGTCGCCGGCGCAGGCGATGTATCACTTCCTGTCTGGCTACACCGCCAAGGTCGCCGGCACCGAGCGCGGTCTCGGCAACGAGCCGCAGCCGGAATTCTCGACCTGCTTCGGCTCGCCCTTCCTGCCGCTCGACCCCAGCGTCTACGGCAACATGCTGCGCGACCTCATCGCCCAGCACAATGTCGATTGCTGGCTGGTCAACACCGGCTGGACCGGCGGCAAGTATGGCGTCGGCTCGCGCATGCCCATCAAGGTGACGCGCGCGCTGCTCACCGCCGCGCTCGACGGAAGCTTGCGCAACGTCGAATTCCGCACCGACAAATATTTCGGCTTCGCGGTCCCGACCGCGCTGCCCGGCGTGCCCAGCGAGATCCTCAACCCGGTCAACACCTGGAAGGACAAGGACGAGTTCGACAAGACCGCCCGCGCGCTGGTCGGCATGTTCCAGAAGAACTTCGCCAAGTTCGAAGCCCAGGTCGACGCCGACGTGCGCGCCGCAGCCCCGGACGTGAAGCTCGCGGCGGAGTGAGGCTCCGTCTTCTTGAATGCAAAAGGGCGGCCGTGAGGCCGCCCTTTTCGTTGGTGGGCATGTCACTGGCCCCACCACCGGCGCTATGGCGCGCTTGTCCGGGACGACAGCGTGGCTACGCCTTGAAATACGCGATCTGCGTCGTGGTCGCGAGCAGCCGGCCGTTCGGCGACCACAGCTCGGCGTTCTGGTCGGCGTAGCTCTTGTGCATGATCTTGGAATCCGCCGTCGCCAGCACGCGGGTGATGTCTTCGCTCGCGAGCTCCGCGCTGTCGGTGTGGAAATAGGTCGTCAGCGACACCGTGCCGAACGGCACCAGCTCGCGCCGCGCATGGAAGATGCGGCCGAAGAAGGCGTCCGACATCGACGTCAGCGACAGCATGTCGAGCTTGCGCGGCGTGCGGTCGCTGATCCAGATCTTCGAATAGGTGCTGGCGGGCTCGGCCTGCTGCGGGCCGATCCGCATCTCGCCCTCGACGAAGCGGAATTCGTACTGGTTGGCCCAGGACGCCGCGATCTTCGGAAACGGCATCGTCTCCTCGAACGGCTTTGCGTCAGGATATTGCGCCACCCGGTGCTCCCAGGACGGCCGCCGCTCGGCGAACACGGCCGTGGCGAGCGTTGCGACCTCGCCGCCGCCCTGGCTGAGCTCGACGCACCAGTGCTGGCTGGAGCGGTTGGCCTTGACCAGCCGCACGTCGAGATCGAACGCGCCCTTGGCGATCGGCGCGCAGTAATTGACGGTGAGCGCCAGCGGATCGCCGGCGGCCTGCGGATGCTCGATCAGCGCGCGGAGGATCGTCGCGGCCGTGGCGCCGCCGAACGGGCCGACAAAGGCCCAGTAATCGTCGCTGGTGTGTCCCTGCCAACTGCTGTCACCCGCGGTGATGCGGGTCGCGTCGTCGAAGGGGTGCGGGAGCTTGGCGTGCATGGGAGTCCTCGGTGTCGCCCCACCCGTCATTGCGAGCGCAGCGAAGCAATCCAGACTGTCTCCGCGGAAAGATTCTGGATTGCTTCGCTGCGCTCGCAATGACGGCGTTTGAGGTGGCGGCGTCGGTTCACCGACTCCGTCTTGGGGATGATGGCAGTCATATCATCATCCGCCTTGCGAGATGCAAATAACCTCGCAGGTAATTCCGCTTCCATCTCGCGGAAAATCAACCCGCGACGTTCCGCAGATCCGGCAGCAGCGGCGTGGTCGGGTTCACCGGCACGTTCCAGATCTCCTCGGCGTATTCGCGGATGGTGCGGTCCGACGAGAACCACGCCATGCGCGCGACGTTGAGGATCGAGGCGCGCGTCCAGGCCGGCGAGACCTGCCAGCGCGCGTCGACCGCGCGCTGCGCCTCGTAATAGGAATCGAAATCGGCGCTGACCATGTAATGGTCGAGATAGCGCAGCGCGTGCGCGATGGATTCGAAGCGGCCGGGATCGCCGGGCGAGAACTCGCCGCCGCCGATCGCATTGATGGCGCGCTGCAGCTTCGGCGAATTGCGGATCACGTCGGAGGCGTCGAGCCCCTGCTTGCGGCGGATCATCACGTCGCCGGCCTCCATGCCGAAGATCGCGATGTTCTCGGCGCCGACATGGTCGCGGATCTCGATATTGGCGCCGTCGAGCGTGCCGATGGTGATGGCGCCGTTGAGTGCCAGCTTCATGTTGCCGGTGCCTGAGGCTTCCATGCCGGCGGTCGAGATCTGCTCGGAGAGGTCGGCCGCGGGAATGATCACTTCGGCCAGGCTGACATTGTAGTCGGGCAGGAACACGACCTTGAGCTTGCCGGCGATCGCGGGGTCGTTGTTGACGACCTCGGCGACGTCGTTGATCAGCTTGATGATCAGCTTGGCGTAGCGGTAGCTCGCCGCCGCCTTGCCCGCGAAGATCTTCACCCGCGGCACCCAATTGCCGTTGGGATCGTCCTTGATCGCCTGGTACAGCGCGACCGTCTCGATGACGTTGAGGAGCTGGCGCTTGTACTCGTGGATGCGCTTGATCTGCACGTCGAACAAGGCGGTCGGATCGACCTTGATGCCGAGCCGCTCGCCGATCAGGCGCGCCAGCGCGGTCTTGTTGTGAAGCTTGACGCTGCGGAACCTCTTCTGGAATTCGACGTCGCTGGCGCGGGCCTCGATCAGCGAAAGCTGGGTGGGATCGTCGAGCACGGCCTCGCCGCAGGCCTCGCGCAACAGGTCGGTCAGCTTCGGGTTGGCCAGCATCAGCCAGCGGCGGAAGGTGATGCCGTTGGTCTTGTTGGTGATGCGGCCGGGATAGAGATGGTTGAGGTCGTGGAACACGGTCTCGCGCATCAGGTCCGAATGCATCGCCGAGACGCCGTTGATGCGGTGCGAGCCGACGAAGGCGAGCTGGCCCATGCGCACGCGGCGCCCGCTCTTCTCGTCGATCAGCGAGACCGAGGCGCGGAAGTCGATGTCGCCGGGGCAGCGCGCCTCGGCGAGCGCCAGGTGCTGCACGTTGATGCGGTAGATGATCTCGAGGTGTCGCGGCAGCAGCCGCTCGAACAGCTCGACCGGCCAGGTCTCCAGCGCCTCCGGCAGCAGCGTGTGGTTGGTGTAGGACAGCGTGGCGACGGTGATCTTCCAGGCCTCGTCCCAGCGGAAATTGTGCAGGTCGACCAGGATCCGCATCAGCTCGGTGACGGCAAGGCTCGGATGGGTGTCGTTGAGCTGCACCGCGACCTTGGACGACAGGCTGCGCAGCTGCCCGTCGGAGGCGAGATGCCGCTTCACCAGGTCCTGCAGCGAGGCCGACACGAAGAAATATTCCTGGCGCAGCCGCAGCTCGCGGCCCGCCGGGCTCTCGTCGTTCGGATAGAGGAATTTGCAGATCGCCTCCGCGCGCGACTGCTCGGCGCTGGCGCTGACATAGTCGCCCTTGTTGAAGGCATCCAGCTTGAGCGGATCGGGCGAGCGCGCCGACCACAGCCGCAGCGCGTTGACGTGCTGGCCGCGCCAGCCGACGATCGGCGTGTCATAGGCGATCGCCTGCACCGTCTCGGCGGGATGCCAGATCGCGCGGTCGCGGCCCTTGTCGTCGACATGCTCGACGCCGCCGCCGAAATTGATGTCGTAGATCACCTCGGGCCGCTGCAATTCCCAGGGGTTGCCGAAGCTCAGCCATTCGTCCGGATATTCCTGCTGCCAGCCCTGATTGATGATCTGGCGGAACAGGCCGTAATCGTAGCGGATGCCGTAGCCGATCGCGGGAATCGACAGCGTCGCCATGCTCTCCATGAAGCAGGCGGCGAGGCGGCCCAGGCCGCCATTGCCGAGCGCGGCGTCCGGCTCGCATTTGCGCAGCTCCGGCAGCGAGACGCCGAGATCGCCGAGCGCGACCTCGAAGATCTTCAAAAGGCCCATGTTGTTGAGCGCGTCGCTGAACAGGCGGCCGATCAGGAATTCGAGCGAGAGATAATAGACGCGCTTGCGGCCGGCGTCGTAGCTGTGCTTCTCCGCGGTGAGCCAGCGATGCACGATGCGATCGCGCAGCGCGAGCGCTGCGGCCTGATACCAGTCGTGCTTGGTTGCCATGCCGGCATCCTTGCCGATGGCAAGCCGCAGCTTCGCCAGGATTGCGCCCTTGATCTCGGCCAGCGCGAGTTCGTCGATGGGCTGCCCCGGGGCCGGAAAACTGGGTTGGAACGATGAATCCTGCAAAGCCGTCATTTCCTAGGTCGAACTCTTACCAATCTACGCGTCGTGCCCTTGCACCGGAACAGTGGCCGTGCATTGCGCTGGCGCTAATTTATGCAAGGAACGGGCCGAATTGGGAACCCGGGTGAGCACGGAGAAACCTACGATTCGGTGCTAGATTACGAAACAATTCAGCCATCAGTGTGGAGAGGAGACGATCATGAGACTGATGATTGACATCGCCGCTGCAGCCCTGCTCGTCGTCTGCATCGGCGCCTCCAGCGCGGCGTTTGCCGCCGGCAAATCCGGCCGCAGCGCCGATGGTCTCAGCTGCGGCTTCATGGCCACACAGAAGGCGTCGCCCGCGGCTCGCTGCGCTGCGATCAAGCGCCAATGCGGCGGCAAATTCTACGCGAATGCGTGCGGGGACAAGCTGCTGTCGGCGGCGAATTGAGCGCCTGACCTCAAGCGGGCTCAAGCCGCCTTTGCCTGCACCGCATCGCAAAATTCGGCGAGACGATCCGCAAGCCGCAGCGTGGCCGGGCTCGCATCCGGCGCAGCCATCAATGCGACCTCGGTCTTGTTGATCGGTGCAAAACCTTCCTTCGCCGTCAGCACGCGGTGATCGGACTGGATCGACATCTCCGACAGGATGCTCAGCCCCATGCCGGCGGCGACCGCGGCCTGGATGCCGGCGAGGCTCGACGAGGTATAGGCGGTGTGCCAGGCCCGGCCGGCGCTTTCCAGCGCATGGATCGCACCGGCGCGGTAGATGCAGCCGAGCGGAAAGCCGATCAACGGCACCGAGGGAACGTCGACGTCGACGGGATGGCTCTTGCTGGTGACCCAGTGCACCCGCTCCGGCCACACCGCGATCGCGCCGTTCGCGCCGGCCTCGCGCTTGTAGAGCGCAAGGTCGAGCTCGCCGCGCTCGAGATCGCGCGCCAGGTGCTTGCTCTGGTCGGCCCGCACGTCGAGCCGCAAGCCGGGATGCGAGCGCGCGAACGCGCCCAACAGCTTGGTCAGCCGGTACGCCGCGAAATCCTCGGGGATGCCGAGCCGGACCGCGCCTTCGCCACCCGGGCGGCGCAGCACGTCGCGCGCCTCCTCGGCCAGCGAGAGCAGACGGCGCGCATAGGAGAGCAGCCGCTCGCCGGCCTCGGTCGGCCGCACGCTCTTGCCGTCGCGATGCAGCAGCACCTGGCCGATGTCGTCCTCCAGCCGTTTGATCTGCTGGCTGACGGTCGATTGTGTTCGGTGGACGCGCTCGCCGGCGCGGGTGAAGCCGCCGGCCTCGACCACCGAGACGAAGCTGCGCAGCAGCTCGAGATCCAGCATTACCGCTTCCATTCGAAAATCGACTGATCTGAAGTTAATCATTTAATTTCCAAATGACAAGCGGCGTCCCTAGATCGAGGGCCGGAACAAGAACATCCCGAGAATGCCCCTCATGTCGCTCGCCCCCTCGATTTCGGTCCCAGGCACCCGCTTCAACACGTTGCCGCTCGCCATCGGCCTGTTCTGCCTGCTCTGGAGCTACGCCTTCGTCGCCGGCAAGATCGGCGTCACCCATTGCCCGCCGCTGATCCTGCTCGCCGCTCGCTTCTCGCTCGCCGGCATCTTGATCCTCGGCGCAACGCTGATCCGCGGCGAGGCCTGGTCACTCTCCTGGCGCGATGCCGCGATCTTCGCCGTGCTCGGCATCGCCAACAACGCGCTTTATCTCGGTCTCGGCTACACCGGCCTGCAATCGGTCTCCGCCGGCCTCGGCGGCCTGATCGTCTCGGCCAATCCGGTATTCACCGCTGGCCTCGCCGCGCTGCTGCTCGGTGAAGGCATGACCTGGCGCAAGGCAAGCGGCCTCGTGCTCGGCGTCGTCGGCGTGACGGCGATCGTCTGGCACCGCCTGTCGGTCGGCACCGACAGCCTGCACGGCATCGTCTTCACGCTGGCCTCGCTCGCCTCGATCGTCGCCGGCACCATCCTGTTCAAGCTGCTGGCGCCGAAGGGGTCGTTGTGGATCGGCAACGGCGTGCAGAACCTCGTCGCCGGCATCGTGCTGACGCCGGTCGCGCTCACCTTCGCCGACATCCACGCCATCGATGTCACGCCGAGCCTGATCGGCGCCTTTGCCTTCCTCGTGCTCGGCGGCTCGATCCTGGCCTACTGGCTCTGGTTTCATCTGCTGAAAGTGTGCGGCGCCACCGCCGCCAGCGCCTATCATTTCCTGATGCCGCCGCTCGGCATGCTGTTCGCGTATCTCGTCCTCGGCGAGCACGTCGAGGCGCGCGATCTGCTCGGCATCGTCCCGGTCGCGCTCGGCATCTATCTGGTGACGCGGCCGGCGAAGGTGGTGGCGTGAGCTCAGTCTTCGTCATGGCCGGGCTTGACCCGGCCATCCACGTCTTCGTTGCCGCGCGCAAGAACGTGGATGCCCGGGACAAGCCCGGGCATGACGGCGACGAGGCAGTATGCGCCCCTCAATCCTTCCGGAACACGATCGACGCCATCCATCCCGTCATCAGCGCCATCGCCACGGTGGCGAGACCGTACAGCAACCCGTTGTGCCTTGCGGTGGTGGCGACGAACTGCTCGAAGCCGACCTTGACGATCTCGAACGCGGTCTCGGTCTTGGCGATGAACGCGCCGTTCGCGAACAGCTTGATCTCCACCTCATAGGTGCCGATCGGCACCTCCGCCGGCAGTGGAATGCCGGTGCGGAACAGGGTCGGCGTCAGGAACGTGACGGCGCTTCCGTCTTCGCGATAGAGCCCGCGCTGGGTACGCAGGCGGATGAAGGCCGAGCGGAACGCGTCGTTCGGCACCACGTCGGCAAAGTCGCCGCTGACGCGCTGCGTCAGCAGCACGTTGTTCAGCCCGATCTGCTGCCGCCGTGCGATCTCGGGCGAGGTGATGCCGTCGAAGGGACGGTTGGCGAACAGCGCCAGATAGCTCGGCACCTGCAGGAACTGACGGTAGTCGGTGTTGATCCAGATTCCGAAGGTGCGTTCTTTCCGCCGCGTCACCATGTCGGCGCGCGGGCCCATCACGGTGACGACGAGATCGTAGGCGGTGCGGTCGGCAGGCGTGGTGGCATCCTTCTCCACCGAGCCGAACAGCACCAGCTCCTCGCCGGAATAGTTCGGCGTCACCGTGACGCGGTGATTGGAGACCGACACGATCAGCCGCTCGGCGCGTGCGGCGCCGCCGAGCAACAGGACGAGCACGAATGCGAGGAGTGCGCGCATCATCCGCTCACTCCCAGCTCGCGGATGGTGAAGAGGTCCGAGGGCTGGATCACCAGCTCGATCGCGAAGCGGATTCCGACCGAGAGGATCAGCAGGCCGAGCAGCAGGCGCAGCTGCTCGCCGCGGATCTTCTGCCCGGCGCGGGCCCCGAACTGCGCACCGGTGACGCCCCCGATCATGAGGATCAGCGCCAGCACGGCGTCGACCAGGTGATTGGTCGCCGCGTGCAGCATGGTCGCGAACAGCATGGTGACCAGCGTCAGCACCATCGAGGTCCCGATCACCGTCGAGGTCGGCACCCGCAAGAGATAGATCATGATCGGCACCAGGATGAAGCCGCCGCCGATGCCCATGATGGCGCCGATGAAGCCGATCACGATGCCGACCACCACCACCGGGATGATCGAGAGATAGATCTTCGAGCGCTTGAACCGCATCTTCAGCGGCAGGCCGTGGATCCAATTGTGCGTGCGGCGTGGCGGCAGCGCGCCGCGCCGGGTCCGCATCAGCGCGCGCAGGCCTTCCGAGAACATCAGGCTGCCGACGGTGGTGAGCAGCACGACGTAAGAGAGTGCGATCATCAGATCGAGCTGGCCGAGCGCACGCAGCTGGGTGAAGGTCCACACGCCGAGCGCCGTGCCGGTCACGCCGCCGCAGAGCAGGACGCTTGCCAGCGCCGGATCGATCGCGCGCCGCCGCCAATAGGACAGCGCGCCGGAAAACGAGGACGCCGCGATGTGGCTGGTGACCGAGGCTACTGCGACCGCGGGCGTGATGCCGATGAAGATCAGCAGCGGGGTCATCAGGAAGCCGCCGCCGATCCCGAACATGCCCGAGACGAAGCCGACCGCGGCCCCCATCGCCAGCACCAGCAAGACGTTGACGGGAAGGTCGGCGATCGGGAGATAAAGCTGCATCGAAGGACCACGCTCCGGCGAGACGGACGATTGCGCAAATGCCCGCCGGACGGTCGGAACGATTGCCGCGCCCCTCAATAGCGGAATTCGGCGCGGGGAGGGACCCTAGAATTCGGGCGTGGTGAATGGGGGCGATGGCGGCATCGACGCTTTTGCTCCTCACCCTGAGGAGCCTGCGTAGCAGGCGTCTCGAAGGGCGAGGCCCGGACCGAGAGGCGGGGCCTGCATGGTTCGAGACGCGCGCAAGGGCGCGCTCCTCACCATGAGGGGAGAGATTTTAATGCGCCGCGGATGCCGAACGCTTCGCCGCGACCGGCTTTGGCGCCGGCTTGGCGCTCGCCTGCGGCGCGCTGTCCCAGCCGCCGTTCGGGGCCGGGACATTGACGGCATCGTCCGGCTGCGGCTCGGCGCTGAAAGTCTGGATCGCGAGCTTGGCGGCGGCGAGCGATTGCGGATCGAGCCGCTTGGCGACGTCGTCGCGCTTGCCGGCGGCGTCGGCATCGCCCTGCGCGGCCGCAAGGCTGAACCATTTGTAGGACTCGGCGAGGTTCTGCTCGACGCCGATGCCGCGGGCGTAGAGGATGCCGAGGTTGAACTGGCTATCGGCGACGCCACGATCGGCCGCTTTCCGGAACCACTGCGCCGCGCTCTTGTAATTGGCGCCGCGTCCGCCGCCATCGGCATCGAGCACCGCGAGATTGTGCATTGCCTTGGCGTTGCCGCGCTCGGCGGCCTGGGTGTAGTAGCGGCGGGCGATGTCGGCGTCCTTCTTCACGCCCAGGCCCTTCTCGTAGAGCGTGCCGAGGCGGAAGGTCGCGGGCACGACGCCGGCCTGTGCGGCGCGGTCGTACCATTTGGCGGCTTCGTCGTAGTTGGTCGCAACGCCCTTGCCCTCGGCAAAGCGCAAGCCGATCTCGTAGGCCGCGGTCGGATCGCCCTTCATCGCGGCGCTGCGCAAGGCGGGGCCGCCGATGCCGTCGGGCAGCTTCTCGCTCGGCGGCACCTGGATGACGCCGAGCTTGGCGCGGCTCGTGCCCGACAGCGCGCCGGTGATGTCGCTGTTGGCGGCCGGCGGCACCGCTGCGGCGGGCGCCGCCGGAATTTCGACCGAGGCCGAGTTGCCGGGATTGGTAGCGGGCGCCGGCGCGGAATTGTTCTGGGATTGCCGGCCGATCGGCGTCGGCGAGGTCATCGAGGGCGTGACCTGCTCGGGCGTCGCGGGCTTGTTCTCGATCGCCGGCGGTGGCGACGGGGCCTGCGGCGCGGGCTGGCTGGAGGTGTTGTCCATCGCCTGCGGCGCCGGCGTCGGGCTGCCCTCGAGCAGGTTCATCGCCATCTTGAAGGTGCCGAGCACGATCACGACCACGCTCGCGCCGACCAGCAGCGAGCGGATCTTCGAGCTGATGGTCGAACCGCCGTCCTTGCCCTTGTCCTTGCCGCGATCGGCGCCGGCTTTGGCACCGCGCGCCGGCTTTTCCGGCTGCGCGGCGGCGGCCTGGGCCGCGCGGCGGGCGGCCGCGATGAAGCTCGACGACGAGACCGGCTCTTTCGCCGCAGCAGGAATGCCGCTGATCGCGCTCTCGGAGGCGGCGATGCGCTCCGACGGCGTGGCGGCGCGTCCACCCGGCCGTGTCCCCGGCTCGAGCGGATGATCCGGCGGCAATTCCGGTGCGAGCGCCGCGCGGGCGGGCGCCGTGTGCGGCTCCAGGATCTCGCTGATCGCACGCGGCGGAACCGGAGGCACCGGCGGCGGCGCGGCGGGGGCAGCGGCATGGAATTCACGCGGCGCGGCGGCGAAGGCGGCCTGCGCGCTCTGCGCCGCGGCGGGATTCGGCAGCTCGGGCTTGGGATCGTATTTCGGCTGCTGTGCTTGCGGCCGCGGCTCGCGCGCGACAGGCGGGGGCTCCATGGCAGCAGGCATGGGAGCAGCCATGTGAGCAGCCATGGGAGCGGCCATCGGCTGCGGCGCGGCGGCCGGCGGCGCCGTACGCACTGCGCGCAGGTCGCCCTCGATCATGGACAGGCGATCGACGACATGGCCGAGCGCGCTGTGGACGGCGTCGAGCGAGTCCTGGGTGCTCCGGTTGGTCTCGGCCTGGCTGAAGCGGATGTCGGACAGCTCGCGCTTGACCAGATCGACCATTCCGGAATCGACGGGCGCCGAATTGCGGCTCTCGGCCAGCGCGGAATAAGTCGCCTGCTGCCGCTCCAGGTGCCGGAGGATGTCGTGCAGCCCGTCCTCGACGCGGCTCAGATTGCCGTTGCGCGGGTCGGAGGCGGCTTCGATCCGTTCCAGCAGGTACGAGACGCGCTGCTCGAGATGCGCGAAGGTCGAGGCGGAATCGTTGCCGACCTGCATGCGGTCGAAACGGTCCGACAGCGCCCGGATCGCGGCTTCCAGATGCTCGGTGCTTTCGGACGGCTGCGGCCGCTCGCGGGTTTCCAGCGCCGCGGTGAGCGCGGCGATGCGCTGCTCCAGCACCGCGAAGCTGTCGCCCTGGCCGGAGGCGCGGGTGACCTGGTCGACCTTGGACGACAGCAGCTGCACGTCTTCGGACAGGCGGGCCAGCGCTTCGTTGGAGGCGACGTTGGAGACGATGCCGCGCAGCGCCGCGATCGCGCTCTCGAGCTGGTGCACCGTCGAGGGATCGTCATTGGCGCGCAGGATCAGATCGAGCTTGGCGCCGAGATTGCGGATCGCCTCGTCATAGCCGGTGAGCTGCTCGGCCGGCGTCAGCGTGCGCAGCACCTGCTTGATGTCGGACAGCGCATGCTCGATGCCCGACAGCACCTGGCCGTCGGTGCCGTTGGACCGCGTCTCGTCGATGCGCCGATGCAGCGAGCGGATCTCGTTCTCGATTGATTCGATCGCGCGCCGCGGCATCGCCTCGGTGATGGCGGTACGGATCTCGGCGAGCTCGCTGCGGAAGGCGTTGATCGCCTGCTCGGTATTGTCGGGGCGCTGCAGCGCTTCGATCTGGCTCGTGATCTTGAGCAGATGGCGCTCGAGCGAGGAGAAGTCCGGCCCCGGCGCTGGTGGCGGCGGCGCATAGGCAGGCGCGGGCGGCGCCATCGGGGGCGCATAAGGAGCAGCCGAAGGCGCAATCGACGGCGCGGCGCGCGGCGGCATCTGCCGCGGCGCAAAACCGTCGAGCTCGCTCTGGCGCGCGGTGATCTCGGCGACGGCGACGTCGAACGAGGCGGGGCTCAAGGGTGGGGCGTTGCGATAGACCTGCGCTGCCGCGCGCTCGACCGCATCGGCCTGGCGCTGGCGCGTCTCGACGGGCGAGGGCGCAGGTGCCGGACGCGGCGCCTGAGGCTGCTGCGGGCGGGAGATCTGCGACAGCCGCGCATCGAGCCGCGAGATCGCGTCGTTGAGCTGGCGTGCGACGCCCTGCTCGCGCGTGACGTCCGGTCGTGAGGAATCCTGGCGCGGTGCCGGCTTTGAAATCCGTTCGATCTGCTGGGTGATCGCGTCGAGCCGCTGGTGGATGTCGGCGACTTCGCGGCTCTCCTGGCTCGGAACGTGGGAGGCTTGTGGGGCTTGCGGACGCTGGTCGTGAGGGCCGCGAAAGTTCGGCGGCGCGGTGTCGCCGAGCGTGGAGTTCAGCCAATCGTTCAGCGACATGCCCGCGCGACGCGCAGCAGCTTCGGCCCGCTCCCTGACGGATGGATCGATGCCGTCCACACTCCACGATACGCGCGAATTCATGACTCTGTCCGGTTCCGACTCCGGCGCCCCACCCGGCGCCTCCAGCCTCCCCACGCGTGCCGGTTGCAAAGACAATCGAATTTGGCGCGGGTCGTCTGCCTCGAAAACCGACTTTTGTCCGTTACGGTAAATAACGAGTTAAGGAACGTGGCGCGGGTGTCTTAAAGTTGGGCGGGGGAACCTTCCACCGGTGTCATGCCCCGCGAAGGCGGGGCATCCAGTACTCCGAGACAGCGCGGCTAGAAGCGAGCCGCCGCGGCGTACTGGATCGTCCGCCCCAGTGCGCAATCGCGCACAAGGCGGACGATGACAGCGGAGCAAGACGCTCTGCCGGAGCGTAGCGCCGGGAGCCCTACGCCTTCCCCTCGCGCTTGCCCTCGTCCAGCGGCACCACCGTGGCCTTGCCGCTCATCGCCGACAGCGCATCGAGCGCCTCCTCGCAGAAATCCGCCACCATCTGCTCGTGCCGGGCGCCGAGGCGGAGCAGCAGCAGATTGCCGAGGTCGAGCCGGCCCTCGGCCGTGCCGTCGGGAAAGCGCTTCTTCAGGATGCGCTCGTAATTGGCGTGGCGGTCGCGGTGGTGCTCCAGGCGCGCCATCAGGTCGGTGCGCAGCGGCTCGATGTCGATGCTGTCGAGGGCGTGGAGGCGGACCAGGAGGTCGTCCTTGGTCGAGGCCGGCGTGCTTGGCCGCGCGGCCCAGTGCCGCAGCGCTGTTCGCCCCTCCGGAGTGAGCGTATAAACCAGCTTGTTGGGCTTGCCCGATTGCACGACCTCGCGGCCCTGGATGTGGCCGCGGTCGCGCAGCTTGGAGAGCTCGCGGTAGATCTGCTGGTGGTCGGCCTTCCAGAAGAAGCCGATCGAGGAATCGAACGTCTTGGCGAGCTCGTAGCCTGTCATCGGGCGTTCCGTCAGGCATGCGAGGATCGCGTCGCCCAGCGCCATGGCCGGCCTCCTTGTTTCAACCTCGACCATCATGCTTGACTTTATGCGCATTGGCGCATATGCGTCAATGTGCATATCGGGACATATCGGGCCGGGCGCAAGATCCGATCCGAAAAACCCAGCGAAATCAATCGCTCCGCTACTGTGCATGGGGTTGTTTTCGCACTTTTTGTCCAGGCCTTTAGGGAGGCAGCTGCGAATGACCGGCCTCGATTCCTGGTACGCCTACATGAAGTCCCATGACCGCGCCGCGCTCTGGGACCTCCTGCATCCCGATGCCGTGTTCGAAAGCCCGGTCGTGCACTCGCCGCAGCGCGGCCGCGACATCACCTTCAAATACCTCTCCAGTGCGGAGAAGGTGCTTGGTGGGCCCGGCTTCACCTATGTCGGTGAATGGCGCAACGACCATGGCGCCGTGCTCGAATTCAGGAATGTCATCGACGGCATCGAGATCAACGGCGTCGACATCATCACTTTCGACAGCGACGGACGCATCACCCATTTCAAGGTGATGGTGCGTCCGCTCAAGGCGATCAACATGCTGCACCGCCTGATGGCGGAGCAGCTGGCCGCCAAATCATGACCCTGCCCTGAGGTTGCGGAACCCGCTAAGCTCGCGGGCCAGGCTGCCTCGCAGGAATCACTGACATCACCGCTTCAAGGCCATTGCCGGGAGAACCCCATGCCGATCTACAAAGCCCCTGTCGAAGACGTGAACTTCCTGCTCAACGACGTCTTCCAGATCGACCGCTACGACAATCTCGCCGGCTTCTCCGACGCCTCGAGCGATGTGCGCGAAGCCATCCTCGGCGAAGCCGCCAAGCTCGCCGAAGAGGTATTGCAGCCGCTGAATCGCGTCGGCGATCTCGAAGGCTGCAAGCGTGCCGATGACGGCAGCGTCACCACGCCGAAGGGCTTCAAGGAGGCGTACAAGCAGGTCGCCGAGGGCGGCTGGCTCGGCCTGTCGGCGCCGACCGAATATGGCGGGCAGGGCCTGCCGGTGACGCTCTCGCAGGCGGTCAACGAATTCCAGATCTCCGCCAACATGGCGTTCTCGATGTATGGCGGCCTCACCATGGGCGCGACCGCGGCACTGATCGTTCACGGCTCGCCCGAGCAGAAGCAGACCTACGTTCCGAAGATGGTGGCGGGCGAATGGACCGGCACCATGAACCTGACCGAGCCACATTGCGGCACCGATCTCGGCATGCTCCGCACCAAGGCGGTGCGCCAGGCCGACGGCAGCTTCAAGATCACGGGCACCAAGATCTTCATCTCCGCCGGCGAGCACGATCTCGCCGAGAACATCATTCACCTCGTGCTCGCCCGCATCGAGGGCGCGCCCGCCGGCATCAAGGGCGTCTCGCTGTTCGTGGTGCCGAAATTCCTGGTCAACGCCGACGGCTCGGTGGGCGCGCGCAACGGCGTCGTCTGCGGCTCGCTCGAGCACAAGATGGGCATCCACGGCAATTCCACCTGCGTGATGAACTACGACAACGCCACCGGCTGGCTGATCGGCGAAGAGAACAAGGGCATGCAGGGCATGTTCGTGATGATGAACGAGGCTCGCCTTGGCGTCGCCGTGCAGGGCCTCGCGCAGTCCGAGGTGGCCTATCAGAACGCGGTCGCCTATGCCCGCGAGCGCATCCAGGGCCGTTCGCTCACCGGCGCCAAGGCGCCGGACAAGCCGGCCGACCCGATCATCGTGCATCCCGACGTGCGGCGCACGCTGCTCTCGATCCGCGCCTTCAACGAGGCCGCGCGCGCCTTCGTGATGTGGACCGCGCTGAAGAGCGACGTCGCCCACCGCTCCGAAGACCCCAAGGACCGCCAGGCCGCGGACGATCACATGGGCCTGATGACGCCGGTGCTGAAGGGCTTCCTCACCGATTACGGCTTCGCCAACGCGGTGCAGGCGCAGCAGATGTATGGCGGCCACGGCTACATTGCCGAGCAGGGCATGGAGCAGTTCGTGCGCGATGCCCGCATCGCCATGATCTATGAGGGCGCCAACGGCATCCAGGCGCTCGACCTCGTCGGCCGCAAGCTGCCGCGCGACGGCGGCCGCGCCATCATGGCGTTCTTCGGCGAGGTCATGGCCTTCGCCAAGGAGAACGGCGGCGACGAAGCGCTGAAGCCCTTCATCACCCCGCTCTCGACCTCGCTCGGCCATCTGCAGCAGGCCACGACCTGGCTGATGCAGAACGCGATGGCGAAACCGGACAATGCGGGAGCTGCCGCAACCGATTATTTGCATCTCTTCGGCTTCGTCGCGCTCGGCTACATGTGGGCGAAGATGGCCAAGGTGACGAACGCCAAGATTGCCGAGAGCGGGGCGACGCCCTATCTCTCGACCAAGCTGGTCACCGGCCGTTTCTTCATGGAGCGGATGCTGCCGGAGACCGCGGCCAATCTCGCGCGCATCCAGGCCGGCTGCGCCACCATCATGGAATTGCCGGCGGAAGCGTTCTGAGCCTGCTTCCGCGGCTTGCTCCCAATCGCATCAAACAACACACCAGGAGGGCGTCATGCCTGAGGCATTCATCTACGACCACGTTCGCACCCCGCGCGGCCGCGGCAAGGCGGACGGTTCGCTGCACGAGGTCACCGCGCTCGCGCTCGCGACCGTGCCGCTGAAGGCGCTGAAGGACCGCAACAATCTGCCCGAGGATTCCGTTGACGACGTCATCCTCGGCGTGGTCGATCCGGTCGGCGAGGCCGGATCCGACATCGCGCGTTTCGCCGCGCTGAAGGCCGGTCTCGGCGAAGCCGTGCCCGGCGTGCAGATCAGCCGTTTCTGCGCCTCCGGCCTCGATGCGGTGAACTTCGCCGCCGCGCAGGTGATGAGCGGCCAGCACGAGCTGGTGATCGGCGGCGGCGCCGAATCCATGAGCCGCGTCGGCATCGGCGCCTCCGGCGGCGCCTGGCCGATGGACCCCTCGATGGCGGTGCCGGCCTATTTCATGCCGCAGGGCGTCTCGGCCGATCTGATCGCCACCAAATACGGCTTCTCGCGCGACGACGTCGACGCCTACGCGGTGCAGAGCCAGCAGCGTGCGGCCAAGGCCTGGGACGAGGGCCGCTTCAATAAGTCCGTGGTGCCGGTGAAGGACATCAACGGCCTCACCATCCTCGCCAAGGACGAGCACATGCGTCCTTCGACGACGATGCAGTCGCTGGCGCAGCTGCAGCCCTCGTTCACGATGATGGCGCAGATGGGTGGCTTCGACGGCGTTGCAATTCAGTCCCATCCCGAGATCGAGCGCGTCAATTACGTGCACCATGCCGGCAATTCCTCCGGCATCGTCGACGGCGCCGGTGCCGTGCTGCTCGGCAGCAAGGAGGCTGGCAGCAAGTACGGGCTGAAGCCGCGTGCGAAGATTCGCGCCTTCGCCAATATCGGCTCGGAGCCGGCCATGATGCTGACCGGTCCGGTCGATGTTACCGAGAAGCTGTTCGCGCGGTCCGGCATGAAGAAGTCGGACATCGACCTGTTCGAGCTGAACGAGGCCTTTGCCTCCGTCGTGCTGCGCTACATCCAGGCCTTCGACATCGACAGCGCCAAGATCAACGTCAATGGCGGTGCCATCGCGCTCGGCCATCCGTTAGGCGCGACCGGCGCGATGATCCTCGGCACCGTGCTCGACGAGCTCGAGCGCACCAACAAGTCCACCGCCCTGGTGACGCTGTGCATCGGCGGCGGCATGGGCACCGCGACCATCATCGAGCGGGTGTGATGAGCTGCCGTAGGTGGGCAAAGCGAAGCGTGCCCACCGCTGCTGCTTTCGCGAATGATGGTGGGCACGGCGCAAGAGCGCCTTTGCCCACCCTACGAGATCAAGGTCAACCGCCGCGCCTTACATCGGCTGCGGCACCGAGGAGCAACCAATATGTCGTACAAGAATTTCAAGGTTGAGACCGACGCAGACGGCATCGCGCTCGTCACCTGGGATATCCCGGGCCGTTCCATGAACGTGCTCGACGAGACCTCGACCAACGAGCTCGACGCGATCGTCAAGGCGACCACGGCTGATGCCGCGGTGAAGGGCGTCGTCATCACCTCGGCGAAAGAAGCGTTCTGCGCCGGCGCAGACCTCTCGATGCTCGAAGGCATGAACCAGGCCTACGCGAAGGTCTTGAAGGAGCAGGGCGAGACCGCGGCGAACCAGATGCTGTTCGACCAGAGCCGCCGCTTCTCGCTGGTGCTGCGTTCGATCGAGACCTCGGGCAAGCCGTGGGCGGCCGCGATCAACGGCCTCGCGCTCGGCGGCGGCTTCGAGATCACGCTGTGCTGCCATTACCGCGTCGCCGCGGAGAATCCCAAGACCCGTCTCGGCCTGCCCGAGGTCAAGGTCGGTCTGTTCCCCGGCGCCGGCGGCACGCAGCGCGTGCCGCGCCTGGTGCCGCCGCAGGACGCGATGACGATCCTGCTCAAGGGCGATCCCGTCACGGTCGACAAGGCCAAGGCGCTGAACCTGATCCACGCCATCGTTCCGGCCGCCGATCTCATCAAGGCCGCCAAGGACTGGATCAAGGGCGGCGGCAAGGCCGTCGCGCCCTGGGACGAGAAGGGCTTCAAGCTGCCCGGCGGTCCGGTGTTCTCCAAGGCCGGCATGATGATGTTCCCCGCCGGCAACGCGATCTATCGCCGCGAGACCTACGACAATTATCCCGCCGCGCGCGCGATCATGAGCTGCGTCTATGAGGGCCTGCAGCTGCCGATCGACGCCGCGCTGCGCGTCGAGTCGCGCTACTTCACCTCGGTGCTGCGTTCGAAGGAAGCGGCTGCGATGATCCGCAGCCTGTTCCTGTCGATGCAGGAGCTCAACAAGGGCGCGCGCCGCCCGAAGGATGTGCCGCCGACCAAGGTGAAGAAGATCGCCGTGATCGGCGCCGGCTTCATGGGCGCCAGCGTCGGCTACGTCTCGGCCCGTGCCGGCCTCGACGTCGTCCTGATCGACCGCGACCAGGAGAGCGCCGACAAAGGCAAGGCGCATGCCCAGAAAGTGATCGAGGAGCAGATCAAGAAGGGCCGCGCCAAGCCTGCGGATGCCGAAGCGCTGCTTGCGCGCATCACGCCGACCGCCGACTATGCCGCTCTGAAGGACGTCGACCTCGTCATCGAGGCCGTGTTCGAGGACCGCAAGGTCAAGGCCGAGACCTTCGCCAAGGCGCAGCAATATCTGAAGCCCGACGTGATCTTCGCCTCGAACACCTCGACGCTGCCGATCACCTCGCTGGCCGAGAGCTTCAAGGACCAGGGCAAGTTCGTCGGCATCCACTTCTTCTCGCCGGTCGAGAAGATGATGCTGGTCGAGATCATCAAGGGCAAGAACACCGGCGATCTCGCGATCGCGGCCGCGCTCGACTACGTCCGGCAGATCGGCAAGACGCCGATCGTGGTCAACGACTCCAGAGGCTTCTTCGCCAACCGCTGCGTCGGCCGTTACGTCGCCGAAGGCAACGAGATGTTCCTCGAAGGCGTGCCGCCGGCGATGATCGAGAACTGCGCCAAGATGGCCGGCATGCCGGTCGGCCCGCTCTCGCTGTCGGATGAAGTCGCGCTCGACCTCGGCCTCAAGATCATGAAGGCGACCGAGGCCGATCTCGGCCCCAACGCCATCAACCCCGATCAGAAGAAGCTGATGGTGGAGATGGTCGAGAAGCAGGGCCGCCTCGGCCGCAAGAACAGCAAGGGCTTCTACGACTATCCCGAGAAGGGCAAGGGCCAGAAGAGCCTGTGGCCGGGCCTCTCGGCCCTGCAGCCGAAGCAGCTCGACCCCGACACGCTCGACGTCGAGGAGCTGAAGCAGCGCTTCCTGGTGGTGCAGGCGGTGGAAGCCGCGCGCACCGTCGAGGATCACGTCATCACCGATCCGCGCGAGGCGGATGTCGGCTCGATCCTCGGCTTCGGCTTCGCGCCGTTCACCGGCGGCACGCTGTCCTACATCGACTTCATGGGCACGAAGAAGTTCGTCGAGCTCTGCCGCAAGCTCGAGGCGAAGTACGGCTCGCGCTTCACGCCGCCGAAACTGCTCGAGGAGATGGCGGCGAAGGGCGAAACCTTCTACGGCCGCTTCGCGCCGAAGAAGGCCGCGGCCTGACGGAGCCTGCAGCCCCGGATTGCGCTGCACGCCATCCGGGCGACGCACGAATGAAAGGCCGGATCATCGATCCGGCCTTTTTACTTTCGATCGCCGAATGGCGAGAACGCGCAGCCTGATACCGCCTCGTCGGCGAGACTGGCTCGCTTCGCGGTGGCACCGCTTTTGCTGACGGATCCAACGGATGACCATCAGCATTGAAAGTGTCCCGTAATGACCTCGACGGTGTCTCAACTCGGCGCAGCCGGCGTTGCCGCAAGATACGCCCCGCTGTCTCTGATGGGGTGGCCGCGGCCCCGCCGCAGGCTCTTCAGGCTGCGCAGAAAAATTCCGTCATGGGCCGGCCTGGCTCTACTCGTTCTCGTCGTCGATGTGGCGCTGGCCGTGCTGGCCTGGGTCGCCGTCGATGTCGTCCTGCACTGACAGCTCGCCTCTGTGCACGTAGAGCGAGGCCGCCAGATAGGCGACCTGGCCGACAATCAGGCAGCCGACGACGATTGGGATTCCGGTCCAGAATCCGAAGCCCGAGGTCTGAAGCACTATTGCTGCAAGGATCGCAGTCGCCGGCGAAACCAACAAGAGAGTCCAGACTCGGAAGAAGAGTCCGGTCGACAATCCAGCGATCATGCTCGCGAGCAAGAGCAGGAATATGGTTGTCACGAGAGCTTCTCGGTTCGCAGGTCCGTTTCGCCTACAGGGCCGAACTTGAGCCACCTGGGTCGCTGTCACAACAATGCTAACCTCCACCGTGCACATCGCGCGGAATTATTGTTAACTCCGACAATGCTCGTAAAATTGATGTCCAGGACATCCCGGACATCCGGGCTTGCGCAACCGGTTCAAGCAAAAAGAGCCGGATCATCGATCCGGCTCCTTCATCATCCCGTCTGTCAGGTCTCGCCTTACTTCGCCTGGGCAAGCCCCTCCTTCTTCAGTGCTTCCTGCACCTGCGGCCGCGCCGCGACGCGGGTCTTGTAGGCGGCAAGGTTCGGCATCGCCGAGAAGTCGAACTTCATCCGGTCCGCCCAGGTCAGCATCGTGAAGAGATAGCCGTCAGCCACCGTGAACTGCTTGCCCATGAGGTAGTCGCGGCCAGCGAGCTGGCTGTCGATATATTTCAGCTTGCCCATAACGCGGTCTTTGAAGAAGGCCTTGGCCTCGTCGTTCAGGGCCGGCGCGAACAGCGGGCCAAAGCTCTTGTGCACCTCGGAGGTGAGGAAGTTGAGCCATTCAAGCAGCTTGTAGCGCTCGGAACTGTCGCGGGCCGGCGCCAGCGCCTTGGCCGAAGCCTGATCGGCGATCATCTGGACAATCACCGGGCCTTCGGTCACGATCTCGCCGCTGTCGAGGCCCAGCGCCGGCACCTGGCCCTTGGGATTCAGCTTCAGATAATCCTCACCATTTTCGAGCTTCTTGGCCCGGATATCCACCTTGACCAGCTCATAGGGCAGGCCGGCTTCCAGAAGCGCGATGTGGGGGGACAGCGAGCAGGCACCGGGCGAATAGTACAGTTTCATGGAATTTCCTCCTCTTGAAGCTTGGTTCGGCCGAAAGAGCGATTACATGCAACTGCTTGAAATAGTCAAGATTGATGCAGCTGCATCAAATGAGGTAAGAGACGGGCGACGAGCTTGAGCGGGACCATGAAACGCAAACCATCGACCGAGGCGACTGCTGCCTGGATTCGCCTGATGCGGGTGCAAAGCCGCGTGCTCGATTGCGTCGAGCAGGACTTGAAGCGAGCCGGTTTCCCCCCGCTGGCCTGGTATGACGCGCTGCTCGAATTGTCGCGGGCGCCGTCGGGCGAGCTGCGGCCGGTCGAGCTCGAACGGCAGATGCTGATTCCGCAATATTCCACCTCGCGCCTGATCGACCGCCTGGTCGACGAGGGCCTGGCCTCGCGGCGCGAATGCAAGATCGACAAGCGCGGCCAGTTCGTCGAGATCACGGAAGCCGGCCGCGAGCTGCAGAAGCGGATGTGGGGCGCCTATTCGGCCGCGATCGAGAAATATGTCGGTTCGAAACTGTCCGATGCCGATGCCGTCAAGCTCAGCGATCTGCTCGACCGCCTGGGCTGCTCCTGCGGCGAGATGAAACTGCCGCCCGTCGCCAACGCCAACGAAAACGCGCCGTCGCGATGACCGCGCGGCACACCAGCTCGTCCGTGCGCCCGGTGGGTTCGCGGACCATCCCCGTCACCCACGCGCATTCGACCGAAGCGCCTTTGATTAGAGTTTGATATGGCGCGAGACCAGATCGATATGACGCCGCTGCAATCGCGCGACGAGCTCGTCGCGTGGTTCGAGGCCGGCTGCAAGGACCCGTCCGAATTCCGCATGGGCACCGAGCACGAGAAGACGCCGTTCACGCTCGAAGGCCACCGTCCGGTGCCGTACGAGGGCGCGCGCGGCATCGGTGCGTTGCTCGAGGGCATGAAGCTCCTGCTCGGCTGGGAGCCGATCATGGAGAAGGGCAACATCATCGGCCTCTACGACGTCACCGGCGGCGGTGCGATCTCGCTCGAGCCCGGCGGACAGTTCGAGCTCTCCGGCGCCCCGGTCGAGAACGTGCACCAGACCCAGAGCGAGCTGATGGCGCATCTTGCGCAGGTGCGCGAGATCGCGACGCCGCTCGGCATCGGCTTCCTCGGCCTCGGCATGACGCCGTCCTGGTCGCGCGCCGAGATCCCGATGATGCCCAAGGGCCGCTACAAGATCATGACCAATTACATGCCGAAGGTCGGCCAATACGGCCTCGACATGATGTACCGGACCTGCACGGTGCAGACCAATCTCGACTTCTCCTCCGAAGCCGACATGGTCAAGAAGCTGCGCGTGTCGCTCGCGCTGCAGCCGGTCGCAACCGCGCTGTTCGCCAATTCGCCGTTCACCGAAGGCAAGCCGAACGGCTTCCTCTCCTTCCGCTCCGAGATCTGGCGCGACACCGACAATGCCCGTTCGGGCATGATGCCGTGGGCATTCGAGGACGGCATGGGCTTCGAGCGCTATGTCGATTACGCGCTCGACGTCCCCATGTATTTCGTCAAGCGCGGCGAGGATTACATCGACGTGTCGGGCTCCTCGTTCCGCGCCTTTTTCGACGGCCGCAACAACAACCTTCCCGGCGAGCGTCCGACGCTGTCGGACTGGGCCAATCATCTCTCGACGATCTTCCCGGAAGTGCGGCTCAAGCGTTATCTCGAGATGCGCGGCTCCGACGGCGGTCCGTGGGGCCGGTTGCCGGCGCTGCCGGCGTTCTGGGTCGGGCTGCTCTATGACGATGTCGCGCTCGATGCGGCCTGGGAGATCGTCAAGCACTGGACCGCGGCCGAGCGTCAGGCCCTGCGCGACGACGTGCCGCGCATGGGCTTCAAGGCGCGGATCAGGGATCGCTATCTGTTCGAGATCGCCAAGGAATGCCTCGTACTGGCGCATTCCGGCCTGCGCCGGCGGGCCCGGATCGACCAGCTCGGCCGCGACGAAACGCGGCATCTGGAACCGCTCGACCGCATCATCGATTCCGGCCGGACGCCGGCCGAGGAAATGTTGGACAAGTTCAACGGTCCCTGGAAGGGTTCGGTGGAACCCGCCTACGCGGAATACGCTTTCTAGACCATAGACCAACGACCGCGCTTTCAGCCGTTCATCGCCCATACAGGTTTGCGGCGATCAAATGACCGGCCGAAAAACCTTAGCGTCGTCAATAACTCGAAAGCTGTTCCGATGGGGAAGGGCCGCCTGTCCGGCGCCGTCATGGCAAAGGTCGTGGCATGCGCCGCGCTGCTTACGCTCGCTGTCGCGAGCGTGCCGGCGCACGCCCAGACCGCGTTCGACCGCCCCGGTGGCGACTATTTCAGCACACCGGTTGCGTCGGGCGATCCGGAGGATTGCGCGCTGCTGTGCGAGCGCGACCGCCGCTGCCGCTCGTGGAGTTTCAGCTATCCCGACGTCGAGGGCGGCTCGGCCGTGTGCTGGCTGAAGAACACCGTGCCGGCGCGCGTGCCGGGGAGCTGCTGTATTTCCGGCGTGCGCGGCGCCGGCGTAATCGAGCCGCGGGTCGAGGGCGTGGAGACGTCGATCGATCGCCCCGGCGGAGATCTGCGCAATTTCGAGCTGAAGGACGGCGAGGGCGTCGAGGTCTGCAAGGCCGCGTGCACCGCCGACAACAAATGCCGCGCTTTCACCTATGCCCGGCCCGGCTACACCGGACGCGAGGCGCGCTGCTTCCTGAAAAAGGAAATCAAGCCGCCGCGCCGCAAGGCGGGCTTCACGTCGGGCGTGGTGCGGTAGGGGAGGTGTCGTAGGGTGGGCAAAGGCGCGAAGCGCCGTGCCCACGTTCTCTGCGATACGGCCACAGACGGGTGGGCACGCTTCGCTTTGCCCACCCTACGAGATCTTACTCCGGCGCGATCACTGTGAGCTCCGGCCACAGCGCCTTCCATCGCGCGGCTTTCATCGCGTAGTTCGCCGCGGAGAAATTCGGTCCTGGATTTGGCCGCGCGATCAGGGCTGCAACGTCGTCAAAGCCGTGCGGCGCGTAGACCTCGTAGCTATCTCTTCCGCGTCTCACGCCGATCTGCGTGTTCTGCGTCAGGAAGCGGTCGATGGCATCGGATGCGCGCGTCAGGGGCGGATAGGGCAGGCCGTGCTTGGCCGGGTACCACAGATGCACACGGGCCTGGTTGCGGATCTCGATCTTGACGCCGAGCTGCGTCAGCCGCGCGTCCAGCTCGCGGATGACCGCGTCCTCCGCCTCCCACGAGGTGTCGGGATCGAAATAGAACACGTCGTAATCGGCGATACCATAATCGACCGCGCGGCCGGTGAGCACGTTCCACACGGTCTGCACCAGGCATCCCGAGACCAGCCAGGCATCGGGAAGGGCGAGGCGATCGAGCTCATCGATGATCGCGACGTTGACGGGATTCCTCAGCGCGAGTGCGAGGAATTCGTCTCGGTTCATCGTGAGACGGGGAGGATCAATGCACGGCGGTGAAGAACCGCGCCAGCCGGAAGCCGGACAGCCAGGTCCACACCGGCTGGCTTCGCATGCCGAGATCCCAGGAGCCGAGCACCGCATCCGCACGGCCGATCAGATTGTCGATCGGCAACAGGCCGACGCCGCCGGAGCGCAGCGACACGCGGCTGTCGGAGGAATTGTCGCGGTTGTCGCCGAGCACGAAGAGGTGACCGGCCGGCACCGTCACTTCCGGCGTGTTGTCGAGCGGGCCGTTGTCGCGCATCTTGAAGATCAGATGCGAGACGCCGTTCGGCAGCGTCTCGACATAACGGTAGGCGGGCTCGTTGCCGCCATTGTCGTCCTCGGCAGCGCCGACACCGTCGGGCTTGAGCTCGGCGGGACGGTCGTTGATGAAGAGCTGGCCCTGCCGCATCTGGATGCGATCGCCGGGAAGGCCCACGACGCGCTTGACCCAGGCCTGCGAGCGATCGCCGGGCCAGCGGAACACGACGACGTCGCCGAGCTTCGGCGTTTCGGCGAACACGCGGCCGGTCTCGGGCAGGCTGATCTGGATCGGCAGCGACGAGCTGCCGTAGCCATAGGGGAATTTCGAGGCGAGCAGCGCATCGCCGATCAGCAGCGTCGGCTCCATCGAGCCCGACGGCACGTAGAACGGCTCGGCAAGCGCGCCCTTGGCGATGAACACCGCGACGACGATGCCGGCGAGCTGAACGATCTGCCCGCCCCAGCCGCTGCCCTTCTGCTTGGACGCGACGGTCACTTTCTCAACGCTCATGCTCCGGTTCCACCTACGGTAATGCGCTCCATCAGCAGCGACGGCTGGCCGACGCCGACGGGCACGCCCTG
Organism: Bradyrhizobium sp. A11; assembly: GCF_042077125.1. Lineage (NCBI taxonomy): Bacteria > Pseudomonadati > Pseudomonadota > Alphaproteobacteria > Hyphomicrobiales > Nitrobacteraceae > Bradyrhizobium > Bradyrhizobium sp. A11. Next base: position 6,302,550 of record NZ_CP149509.1, on the reverse strand, counting down.
GCCGTTCTTGCCGCAGGTGCCGATGCCGGTATCGAGCGCGAGATCGTTGCCGATCATGCGGATGCGATGCAGGTCGGTCGGCCCGTTGCCGATCAGCATGGCGCCTTTCAGCGGCGCGCCGATCTTGCCGTTCTCGATCTTGTAGGCCTCGGTGCACTGGAACACGTACTTGCCCGAGGTGATGTCGACCTGGCCGCCGCCGAAATTCGCGGCGAAGACGCCATTCTTCACCGAGGCCAGGATCTCGGCCGGATCGCGGTCGCCTGCGAGCATGTAGGTATTGGTCATGCGCGGCATCGGCACATGGGCATAGCCCTGGCGGCGGCCGTTGCCGGTCGGCTTCATGTTCATCAGCCGCGCGTTCTGACGGTCCTGCATGTAGCCGACCAGGATGCCGTCCTCGATCAGCACGGTGCGATTGGTCGGCGTGCCCTCGTCGTCGATCGACAGCGAGCCGCGGCGCGAGGCAATGGTGCCGTCGTCGACCACGGTGACGCCCTTGGCCGCGACCTGCTGGCCCATCAGGCCCGCGAATGCAGAGGTCTTCTTGCGGTTGAAATCGCCCTCCAGGCCATGGCCGACCGCTTCGTGCAGCATCACGCCGGGCCAGCCGGCCCCGAGCACGACGTCCATCTCGCCGGCGGGGGCGGGAATCGATTCCAGATTGACCAGCGCCTCGCGCAGCGCGCCGTCGGCGGCGTCGCGCCAGGACCTCGTCTCGATGAATTCGGCATAGCCGGCACGGCCGCCATAACCCTTGCTGCCGCTCTCCTGGCGGTCGCCCTGGCCGGCCACGACGGAAATGTTGACGCGCACGAGCGGACGAATGTCGCGATAGCTCTCGCCGTCCGGCCGCAGGATCTCGACCACCTGCCAGGTCGCGCCGAGGCTGACGCTGACTTGCCGCACCCTGGGATCCTTGTCGCGCAGGTAAGCGTCGATCTCGGCGAGCAGCTTGACCTTGGTCTCGAAGCCCGGCGCGTCGAGCGGATTGTCGTCGCCATAGAGCCGGACATTGGTGTGCGGAGGCGGCGCGGCAAAACTGCCGGAATAGCCGCCGCGCACGGCCGCGACCGCGTCCGCAGCGCGCATCAGCGCCGGCAGCGAGACGTCGGAGGAATGCGCATAGCCGACCGCATCATCCTTGACCGCGCGCAGGCCAAAACCTTGCGAGGTGTCGTAGGTCGCCTGCTTCAGCCGCCCATTGTCGAACATCAGCGCTTCGGTCTGGCTGTACTCCAGGAACAGCTCACCGTCGTCGGCGCCGGAAAGCCCGCGCGCGAGCTCGTGGCGAACCTGGTCGCGGTCGAGATTGGCGCGGTCGAGCAGGGAGGTCGTGGCAGGATTGGTCATGCGTCCATCCATTAGCGGAAGATGTGGGTCAAGATAATGGTTTCCCGACCGGTCCGCGAGAGGCCGGGCGTCACATTACCGAAACGATAGGGTTGTCAGTGCGGATCGGCGCTACGGCAGCTTGTCATAGCCCTCGCCGAGGCCGTTCAGGCTGAGCGGGAAGCCGATGCCTTCTTCGGGGGTCTCGAAGATGATGAAGGTGGCGGTCTTGGCGGTGCGGAGCTGGCCGAGCAGCTTGTCGTCCATCACGACCTCGGCGACGCAGCCATTGGGCAGGCAGCGGACGAACCCGGCTCGGCCGACGTCCTGGTTGTCGAGCTTGAGGCCGAGACCGGAGGGCAGCAGCACACCCAGTGGCGCCACCACGCGCATCAGGCGGCTCTTCTGGTCGGCGGTCTTCAGCACGATCACGGTCAGGCCGGCATTGGAGCGGTCTTCCGCCACCACGCTCTGGATCAGCGCGCATTGCTCGGTCTGGGCGCCGGGCGGCGTGTCGCAGCGAATCTGCCAGTCGCCATGGACAGAGCGCACCGCGCCCTGCGCATGGGCAAGGCCGGGAAGCGCCAGAAGGAGGAGCGCAGCCAGCAGGGTGGCCAGCATCGGGAGGCGGTCAAGCTGCCTGGTCGCCGGCCTTGCCATCGATATCGAAAACCCCATCGGGTCGGTCCCTCCGCTCGCCTTCCTCGCTCGCGCTTGGCGGACTCATCTGGCGGACTGATACGGGAATGACGGCGTCTTGAAGGCGATTGCCAAGCAAATTCCGCGCCGCCTCGCACCGCCGCCGCCCGCACGAATCAGGTTCCTGCGCGGCCATCTGCCAGTGCCTAACGCGGGCAATTCCGCTGTCAAGCGGCAGCATCCCGGCCAACGGTATTTTTGTCCGATGTTACTAGGAATTATCCTGCGGGTGATGGCTGGCAGATCAGGCGCAAGACTGCATTGCGATAGATCAAGAATTATGGTTTGAGAGGCTAGATTTCGGCGTTCTAGCGATCTGGCCCGAATTCCTCTTAGAGGTATTCTTGCGCGGCGGTTTGTCAGGCGGGCGGATCGAATAAGCGTTGCCCGGACGCAGGGCGGCGCACTTGGGGTGATTTCGTAAGGGGAGCGCGAACGGCATGAGGATGTCGATGGGTCGGGTGGGCCAGCATCTGCTGGAATTGGCCACCATCGCCGTGGTGGCGGCTGGTGTCATGCTGGCGACGGGCGGCGCGGCATTCGCCGAGGTCGGGCAGCCGGCTCCGTGGGAGTGGACGCTTCAGCAGTCCGGTTCTCCGGTGATGGACAACATCGTCTGGTTCCACAACTTCCTGTTCGTGCTGATCACGCTGATCACGCTGTTCGTTCTGGCGCTGCTCGTGGTCGTGGTCGTCAAGTTCAACGCGCGGGCCAATCCGGTGCCGTCGCGGACCACCCACAACACGCTGATCGAGGTGGCCTGGACGCTCGTTCCGGTGCTGATCCTGGTCGGCATCTCGGTGCCGTCGTTCCGGCTGCTGTTCCTGGAGCTCGACATTCCGAAAGCGGATCTGACCATCAAGGCGACCGGCAAGCAGTGGTACTGGTCCTATGCCTATCCCGATAACGGCAAGTTCGAGTTCGACTCGCTGATGGCGCAGGACAAGCAGCCCCGTCTGCTCGGCGTCGACAACGAGATGGTGGTGCCGGTCAACAAGGTGATTCGTGTCCAGACCACCGGCGCCGACGTCATCCATGCCTTCGCGGTGCCGGCTTTCGGCGTCAAGATCGACGCCATTCCGGGCCGCCTGAACGAGACCTGGTTCAAGGCTCCCAAGACCGGCATGTATTACGGTCAGTGCTCGGAATTGTGCGGCAAGGACCACGCTTTCATGCCGATCGCCGTGCGCGTGGTGAGCGACCAGGAATTCGCCTCCTGGGTCGAGGCGGCGAAGAAGAAATATGCGAGCGGTGGCGCCAGCACCTACGCCTCCGCGGCCGGTCCGACGCAGTAAGCGTCGGATGACGGCTTGAGGCACTGGAAGCGATAGAAGGGCGGGACCTCCTGGAGGTCCGAATGGGACGCAAGGCAGGATTTGAACATGGCAACGAGCGCAGCGGCACACGGCGATCACGCCCACGGACATGACGAGCACGCCCATCCGACCGGATGGCGCCGCTACGTCTATTCGACCAACCACAAGGACATCGGCACGATGTACCTGGTCTTCGCGGTCATCGCAGGCATCATTGGCCTCGCAATGTCGATCGCGATCCGTGCCGAGCTGATGTATCCGGGCGTGCAGGTCTTCCACGAGACCCACACCTATAACGTGTTCGTGACCTCGCACGGCCTGATCATGATCTTCTTCATGGTCATGCCCGCGATGATCGGCGGCTTCGGCAATTGGTTCGTCCCGCTGATGATCGGCGCGCCGGACATGGCGTTCCCGCGCATGAACAACATCTCGTTCTGGCTGCTGCCGGCCTCCTTCGCCCTGCTCCTGATGTCGACCTTCGTCGAGGGCGAACCCGGCGCCAACGGCGTCGGCGCCGGCTGGACCATGTACGTGCCGCTGTCGAGCTCCGGCCATCCGGGCCCGGCCGTCGACTTCGCGATCCTGTCGCTGCATCTGGCGGGTGCCTCGTCGATCCTCGGCGCCATCAACTTCATCACCACGATCTTCAACATGCGCGCCCCGGGCATGACCCTGCACAAGATGCCGCTGTTCGTGTGGTCGATCCTGGTGACGGTGTTCCTGCTGCTGCTGTCGCTGCCGGTTCTCGCCGGCGCGATCACCATGCTGCTCACCGACCGCAATTTCGGCACGACCTTCTTCGCGCCCGACGGCGGCGGCGATCCGGTGCTGTTCCAGCATCTGTTCTGGTTCTTCGGCCACCCCGAGGTGTACATCCTGATCCTGCCCGGCTTCGGCATGATCAGCCAGATCGTCTCGACCTTCTCGCGCAAGCCCGTGTTCGGCTATCTCGGCATGGCCTACGCCATGGTCGCGATCGGCGGCATCGGCTTCGTGGTGTGGGCGCACCACATGTACACGGTCGGCATGTCCTCGGCGACGCAGGCCTATTTCGTCGCCGCGACGATGGTCATCGCGGTTCCGACCGGCGTGAAGATCTTCTCGTGGATCGCCACGATGTGGGGCGGCTCGATCGAATTCCGCGCTCCGATGATCTGGGCGGTCGGCTTCATCTTCCTGTTCACGATTGGCGGCGTCACCGGCGTCGTGCTGGCGAACGCGGGTGTCGACCGCGTGCTGCAGGAGACCTACTACGTCGTCGCGCACTTCCACTACGTGCTCTCGCTCGGCGCGGTGTTCGCGATCTTCGCCGGCTGGTACTACTGGTTCCCGAAGATGTCGGGCTACATGTATAATGAAGGGCTCGCGAAGGCGCACTTCTGGGTCACCTTCATCGGCGTCAACCTGGTGTTCTTCCCGCAGCACTTCCTCGGCCTGTCCGGCATGCCGCGCCGCTACGTCGACTATCCCGATGCGTTCGCGGGCTGGAACCTGGTCTCGTCGCTCGGCTCCTACATCTCCGGCTTCGGCGTGCTGATCTTCCTGTACTGCGTGGTCGATGCCTTCATGAAGAAGGTGCCGGCGGGCGACAATCCGTGGGGTGCGGGCGCAACCACGCTGGAATGGACGCTGCCCTCGCCGCCGCCCTTCCATCAGTTCGAAGTGCTGCCCCGCGTGCAGTAAGCGATCACCGCGGCGCCCGTGACGGGCGCCGCGGCTCTTACAACGAAGCGAGTTGAATTCGTGTCCGTCCTCGACCAGAACGCCATCGACATCAATCCGCGCATCTCCGAGGCGGAGGTCGGCGACTACATCGCGCTGCTGAAGCCGCGGGTGATGTCGCTGGTGATCTTCACCGCGCTGGTCGGGATGGCGATGGCGCCGGGACACTTCCACCCCGTGCTCGCGTTCACCTCGCTGCTCTGCATCGCCGTCGGTGCCGGCGCCTCCGGCGCGCTCAACATGGCGCTCGAAGGCGACATCGACTCCAAGATGTCGCGCACGGCGAACCGGCCGATCCCGCGCGGCCGCATCACCCGCCCCGAGGCGATGGCATTCGGCCTGACGCTGTCCTTCTTCTCGGTGATGACGCTCGGCATCCTCGTCAACTGGATCGCAGGCAGCCTGCTCGCCTTCACCATCTTCTTCTACGTCGTGATCTACACGATGGGCCTGAAACGCTGGACCGCGCAGAACATCGTGATCGGCGGTGCCGCCGGCGCGCTGCCGCCGGTGGTGGCCTGGGCCGCCGTCACGGGCACGGTCGACGTCGAGCCGCTGCTGCTGTTCGCCATCATCTTCTTCTGGACTCCGCCGCATTTCTGGGCGCTGGCGCTGTTCCGCTCCGACGACTACGCGCGCGCCGGCATTCCGATGCTGCCCAACGTCGCCGGTCCCGATGCGACGCGGCTCCAGATCCTGCTCTACACAATCGTGCTGATCGCGGTCGCCGCCGCGCCCTGGGCGCTCGGCTATTTCGACGCCGTCTACGGCATCGTCTCGCTGATCCTCGGCGCCGGCATGCTGGTGCTCGCGATCAACGTCTATCTGCGCCGCGAGCGCGCTGCGTCGCTGCGCGCGACCCGCAAGCTGTTTGCCTTTTCGATCCTCTATCTGTTCGCACTGTTCGCGACCCTGCTGGTCGAGGTCGTGGTCCGGGCGCTGGCTCCGATGGTTGGGGGCGCATGATCACAGCGATGGCCGACAAACCCGAGACAGGTGGAATCGTCCTCACCGAGGCGCAGAAGAAGAGCCGTCGTCAGCGCTCGATCGCGATCGCACTCGCGCTCGGCGTGCTCGTGGTGCTGTTCTTCGCCGTCACCATGGTCAAGGGACCGGCAGTTCTCGTGCGGCCGATGTAGAAGATGAATCAGGAGCCGACCATATCGCAGGACAGCGCCAAGCCGGGCGATCGCAAGCCGGCTGATCTTAAGCTGACCAAGCGCCGCGGGCTCGGACGCGATGCGGTGGTTGCTTCGATCTGCGGCGGCGTGGTCGCGCTGATGGTCGGCGCTTCCTACGCGGCGGTGCCGTTCTACAATTGGTTCTGCCGCGCCACCGGGTTCAACGGCACGACCCAGGTCGCGACCTCCGCGCCGGCCACGGGGCCGATCGCGCGGAGGATCTCGGTGCGCTTCGATTCCAACGTCGCGCCCGGCCTGCCCTGGAAGTTCGAGCCGGAGCAGAACGAGATCGAGGTCAATATCGGCGAGGTCACGACCGTCTTCTATACCGTGACCAACCAGGCCGCGCGCACCACGGCCGCGCAGGCTGCCTACAACGTCGCTCCGCTGACGGTCGGCTCCTATTTCCAGAAGATCAACTGCTTCTGCTTCACCGAGCAGACCATGGCGCCGGGCGAGAAGCGGGAAATGCCGGTGGTGTTCTACGTCGATCCGTCGATCGCCGACGATCACGAGAACGACGCGCTGAGCACCATCACGCTGTCCTACACCTTCTATCCGGTGAAGGATCCCGTGGTGAAACCGCTGGCATCGGGCGAAGGCGACAAGCGCAAGGGAAATCTCTGACCGCCGGGCTCGTGCCGCGGGGATCGGAAGCAAGGGGATAAGTGCCTGACAGGCACGGGATTGAGGAGAGAGACCGCAAATGGCAACGGCGCACACCAAGCATCACGACTATCACCTGGTCGATCCCTCTCCCTGGCCGTTCGTCGGCTCGCTTTCCGCTTTCATCATGGCGGTCGGCGCGGTCGCCTGGATGCACCACATGTTCTCGGCCGCGCCGATCGTGTTCGGGGTGGGCACCGTGGGCGTGCTCTACACCATGGCAAGCTGGTGGACCGACGTGATGAAGGAAGCCCAGTACAAGGGCGACCACACCCGCGTCGTGCAGCTGCATCACCGCTACGGCATGATCCTGTTCATCGCCTCGGAAGTGATGTTCTTCGTCGCCTGGTTCTGGGCCTATTTCAACGCGGCGCTGTTCCCGGCCGACGCCGTCCACGCCACCCGCGACGCGGTGTTCGGCTGCGGCCTCGGCACCCAGCCCGGCGCCTGCGCAGTCCCCGGCACCTGGCCGCCGAAGGGCATCGAGACCTTCGATCCCTGGCACCTGCCGCTCCTGAACACGCTGATCCTGCTGACCTCGGGCACCACGGTGACCTGGGCGCACCACGCGCTGCTCGAGAACGACCGCCAGGGCCTCAAGTACGGCCTGATCCTTACCGTCGTGCTCGGTGCGCTCTTCACCTGCGTGCAGGCCTATGAGTACAGCCACGCGGCGTTCTCCTTCGCCGGCAACGTCTATGGTGCGACCTTCTTCATGGCGACCGGCTTCCACGGCTTCCATGTTCTGGTCGGCACCATCTTCCTGCTGGTCTGCCTGTTCCGCGCCTATGCCGGCCACTTCACGCCGAAGCAGCACCTCGGCTTCGAGTTCGCCGCATGGTACTGGCACTTCGTCGACGTGGTCTGGCTGTTCCTGTTCCTCTGCATCTACGTCTGGGGACGCGGCGCCGCGACCATGGCCGGCGCGCACTGAGCCGCGAGGAATCGACCAGAAAGGGCGGCCGCAGGGCCGCCCTTTCGCTTTTGGACCGCCGGAAAGTTTCGGCGAAAACTGTGATAGGGTCCGCCATCATGAATGACGCCGCCGGCAAACCCGAGCCCGAAACCACCGTCCTGCAGAGCGCGCTGCGCGGGCTTGCCTGCCGATGTCCGCGCTGCGGCCAGGGCAAGCTCTATGCGGGCTTCCTGACGCTCGCGCCCGCCTGCGACCGCTGCGGCCTCGACTACGCCTTCATCGATACCGGCGACGGTCCGGCGATCTTCATCATCATGCTGGCCGGCGGGATCGTCGTTGCGGCAGCGCTCATCGTCGAGGTCAAATACCAGCCGCCGTACTGGCTGCATGCGGTGCTGTGGTTGCCGCTGATCCTCGCCACCACGCTGCTGCCGCTGCGTGCGATGAAGTCGCTGCTGATCGCGCTGCAATTCCACCACAAGGCGGCGCCGGGCCGGTTGGTCGACCGCGCGAAATGAACCAGCCTGCGCGCAAGCCCCGCGTGGCCGGCTTCGCGCTGTTCACGCTGTTCCTGGCGGCCGTCTTCGTCGCACTCGGCGTCTGGCAGTTGCAGCGGCGGACCGCCAAGCACGAGCTGATCGCGGCCCTCACCGAGCGCCTGGCCAAAGCGCCGGTCCCGCTGCCGCCGCCCGCGCTCTGGGCCAAGCTGAATCCCGCACGCGACGAGTTCCGCCGCGTCAGCTTCACCGCGACCTACGCGGCTCTGCCGGATGCGATGGTCTATTCGTCCGGCTCGGCGGTGCGCAAGGACGCCTCCGGCCCCGGCACCTGGGCCTTCCTGCCGGCGCGGCTTCCGAGCGGCGAGACGGTCGTGATCGACGCGGGCTTCGTCGAGAACACGATGCAGGACCGCGGCGTCGAGGATCGCGCGGTGAAGAAGCTCGTGACCGGGCAGCCGGTCGTGCTCACCGGTTATCTGCGCTTTCCCGAGCCCGCCGGCTGGCTGACGCCCGCGGAGAACCGCGACAAGCGGCTGTGGTTCGTGCGCGATCATCCGGCCATCGCCAGCGCGCTCGGCTGGGGCGCGGTGGCGCCGTTCTACGTCGATCTCGAGCAGCCGGCGCCCGAGAACGGCATTCCGCGTCCGGGCCCGCTCGCCGTGCATCTGAAGGACGACCACCTGCAATACGCCGTCACCTGGTTCCTGCTCGCGGGCGCCGTGCTGATCGCCTTCGCCGTGTGGGCCAGAGGCCGGCGACAGGGCTGAGCCGGACGGTCTCCGCGCGGGAACCCGGTATCGCCCGGGGTTTATTATTCAGCGCACATTCACGAGTGTGGTCCTAAGCCGCCAGTGTTTTTCGCGGCAGACAGGATTGCGGTGTGAGCGATTTCGATCAGATGGGAATTGTCGTCGACTGGGTGGACGCCTGCCGGAGCGGCGACCTCACGACCTTGCTCGACCTCTATGCCGACGACGCCCAGGTCGAATGCACGTGCAACGGCGCGCGGTGTTACCGCGGCCGGAGCGAGCTCGAGGCCTATTGGCAGCCGCGGCTCAGCGCGTTCTCGCTGGCGGGTTTCGGGCTGGAGGAGATCCACCCGATGCCGCATGGCGTCGACCTCGAATATTCCGTCGCCGGCGCGCTGCGCATTCGCGCCTCGTTTCGCTTCAGTCCGGAAGGCAAGATCCACAGCACGCTGTGCGAGCCGGCGCGGCCGCACGCGCATCACGGCTGCGCGTGCTAGGTTATTGTTTGAGCATGATCTTTTCGGAAGACCGCTGCGCACTTGTCAGGATCATGCTCTAGCTGTTGACCGGCGCCTCGCGTGTCGGTTCGGCCGGAAGGCGGCAGCGCACATAGGTTCGCTCGTCCACCCGCAGCAATGACAGCGATCCGCTGAGCGCGCGCACGCGCTCGTGCATGCCGGTCAGGCCGCGGCCGAAGACATTGTCGGCGGGGAAGCCGCCGCCGTCGTCCGAGATCTCGATGATCAGGCTCTCGCCGGCGATGGTCGCCTGGACATGGGCGGCGCCGGCCTTGGCGTGGCGCAGAACGTTGGTCAGCGCCTCCTGGATCACCCGATAGATGGTCCGGGCGAGCGCTCCGTCGATCACGTTGAGCTCCGGATCGATCGTGTCCGTCAGGGTGATGTGGGGGGCCTGCTTGCGAAAATTCCGGAGCAGCGTCTGCACGCTGGTCGCAAGGCCCAGCTCCTCGATGTAGAGCGGCCGCAGCCGATCGAGGATGCGGCGGTTGGTCTGCTGGAGCGCCTCGACCGATTGCAGCACTTGCTGGACCGGGTTGCCGAGATTTCCCGCCGACGGCGCGGCCTCCACCAGCGCGATCGCGCCCGCGCGGATGCTGAACAGCAGCGGCCCGAGCTCGTCGTGCAGCTCGCGGGCGAGATCGCGCCGCTCGTCGTCCTGGAGCGATACCAGGCGATGCATCAGATCGCGATTGTCCTGGCTCAATTGCGCAAGCGTTGCAGCCAGCGCATTTGCTTCCGTACAGCTCCGCCGAATCTCCGGCGGCCCCCCGACCGGGATCGGCTTTGTGTAATCGCCGCGCCGCATCCGCGTCAGGCCTTCGCCGAGGTGCTGCAGCGGTCGCAGCGCCGATCCCGCGAAGATGTAGGCGATGATCCCGGTGAGCAGCATCAGCACGGCGACGAGGCTGGTCAGCGCCAGGAAGCCGATCCACTTCTCGAACAGGTCGGCTGATAGGTCCGGTAAGAACACGATATCGCCGATATGTCTGCCGTCGATCAGCACCGGAGCCGCAGCGTCCGTCTCCGGCACCATGAGCAGCTCGACAAACCATCGCGGCACCCCCTGCAGATTTCGCACGGCGTCCTTTGGCGAGGGCGCAAGACCGCCTTCTACGGAACGGAAATGGATGTCCGAGGACCCGGCCAAGGAACGGACAAAGGCGTCAAGCGTCTTCTGCGGATTGTCCGAGGCCCGCAAAGTGTCGTTGAGGGCGGCCGCGATGGTTCGGATGGAACGTCGAGCGGGCTCGTGCTCGTCGGCGAGCTGGCTGGTCGCGAATATCTGGAGCAGGACGCCGCCCAGGATCAGCGCCGCCAGAAAACTAGCGCCGAGCGGAAGAAACAGTTGCGTTCTGAACGAGAGTCGTTGCCACATTAGGTCAATTCTAACGCGCATCGGCGGAATTTGCTCTTTCCATTTGTTCCCGCCGGTCTATGAATCGAGAAACAAGAGAGCGCGCGATGCAAGAAACTGCCAAGCCGGGGACCCGGGTCCTGATTGTCGACGACCATCCCGTGGTGCTGTCGGGTTGCCGGACCCTGTTCGCTTCCGACCATTCGATCCGCATCGAGGAGGCGACGGACGCCAAATCCGGCCATCGCGCCTATGTCAGCAAGCGGCCGGACGTCGCGGTGATCGACATCAGCCTGCCCGATGTCTCAGGCTTCGAGCTGATGCGGCGAATCCGCAAGGACGATCCCGACGCCAAGATCATCATGTTCAGCATGAATGACGATCCGGCCTTCGTGGTGCGGGCCGTCGAGCTTGGCGCGCAAGGCTATGTTTCCAAGGGCGACGATCCCAGGATCCTGCTCAAAGCGGTGCGCAAGGTGGTCGCGGGCGACAACTTCATCTCACCGCAACTTGCGGAAGCCGTGACGTTTTCGGGGGCGGCGATCAAGGCCAACCCGGCCTCGCAGATGACGCCGCGGGAGCTCGAGATTCTCCGCCTGCTCGGACGCGGCGACAAGATCGTGGAAGTCGCTGAGGCGCTCGGCATCTCCTACAAGACGGTCGCCAACACCACGTCCCTGCTCAAGCAGAAGCTGGGGGCCAAGAACCATTCCGACCTCATCAGGATCGCAGTGGAAATCGGCATGAATTGACGTCCGGATGCTGGCGGCCCGGGCACTGGCGGCCCGGAAGCACCGAACCGGCCGCTCCAGGACGCAGCCGGTTCGGCGGAACGGATCGGTGTCAGCGTGCAGCCGGGCAATGCATGGACACCGCCGACACCTATCCGCCGATTCCAATGGGGGGAGACGGCATTCGTTCCCGGCACCTCCAAGAGTTCAGGAATACAAGAGTTCGGGAAATAGCGGCAACGCGCGGCGCGCTAACGCTTTGGCTGCGGGCGCCAAGGCTCGGATTGTTGTCGGGAAAAATAGGAACATTTTCGCCCCCCTCGTCGTTTTGACCCTTGACGGTTTCGTGACAGGCGACGAAAGGTTGCGCGAACAGTTTTGACGGGTCGGTGACCCCGATAGGCAAACCGGTCTGCACACATCAACGACAGACCTTCCAAGAGAGGGGTTGCGGCACGACCGCAGCCCCTTTTTCGTGTGACCGGGTCAAGGCGGGAAGCGGTTTCCTGATGCCGCAAAACACTTTATGGTGGCCCAAAGCCTCTGGCCGCTAACAAGTAATTTCGTAAAATCAAAGGCTTAACGGGCGGCTCAGGCCGCCCGGCCTTTGGAGGGCAGTTTGACTCGTTATATCTCGACCCGGGGCGAAGCCCCCGAACTCGGCTTCTGCGACGTGATGCTGACCGGGCTCGCGCGCGACGGCGGCCTGTATGTGCCGACCATCTGGCCCCAGCTATCCACCGAGACCATCGCCGGCTTCTTCGGTCGTCCCTATTGGGAGGTCGCGGTCGATGTGATCAGTCCCTTCACCGGCGGCGAGATCACCGACGCCGAGCTCGGCCGCATGGCCAACGAGGCCTACGCGACGTTCCGCCACCCGGCGGTGGTGCCGCTGCGCCAGATGTCGCCGCACCAGTTCGTGCTGGAGCTGTTCCACGGTCCGACGCTCGCCTTCAAGGACGTGGCGATGCAGCTCATCTCGCGGCTGATGGACCATGTGCTCGCCAAGCGCGGCCAGCGCACCACCATCGTGGTCGCGACGTCAGGCGATACCGGCGGCGCCGCTGTGGAGGCTTTCGCCGGCCTCGAGAACGTGGACCTGATCGTGCTGTTTCCGCACGGCCGCATCTCCGAGGTGCAGCGGCGGATGATGACGACGACGGGCGCGGCCAACGTCCACGCGCTCGCCATCGAGGGCAATTTCGACGATTGCCAGGCGCTCGTGAAGGGGATGTTCAACAACCATCGCTTCCGCGATGCGACCTCGCTCTCCGGCGTCAATTCCATCAACTGGGCGCGCATCGTCGCCCAGGTGGTCTATTATTTCACTTCGGCCGTTGCCGTCGGTGCGCCGGCGCGCGCGGTGGATTTCGTGGTGCCGACGGGCAATTTCGGCGACATCTTTGCCGGCTACGTCGCCAAGCGCATGGGATTGCCGGTGCGGACCCTGCGCATCGCCGCCAACGTCAACGACATCCTGGCGCGCACGCTGAAGACGGGGATCTACGAGGTGCGCGAGGTGCACGCGACGGCGTCGCCGTCGATGGATATCCAGATCTCGTCGAATTTCGAGCGGCTGCTGTTCGAGGCCGGCCGGCGCGATGCGGCGGGCGTGCGTCGCCTGATGGAGTCGCTGAAGCAGTCCGGGCGTTTCGTGCTGCCCGATGCGACGCTGGCTGCCATCCGCGAGGAGTTCGACGCCGGGCGCGCCGACGAGACCGAGACCGCGGCTGCGATCCGCGCCGGCTGGCGCGAGGCAGGCGAGCTGGTCGATCCCCACACGGCGGTGGCGCTCGCTGTCGCCGACCGCGACACCACGGACACGCGGGTGCCGAGCATCGTGCTCTCCACCGCCCATCCGGCCAAATTCCCCGACGCCGTCGAAGCGGCCTGCGGCCAGCGGCCGCAACTGCCGGCCTGGCTCGACGGTTTGATGACCAAATCCGAACACATGAAGGTGATGAAGAACGATCAGGCCGAGGTCGAGCGGTTCGTGCTGGCGGTCAGCCGCGCTGCAAAGCAGGGAGTTGCCGGATGAGCGTCGAGATTTCCAAGCTTGCCTCCGGCCTGACCGTCGTCACCGACAAGATGCCCCAGCTCGAGACCGCGGCGCTCGGCGTCTGGGCCGGCGTCGGCGGCCGTGACGAGAAGCCGAACGAGCATGGCATTTCCCATCTGCTCGAGCACATGGCGTTCAAGGGCACCACGAAACGCTCCTCGCGCGAGATCGTCGAGGAGATCGAGGCGGTCGGCGGCGACCTCAATGCCGGCACCTCGACCGAGACCACGTCCTATTACGCCCGGGTGCTGAAGGCCGACGTTCCGCTCGCGCTCGACGTGCTCGCCGACATCCTCGCCAATCCGGCCTTCGAGCCCGACGAGCTGGAGCGCGAGAAGAACGTCATCGTGCAGGAGATCGGTGCCGCGCAGGATACGCCCGACGACGTCGTGTTCGAGCATCTCAACGAGCTCTGCTATCCCGACCAGCCGATGGGCCGCTCGCTGCTCGGCACGGCCAAGACGCTGCGCAGCTTCAACCGCGACATGCTGCGCGGCTACCTCTCGACGCATTATCGCGGGCCCGACATGGTGGTGGCGGCGGCCGGCGCGGTCGATCACGCTCAGGTGGTCGCCGAGGCCGAGAAGCGCTTTGCCAGTTTCGAGGCGGCACCGGGCCCGAAGCCGCAGACCGCCCAGTTCGGCAAGGGCGGCGCCAAGGTGGTGCATCGCGAGCTGGAGCAGGCGCATCTGACGCTGGCGCTGGAAGGCGTGCCGCAGAACGATCCATCGCTGTTCTCGCTCCAGGTCTTCACCAACGTCCTCGGCGGCGGAATGTCCTCGCGCCTGTTCCAGGAGGTGCGCGAGAAGCGCGGCCTCTGCTACTCCATCTATTCGTTCCACGCGCCCTATACCGATACCGGCTTCTTCGGCCTCTACACCGGCACCGATCCGGCCGATGCGCCGGAGATGATGGAGGTCGTGGTCGACATCATGAATGATTCGGTGGAGACGCTGACCGAGGCCGAGATCGCGCGGGCCAAGGCGCAGATGAAGGCGGGTCTGCTGATGGCGCTGGAGAGCTGCTCCTCCCGCGCCGAGCAGCTCGCCCGGCACGTCCTCGCCTATGGCCGGCCGCAGACGGTCGAGGAACTGGTCGGGCGGATCGACGCCGTCAGCGTCGAATCGACCCGGGACGCGGCGCGTGCGCTGTTGTCGCGGAGCCGGCCTGCCGTTGTCGCATTGGGCAGTGGCAGGGGTCTGGACACGGCGGTGGCTTTTGCGGAAGGATTGACCCGGGCGCGCGCCAAGGCGCGGCTGCACTAGGAGCCGCCCAAGGGCGCCCGCCCCCGGAAGCATCACCATGGCCCTCTTTCGCCTGCCGTCCAGTGGACCCGCCGCCCTCGCACCGCGCGGCAACGGGCTGTTGTTGCGCGCACCGCAGATGTCGGACTTCCTGCAATGGGCTCATCTGCGCGAGTCCAGCCGCGACTACCTGACGCCTTGGGAGCCGATCTGGCCGTCGGACGATCTCACTCGCTCGGGCTTCCGCCGCCGTCTGCGCCGCTATTCCGAGGACATCGCCGCGGACCGTTCCTATCCTTTCCTGATCTTCCGCGAGCTCGACGGCGCCATGGTCGGCGGTATCACGCTGGCCAACGTCCGCCGCGGCATCGTGCAGGCCGGCACCATCGGCTATTGGGTCGGACAGCCTCATGCCCATCGCGGCTACATGACGGCCGCGCTGCGGGTGCTGCTGCCGACATTGTTCGGCGAGCTCAATCTGCACCGGGTCGAGGCCGCCTGCATCCCCACCAATGCACCGTCGATCCGGGTGCTGGAAAAGTGCGGCTTCTCACGCGAGGGCTTGGCGCGCCGCTATCTCTGCATCAACGGGGTCTGGCAGGATCATTTGCTGTTCGGCCTCCTGCACGAGGATTTCCGCGGCTGAGCGGTCCGATTCATGCGGCCAAGTCCCCCTTTTTGCTGCCTTGGGTTCGCCGATTTTGGCGATATAACCGCATGCCCCGGACCGTGATCGGCCGGACAATTGTCATTGGAGTATAGGCGTTGATGGTGCAGCAGCTTCGGTCATCGCGGAATGCGTTGCGGCTGGGAGGGGGAATCGCGCTGGCATTGTCGGTTGTGCTCGCCTCTGTCCCGCCGGTGAAGGCCCAGTCTCTGACCGACCGCTTCAAGAGCCTGTTCGGCGGCAAATCCGACGAGCCGGCCGAGCCGAAGCCGGCGCCTGCGCCCGGCCAGCCGGCCGAAGACGAGCTCGATTGCCCCCAGGTGACGGTGCGCGCGGGAGCCTCGACCTACGCGGTTGGCGTCCCGGGCAAGCCGGCCGTCGGCAACGACATTCGCTTCCAGGCCTCGATCACCAAGATGGCGCGCGAATGTGCCCGCAGCAGCGCCGGCATCACGGCCCGGATCGGCATCCAGGGCCGCGTCATCGCCGGTCCCGCCGGTGCCCCTGCCTCCGTCGAGGTGCCGCTGCGCTTCGCCGTCGTGCAGGGCGGCGTCGGCGAGAAGGTGATCGCCTCGAAGGCCTACCGGACCACGGTCGACATGACTCCGGGGGGCAGCGTGCCCTTTACCTTCGTTATCGAGGATATGACCTATCCGATGCCGGCCCCCGCGGTCGCCGATAACTACATTTTCTATGTCGGCTTCGACCCGCAGGCGCTCGCGCCCGAGCCGAAGGGGCGGAAGAAGAAATGAGCCTCGTGCCCCGGACGCGCCGTAGCGCGTAGCGGTGCGGCGCAGAGCCGGGGCCCAGGAGCTTCGGATGCATGTTCCGGATGTATGGGTCCCGGCTCTGCGGTGCAGCGTTGCACGCTGCACCGCGTCCGGGACACGGGTCAGGCCAAACAAAAAAGCCGGCGCTTATCGCGCCGGCTTTTTGATTGGTGAAGGCAGGACCCTCAGTTCAGCTTCTGCCGGACTTCGCTGATGCCCTTGGCCAGCAGATCGTCGGCGACCTGGCCCTTGACCGACTGCGACAGGATCGTCGAGGCGGCCTGGACGGCGGCTTCGGCGGCTGCGGCGCGGACATCGGCCAGCGCCTGGGCCTCGGCGAGCGCGATCTTGCTCTCCGCGGTCTTGGTCCGGCGTGCCACGAAGTCTTCCATCTTCGCCTTGGCATCAGTCGCGATGCGCTCGGCTTCGCTTCTGGCGTTGGCGATGATCTCGGCGGCTTCGCGTTCGGCCGAGGCGGTGCGCGCCTTGTAGTCGGCAAGCACCTTGGCGGCTTCCTGCTTGAGGCGCTGGGCGTCGTCGAGCTCGGCCTTGATGCGAGCGGCACGATGATCGAGCGCGGTCATCGCCGTCTTGAAGACCCCGAGATAGCCGAACACGACCATCAGGATCACGAAGGCGACGGCGACCCAAAATTCAGGTTCGAAGACCATCTCGACTAACCTTTCAGGGACGCATCGACCGCGGCATTAACCGAGGCGGCGTCGGGAACGACGCCGGTCAGCTGCTGCACGATCTGGCCGGCCGCATCGGCTGCGATGCCGCGGACGTTGCTCATCGCGGTGGCGCGGGTCGAGGCGATGGTCTTCTCCGCCTCGGCGAGCTTGGCCGCCAATTGCTGTTCCAGCGCCTTGCGCTCGGCCTCGGCCTGCGCATTCGCCTTGTCGCGGGATTCGTTGCCGATCGCCTGCGCCCGCGCGCGCGCCGCAGCGAGCTCGCTTTCGTAGGCCTTCAGCGCCGCCTCGGACTGATCCTTCAGCTTCTGCGCCTCGGCGAGGTCACCCTCGATCTTGTTCTGACGCGCCTCGATCGCACCGCCGATGCGCGGCAGAGCGAGCTTGGACACGATCACGTAAAGCAGGACGAAGAAGATCGCGAGCGACACCAGCTGTGAAGCGAAGCTGCTGCTCTCGAACGGCGGAAAGCCGCCACCGTGGTGACCACCGTCAGCCTCGGTATGAGCGCCCGCCGGACCTTTTGCGCCGCCATGACTCTCAGCCATGGAGTTCTCCTGTTGCTGTCACACGCGCCGTCCCAGGGACTGGAACGGCGCGAAAAACGTCGTCCTCAGAGCGGAACGAACAGCAGCAACAGCGCGATCAGCAGCGAGAAGATGCCGAGCGCTTCGGTCACGGCGAAGCCGAAGATCAGGTTGCCGAACTGGCCCTGAGCGGCCGACGGGTTGCGGACGGCTGCGGCGAGGTAGTTGCCGAAGATCACGCCCACGCCGACGCCCGCACCGCCCATGCCGATGCACGCGATGCCCGCGCCGATAAGTTTTGCTGCTGCCGGATCCATTTTAGACTCCTTGGAAGAAAGATTGGGTGGTGGGTGGAAATTCCCCGGACCGTTCAGTGTCCCGGATGAATGGCGTCGTTGAGGTAGATGCAGGTCAGGATCGCGAACACGTAGGCCTGCAGGAACGCGACCAGCAGCTCCAGCGACGTCAGCGCGACAGTGAGCGCGAGCGGCACCACGCCGCCGACCCAGCCCAGCGCCCCGAGCGAGAAGCCGAGCATGGCGACGAAGCCCGCGAAGACCTTCAGCGCGATGTGGCCGGCCAGCATGTTGGCGAAGAGACGGACGCTGTGGGAGACCGGCCGCAGGAAGAACGACAGGATCTCGATGAACATGACCAGCGGCAGGATGTAGATGGGGACGCCGTGGGGAACGAAAATCTTGAAGAACTTCAGGCCGTTCTTGTAGAGGCCGTAGATCAGGACCGTGAAGAAGACCAGCAGCGCGAGCGCTGCGGTGACGATCAGATGGCTCGACACCGTGAAGGTGTAGGGGATGATGCCGACCAGGTTCGAGACGCAGATGAACATGAACAGCGAGAAGATCAGCGGGAAGAACTTCATGCCTTCCGTGCCGGCCGTCGAACGGATGGTCGAGGCGACGAACTCGTAGGAGATCTCGGCGATCGACTGCAGGCGCCCGGGAACCAGCTGCGTGCCGCTGGCGAGCATCAGGATCGAGATGATCGCCACCGCCACCAGCATATAGAGCGACGAATTGGTGAAGGCGATCGTGTGATTGCCGATATGGCCCAGGGTGAAGAGAGGCTCGATGTTGAACTGGTGGATCGGATCGATTTTCATCAGCGCGGCATCTCTTGGTCTGCCGGGCAATGCCGGCGGGTCTCGGTCTGCCGGCCGGGCCGGCCCGTGCCGGCAAGACCGGCACGATCACTCTGCTGGTGCGGATCGGCTAAGATCCACCGCGCCTGTTCTGACCCGCGCCTGCCGTTCTCACCACATTCACCACGCCGGCGACGAAGCCCAGCAACAGGAACACGATAAACCCGAAAGGCGAGGTCGACAGCAAGCGGTCGAAGCCCCAGCCAATCCCCCCTCCGACAGCGACGCCGGCGATCAACTCCGAGGATAGTCGGAAACCAAGCGCCATCGCCGAGGCTCTGGCCGCTCCGTCTCCACCGTCACCTGCGGGTTGCTCGGTCTTGATCCGGCGGTCGCGAAATTCGGACAACCTGTGATCAAGACTTCCGAGCCGTTCGGAAAGCGCAGCTTCCTCGGACGATCTATCGCGATCTCCATTCTCGCCGTGTCCCGTGCCCTGTGTCATGCAACAAAGACCCGAAACGCTGCGGCTGAATGGAAATTACGCCCGCCACCCTCAAAAGCCGCGCGGACCATACTGATGGCCTATAATCAAGTCAAGCCAAGTCACGATTGCGTCGCTTTCTGTTATGTAGCTGATTTATTTGACAATATTGACGCGAACGGCAGGGCTGCACACAGCGTGACGCCGCACCGCAGCAGCGCGCCGCAGTATCGGTGGATGCGGCCACCCTTTCGCCGCGCTGCCGGGATCGAAGACGCCGCCGCGATCGTTGATGTCGGTGTGCATTTTGGGCGGCGGATCGCTTTGGCGGGGTGTAGAATTTACTGGATTGCCACCTGTGCGTCGTGGCGGAGAGCGCGATGAGACCAGTGACGTCATCCACAACATCCTTCCCAACATCCTGGCTTGCGGCGGCGGTGTTCGCCGCGGCGATCGCGATCGGCGGGGGTCTGATGGCTGCGCCATCCGCACCCGACGGCGAAAACGGTCGCTACAGCATGACGCCCATCCCCGAGGGCGTGCTGCGGCTCGACACCCGCACCGGCACGGTCTCGACCTGCACCAAGAACGGCGCCGGCTGGGCCTGCTATGCGGTGCCCGACGAACGGACCGCGCTCGACGCCGAGATCGGCAGGCTCCAGGCCGAGGTCGAGAAGCTGAAGGGGCAGCTTGCGGCGGGGCCGACGGTGTCGGGCAAGGTCGACGAGGCGCTGCCGAAATCCGACCCGCTGAAGAAAGCCGAGCCCAGGAACGCCGAGCCCCGGAGCACCGAGGGCGAACGCAAGATCGAGATCCCGCTGCCGAGCGACCAGGACGTCGATCGCGTGATGTCGTTTCTGGAAAAGGCCTGGCGGCGGCTGATCGACATGGCCAACCGCGTGCAGAGGGACGTGTCGGGGAGGATCTGAAGCGAACCGCCGTAGGGTGGGCAAAGGCGCAACGCGCCGTGCCCACGATCTTGATATTGTCGGATGGATTGGTGGGCACGCTCCGCTTTGCCCACCCTACGCAGCGTCGATGAGTCGAGGGCCTTCATGACATCAGGCAAATCTATCACCCGCTCGGCGCCGTCGACGGTGCAAGCCACCACCATCTCATCCTCCCGGCTGGCGGTGCAGACATCGGGCCATGGCTTCACCGATCTCACCAGCGAAGCTGCAAGATTCGTCGACGAGGTTCGCGCCCGCGACGGTGCCTTGACGCTGTTCATCCGCCATACCTCGGCCTCGCTGACGATCCAGGAGAACGCCGACCCTTCCGTGCTCGTCGACCTCGCCACGGCGCTGTCCCGGCTCGCGCCGGAGAATGCCGGCTGGACCCACGACACCGAAGGACCGGACGACATGCCGGCCCACGTCAAGACGATGTTGACCGGAACCTCGCTTCAGGTCCCGGTTCTGGACGGCAGGCTCGCACTCGGCACCTGGCAGGCGATCTATCTGATCGAGCATCGCAGGCGCCCGCACCGCCGCGAGGTGGTGCTGCAATTCGTCGGCGCGTCGCGGTGACCAAAACAAAACCGGCCGCGGAGACCGCGGCCGGTTGGTGCTGGTTGAGATCGGTGCTTTCGATCAGGTGCCCTTGATGTCGACGTCCTTGGTCTCGGGCAGGAAGAAGAAGCCGATCACGACGGTAATCGAGGCGAAGATGATCGGGTACCAGAGACCGGCATAGATATCGCCGGTCGAGGCCACGATGGCGAAGGCGGTCGCCGGCAACAGGCCGCCGAACCAGCCGTTACCGATGTGGTAGGGCAGCGACATCGAGGTGTAGCGGATGCGGGTCGGGAACAGTTCGACCAGCATCGCCGCGATCGGGCCGTACACCATGGTGACGAACAGCACCAAGACGAACAGCAGGCCGACGATCGCTGCCACCTGCGGACGGAAGATGTCGAACGGATGCGCCATCTTCACGATACCGGCGTCACCGGCCTTCGGATAGCCGGCAGCCTGCACCGCGGCGAGGACTGCCGGGTTGCTGTCCTTGGCGTTGGTGTAGGCAATGTCCTTGCCGTTGACCACCACCTTCACGCCCGAGCCGGCCGCACCCGGCGTGGTCGTGTACTTGACCGACGACTGCGACAGGAACGCACGTGCGGTGTCGCAAGGTGCGCTGAAGACGCGGGTGCCGACCGGGTTGAACAGGTCACCGCAGAGTGCGGGATCGGCCACCACGTCGACCTTGACCGTCTCGATGGCCTTTTCCAGCGCCGGGTTGGCGTTGGAGGTGATCATCTTGAAGATCGGGAAGAAGGTCAGCGCCGCGATCAGGCAGCCGCCGAGGATGATCGGCTTGCGGCCGATCTTGTCGGAGAGCGCGCCGAACACGATGAAGAAGCCGGTGCCCAGCAGCAGCGACCAGGCGATCAGCAGGTTGGCGGTGTAGCCGTCGACCTTCAGGATCGATTGCAGGAAGAACAGCGCGTAGAACTGGCCGGTGTACCAGACCACGCCCTGGCCCATCACGCCGCCGAGCAGCGCGAGCAGCACGAGCTTGCCGTTCTGCCAGTTGCCGAAGGCTTCGGTCAGCGGCGCCTTCGAGCTCTTTCCCTCTTCCTTCATCTTCTGGAAGATCGGGGATTCGTTGAGGCGGAGCCGGATCCAGACCGAGATGCCGAGCAGCAGCACCGAGACCAGGAACGGAATGCGCCAGCCCCAGGCGGCGAATTCAGGTTCGCCGAGGGCGCTACGGGTGAACAGAATCACCAGCAGCGACAGGAACAGGCCGAGCGTCGCTGTGGTTTGAATGAAGGAGGTGTAGTAGCCGCGCTTGCCGTTCGGAGCATGCTCCGCGACATAGGTCGCCGCGCCGCCATACTCACCGCCGAGCGCCAGGCCCTGGGCGAGGCGCAGCACGATCAGGATGATCGGAGCCGCGATGCCGATGGTGGCAGCGTTGGGCAGCAGGCCGACGATGAAGGTCGACAGGCCCATGATCAGGATGGTGACGAGGAAGGTGTATTTGCGGCCGACGATGTCGCCGACGCGGCCGAACACGATCGCGCCGAACGGACGGACCAGGAAGCCGGCTGCGAACGCAAGCAGTGCGAAGATGTCGCGGGTTGCCGGCGGATAGGCCGAGAAGAACTGCGCGCCGATGATGCCGGCCAGCGAACCGTAGAGGTAAAAATCGTACCATTCGAAAACGGTACCGAGCGAGGAAGCGAGAATGACGAAACGTTCGTCCTTCGTCATCCCTCCCGCGCCTGTTTGAGATACAGCCATTGTCGACATGTTGAGTCGCTCCCCGAAACGTGTTTCCTCGCGCCCCCAGATGTCCGGACATGCCGGATCGATCCAGGACTTGCCCATAAGGTAACATTGGCGTGAAACCCGCCCCAATACGACTTTCGGCCTTGCGCACTGACGCGCAGCTGATGCGCGGTATCGGGCGCCGGTGTGCGATGTTCGGGGGGCTCCGGATTAACCCCTTTGCGGCAAAGGGATAATGTGCACTTGCATGCCACGGCCGCTCAGGGAAGAATTGCCGCACCCGGGATCGGTCCGCCGGCCTGCGAACGACAGCAAGAGAACGATGAACGCTCCATCGACCCATCTCGTCATCGCCGATGACCATCCGCTGTTCCGCGATGCGCTGCGACAGGCGGTGGCCGGCGTCCTGACCTCGGCCCAAATCGACGAGGCCGGATCGTTCGAGGATCTGACCAAGCTCCTGGAACAGGCCTCGGACGTCGACCTGATCCTGCTCGACCTCTCGATGCCCGGGATCTCCGGCTTTTCGGGCCTGATCTATCTGCGCGCGCAATATCCGGCGATCCCGGTCGTGATCGTCTCGGCCTCCGACGACAGCGCCACGATCCGCCGCTCGCTCGATTTCGGCGCGTCCGGCTTCATTCCGAAGCGCTTCGGCGTCGAGACGTTGCGTGACGCCATCCTCAAGGTGATGGAAGGCGACGTCTGGGTTCCCGCCGACACCGACCTGTCCGCGGCTGGCGATCCCGACATGACGCGCCTGCGCGACCGCCTGGTGACGCTGACGCCGCAGCAGGTCCGGGTCCTCATGATGCTGTCGGAGGGTCTCCTCAACAAGCAGATCGCCTACGAGCTCGGGGTCTCCGAGGCCACCATCAAGGCGCATGTCTCGGCCATCCTGCAAAAGCTCGGCGTCGAGAGCCGCACCCAGGCCGTGATTGCGGCCGCCAAGATCGCCGGCGGCCAGTGGAGGCAGGGCACGCCGACGGGCTGAACCCCGCTACAGCCTCTTCAGGAGCGCATCGGCGGCCCTGATGTCCGCCGTCTCGGAACCCTCGGCAAAGCCGTCGAGGGATGATCGCAGCAATCGCTTCGCTTGCTCGTGCTGGCCACGTTCGCCGAAGAGCCCGGCGAGATCGATTGCCGCTCGCAGCTCCCAGGCTTTCGCGCCTTTGGCGCGGCTGAGCGCGAGCGATTGCATGAGGCAGGCCTCTGCGTCCTCGATCTGCGGCTCCGGCATCTCCGCCAAGACTCCGGCCCTCATGCGCAGCAGCTCGGGCATATAGAGGTGATCGCCGCTCCGCGCGACGAGGCGGATCGCATCGTCGATCAGCTCTGCGCTCTGCTCGATCTGCCCGAGCGCCAGCAAGCCCTGCACCAGCGCGATGTTGAAGGTCGTGGTGAGCAGCTCGTAGCCGGCATCGTGCAGCTCCCGCAGGCAGGTCCTGATGGTCTCGACGCCACCGGCGGCATCGCCGCGCCGGATTGCGAGCTCGCCCTTGACGCCCCGGCCGACCGCGAGATAGGGGCCCATCGAGCGCGAATTGGCATGCGCGATGAAGCGGTCGATGTTCTCGTCCGCCCTGTCGAGGTCTCCGCTCCAGAGGTCGATCGAAACCGCCCAGATCAGCGCGATACAGAGCGTGATCGGGTGATCCATCTGCGCGGCCTCGGTGACCGTCTGCTGCGCCAGTTGCCGCGCATCTGCCGGCCGGCCCTGCAACCAGAGCTCGCGGGCCAGCGTGATGCCGGCCCGGTTACGATGATCGAAGCCGTAGACGGTGCTGATCCGTTCCGTGCCCGGTCCCTCCCAGGCGATCTCCAGCATCTCGAGCGCGCCGCGATGCTCGCCGGCCAGATGTAGCGAGACGCCGAGGAGCGAATGGGCGAGGGCGACCGAGGCGGGGTCGCCCAGCGATCTCGCGACCGCGAGACTCTCTCGCGCGTAACCAAGCGCGGCGTCGAACTCGCCCATCCGCTCGTGAAAGATATGCATGCGGCCGAGCAGCTGGAGCCGATTGATGTCGTCGCCATGCGCTTCGGCGATCGCAAGGCTCCGGCTCAACGCGCCGCGCGCCGCTTCGCTGCCGCCGCGCGTGAACATCAAGGTCAGCCCGAGGGCAGCCTGGATGTGCATTTCTTCGCTGCTGCCGCGCGCGGAGGGCGGCAACGCCAGCAGCGCGCGTTCCGACCAGCGCCGGCATTCGATCAGCAAGGACATCGCCAGGAAGATCGGCGCCGCGGCGGCGGCGAGCGCAATACCGATGCCCGGATCGCCGTCCGCGCCGAAGCACCAGTCGAGCGCGGCGCGCACGTTGTGAAGTGCCGAGAAGTGAGCCGCGCGTTCGTCCGGGCTCGGCACCGTGGCCCATGTCATGCCGGCCTGTTCCAGCCATCGCCGGTAGTAAGTCGCGTGGCGGGCGGCGAGCGCCGCGTCATCAGGTTCGATCTCGAGCAGGTAAGCGCGCGTCGTGTCGAGCAGACGGTAGCGCATCATGGCGCCGATCGGTCGTGGCGCGACCATCGATTTGGCAACGAGACCGTCGATGGCGTCGAACAAACGGGCATGATCGACGCGCTGGTCCGGCACGACCTCGAGTGCTGCGTCGATGGTGAAATGCCCGGCGAAGACCGCAAGCCTGCGCAGCACGAGGCGTTCGAGATCGGACAGCAATCCGTAGCTCCAGTGGAGCGTGGCCTGCAATGTCTTCTGCCGGGGCGGCGCCGTTCTCTGGCCTTGCCAGAGCAGATTGAGGCGCTCGTCCAGCAGCGCGGCCGTCTGCTCCAGGCCGTAGGCTTCGACCCGGCCGGCGGCGAGCTCGATCGCCAGCGCCATGCCGTCGAGCTTGCGACAGATCCGCGCGATGATCTCGGCATTTGCGTCGTCGAGCGTGATCTGCGCGCCGCCGGCCGTGGCACGTTCGAGGAACAATTGAAGTGCGGGATAGGTCTGCGCTGCGGCGGCCGTCAGTTCGGAACTGTCGGGTGGAACGGCGAGCGGGGCCAACCGATAGACCTGCTCGCCCTCGACGCGAAGGGCTTCGCGGCTGGTCGCGAGGATATGGACCTGCGGCGCCGCGTGGAAGATCTCCGCAGCCAGCGGTGCGGCCGTGGCGATGACGTGCTCGCAATTGTCGAGGATCAGCAGCATCCGCTTGTCCCTGACATGCGCGAGCAGCGTCGGCAGGGGGTCCTCGGTCTCGGCCGGCAGACCAAGCATCAGCAGGATCGAGGTGATCACGAGATCGGGATCGCTCAGCGCGCCCAGATCGACAAAGTGCGCGGCATCGGAGAACGTTTCGAGCAGATCGTGCGCGATCGCCACGGCGACCGCCGTCTTGCCGACGCCGCCGGGGCCGGCAATCGTGACGAAGCGCGAGGCGACGAGCTTGTCGGAGACCGCGGCGATCGCATCCTCGCGCCCGACCATCCGCTGCAAGCGGTTCGGCAGCTTCACGGGCGGCAATTCCAGCCTCGCTGCGGGGCGCTGTGCCGGCGCGATATTTGTGCGCGAGATCGGCGCCACGAAGCAATAGCCGCGGCCGGAGAGCGTCGTGATGTAGCGGGCGCCATCCTTGCCGTCGCCGAGCGCCTTGCGAAGCGCTGCGACGTGAAAGCGCAGATTGGCCTCCTCGACCGTGAGGCCGGGCCACACCAACGCCATCAGGTCCCATTTGCTGACGACCTGGTTCGGCCGCGACATCAGCGCCATCAGCGTGTCGAAGGCCTTTGCGCCGAGCGGCAACGCGACGCCGTCGCGCATCACGAGCCTTTCATGCGGCGTCACGGAAAATGGCCCGAACGACAATGTTCCGGTCGCGGTGCCGGCCGGCTCGGTCATGGCGAAATCCTGATCCTTTCGTCAGGACCCGATAGCCAGATGAGCGCGATCGGGCAAGGCCGTCCCTGCATCGCCAACAGACCGCGGATGCAGGCCTTGTGACGCCGGCAAGATGCGACCTCACAATTTCTCACAAGTCCAAACGGGTGTGCCCTCGCAGCCACTGCTAGTCGGTGGCGTGACGGCAAGGAGAGCTTCATGACGCAGGCGCAGACACTCTACACGGCCAGGACCCACACCAGCGGCGGGCGGCACGGCGGCATGTCGCGCAGCTCCGATGGCCGGCTTGACGTCAAGCTGTCGCCGCCGGGCGGCGCAGGCATCGGCACCAATCCCGAGCAATTGTTCGCCGCCGGCTGGTCGGCCTGCTTCGAAGGCGCGATGGAGATCGCGGCCCGCAAGCGCAAGATCGAGCTTCCCAGGAAATGCGCTGTCGATGCGGAGATCGATCTCTTGCTCGACGACGGCGCCTATTCGCTCCGGGCACGGCTCAATGTCAGCCTGCCAGGTCTCGACCCCGAGATCGCGCGTAGCATCGTCGATGATGCGCATCAGATCTGTCCCTATTCCAAGGCCGTTCGCGGCAACATCGACGTCACGGTCGCGCTGATCTGACGCACCAGCACCCATCACCACAAGGTAACAACATCATGAAGCAGATGATCGACCAACAGCGCCGCAACTTCTTCGGCATCGCCGCGGGAACCATTGCAGTCGGCCTCGGCGCGATCGACCTCGTGCGCGCGGAGACGGAAGCGCCGCGATCATCCGGATCGAAGGCGTCCTTCGGCGCCATCAAGCAGATCGACGCCGGCGTCCTCAATGTCGGGTATGCCGAGGCTGGTCCTTCGAACGGTCCCGTGGCGATCCTGCTGCATGGCTGGCCCTACGACATTCACGCCTTCGTCGACGTCGCGCCGATCCTGGCAAAGGCGGGCTATCGCGTGATCATCCCTTATCTGCGCGGTTACGGCTCGACGCACTTCCTGTCCGGTGAGACGCCGCGCAACGGCGAGCCCGCTGCAATGGCCTCCGACATCATCGCGTTGATGGACAAGCTCGATATCAAGAAGGCTGTTATCGCCGGCTTCGACTGGGGCGCACGCACCGCCGACATCATCGCCGCGCTGTGGCCGGAGCGTTGCCGCGCGCTGGTGTCGGTCAGCGGTTACCTGATCTCCAGCCAGGCCGCCGGCAACATGCCGTTGCCGCCGCAGGCGGAGCTGCAATGGTGGTATCAGTACTATTTCGCGACCGAGCGCGGCCGCGCCGGATACGAGAAGTACACGCACGATTTCGCCAAGCTGATCTGGAAGCTCGCCTCGCCGCAATGGACGTTCGACGACGCCACCTTCGCCCGCAGCGCAGCGGCGCTGGACAACAAGGATCATGTCGCGATCACGATCCATAATTACCGCTGGCGGCTCGGGCTCGCCCAGGGCGAAGCGAGATATGAGCAGCTCGAGAAGAAGCTGGCGGCGGCTCCCGTCATCGATGTGCCGACGATCACGATGGAAGGCGACGCCAATGGCGCGCCGCATCCCGACCCCAGCGCCTATGCCAAGAAGTTTTCAGGCCGGTACGAGTTTCGGCTGATCACCGGCGGCATCGGCCACAATCTGCCGCAGGAAGCGCCGCAAGCCTTTGCCAAGGCCGTCATCGACGCCGACGGCGCCTGATCATTCATGCGATGCCTCGGTCCAGCGTGGCTGGACCGGGGATGTGCCGTCCTCCCAGCCTGAAGAAATCTCATGACGCCGATCCAATCCGAAAAGAACAAGCGATCCTATGCCACGGCGATCACGCTCGCCGTGCTGCTTCTGGTCGTTCTCCTGACTTGCGTGCCATATCTGGTCTCGATCGCTCTTGCCGAGGGACCTGGCACGGTCGAGGCCTCGCCGATCTTCGGCGTCACCATTCCGCCGGGTTACAAGCAATGGGAGCTGATCGCACCGGCCGAAGAGGCCGCGCCGCTCGACGAGCTTCGCGCCGTTGTCGGCAACCAGACCGCAATCGACGCCTATCAGGCCGGCAAGCTTCCATTCCCAGACGGCACCATCCTGGTCAAGCGCGCCTGGAAGCGGAAGCAATCGCCCGAGTTTGCATCAGCGACGATTCCCGGCGCCGCCACCACGGTCCAGGTGATGGTCAAGGATTCCAAGAAATATGCCTCAACCGGCGGCTGGGGCTTTGGCCGCTTCGTCAACGGCAAGCCGGTCGACGAGGCGCAGCACCGCTCCTGCTGGGGCTGTCACGAAGCCCGCGCGAGGAGCCGCGACTACGTCTTCACGCGGCTGGCGCCTTGAGATTGACAGGAGGCAGTCCTGAAGACCTGGTTTGTCAGCGGCAGCTCACGCGGGCTTGGCCGAGCAATTGTGGAAGCCGCGCTTGCGGCCGGAGATCGTGTGCTGGCTTCGGCTCGACACCCCAATCCGCTCGAACCGCTGCTCGATCGCTTCGGCGACAGGCTTCGGCTTGCATCGCTCGACGTGACCGACGACGTGGCCGCGCAAGCGGCGGTCGACCTCGCCATACAGGTCTTTGGCAGCATCGACGTGGTGGTCAACAATGCCGGCTACGGCGATCTCGGGTCGGTCGAGGACACGAGCCTGGCCTCTTTCCGCCGTCAGATCGAGGCCAACCTGATCGGCACCATCATCGTCACCAAGGCGGCGCTTCCCGTGCTGCGGCGGCAACGGCGCGGACACATCGTGCAAGTTTCGTCCGTCGGCGGCCGAATTGGTGCGCCCGCCCGTGCGGCCTATTCGGCCGCGAAATGGGGAATCGAAGGCTTTTCGGAATCGCTGGCGCGCGAGATGACGTTGATCGGCGTGAACGTGACGATCGTCGAGCCCGGCGGGTTCCGCACCGGCTTTGCCCAGACAGCGCATGCGGCCGATGAAGGACGGCCAGAGTACGACGCGGTCGTCGGCGCTGCCGTCAGGATGCAGCGCGATTACGATGGCCATCAGCCCGGGGACCCAGCTAAGGCCGCGGCCGTGGTGCTGAAGCTCGCCGATATGGAGCGCCCGCCTCTGCGCATTGCGCTCGGAAGCGATGCCGTCGACGCCATCGCTGCGACGGATAGGCTTCGCCTTGAAGAACTGGAGAAGTGGCGAACGCTCAGCGTATCGACCGACTATCGACCCGGGCCACTCACTCCGCCGCCACCATCTGCTGCGTGCGCCACTGGCCGAGCAGGGCGCGGAGCGAGGCCGGCTTGACCGGCTTGTTGAGCACCGCGACCTTCTCGTCGCGGGCCGCGACCTGCACCGCGGGGCTGCGGTCGGCCGTGATCAGGATCGCGGGGATGCCGTCGCCGAAACGGCGGCGGATCTCGCGGATCGCGGCGATGCCGTTGCCGCGATCGAGATGATAGTCGACCAAGAGGCCGGTGACGCGGCGGCCGGCGGTTTCGATCGCGGCGATCGCGCCTTCGGGATCGGCGACCGCGATCACCTCGGCGTCCCACGCCTTCAGCAGCGTACGCATGCCGTCGAGGATAGCCGCGTCGTTCTCGATGCAGACGATCAGCGCGCCCGAGATCGGCGTGTGCGCCAGCGGCGTCGCACTGGTCACGGCGGCGGTGTGGGTGATCGCCTTCGCCGTCGGCACCGTCACGGAGAACACCGAGCCGCCGCTTGCAGTCCCGTCGATGGCGATGCCGTGCTTGAGCACCCGCGCCAGCCGTTCGACGATCGAGAGCCCGAGGCCGAGGCCGCGCGCGATCCGCGCCCCCTGCTCCAGGCGATGGAATTCCTTGAAGATCTCGCCGCGCTTGACCGGCGGGATGCCGACGCCGGTGTCGTAGACGCAGATCCTGAGCGAAGTGCCCTGGCGGCGACAGCCGACCAGCACGCGGCCGCGCGGGGTGTATTTGATGGCGTTCGAGATCAGGTTCTGCAGCAGACGCCGCAGCAGGAGCCGATCCGATTCGACCGGCAGCGAGCAGGGCACGAAGACGAGCTCGAGGCCCTTAGCCCGCGCAATCGGCGCGAACTCGATTTCCAGCGAGCGCATCAGATCGGCCATCTTGAAGCTCGAGATCGAGGTCGTCATCGCGCCGGCGTCCAGCCGGGAGATGTCCAGCAGCGCGCCGAGGATCTCCTCGATTGCCTGCAGCGATTCGTCGATGTTCTCGACCAGCCGCGTCTCCTCGCCGTTGTGCTGGCGCTCGACCAGGCTGGTCACATAGAGCCGGGCCGCGTTCAGCGGCTGGAGAATGTCGTGGCTGGCGGCGGCGAGGAAGCGGGTCTTGGAGATGCTGGCGTCTTCCGCCGCGCTCTTGGCCAAAGCGAGTTCGGAATTCAGCCGCGTCAGCTCCTCGGTGCGGTCGCGCACGCGCTTTTCCAGCGAGGCGTTGGCGCGCTCCAGCGCTTCGGCCGCCTCGAAGCTGGGCGTGACGTCGGTGAAGGTGATGACGAAGCCGCCGCCCGGCATGCGGTTGGTGAGCACCTCGATCACCATGTGCCGTTCCGGCAGGCGTTCGAGATACGGCTCGCTGTCGGTGGTGTAGGCCGCGAGCCGCTGCTCGATCATCGCCTCGCTGTTGGCCTGACGGTCCGGATCGCTCGCGTCCATGAATTCCAGGATCTCGCGCAGAGGCGTGCCGAACTGGACGATGTGCGGGGGGACATTGAGGAGATCGCCGAACTGCCGGTTGGAGCAGATCAGCTGCAGGTCGGCATCGAACACCGCGATGCCCTGGCGCACGTGGTTGAGCGCGGTCTGCAGGATCTCGCGGTTGAAATGCAGCGCCGCGTGCGAATCGTCGAGCAGCTTGAGCGCGGCTTTGGCCGAGACCGTGCGCTTGCGCAGCAGCAGCGACATCACGAGGCGGGAGGAGGCAGCTCCGATCGAGGAGGCGATCAGGTGCTCGGCGTGCTGCAACAGCTCGAAATCGGCGGGAGCTCCCGGCTCGAGCCGCAGATTGCGCTGCGCGGAGAAGGCCTCGAAGGAGTGCCGCGCACGGTCGGGTCCGAGATATTGCGCCACCGTGGTCTGGATGTCCTGCACGGTGACCGTGGTGCGCCAGCGGCGGAAGCTCGGGGAGATCGGCGCGAGCGTATCGGGCACGAACAGGTCGGCCTGCAACAGCTCGATCGACGAGGGCCTTCGCGCCAGCGACAGCAGCACATAGGTCAGGATATTGAGCGACAGCGACCAGATGACGCCATGCATCAGGGGCGGCAGGTCGGCGCCGAACAGCGCCTGCGGCCGCAGCGCCTCGATGCCGAACGGGCCGTGCTGGAGCAGCAGGATCCCCGTGGTCGAGGAATCCATGAAGCTCGGCATGAACAGCGTGTAGAGCCACACCGCGAAGCCGACCAGCATGCCGCCGATCGCGCCGCGCGCGGTGGCGCGCCGCCACAACAATCCGCCGAAGAAGCTCGGAGCAAGCTGTGCGATGGCGGCAAAGGAGAGCAGGCCGATGGCGGCGAGCTGGGTACTGCCGAGCGCGCGATAGTAGAAATAGGCCATCACCATGATGGCGAAGATCGCGAGCCGCCGCGAGCGCAGCAGGAAGTTGCTGAAATCGGCGCCGCCGGTGCGCCCCTCGGGCCGCCGCTGCAGCACCAGGGGCACCACGAGGTCGTTCGAGACCATGATGGAGAGCGCGACGCATTCCACGATCACCATCGCGGTGGCCGCGGACAGGCCGCCGACGAACACGCCGACGCTGAGCAGATCCGCGCCGGCCTCCATCGGCAATGCCAGCACGTACATGTCGGGTTCGGCCGCGCCGAACGGGAAGGTGACGAGGCCGGCAAGCGCGATCGGGATCACGAACAGATTGATGGCGACGAGGTAGAGCGGGAACAGCCAGCGCGCGCGGCCGACCTCGGCGTCGGAGGAGTTCTCGACCACGCTGACGTGGAACTGGCGCGGCAGCAGCATGATCGCGCACAGCGACAGCAGCGTCATGGTGAGGAAGTTGCCGATCGAGGGCGAGTAGTTGATGGCGCGCACCGCCTCCGGCGTCTTCATGGCGCGCTCGATCAGTTCCTGCGGCGAGAACATCCAGAAGGTGACGAAGATGCCGGCGGCGAGGAAGGCGACCAGCTTGATGATGGATTCGGTCGCGACCGCCAGCATCAGGCCGTGCTGGTGCTCGGTTGCGTCGGTCTGTCGGGTGCCGAACAGCACGGCGAAGGCCGCCATCGCCAGCGTCACCATCAGCGCGACGTCGCCAATGAGCGGGATGTGGGAGAAGGCCTGGTCCTCGCTCAGGATCGTCTCCAGCGAGGAGGCGACCGCCTTGAGCTGAAGCGCGATGTAGGGCACCGAGCCGATGATCGCGATTCCGGCGACGGTCGCCGCCACCGCCTGGCTCTTGCCGTAGCGGGCCCCGATGAAGTCGGCGATCGAGGTGATGTTGTGGGCCTTCGCCAGCTGGATCACGCGGCGCAGGACGCCGGCCCCGAGCCCGATCATCAGGATCGGGCCGACATAGATGGCGAGGAAGTCGGTCGAGGTGCGGGTGGCGAAGCCGACCGAGCCGAAGAAGGTCCAGGACGTGCAATAGATCGCCAGCGACAGCGGATAGATCAGCCCGGGGGTACGCCCGCGCCCGGCCGGCGAGCGGCGGTCGCCATGGCTCGCCACCAGGAACAGAAAGCCGATATAGCCGAAGGCGGCGGCGATCACGCCCCAATCGTGCAGCATGGCGAGCACGCGTCTCCCTGGGCACCGGCGGCGCCCGCGCTCATTTTCCCTGCAAATCTAGCGCGTTGGACAGGGCGAAGCGACAGCGAAATGCCGGGCGGCGGCCGGAATCGGGGCTGTCGTTAAGGTGGGAATGCGGATGCCTGGGACTTACCCTCCCCTGGAGGGGGAGGGTCGATCGCGCGTAGCGCGAGCGGGGTGGGGTGATCTATCCACTCGGGCAGTATTGGATGTGGAGACACCGTCACCCCACCCCGCTACGCATTCCGCTTCGCTGCATGCGTAGCGACCCACGGGCGAGCTACGCTCGTCCCGGACCCCTCCAGGGGAGGGTAAGAAAGACCTATTCCGCGGCCAGCGACTTGGCGCGCAGCGGCAGGCCGAGGCGGTCCCACACCTGCAGCAGAGCTTCGGCGAGCTGATCGATCAGGCCGTCGTCGTGATAGGGCGAGGGCGTGATGCGCAGCCGCTCGCTGCCCTTGGCGACCGTCGGGTAGTTGATCGGCTGGATGTAGATGCCGTGCTCCTGGAGCAGGAGATCGGACGCCTGCTTGCACTTCTCGGGATCGCCGACGAACAGCGGCACGATATGGGTGTCGCTCGACATCACGGGCAGGCCGGCGGCGTTGAGGATCGCCTTGACGCGGGCGGCGCGGTCCTGGTGGCGCTCGCGCTCCCAGTTCGAGGCCTTCAGGTGCTTGATCGCGGCGGTCGCCGCCGAGCAGATCGCCGGCGGCAGCGCGGTGGTGAAGATGAAGCCCGGCGCATAGGAGCGCACGGCATCGATGATCTGGCCGTTGGCGGCAATGTAGCCGCCGAGGCAGCCGAACGCCTTGGCGAGGGTGCCTTCGAGCACGTCGATGCGGTGCATGACGCCGTCACGCTCGGCGATGCCGCCGCCGCGCGGGCCGTACATGCCGACGGCGTGGACCTCGTCGACATAGGTCATCGCGCCGTACTTCTCGGCGAGATCGCAGATCTTGGCGAGCGGAGCGACGTCGCCGTCCATGGAATAGAGGCTTTCGCAGACGATCAGCTTCGGACGGTTCGGGTCGGTCGCTTTCAGCAGCTCCTCGAGATGCGCCACATCGTTGTGGCGGAACACGACCCGCTCGCAGCCCGACTGGCGGATGCCCTCGATCATCGAATTGTGGTTGAGCTCGTCCGACAGAATGAGACAGTTCGGAATGAGCTTTGCGATGGTCGGAATGCCGGTCTGGTTCGAGACATAGCCCGAGGTGAACAGCAGCGCGGCTTCCTTGCCGTGGAGATCGGCGAGCTCGGCCTCGAGCTGAATCAGCGGATGATGCGTGCCGGCGATGTTGCGGGTGCCGCCGGCCCCGGTGCCGACGCGGGTCGCGGTCTCGACCATGGCGCCGACCACCTTCGGGTGCTGGCCCATGCCGAGATAATCGTTGGAGCACCAGATCACGACGTCGCGCTTGCCCTTGGGCGAGTGCCAGACCGCGTGTGGGAACCGGCCGGCCGTGCGCTCGAGGTCGGCGAACACGCGGTAGCGCCGCTCCGCGTGGAGACGATCGAGGGCGGAATCGAAGAACTGATTGTAATCCATCGGCAAGACCTGCAACGGAACCCGGCCAAGGCGGCCACCCATTTTTTAGAGCTTTTCCAGCTCCAATGTCTATGCGCCAGCACACATTTGGTGCGCGGCGCGCGGGTATATTGATAGCGGCGTCTCGCAGGCGATAGTTGATGTGGATCAAACGCCTAACGCGTTCCGCCGCCGCGGATGGCGGCCCCTGCGACAGCCGCAGACCGCCGCAGCCGGCTTGGACATTTTGTCCATGGGGCGCCCTGCGTCCATGATGGCCGAGCTGGTCGCGCCGATCCCGCCGTCTTGTTTTCGTCCGGGCGCGGATCGGTGCTCGCCAAGCTCATGCGAAAGGACGCCCGATGAAACGTGTCATGATCCTCAACGGTCCCAACCTCAATATGCTCGGCATCCGCGAGCCGCACATCTATGGCACAACGACGCTCGCGGAGATCAACGCGAGCTGCGAGGAGGCCGCAGCCAGGCTCGGCCTCAAGCTGGCCTTCCACCAGTCCAACCATGAAGGCGTCCTCGTCGACCTGATCCAGTCGGCGCGGCAGGATGCCGACGCCATCGTCATCAATCCGGCCGGCTTCTCATTCACCTCGGTGGCCATCATGGACGCGATCAAGACGTTCGAGGGGCCGGTGCTGGAAGTCCACATCTCCAACATCCACGCCCGCGACGAATATCACCGCCACTCCAGGATCTCGTTCGTGGCGACCGGCGTGATCTGCGGCCTCGGCCCGTTCGGCTACGTCGCGGCGCTGCATGCGATCGCGAACACGACGTGAGTTTTGCCGCAGTGACGGTGTGCTCCCTCGGCCCGCAGCGGGGCGAGGTGAAGAAAAGGCTCACGTCGTCCTGAATTGCAGCACGCCGTCCTTCGTCTCGGCGGTCAGCCGGCCCTCGACGATCATGTAATTGACGTGGGCGACCAGCTCGCCGGCGGCAAAGCCCATCTGGTGCTCGTCGAGCACATGCTTGTTGAACACCACGGGCACCAGGGCGCGCGAGGTCTGCGGCACCTCGCGGCAGGCCTCCGCGATCAGGCGGCAGCGCTCCTCGTGGTGGTCGGCGAGCTGCTTGATGCGGGTCTTCAATCCGTAGAACGGCACGCCGTGGCCGGGCAGCACCAGCACGTCATAGGGCAGCGTCGTGGTGAGGCTGGCGAGGGAGGCCAGATATTCGCCGAGCGAGTTCTGGTCGGGCTCGACCGCCCAGACGCTGACATTGGGCGAGATCCTGCTCAGCACCTGGTCAGCCGAGAGGAACAGCTTGTCGTCGGCGCAATACAGCATGACCTGGTCGAGCGCATGGCCGCCGCCGGTGATCACCTTGAAGCGGCGCGTGCCGATGACGACGTCGTCGCCATGGGAGATGCGGCGGTAGGAGGGCGGCAGCACCGAGACGCGCTTGAGATAATCCTGGCCGCGGCCCAGCAGCTTCTCGGTCAGCGACTCGTCCATGCCGTGGCGGCGGAAGAACAGCCGCTGCGCTTCCTGCCGCTCCGCGGTGCCACGGTTCTGATGATACACCGATTGCAGATACTCGACCTGCGACATCACCAGCGGGCAGTTGAATCGCTCCACCACCCAGCCGGCGAGGCCGACGTGGTCGGGATGGGAGTGGGTGACGATCAGGCGGGTGACGGTGACGCCCTTCAGCGGTCCGTCGAACAGCTTGGTCCAGGCCTCGATCGTCTCCTCGTTGCCGAAGCCGGTATCGACCATCGCATAGCCGTCGCCGTCGGCGAGCAGGTAGATGTTCACGTGGTTGAGGCGGAACGGCAGCTTCAGCCGGGCCCACAACACGCCGGGCCTGACTTCGACGATCTCGTCGTGGCCGGGATGCTGGTCCCAGGGATAGCGCAGGGCCTCGGCCGAGGACGGCGCGGTGTCGGTTTTCGCGGTCATGCTACCCGCTTAAACCCGGCGCGCGCGCCGCGCCAGCCGAAAAAGGACCGGGCGGGGTCTTCGCATGGCGGTCATACCGGAGGCTTTTTCCGTGATGTGGGACCGCGAGACGCCGGCTCCCTCAACCAGGCACCCTCACGCCGACCCTCTCCCGCAGGCGGGAGAGGGGAGCGCAGTACCGATGCCGCGGCGTCCTACGCCGCCCGCATGTTGTTGAGGAACGCGTCGATCTCTCCGCGCAGCAGGTCGGCTTCGCGGCGCAGCGCGTCGGAGGCGCCCAGCACTTCGCTCGCGGCCGCGCCGGCCTCGGCGGAGGCGGTGGAGACGCCGACGATGTTGCTGGAGACCTCGCTGGTGCCGCCGGCCGCATGCTGGATGTTGCGCGCGATCTCGCGGGTGGCGGCGCCCTGCTCCTCGACCGCGGCCGCGATCGTCGTGGTCACGTCATTGATCTCGCCGATGATCCGGCCGATGCCCTGGATGGCGCCGACCGCCGAGGTCGTGATGTCCTGCATGCTGGCGATCTGGGTGCGGATTTCCTCCGTCGCCTTGGCGGTCTGGCTCGCGAGGCTCTTCACCTCGGAGGCGACCACGGCGAAGCCGCGGCCGGCCTCGCCGGCACGCGCCGCCTCGATGGTGGCGTTGAGTGCGAGCAGGTTGGTCTGCGAGGCGATGGTCTGGATCAGATCGACCACGACGCTGATGCGGCTCGCGCTGTCGGCGAGGCTCTGCACCGTGGCGTCGGTCGCGCCGGCTTCGTCGACGGCCTTCTTGGCGATCGCGGCCGAGGTCACGACCTGCTTGCTGATTTCCTCGATCGAGGACGACAGCTGCTCGGTGCCCGACGAGACGGTCTGCACGTTGACGGAGGTCTCCTCGGCGGCGGAGGCGACCGCGTTGACCAGCGCGTTGGACTGGTCGGCGGTGGTCGACATGCTCTGCGCGGTCGACTGCATCGAATTGGCCGATTGCGCCAGGTTGTCGAGTGCGGTGCGCACCGTGTTCTCGAATTCGGCGATCTTCGCTTCCATGCGCGCGGCCCGCTCGGCCTTGGCGACGCGGTCTTTTTCCTGTTCGCCGGCGAGCGCCCGGGCTTCGATCATGCTGTCACGGAACACGGTCAGCGTTTCCTTCATCACGCCGATCTCATCGTTCTGCCGGGAACGGACGATCTCGGTGTCGAGGTCGCCGGCCGAGAGCAGCTGCATCGCGCGTTGAAGCTCACGGATGCGGCGCAGGATGTTGCGGCCGACATAGAGCCAGACGAACAGCGCCGAGCCGACCAGCATCGAGGCTCCGAGCGCCAGCATCACGGACGTCGCGAGTGAGGTCTCCTGCTGCGCCTGGGAGGTCGAGGCGTCGGTCTCCTTCTGCACGCCGTCGACGAGCTGCTGCACGCTGATGCCGAGGCCGACATTGAGCTTGCGGGTCTCGTCCAGGATGGTCTGGCCGTAATCGATGGAGTCGAGCTCCTTCTCGCGCAGATTGAACACGCCGGTCTTGCCGGTGCCGAGCGCGAGCAGCTTCTCCGCCGTCTCGCGCAGCATCTTGTTGCCCTGGTTGTCCGGCAGCAGATCGAGATTGGAGCGCAGGCGGCCCTGCGCCGTCTTGAATTCCTTCTGGATGTCGTCGAGCTTGTCGCTGCTGTTGGCCGACAGCGCCGCGCTCATGTCGGCGGCCGCGAGGTTGCCGCTGGCGACGACGTTGCCGAGCTGGCCGACGGTCTGCGCGGCCTCGCTTGCATCCGCGGCGGACAGGTCGGCCGAGCCGAGAATGGCGTTGACCCGGGTCTGCGCGTCGAGCATCGCCGGGCTGGCCGCGCCGACGAAGGCGCCCTGCGCGCTGCGCAGCGCGTCATATTGCTTGTCGTGAAGAGCGGCGATATCCAGCCGCTCGCGGGCGGCCTTGGCCAGGCTCTGCGCCGCCTCGTTGATGCTCTTCATCGTCTCGCTGAGACCGGAGACGACGGATTTGTCGCCGCCGAGCTGAATGATCTCGGTGAGCTTCTGCTGCGTCTGCTCCTGCAATTCCTTGAGCTTCTTGGTGCGCTCGTTGAGGGCTTCCTCGCTTTGCGCCGCGAGCAGGGCCGGTCCCTGCGCCGCAAGGCTCGCGCTCAGCGCCGACAATTGCAGGCTGGCGGTCAGGCGCGGAATGTCCCGTCCGCTCAGCTCGGTCATGCGTCCGCCGAGATTCTGCAGCGCCAGGCCGGCGCCGGCTGCGATCACGAGGCCCATGCCCGCGATCACCGCGAATGCCGCGAACAGGCTGCCGCGCACGCCCCATGTCGGCATCTTGAATCGCGGCTTGAATCGACCAAGCAAAGGGCCAAGGCCCAGACGGATCGCCATCGAAAATTCCCCCAGCGTTCTTGCTTCTCTTTGTGGCCGGCAGTATCGGCACGGCCGGGTTAAAAAAATCGCAATGTCCGCAAACGGTTGCGTCTGTTCCGCAGGGCGAAAAAAACAAGGGCCGGCGACGTCGCCGGCCCTTCGTCCTGGTAAAGTTGCGGTAACCGATCAGTAGCGCGCGGCCGCCGGGCCCGCCCAGTTGAAGCGGTAGTTGACGCCCGCCTTGATGGTGTGGTCGTCGGTGGTGAAGCTGCCGGTGCCGACGAGCGGACCCGCGGTGAAGCTCGCGTCGCCGAAATTGTAATACTGGTACTCGGCCTTGGCCGACCAGTTCGGGGCGAACATGTATTCGAGGCCGGCACCGACGGTGTAGCCGTTGCGGTGATCGCCCGTGATGACGAAGGCGGCCGGCACGCCGCCGACGGTCACCCTCTCGTTGTTGTCCGAATAGGCGTAGCCGCCCTTCACGTAGACGAGGCCGGGACCCCAGGTGTAGCCGATGCGGCCGGTGATCGAGCCGAGACCGCGCTGGTCATTGGTGTAGGCGATGCCGCCCGGAAACACGGCGCCGACGCTACCGGAGAGCCAGGAATACTGGCCCTCGACGCCGACCACGACGTTCGGGTGGAACTGCCAGTCCGCACCGACCTGCACGCCGCCGAGGAAACGGCCATTGCCGTTGTTGCCGGTGGAGAGGCCGCTGAAATTGTTGTCGCTGGAGAACGCGCCGCCGACATGGCCACCGATATAGAAACCGGTCCAGTTGTAGATCGGCGCGGCATAGGCCGGCGCGGGCGACTTGTAATAGTTGCGGTTGCCGAGATCGGCACCGACGGCCGGTGCAGCCGCGCCCATCGCGAGCAGCGCAACGGTCGCAAACAGAATCTTCTTCATCGTCTTGAACTCCAGCACTCAATGTCCCCGGCAGGCGCGCTGTCCGCGCCGGCGTTGGTTCTGCAGATAGCTCGCTTTTGATGAAAATGCTGTCACATGCATGGCACAGCGAGACCCAACCCAACCTATTGGGCTGCAAATGATTTTCGTGCTTAATGCCGGCTTAAGAAATGCTGAAGGAAGGTTTAACGCCGCAGCGTTTCGGTAACCTCCAGGCGCACTTCGTTAACCTAGCCGCCGGCGCGCCTCGTCCCGCATCTGCTGGCGGAACGCCGCGCGCTTTGCCGGTCGGTCCTCCTCGCGCACGTCGTGGCGATCGAAGATGTCGAACTTCTCCAGGATCGGATAGCGCTCGCTCGCCATCGCGAGCACGCGCAGCACCTTGGTCGCCGAGGGCGTCGGGCCGCTCACCTCCCAACGCCGGATGGTGTCGGCGCCGCCTTTCTCCGGCAATCCGCAGAGCTTTGCCATGTCGAGCGCGGTGAGCTTCCGCTCGAGGGCGTCCGAGAGGTCGGCGCGGAGTTGCTTCAGTTCAGGGCCGGTCATGTCGCCTCAATCCGCGAACTCGGTGAGGCCAATGCACTAACGCTGATTCGGGTCCAACCGAAGGCGGACTGTCCGCTCCCGGCACCTTCCTCCGCGCACGGAGTTATGAACGGGGCGGCCCTGGATATCGTCCGCTGAATGGACACATGGCGACAAGGGCGCAAGCTTCGGAGAGATCAGCCATGATGGGCTTCAAATTCGCCATTGCCGCCGTCATCGGGGCCGGACTTCTGCTCGCGCCGGTCGCGGCCGAGGCGAAGAAGCAGCGCGCGAGCAGGCCTTACAGTGCCGGCGTGGTGGCCCCGAACTATGGCGGCGGCGCGTCGCCGGCCGCGCAGCCGAAAGCGTACGGCTCGTCCGGAGCGTCGGTCGGCACCGTCACGGCGCCGTCGATCGGATCCTACAATTGGCCGTCGGTCGGCGTGACCAATTCCGTTCCGACCTGGAGCAACACCACCCGATAGAGCGATGCCGATCAGCTTGAACAGCTAAATTCCGCGGCGAACCTGTTGCCCGATCACGCAGCGCCATGCTGCCAGCCGCTCGGTCGGATGCTGGTTCATCCAGTCGGCAAGCTGCGGCGCGCCCATCAGGCAGGACTGCACCGAGACCTCGGCAAAATCCGAGGTGGTGACGATCTGCTCGTGACAATTGTTCGGAGAAGCGAGACTGCAAAGCACCGCGATGATCTTGATCACGATCGGGTGCTCCCGTCGCCGACGAACGCCCGGCCAGGCGGCACCTTATCCTGACCTTCGCCGGCCGGATCGGCCGAAGGGAAGATGCTGTCGTAGATGGCGCGCGCCTCCTGGATGAGACGCATCCGCTCACGCTCGGACTTCGAGACAAATCGAATAACTTCGCCCATGTTGACTCCGTATCAATTGGCATCCGTCATCAGATGACGAAAATCATTCCATCATGATCTATGGTGCCGGCTTCGCCTTTGAAGCGGCGCGGCCGATCACGACGGAATAAAATACGTGTGAGCGCACCCGGGCATCTCGATACCTCCAGCGCCGTTCATGCGCGGGTCGAGAAGCCGCTCACCACCTTGTATTCGCTTGCGAGGCTCTAAATGGCGGTGTCAGCTTTGCTCCTTGTCTTCATCAGCAAGGATCATTCCGGAAAGCAAATGCCGTTGGCTTCAATATGTTTCACCTTCGGGCATGCAAGTTTTTGGAACAACGCGAGGTCCGGTGATCCGATGCGAACACCGTTTCACGCCGCCGGCGCAGGCTCCTTCCGTCCCGGCACCGCCGCCAGCAGCTCGCGCGTATAGGCATGCTCCGGCGCGGCGAACAGCTGCGCGGTCGGCTTCAGCTCGACGATGGCGCCGCGCTGCATCACCGCGATGCGGTCGCAGATCTGGGCGGCGACGCGCAGATCGTGGGTGATGAACAGCATGGAGAGACCGAGGCGCGCCTTGAGGTCTTCGAGCAGCTTCAAGACCTGCGCCTGCACGGAGACGTCGAGCGCGGAGACGGCTTCATCGGCGACGATGATCTCCGGCTCGAGCGCCAGCGCGCGCGCAATGCCGATACGCTGGCGCTGGCCGCCGGAGAATTCGTGCGGATAGCGTTCGAGCGCGCCGGCATCGAGGCCGACCATCTTGAGCAGATCGCGGGCACGATCGAAGGCGATCTTCGCATCGATGCCGGCCGCGATCGGGCCGGCGGCGATGATGTGGCCGATCTTGCGGCGCGGATTGAGCGAGGCGAACGGATCCTGGAAGATCATCTGGATGCGATGCCGCTCCGCGCGCAGCGCCTTGCCGGAGAGGGAGGTGAGATCGGTCTCGCCGATCCGAACCGTGCCGCGGTCGGCCTCGATCAGCCGCATTACGAGGCGCGCCACCGATGATTTCCCGGAGCCGGATTCGCCGACGAGGCCGAGTGTCTCACCCTTGAGGATGTCGAAATTGACCGCGCGCGCGGCATCGACGCGGCGGTCCTCGCGAAACCAGCCGCCTGATGTCACGTAGGTCTTATCGAGACCGATCACCTCGACCGCCCTGGCCTGACCGTCGAGGGGCTTGCGTGCCGGCGGATCGATCGAGGGGACGGCGGCGAGCAGCGCCTTGGTGTAGTCGTGCTGCGGCTCGTTGAAGACGGCAGAGGCCGGGCCTTCCTCCACGACCTTGCCATGGCGGAGCACCACGACCTGGTCGGCGATGTCGGCGACCACGCCGAAATCGTGCGTGATGAACATCACGGCCATGTTGCGGCTGCGCTGGAGGTTGCGGATCAGCTTGAGGATCTGCGCCTGCGTGGTGACGTCGAGCGCGGTGGTCGGCTCGTCCGCAACCAGCACCGCAGGCTCGAGCGCCAGCGCCATCGCGATCATGGCGCGCTGGCGCTGGCCGCCGGAGAGCTGGTGCGGATAGGCGCGCACGATCCTTTCAGGATCGGGCAGGCCGACCTCGCGCGCCAGCGACAGCGCCTTGGCGCGCCGCTCCCTTGGCGTCAGCAGGCCATGCGCCTCGAACATCTCCGCCATCTGGTCGCCGATCCGCATCAAGGGATTGAGTGCGGTCATCGGCTCCTGAAAGATCATCGCCAGCCGGCGGCCGCGCAGGTCGCGCCAGCCGGCGTCATCGAGCTTGAGCAGGTCGCGGCCTTCGAACTGGATTTCGCCGGCGGCGACGGACACCGTATCGGGCAGCAGACCCATCAGCGCATGCGCGCACATCGACTTGCCGGAGCCGGACTCGCCGACGACGCAGACGATCTTGCCGGGGTGCAGGTCCAGCGAGACGCCGTCGACCGCGAAGGGCCGCTCGGCACCCTTCGGCAGCGCGATCCGCAGGTTCCTGATGGAGACGGCGGGCGGGGCGATCATCATCAGCGTCCCTCGCGCGAGAGGCGCGGATTGAGCGCGTCGTTGAGGCCTTCGCCGATCAGGTTCAGCCCGAGCACGGAGATCAGGATGGCGATGCCGGGAAACACGGTGATCCACCAGGCCTGGCGGATCACGGTGCGGCCGGCGCCGACCATGTAGCCCCAGGAGATCAGATTGGGATCGCCGAGGCCGAGGAAGGACAGCGAGGATTCCAAGAGGATCGCGGTCGCCACCATCAGCGAGGCCAGCACGATCACCGGCGACAGCGCGTT
This sequence comes from Bradyrhizobium sp. A11, assembly GCF_042077125.1. Lineage (NCBI taxonomy): Bacteria > Pseudomonadati > Pseudomonadota > Alphaproteobacteria > Hyphomicrobiales > Nitrobacteraceae > Bradyrhizobium > Bradyrhizobium sp. A11. The sequence goes on along the minus strand of NZ_CP149509.1, from coordinate 6,259,206 downwards.
GGGCAGGATCTCGCGCAGGATGATCCAGCTGTTGCTCTGGCCGGTGACGATCGCGGCCTGGACATATTCGCGCGTGCGTAGCGACAGGACCTCGCCGCGCACCAGGCGGGCGACCGGCGGCCAGCTCACGACCGCGATCGAGGCGACAATCGAATAGATCGAGGGCTGCAGGATCGCGACCAGCACGATCGCGAGCGCGAAGCTCGGGATGGTCTGGAAGAACTCGGTGAAGCGCATCAGGGCGTCGTCGACCCTGCCGCCGAAATAGCCGGCCATCGCGCCGATGGGAATGCCGACGACCAGCGCGACCAGTGTCGAGACGAGACCGACCAGCAGCGAGACCCGCGCGCCGAAGATCATGCCGGCAAAGACGTCGCGGCCGAGCGCGTCGGTGCCGAGCGGCACGGCCCCGAGCGTGAAGGGCGGCAGGAACGGCCGCTGCACCATGCGCCAGGGCGAGTTCGGAAACAGCATCGGCCCGAACAATGCGACCGAGATCGCGAGCAGGAGGATGATCAGCCCGATGACGCCGCTCGGGCTCTTGAACATCGATTTCCAGAACTGTCTCATGAGGCGAATTCAATGCGCGGATCGACCAGGCGATAGACGAGGTCGGTGATGAGGTTGAAGATCAGCACCATGGCGGAGCAGATCACGAACACGCCGAGCAGCAGATTGTAGTCGCGCTGGAGCAGGGCGTCGTACATCAGCCGCCCGATGCCGGGCCAGGCGAACACGGTCTCGGTGATGACGGCGCCGCCGATCAGCGTGCCGGAATGCACGCCGGCGAGCGTCACGACCGGCAGCAGCGCATTGCGCAGCACGTGGCGGCGCTGGATCACGGCATCGCCAAGGCCTTTCGCGCGCGCGGTCTTGACGAAGTCGAGCCGCTTCACCTCCAGCATCGAGGCGCGCGTCATGCGGGTGTAGGTCGCCATGAAGAACAGGCCGAGCGTCATCGCCGGCATGATCAGGTGCTTTGCGACGTCGACCGCGTGGGAAAAGCCGGTGAGGTTGGCGCCGACCGTCTCGTAACCGAAGCTCGGCAGCCAATCCATGGTGACCGAGAACAGCAGGATGCCCATCAGCGCCACCCAGAAGATCGGCATGGCGTAGAAGACCAGCGCAAAGACCGTGATGGCGGTGTCGAGGAAGGTTCCGGCGAAGCGCGCGGCGAAAGTGCCGAAGAGGATGCCGAGCATCAGCGAGATCGCAAACGCGGTCAGCGTCAGCAGCAGCGTCGCCGGCAGCCGCTCGCCGATCAGTTTTGCCACCGGCGCCTGCTGGCGGAAGGAGAAGCCGAGGTCGAGGCTGACCACGCCCTTGACGTAGATGAAGAGCTGCTCGGGCAGCGGCTTGTCGAGGCCGAACTTTTCCCGGAGCTGCTTGACGAAGACCTGATCGCTGGCGCCGGCCTCGCCCGCCATCACGATCGCGGGGTCGCCGGGCGCGAGCCGGATCAGGAAAAAATTGAGGACGACGATCGCGAGCAGGACGATCACGCCCTTCACGATACGCTGAGCGACGAAGGAGAGCATCTAGACTCGTATGCCAGTTGATCGAGGCGGTCTTGCCGCGAGGAACACCTCTCCCCGACGGGGAGAGGTGGGCACCGCCGATGCCTCAGCGTCTCGATATGATTTCATCGTGAATCAGTTCGTACCCCGGAGCGCGACGCCGCGACTGAGATTTCGTCGCGATGTCGCATGCACCTCGTCACTTGTCGAGCCATGCGTCCTTGAAGCCGTCATTGACCCCGATCCCCGTCGTGATCAGGTTCTTGACCTTGCAGCGCGTGATGGTCGGGAATTGCAGCTCGAGCATCCAGGCCACCGGCACGTCCTCGACCAGGATCTTCTGCGCCTTCTCGTAGATCTCCTTGCGCTTGGAATCCGGCGTCGCGACCGCGCCTTCGGCGAACAGCTTGTCGATCTCCGGGTTGGAATAGCCCTCGACGTTGTTGAAGACCTGACCCTTGGCGATGTTGCTGGAGATGTAGTTGCGGCCGACCCCGAGTGCGGGATCGCCGTACTGATAGAGATAGGTGAAGGCGATGTCGTAGTCCCAGTCGCCGATCTTCTGGTTGCCGCCGGCAACGTCGGTGGCGATGGTCTCGATGTTGATGCCGACATCCATGAGGTTCTGCTTCACGGCTTCACCCCAGCGCTGCCAAGTCTCGCCATAGGCGAGCGGCAGCAGGCGGATCTTCTCGCCCTTGTAGCCGGCCTCCTTCAGCAGCGCCTTGGCCTTGGCCGGATCGTAAGGATATTTCTTCACGTCATCGGTGTAGTACTTGATGGTCGAGGCGGAGGGGCCGGTCGCGACCTTGCCGAGCCCGTTCCAGATCACGTCCTTGGCGAAATCGCGGTCGATCGCATACATGACGGCCTGCCGCACCCGCTTGTCGGCGAGCGGACCCTGGCGGTTGTTGAGCCACAGCCAGGCCAGCGGTGAGAAGAACTCCCAGCCGGCGCCCGTAACGCACGTGTCCTTCAGCTTGGACAGCCGCGGCACGTCGAAATTCTCGACGGAGCCGCCGGGCAGCACGTCGACCTTGCCGGTCTCATATGCCACCGAGCGCGCCGCGGCGTCGGGAATGATCTGCCAGTAGATCTCGTCGAGATACGGCTTGCCCTTCTCGTAATAGTTCGGGTTCTTGACCAGGCGGATGAACGATCCCTTCTGCCACTCCCTGAACATGAAGGGGCCGGTGCCGATGGGCGCGTTGTTGTAGGGATTGGTCTTGAAGTCGGTGCCTTCATAGAGATGCTTCGGCACCATCGGCATCGAGCCGACCTCGAAGATGCCGAGGAACGGGCCGAACGGCTGCTTCAGCGTGAACACCACCGTATGGGCGTCGGGTGCCTCGACCTTGTCGACCTGCGCCAGATTGGTGCGGGCGCGCGCATGCGTCTGCTTCAGCATCTCGATCGAGAACAAGACGTCCGCGGCGGTGAAGGGCTTGCCGTCGTGCCAGGTCACGCCCTTCCTGAGCTTGAAGGTGTAGGTCTTGGCGTCCTCGCTGACGCTCCAGCTCTCGGCGAGCTCCGGCTGCGGTTCGAGCTTGGGGCTGTAGCGCAATAGCCCCTCGAAGATGTTGCCCGACACCATCTGGGTCGGGCCGTTCTGCACCAGGGCCAGCATCAGGCCAGGCGGCTCGGGCTGGATCACGGCATTGATCACACCTCCGGTTTTCGGCTCTTGCGCCAGAGCCGGGGCCGCAAAGCCGCAAGCCAGGAGGAGACCAAGCAACACTCGTTTCGGCATGTCGTAACTTTCTCAAGCGAGGCCAGCCGAAAACGCTTCGCAACGTGCTCGCGCGCAAAGCTACGACCAGTCCGTCCCAGTCCCCATCCGATATCGAGGCTCACACAGTCTCGTTCGGCGCCGCAAGATGAAAGTCTCGACAGTATCAGCACAAAAAATGTACAGCGCGTCCGGTTTTCCCCGCAGGCCTTCGCGCACGGAGCAATCAGCAGGCTTCAGTCATGGCGAGAGTTGGCGGAGCCGGTGCACAAGCTTGCGCCTGCGACCAAAAGCGTCAGACCGTCATGATGCGCTGAGCGCCCGTCGCAATTCGTCGAGCGCCTCTGCGAGCTGCTCGCGGTGCGCGATATCGTCCTTGGGGATGCCGGCGACGCTGCCCGCGAGCTCACGCAGGATGCCGGCGAGCAGGCCGAAATTGATGTGCAGGTGGACCGATTTGCGCTCGTCGGCGGCGCCCGGATGCTGCAGCGTCAGCGCAACGCCGCTGCCATCGAGCCGCGCCTCGAACCGCGACGAATGCTCGAAAGTGCCGACATAGAACTTGTCGGGATATTCGAGCGCGACCTCTGCCTTGTCGGGAACCGGTCTGGACATGCGAACCTCGTTGATATCAGCCGATCCTGGCCGGGAATAGACCGGGCCGCCTTGCGATAGGTCAGAGGCGGCCTGCGAATTTGACCTGGATCAAAGTCGGGCCGGCGCCTTTGCGATCCAATAGCAACTGGCGGAAGGCGGCACTGCCTGTCCTGCTCCCTTGAGCCGTGAGACGATCGATGGACATCCAGGCCACCCATATCCCGGCGCTTGACGATGACGGACCTGATGTCGCCAGCCTCGAGCCACCGCCGGATCCAGGCGTGCAGCGCTGCCTGCAGCTGCTCGGCAATGCCGGCCTGCGCCCGACGCGCCAGCGTCTCGCGCTCGGCCAGTTGCTGTTCCTGAACGGCCACCGTCACGTCACCGCCGAGAGCCTCTATGAAGAGGCGATGGCGGCGAACGCCTATCTGTCGCTCGCGACCGTCTACAACACGCTGAACCAGTTCACCGAGGCCGGCCTGCTGCGCCGGATCGCGGCCGACGGCATCAAGTCGTTCTTCGACACCGACACCTCGGTGCATCCGCACTTCTACCTCGAAGGCGAGGACGTGCTGGTCGACGTTGCCGACGGCCTCGCCTTCACCAAGATCCCCGAGGCGCTTCCCGGCCACGAGATCGCGCGGCTCGACGTCATCGTCCATCTGCGCCGCAAGCGAGCCTAGGAACACCGCGCCCTAAGAAAAGTTCGCGACGTCTCTTACCCTCCCCTGGAGGGGGAGGGTCGATCGCGCGCAGCGCGAGCGGGGTGGGTGATCTCTCCATACGGGCACTGTTCGAGGTGGAAAGACCGTCACCCCACCCCGTCTCTCATCTTCGCTGCGCTCAGATGTGAGCCACCCTCCCCCTCCAGGGGAGGGTAAGAGCCGCGACATACCCTAGCGCAATCCGGCGCGCCGGAACCCTTCCAGATAGTGTGCGCGATCGGCGTCGTTGGCCCACGGCAGCTGCGTCGCGATCCAGTGCAGCGAGATGCCCGGCTGGGCGCGGCGGAGCTCGCCCAGCGCCGTCTCCGCCAGCATGTCGTCGCCGGTCATGCCGGCCGAGACCGCGAGCACGCGGTAGGCTCCGGTGAGATCGCCGCGATGGCGGATCGCCTCGCGCGCGAGCGCGATGGCCTCGTCATATCGGCGTTCGGTGAAGCGCGCATAGCCGGCGATGCCGTGATAGATCGCCAGCGAGGGATCGCGGGGCGACAGCCGGATCGCACGCTGCGCGGCCTCGAACGAATCCTTCGGCCGTCCGGCATAGGACAGCGCCAGCGCGTAATAGCCCTGCGCCAGGGAGAAGTTCGGGTTGAGCCCGAGCGCCTGCTCGAACTCGGACAGCGCGTCCGCGAGCCTGCGTGTCGAGAAGCAGACGCTGCCGAGCGCGACATGGGCCCAGGCATCCTCATGATCGCAGCGCACCGCGGCCAGCGCGGCGGCTTCCGCCACCGGCGCCACCGTGGCGAGCTCGCTCCAGCCGAGATGCGCGCCGAACATGTGGTTAGCCGCCAGCAGCGACAGCGCCCGGCCGTAGCTCGGATCTATCCCGATCGCGCGTTCCAGCAGCGTTCGTGCGGTCTCGTGATCGCGGGGGGTCACGCGCCAATAATGCGACAGCGCCCGCATCAGGAGATCCCATGCGTCCAGGCTCGCCGGTGTCTTGCTGTGCGCGCGAAAATTCTCCGCTGCGTGAATCTGCGGCTCGATCGCCGCCGCGATTGCGTTGGTGATCTCGTCCTGAACGGCGAAGACGTCGCCCAGCTCGCGGTCATAGCGCTCGGCCCACAGATGGCCGCCCGAAATGGCGTCGTTGAGTTGCGCGGTGATGCGGACCCGGTTGTTCGACTTGCGGACGCTGCCTTCGACGACGTAGCGGACGCCGAGCTCCTCCGCGATCTGCCCGATATGGACTGCGCGTCCCTTGTAGGTGAAGGATGAATTGCGGGCGATCACCATGAACCAGCGCTGCTTCGACAGCGCGGTGAGGATGTCCTCGCTGATGCCGTCGCCGAAATAATCCTGGGCGGGATCGCCGCTCATGTTCTCGAAGGCAAGCACCGCGACCGCCGGGCGATCCGCCACGCGCGGGAGTGCGGGCCCGGCTTCGGCCGGCACGATCGCTGCGGCTTCTTCCCGGACCTCGCCGACGAAGCGAAAGCCCTTGCGCGGAATGGTCTTGATCAGCCGCTGGGTCGCGCCATCGTCCCTGATCGCCTTGCGCGCGGCGTTGATCCGGCTGTTCAGCGCGGAATCCGAGATGATCCGATCGGCCCAGATCTGGCTGATCAGGTCATCCTTGCTGACCACACGCCCGCGTTGCGCGACGAGATAGAGCAAGAGATCGAACACTTGCGGCTGCAACGGCACGGGCACCCCGCCGCGGGTGAGCTCCCGCAGGGTGCCGTCGAGCACGTTGTTTTCAAAGCTGAATCGCACGGTTTCGTCGTCTCAAGCAAAAATCAAAGTCGTCTCAGGCGAAAATCAACCGCCCGCGAAAGTCTTGGGGCGTCCGATCCGCCATGGTGCCAAGACCAAACAGTGTCGATGTCTCGGCACAACGGAGCGTTTCATGACCCAACTTGATCACCAAATTCATTCCATGGGCCCGGAAGTTATGGGCACACGCATTTTCAAGCTCGCCGCCTTTTTGTACGGAATTACGGCCTATCTCGTCTTCTTCGTCACCATTCTCTACGCCATCGGCTTCGTCATGGGGGTGATGGTCCCCAAGACCATCGACACCGGAACCGACACGCCGCCAGTCGAGGCGGTTCTCATCAATCTGCTCTTGATGTCGCTGTTCGCGGTTCAGCACAGCGTGATGGCGCGCAAGCAGTTCAAGGCGTGGTGGACGCAGTTCGTCCCGAAGCCGGTCGAGCGCTCGACCTATGTGCTGTTCGCGAGCCTGTCATTGCTCCTCCTGTTCTGGCAGTGGCGACCGTTACCTGCAATCATATGGAACGTCGAGAACCATGATCTCGCCGTGACACTGGTCACGCTGTCCTTCGCGGGCTGGATCCTGGTGTTCACCAGCACCTACCTGATCAATCATTTCGAATTGTTCGGACTGCATCAGGTGACCAACCATCTGATCGGGAAGGAGATGGCGCCGCCGCGCTTCAAGACGCCGCTGCTCTACAATTTCGTCCGCCATCCGATCTACCTCGGTTTCATCGTTGCGTTCTGGGCGGCGCCGACCATGACCGGGGGCCATCTGCTGTTCGCGGCCGTCACCACGCTGTACATCTTCGTCGGCATCGCGCTGGAGGAGCACGACCTCGTCGCTCTCTTTGGTGACGAGTACCGGGACTACAAACAACGGGTGTCGATGCTTATTCCCTGGCGTCGATCGCTCTAGCCTCGGTGCAGCACCGCGCGCGTCCGCCGAACGGAGGACGCGTGGCCGCGCCTGGTGGGATCCGCGAGCATCTCACGCGTCTGCCCCTCAACGTCGCCCTCGGGGTGATGTCCCCTTCACCCCGACAGCTCTCCCCGCATCCCATCTGTCCCGACATATCGTGGACGAGGAGCGGGGAGGGGATCCTTCCCTTCATCAACGGAGACGATTCAATGAAGCATGTCGGAAACTGCTTCTGTGGCGCGGTCACGATCGAGGTCACGGGCGCACCGGAGGCGATGGGCTATTGCCATTGCCGCTCCTGCCGGTCGTGGTCGGGTGGTCCGGTCAACGCCTTCAGCCTGTGGAAGCCCGAGGCTGTGCGCGTCACCGAAGGCGCCGGCAATGTCGAGACCTTCGTCAAGACGCCGCTCAGCCAGCGCAAATATTGCAGGAAGTGCGGCGGTCATCTCATGACCAATCACCCGCCGCTCGGCCTGGTCGACGTCTTCAGCGCCACGATCCCGACGCTCGCCTTCGCGCCCGGCGTTCACGTCAACTATGCCGAGACCGTGCTGCCGATGCGCGACGGCCTGCCCAAGCTGAAGGATTTTCCGGCCGAGTTCGGCGGCAGCGGCGAGATGATGCAGGAGTAGCGGCGCTGCCATCGTGAGGGCGGCAGCACGCCGCCCTCGTTGTCGTCTTTCAGGAAGAACGACGACGACTAGCCGCCGCGCGATTCAACGACCTTGCGGCAGGACTCCGAGAGCTTCGACTTGTTGTCGCGCAGGCAGGCGTTCATCTGCGGCGGCTTGCCGATATGTTCGGCGCAGAACTTGCTGGCGTCGCCGCGGCAGGCCATCTGCTCCTGGACCGACGGACCGGATTGCGCGGCAGCGGGCAGGGCGGCGGCAGCGAGCAGCAGCGCGGCAAGAACCGAAATCTTCATAAGGCACCTCTTTTGGAATCCTCGTTGGTCCCGACCGGGATCAATCGGGCCGGACCATTCCGCAAAGGCCGGCCGCCGGTCCATGCCATGTTCATGGCACCGGCTAACCCTCCCGGCTGCGGTACCCCCATCTTCATGGCATGTATTCGGGCGCCGTCTTTTGCCATTCAGGCTATACCTAGGCTGCGAAACCCGGTGATTGCATCGGGACGCCAACGGGAAGCAGGAGAGCTAAGAATGTCGAAGAGAGCTGGAGCGCTGAGCGCAGGGCTGACGGTCATGGCGCTCGCGGGCGCGGCGATGGTGTCGCTGGGCACGAGCCCGGCGCAGGCGGTGGTCTATTGCAAGACGGTCGGCGTGCCCAAGGGCTGCGTGGTGCGGCCGACGGCGGCAGTGGTGGTGGCGCCGGGAGCGCCGGTCGCCGCCGCGGCGGTCGCAACGCCCGGCGTCGGCGCGCCCGGTGTCGGCGTGCGCGCGGGAACGCCGATGAATCGCGGCGGCCCGGTCAACCGCGTCGGCCGGCGCTGATATTTCCGTTGAGTTGATTGCATTGCTTCGGGCCAACGGAGCCTGCGGACGAACACCCCCGTCCTCCGCAGGCAGCTTCCCGGCCCGTCCCCTCTCTCCGTGCGCCCCACACGTTCGGGGAGGGGGCCTTTCAGCCCGTAGCCATGTCGCTGTCGGGAAAGCGCTGCGGCAATTGCAGCCGCACACGCGTGCCGGACGAATCCGAGCTCAGATCGAGCACGGCACCGCAGCGCGCGGCGCGGCTTTTCATGTTGCGCAAGCCACGCGCGGTCTGGCCGTTGCGAGCGGCCTCGCTATTGCCGGCCGGCGCGAAGCCGCGGCCGTCGTCGGTCACGCTGATCACGCCATACGGCCCCTGGCCGGCGTCGAACGTGTCGATGGTGACCGCGATGCGGCGGGCCTGGGCGTGCTTGACCGCATTGGTCACGGCCTCGTCGAGGATGCGCACGATCTGGATGACGTGCCATGGCCGCAGTTCCGGATGCAGCGGCACGCCTTGCGGCGTCGCCACGCGCCAGTCGAGCGTGATGTCGTGCGGCCGCAATTGCGCCGTCGTGCGCTCGCGCCAGGAGCCGAGGGCGAGCATCAGGTCGCCGCCGATGTCGTCCATGGAATCGATGACGAGACGCAGATCCTTCAAGGCGGCACGGGCGGCGTCGGTGATCATCGCGCCCTCATGGCCGCGCTCGGAAAGCGCGACGATGCTGACGAGCTGGCCGCCGAGGCCGTCATGCAGGTCGCGCATCAGGCGCGTGCGCTCGTTGGCGAGCGCGGCGGCGCGGGCGCGCTCCTCCTCGCGGGCAAAGCTCGCCTTCAGCCGTTCCTCGGCCTCGCGCACGCGCGTCACGAGCTGGCCGGCAAAGCTGTCGACCTGGTTCAAGGCGCGGGCGAAGCGCCAGGTCAGCCCGGCGCCGATCGCGACCAGCATCGCCGAATAGGACAGGCGCGAGACGAAGATGCGATCGTTGGTGGCGATCTCGAGCACCGTGAGCATGTCCTGGATCCAGCAGGTCAGCACGATGGTCACGGCGCATCCGATCGTGAAGCTCGCCGCGTCCTGCCGCCGCACCACCGCCGTTGCCGTGATACAAGCCATCAGGACCAGGCAAAGCCCAACGGTCGGAATGCCGAGCACCAGGAAAAGGATGCGCGGCAGCGGCGGGCCCCCGATCAGCCCGACCACGAACACGAGGATGCCGGGCACGAACAGCAGCGTGCCGTAGCGCGGCCAGCGCCAGCCGAAGAACAGCACGGCGAACACGACGATCAGCGCGCTCTCGATCGGCGCGGAGGCCAGCAGCACGGCGGCAAGCCGCGAGGTGGCGGCCGGCGGCACCGGCGGCGGCGCGAACGCCTGCACGACGCCGAGCACCATCGCCGCGGCCAGCACGCCGTAGACCGGCTCATGACGCCGCATCAGCCACATGATTGCGAGGATGACGGCCAGGATCGCCTGCCAGGCCGAGAACACCACCGGCAGCGTGACGAACAGCAGCGTGCGCGTCTCATAGGCCGGGCGCAGGGCGACGTCCGGGCCGACATAGACGGTGTCGAGAAACCCCTTGAGCGGTCCCCATACGTACAGCCGTACCGTGATCTCGTTGCCGCCTTCGCGCAGCAGCGAAGCGGGAATGGCCGCGATCTGAGGCGTGTTGCGGTCGGGCCGGTTGGCATTGGCGTCGCGCCGGGAGTCGAGCACGACGACGCCGTTGACGGCGACCTCCACCGCGTTGCTGAAGCGCGGCAGGTAGACCGACCAGCCCGCGGCCGCTTCGCCGCTGGGGAACGTGAAGGCGCCGGTGTAGAATGGCGGGTCGGTGAGGGAATAGCGCGACGGCGTGAAATGCGGCAGCGTCACGGGGCGGATCTGGCCGTCCTCCCGCGCCGAAAAATCGCTCAACGCGAAGCCTTCGGGATCGCTCGGCTGTAATTGCCGAAGCCCGAGGATGGTGACGATCACGATCAGGGCCTGCAGCAGCAGATAGGGCACGAGGCGCGAGGCCAGCAGCCGGCGCTGCGCGGCTTTGCCGGCTGCCTTCGTAGGTGCCTTCGCAGGTGCCTTGGCCGCGATCTCGCTCACAGCTTGATCAGGCCCTGCTGCACCGCCTCGAACACCGCCTCGCTGCGCGTGTGCACCTCGAGCTTGCGATAGATGTTCTTGATATGGCCCGGCACGGTCTGCTTGGACAGGCCGAGATGGCTCGCGATCTCGGCATAGCTGAAGCCCTTGGCGATGCCCCAGAGGATGTCGATCTCGCGCGGTGTCAGTCTCGCGGTGTTGAGCACGGGGCCGGGCGGCGGCTCCGCCGAGCTTTGCGCCGCGCCTTGCGTCCTGCGCACGATGAAGCGGGCGATCGAGGCCGAGATCGGCGAATGGCCGGCGACGAGGTCGCGCACCGTGGTGGCGATGTCGGTGGGGAAGGCGTCCTTGAGCAGGTAGCCGGTGGCGCCGACCGTGATCGCGGAGATCACGCTTTCCTCGTCGCCGAGGGCCGAGATCACCATGATCTCGGTGTCGGGGAAGCGCTGCCTCATCTCGCGGATCAGCTCGATGCCGTGGCCGTCGGGCAGCCGCAGATCGGTCAGCAGCACGCGCGGCGCGCCGCCGGCAAGCGCAGACCGGGCTTCGCCGAGCGTGCCGGCGCTGCGCACCTCGTAGCCGGCCTTGACCAGCGCATCCTGAAGCCGCCAGCAGGTCGGCGCGTCGTCCTCGACGAGGAGGATGGTGATGACGTCACCCGTCTCGTCCTGTTCGGTCATGATCTAAGGTCCCGCACCCGCGTGTCCCCCGCGGCGCAAGGGCAAGTTTAGCCGCAGCGGGGATGCCGTGACACCCATAATCATGGGGGCGGGGATGACATTGGACTGCCAAGTCGCGGGGCTGCGGATGATGGACGGCCGCCGAGCTGCCGATGCTTTCAAGGAAGGTCGACGCGCGGCGGCGGATAGCGCCGCGCCAGGACCGACAGAGAGAGGGACCGCTCTTCGTCCGGCAATTCCAGATACGCCAGCACCAGCGGTCGCTTCCAGTTGCCGACACCGAAATCCATCGCCATCCATTTCTGCGGCTCAGGGCCCTCGAGACCCCGGACCCAGACCAGATAGCGCGGCAGATCGTCGGCGTCCGTATCCGTCGTGCGTCTCCTGGCCATCGAAGCTATCCGCTGCATCACCAATCATGCCGCACGATATAGGGAATAGCTTGGCATAGGGAATAACTTGGCGAAGCCCGGGTGGCTTGGGGGAGCCAACCGCCGCCGGGGACGCAATCACCGTCATTGCCGGAGCGGCTCTCCGCCACTGACTATGCTCGTCAGGACTTCAACCGTTCGAGAAATGGACGCATGAGCGAGACAACCTCATCGAGGTTGGTTTCAAGCAGCCAGTGGCCGCCGTCCAGGAGATGCAGTTCGGCATCGGGCAGGTCGCGGAGATAGGCTCGCGCCGACTCTTCTGGCATGTAATGGTCTTGCGGCCCCCACAGGATCAAAGTCGGCGGCTTGTGCTGCTGAAGATATCGGCGGTGCTCGGGAAACCATTGGCGGTTCGCCTTGAGGCCAAACAGAACGTTTGCGGCGGCGTCCTTCCGCCGCTCGGTCATCAGCGACCAGTGCAATTGCCAAAGGTCCGGCGCGATGAGGCGAGCCAGATCCGCGCGCACATCATTCAGGAACTCGTCGCGGAAATTCTCTTCGGTGACAGCCTGCCTCATCGCCGCACGCATCTCCCGGTCGGGCAATGTCCAGGTCTTCTCGATGTCGGCGTATTTCGGGCCAAGCGCATCTTCGTAAGGTATGTCACCGTTCTGGATGACCTGAGCCACCACCCGCTCAGGCCGCATGATCGCCAGCCTGGCCCCGATCGGCGAGCCGAAGTCATGCAGGTAGATCACGAAGCGCTCGATCTTCAGATGGGTCACGAACCGGTCGAGCCACGCGGCATAGCCATCGAAGCTGTAATCGAAGTCCTCGGGTGTCCCGCTATAACCGAACCCGGGATAGTCCGGCGCAATCAGCCGCCATTTGTCGGCCAGTCGCGGCATGAGATTGCGAAATTCGTAGGATGAACAGGGATAGCCGTGCGGCAGCAGGACGACGGGCGCGCCTTCCCGTCCTGCTTCGCGGTAGAATGTGTCCACGGGTCCGATCTGAACCCTGCAATGCCTGACGCGTGTGTCCATGTCCTGCTTCCTTGGTAGATAAAGCGACGTCTTCGGCGGGGTTCCCGGGGGGCTGGAGGGAACAACGGCTGGAAGCTTGCCGTTACGGGGCAACATCGGAACGGGAGGTCGTTGTGATCCACCATGTCTCGGTCGGGACGAATGATGTTCAGCGTGCGAAGCGCTTCTACGATGCCGTCTTGCCCATCGTCGGCATCATGCCGATGGCCGAGGACGAGGGTGGACTGGGTTATGGAAGCGGCACGTTTCACTTCAGCGTTCAGGTTCCGATCGACGGACGACCGGCGACCGCGGGCAACGGCAGTCATATCGCCTTTGCCGCCGAGGACCGCGCGATGGTCGATCGTTTCTACGTAGCGGCATTGAAACACGGTGGCAGCGACGATGGACCTCCGGGGCTGCGGTCGAATTACGACCTCAATTACTACGGCGCGTTCGTCCGTGATCCAGACGGTCACAAGATCGAGGCCGTGACCTATTCGGCAAGATAGGCGTGACGGGGTGCTCATGCGGACGCGACAGAGTTGAGCAACCCGCGGCTATCGCTTCAGGCTGAAGCCATTCCGCCCCAGCTCGAATTTCCGATTGACAGAAATTCGGAAATGTCGTAGTCGTTTGCCATCCCGGCCCAAGGATAAGGGGCGTTTCGCGATCGTCACGATACGCGGGCCGGGTCGCGGTGGGCGTTGGGCGCATCGCGCGCCGGCAGTCGCAGGGCGGGCTTGGCCCGTGAGCGGTTGAGCGGCGCGCACACGACCGGTGTGGTCCAGCGTACGGCAAAAGCGTGTGGTCCTGACGCCCGGGGTCTGTGCGTCAAGGCTTGCGGTGGTGAGGCGGCCCGACCGGGCACGCGCACTGCTCGTCCGCAAGGCGACGGGGGCAATAGTGCAACGCTCCCCGGGGAGAGCGCGCCATAAGCCGTCAAACCATTGCGCAGGGAAAGGCCGGGATGTCCAGGCTGCCCTGTATGCCGCTGTGCATCTGTCTTCGCGCAATCTGCGCACAGCGGACCGTGGGTGCCAGCCGGCGCCCGGCCTTCCCTGCGCCCTTTCCAACCAAGGGGCGTCGAGAGAAGCCCAAAGCTCGGGCGTCAGGCGCCGCGAGAGCGTGAAGGCATGTCTTTGATATCTGAAATTTGCGGAGACAGTCCGTCTTCGAGAGGCTCCGCCGCACACGCGTCCGCTTTCGGCTGTGCGTGGCCGCGCCACGCGAAGCCCGAAGGGCGAAGCGTGGTGCCCCTGGCCGGAATCGAACCAGCACTCCTTGCGGAACTCGATTTTGAGTCGAGCGCGTCTACCAGTTCCGCCACAGGGGCCCTCGGTCGGCCCTTGAAGGGAGCGTCGCGAAGCCGGCGGACTATAGCCATGGACAAAGCGGGGTCAACCCGCGCCAAAGTGATGTTCGCCGTTCTCGACAGCTGCCTGGACCGGGGCTAGAGGCTAAGGCCACGCCCCCTTTGAAAGAGGCCGCCGTGACGACCCAGAGTGCCGCAATACCTGCATTCAGGCCGGGAGCCACGAGCCCCGCGCTGACGGCCTCGCTGCTCGTCACGCTGATCGCGGCCGCGGCCATCGCGGGCGCCTGGTTCTTCCAGCTCGTGCTGGAGATCCTGCCCTGCCCGCTCTGCCTCGAGCAGCGCTACGCCTATTACTTCGCGATTCCGCTTGGCGCGCTCACGGCTTTTGCGGCGAGGAATCGCGCGCCGCGGCCGCTGCTGCTGGCGGGGCTCGCGATCCTCGCGCTGGCGACGCTCGCCAATGCCGGCCTCGGCGCCTACCATTCCGGGGTCGAGTGGGGTTTTTGGAAGGGGCCGACCGATTGCAGCGGTCCCGTCGTCAATCTCGGCAATGCCGGCGATCTGTTTTCACGGCTCGACACCGTGAAGGTGGTGCGTTGCGACGAGGTGCAGTGGCGCTTCCTCGGCCTCTCGCTCGCCGGCTACAACGTGCTGATCTCGCTGCTGATGGCCGCGGTCGCCGCGTGGGGATTTGCGGCGACGGCGAAGCGTTCGTAGTTGCCGTAGGGTGGGCAAAGGCGCGCTCTTCGCGCGCTTTGCCCACCATCATTAACGATTGAGAGAGATCGTGGGTACGGCGCTGCGCGCCTTTGCCCACCCTACGAGAGCGGCGCTCTGCTAATCGTCCACGTCGTCTTGGGTGCGCCCGAACAGATGCACGATGCCCGGCGTTGCGATCGTCACGAACACGAAACGCGACAAATGATGGGCGCCGACGAAGATCGGGTCGATGTGCAACGTCAGCGCCAGCGCCAGCATGGCGTCCATCGCGCCCGGCGCGAAGGCGACCACGATGTCGGAGAATTTGACCTGCGTGGTGAGCGCGACGGTGCCGACGAAGATGGCGGAGACGGCGATGGCCACGGCAAACGAACCCAGCGCCGCGTTGATGTGACCGGCGAGCGTCTTGATCCGCATCCGCGCGAAGCGGCTGCCGATCAGCGCGCCGATGCCGACCAGCGCGACGCCGCGCACCCAGTCCGGCAGGCCGCCCTCGACCCAGCCGGCGCCATGCAGCACGCTGGAGGCGATCATGGCGCCGAACATCCAGCTCGCGGGAAATCTGATCAGCCGCAGCACCAGCGCCATGGCCAGCGAGGCCGCGACCAGCTCCACGAGGTCGAGCGGCGAGGCAATCGTCGTCGTCGTCAGCGACGGCACGGCGGAGGGGACCACGCCCGCAATCGCGAGCACCATCGGCAGCGCCGCGGTGAGGATGATGACGCGCATGGTCTGCACCACCGCGATGCCCGGCAGGTCGGCGCCGCGCTCGACCGCGAGAATCGTGATCTGCGACAGCGCGCCGGGGCTGCCGGCCAGGAAGGCCGAGGTGCGGTCCCAGCCATGGATGCGCTGGAGGTAATAGCTGGAGCCGAAGGTGGAGCAGAAAGTCGCGAGTGCGAGCAGCCCGATGGTGAGGGGATAGGCGCCGACCTGTTGCAGCAGATGGCGCGAGACCACCGAGCCCAGCGAGATGCCGAGCAGCACCAGCACGGCCTGGGTCAGCAGCGGCGGCAGCGCCAATTGGCGGCCGGCGATGGCGGCGATGGCGACCGCGATCATCGAGCCCGAGATCAGCCCGCCGGGAAGGCCGGCGAGGAGAAACACCAGGCCTCCGGCGGTGCCGATGACGAGCGTCTCCGCCGTGCTCAAGAGCTTGGCACGGCTCGGCCATTCGAACGGCAGGGAGGTGGTGATGTGCTTCACGCCGCCTTATCGCAAATCGGCGGCAGGCGCACAATTGCAGGCTCCTCATGCCGCAATGCGTGCGCCTCGCCGTCGTGCGCGGAGGGGCGCGAGGGTTATTTCTTGTCGGCGGCGGGCGCGGTGGGCGCGGCAGGGGCGGCAGGGGCGGCGGTCGCGGCAGGCGCGGCGGTGCCGGCCCTCGCTTCCTTCTTGCACTCGCGACGGAATTTCTTGCGCTCCTTGCCCTTCAGCCCCTTGGCGTCGGCCTGCTTGGAGCATTCGATCGACTCGGCCGTGCGCTCTTTCGCTGCCTTCGCGGCCTCGGTCTTCAAATCGGTCTTCACATCGGTCTTGGCGGCCGGCGCGGCGGTCTGCGCGAAGGAGGTCGCGGTTGCGAGCAGGGAGGCGAGGGCGATTGCGGCGAGGCGAGAGGCGAGGGTCATGGGGTTGCACTCATCTTGCGAGTATTGCGAGGGCTGCGAACCTCAGCTCGCATTGCTGAACGCGACATGAATAATCCGGAGCAAGACGCTCACTATATTTTGGCAGCAAGCGCCGTCGCGTTCTTGTCGCAGATGGCCGGCACGCTAGGATAGCAATTGTTATTTCACTGCCCCATCGGGGGAAGATCAACGAGGAGACCAGGGATGACCATCCGATCGAGATTGCTGTGCGCGATTGCCTTGTCGGAATTCGCTGCGCTCGCGCTGTCGGCGCCGGCGCAGGCGCTGACCGCGCAGGAGTGCAGCGCGAAATACCAGGCGGCCAAGAAGGACGGCTCGCTCGGCACCATGAAGTGGAATGACTTCCGCAAGGCCCAGTGCGGCGCGGATGCGACGCCGGCCGCTGCGCCGACCGCGGCCGCGCCGGCGGCGCCCGCGGCTCCCGCCGAGCCGAAGCAGGCGAAGAAGGAGGCGGCCCCTGCCGCCGCGCCGACCCTGCCGGCCGGTCCCGCCGTCTATCCGAACGCGGTCGATCCGAAATACGCCAAGGAGACCCCCGGCAAGGCGCGCCTGCACACTTGCGTCGACCAGTACAATGCCAACAAGACCACCAACGGCAATGGCGGCTTGAAGTGGATCCAGAAGGGCGGCGGCTATTACAGCGAATGCACCAAGAAGCTGAAGGGCGCCGCCTGAGCCCGGACGCGATGCCGAGGCCGGGGCAACGCTCCGGCCTCTTCGTTCAGTCCAGCAGCTCGTCTAATCCAGCAGCTTCTCGGCCGATTTCGCCACCAGCTGCGACCGCTTGCGCGGCCCGCGCTCGACGAACAAGAGGCTCTGGCCGAAGATGAAGCAGTAGAACAGGAAGGCCTGCGCCTCGGCCTCCTCGGCCGCAAGCCCGGTGGCGCGATAGAGTTCGGCGACGTGCTTGAGTCGCGCGGCGTCGACGCCTGCCACCGCCGCCGCGGCATTCTCGTCCGAGCGGGCCCATTGCCGGATCGCGAGCTCGATCGCCATGGCTTCCGGATTGAGCCGCTCCGAATAGAGTTGGATCACCGCCTTCAGCCGTTCGCGGGGCGTCTGACCGTCGAGGCGCGTTTGCTGCGCGACCGATGCCGCGCGTCCCTCGCGCCAGCGTTGCAGCATCGCATCGAGCAGTGCGCTGCGGTCGGCGAAGCGGCGGTAGAAGCCGCCCTTGGTGACGCCGAGATTCTTGGCGAGCACCTCGACCCTGACACCCTCGACCCCCGAGCGGGCGAGCTCGGCAAAACCCGCCTCGACCCAGACATCGCCCTTGCCGTCGCTCATGAAGGAAGCCTCTCGGAATCTGATACGGTGCCGTATTGCTAACCCGTCCCGCGCTTGATACGCTACCGTATCAGGGAAATACAGGGAGAGACGTGCACATGGACCGAGGCCAGCGCGAATCCGCATCTTTCGCTCATGCCGTCCGCGAGATCGCTCGCCGGTCTCCCGCCGAGCCGGCCGGTATCTGAGCCATGGCTGCGTTCGAGCCGAAGAATCCGGGCTATCGCGCGGCGGCCATCGCCATGTTCGATCGCCAGCCGGCGATGCACACCCTCGGCATCGTGATCGTCCGTCTCGCACCGGGCGAGGTCGAGCTGGCGATGCTGCATTCGGCGGCCTTCACCCAGCAGAACGGCTTTGTCCATGCCGGCATCATCACCGCCGGGCTGGACAACGCCTGCGGCGTTGCCGCCTTCACCCTGATGCCGCGCGAGGCGGACATCCTCACCGTCGAGTTCAAGACCACGCTGCTCGCGCCGGCCAGGGGCGAGCGCTTCGTCTTCAAGGCCGAGGTGGTCAAGCCCGGCCGCACGCTGACCTTCTGCGAGGCCAAAGCGTTTGCCGAGCATGAGGGCAAGACCACGCTGATCGCCACGATGACCGGGACGTTGATGGCGATGCTTCCGCGCATTCACGCAGCGGGTGCCATGACATCGCCGCCGTGACGCTCTATATGACCAGTAACAATTCCCGACCCCGAACCGTATTCGGGAAGATGGGACCGAAACGGGACGAGATATGGCTAGATCTGGGAACAAGGGCTTGGTGCCGACGCGGCGAGCCGCGCTGACGCTGATCGGAGCGGGCGCCCTCGCGGCAGGCCGCATCACCCCGGCACTGGCAGCCGCCGGTGACGACGAGGTGCTGACCGAAGCCAAGGTGCTGCGCGATCCCGACACGCCCGTCGCCGGCAATCCCAATGGCAACGTCACCATCGTCGAATGGTCCGATTACAATTGTCCCTATTGCCGCAAGCTCGAGCCCGAGCTGCGCCAGGTCGTCCAGGACGACGGCAAGGTGCGGCTGGTGATGAAGGACTGGCCGATCCTCGGGCCGGTCTCGGTGACGGCGGCGCGGTCCGCGCTCGCGGCGAAATTCCAGGACAAGTATCACCAGGCCCATGACGCCCTGATGGCCGTCAGCTCGCGCCTCACAGAGCCGCGCATCAACGAGCTGCTGGCGGCGGCCGGCGTCGACATGGACCGCCTGAAACGCGATCTTGCCGGCCGTGGCAGCGACATCGATGCCCTGCTCAAGCGCAACAATGATCAGGCCGAAGCCTTCGGCTTCCGCGGCACTCCGTCCTTCATCGTCGGCAAGTACCGCGTGCCGGGCGTGCTCAGCATGGCCGAGTTCGAGCAGGTCATCGCCGATGCCCGCAAGGCCAAGATGAACTGACGCGTACAGCCTTGATCGCAGCCAACACAAAGGCGCCGCCGCGGATCCGCGACGGCGCCTTTTTCATGATGGAGCGTCGTTACTTCGACGAGATCCGGACCCAGTCCTTGTGCGCGCGGTCGCGCAGCGCGTCCCAATCCGCCTTGGCGACGTCCCAGTTCACGATGGTGCGATTGGTGACCGCGACCTGGCCATTGGCGACGGAGGATGTCTGCATGGAGTCATAGACATAAACGCCGCCCGCGAGCAGCAGCGCGCCCAGGATCATTCCGAAAAAAGTCTGCATGGCGAGTCTCCGATGACGAGCGATAACGTCGTCCCGATACGAATGTTCCCCGGCAGTGCGGCGCGGATAAGGAGAGGCCGTTCATCCTGCATTCAGCCACTGCATCAGCTCCGCGTTGATCTCGCGCGGATAGGTGTGGCTGAGGTCGTCGATCTCGCGATAGGTGACGTCGGCGCCGGCGGCTGCGAGCGCCGCTTGCGTCTGGCGCGCGGTCTGCACCGGAAACATCCAGTCGAGCTTGCCGTGGGTAATGAAGATCGGCAGCCCCTGCAGGCGCGTGGCGTTCGCCATCTCCGCCATCAGCGGATGGAAGGTTGCGGACACCGGCGCCAGATGGGTGAAGGGCGAGGCGCCGTCGAGCCCGCTCACGTAACAAAAGGTGCCCCCGTCGCTCATGCCGGTCAGCAGCATGCGCGAGGCATCGACGGCCCAGCGGCTGCGCACGGTCTCAAGGATACGCACGAGATTGGGCGTGTCGGCATCGTCGCCCATCAGCGCCCAGGTCGGGCCGGTCGCGGTCGGCGCCACCAGGATGGCACCACAGCTGCGCGCATCGCGCAGCCAGCTCCACAGGAAGCCGCGTCCGTTGCCGCTGCCGCCATGCAGCGCCATCACCAGCGGCATGGCGCGGTCGTGCCTGTAATATTCGGGCACGTAGACCGAGAAGCCGCCGCGGCTGCCGGGTTCGTTGTGATCGTGGAAGATGCCGGTATCTTCGCCCGCGCCGGCTTCGAGCCGAGACAGCACGTCCGCATTGTCGCGATTGGCGGCGTTGAGGAAGAAGCTGCTCACCGGCGGAAACTGCATCGCCAGCGGATAAAGCGCCTCCTGCGCGCGCGGCAGGTGGCGCAGCGCGCGGAACACCGCGACGAGATCGCCGTTGCCGCGCTCGACCTCCCGGATGCCGGCAAAGGCGGCGAGCGTCTCGTCGCAGGCCGTATCGAGCCGCTCACGCAGGCCGGCAAACTGGTCCGGCCAATCTCCGGTCGAAGCCCGTGCCTTCCGCAGCACCTCGTCCGGGGCCCCGACCGTGTTCATCACGGACGCAAAGGCCGGCGGGTGCAGATGCCGGGCGAAGAACCCGAGCGCCTCCATCGCATTGAGCAGCGGTGGCAGCACGGCCACGATGTCGTCGATCACGGCCTCGCTCATCGCGGCTTCCTTCAGCGGAAAATCAATGCAGCTTCGGCGCTTTCAGCAACTTGAAGCGGTCGGTCGAGGCCACCGTGACGTCGAAGGTGACGCCTTCGTGGTGCACGGTGAGCGGCACGTCGACGCCGGCGGCGCCGAGCGCCCACATCTTCTTGTAGAACGCAGTCTGGCTGGTGACCTTGTCGCCGTCGACGGCAAGGATGACGTCGCCGGCCTTGAGCTCGGCGCGCGCGGCCGGACCGTTCGCGGAGATTCCGATCACCACCACGCGATTATCGATCTCGGTCGAGTAGAGTCCGAGCCAGGGCCGCGCCGGCTTGTTGACGCGGCCGAACTTGCGCAAGTCCTCCAGGATCGGCTTCAGCAGGTCGATCGGGACGATCATGTTGACAGGCTCGGCCTTGCCGCCGCGCTCGCGCTCCAGCTGAAGCGAGCCGATGCCGATCAGCTCGCCGCGCTCGTTGAGCAGCGCGGTGCCGCCCCAGTTTGGATGCGCCGGATAGGTGAAGATGGCTTCGTCCAGCAGGTATTCCCAATAGCCGGCGAATTCCTGCTTGGCCACGATCTGGCTCGCGACCGAGCGCGTGCGGCCGCCAGCACCGCCGACCACGACGCGGTCGCCGAGCCGGGTGTCGGCCGAGTTGCCGAGCGGCAGCGGCTCGATATCAAGATCACCGAGCGCCTGCACCAGGCCGAAGCCCGTCTCGGAATCGAAGCCGAGCGCATGACCCTCCACCACGCGCCCGTCGGCGCGGTGCAGCCACACCGATTCCGCCTCGGTGATGAGATAGCCGATCGTGAGCACCAGCCCGTCGTCGATCACGACGCCGTTGCCGGCGCGTTCGGTGCCCAGCGTCTCGGCGCTGAAGGCGTCAGGCGGGATGATGGCGTGCAGGCCGACGATGGATCCGAGTGCGCGGTCGAGGTCGAAACCGTAATCGCTCGCACGCGGCTGGTTGGCCGGCGGCACTCTCCATTCGGTCAGGGCGGACATGGAGTTTCTCCTGGCTGAGAACATCGCTGCCGTGCTGGCGGAACGACGCACGATGCATGGATAATTTAGGCCGGCAGAGCCCGTCTTGAAAGGCTCGTTCCCAACTATTCGCAAGAGCGTCGCGTGAAATCTTCGAAAGGCACAGGAACGCCCAGCATACGAGGGGCGGCCCCCCTCAATCCGGCATGCGTCGCATGGCTGATGCCCCCGCCGCTGCTAGGCGAGGTGCGGTGAAGCTGCTAACCATTGCCGCTTGGTTTGACCAAGAGATCACGGACGACAGACAATGGACAACCGCAGCGACATCTGGCGTGGCGTCGACACGATCAAGGCGCGTTTCATCGACCTCAGCGACAGGGTCTGGGGCATGCCCGAGGTGTGCTACACCGAGGCGCGGTCCGCCGCCGAGCATCTCGCCGAGCTGCGTCATCAGGGTTTCCGCGTCACCGAGAAGGTCGCCGGCATTCCGACCGCGGTGATGGGCGAGTGGGGCGAGGGCGGTCCGGTCATCGCCTTCATGGGAGAATATGACGCGCTGCCCGGCCTCAGCCAGGAAGCGGGTGTCGCCGAACATCGTCCGGTCGAGGCCGGCGGGCACGGCCATGGCTGTGGTCACAATCTGCTCGGCTCCGCCGCGCTGCTCGCCGCGACCGCGGTGAAGGACTGGCTTGCCGAGAACAAGGTGCCCGGCCGCGTGCGCTATTATGGCTGCCCGGCCGAAGAAGGCGGCGCGGCCAAGGCGTTCATGGTGCGCTCCGGCGCGTTCGAGGACGCCGACATCGCCATCACCTGGCATCCGCACAGCTTCTGGGAGGTCGCGGTGACGCCGTCGCTCGCCAACACGCGCGCGGATTTCATCTTCACCGGCCGAACCTCGCATGCCGCCGCTTCGCCGCATCTCGGCCGCTCCGCGCTCGATGCGGTGGAATTGATGAATGTCGGCGTGAACTACATGCGCGAGCACATGCCGAGCGACGCGCGCGTGCATTACGCGCTGCTCGACACCGGCGGCATCGCGCCGAACGTGGTCCAGGCCCATGCGCGGGTGCGCTATTCGATCCGCGCGCGTGATCTGCCCGGCATGAACGAGCTGGTCGAGCGCGTGTCCAAGATCGCGCAAGGCGCGGCGCTGATGACGGAGACCAAGGTGGAGATGAAGATCATCTCCGCAGTCTCCAACATCCTGCCGAACGGGCCGCTGGAGCAGGCGCTGCACCGGGTCATGGAAGAGCTCGGACCGCCGCATTTCGACGATGCAGACAAGAGCTTTGCCGGCCAGATCCGCGCGACGCTGAGCGACAAGGACATTGCGTCGGTCTATTACGCGATCGGCATGGAGCCGACCGATCGGCCGCTGGCCGACTTCCTGGTGCCGCTCGATGCCAAGCGTAACCCGCTGGTCGGATCGACCGACGTCGGCGACGTCAGCTGGGTGGTGCCGACCGTGCAGGTCCACGCCCCGACGGTCGCGATCGGCACGCCTTTCCACACTTGGCAGGTGGTTGCGCAGGGCAAGAGCCCGCATGCCCACAAGGCCATGGTGCAGGCGGCCAAGGCGATGGCCGGTCTCGGCATCAAGGCGCTGACGGATCCGGAGCTGATCAAGGCGGCCAAGGCCGACCTGAAGAAGCGCACTGCGAGAACACCTTATGTCTGTCCGCTGCCGGATCACGTCGAGCCGCCGCTCGACATGTCCGTCGCGTAGAATTTTGCCTCGATACTTCGTCTGATCGGGCGAACAAATTTTCCGCAGTGCAGCGTGCAATCCAGCGTGTTTTGATGCCGGATTGCCGAACGGATGGGCTGCGGAACGCGGTTTTGCCCAACAGACAGCCAGAAGACCGTTTGCATACACACGGTCCCAGTTGACGCGCCCCCCATTCGGTGTGCCATCTACTGCCAGCTATTTGGGCGGCCGCCTTTGCCGGCCGTCTTCATCACGATGGGAACCAGACGGGGGACAACCATGCTGGATAAAGAACTGCGTTCGATGATCGGCCAGGTGAAGGACGGGCGGATGGATCGCCGCGCCTTCATCAAGCACATGGCCGCGGTCGGTCTCACCGCTCCCCTGGCCAACCAGATCCTCGCGCTCGGCGGCGTCGCGATGGCCCAGGGCGCCTCGACCTACAAGCCGACCAAGCGCGGCGGCGGCGGTGCGCTGAAGCTGTTGTGGTGGCAGGGACCGACCTTGCTCAATCCGCATTTCGCCACCGGCACCAAGGATCAGGACGGCTCGCGCCTGTTCTACGAGCCGCTCGCCTGCTGGGATCCGGACGGCAACATGAAGCTGGTGCTGGGGGCGGAGATCCCGTCGATCCAGAACGGCCTGCTCGCGGCCGACGGCAAGTCGGTGACGTGGAAGCTGAAGCCCGGCGTGAAATGGCACGACGGCAAGCCGTTCACGGCCGACGACCTCGTATTCACCTGGCAGTACATCAAGGATCCGGCCACTGCGGCTGTGACCATCGCAACCTATCGCGATCTCACGGTCGAGAAGATCGACGATCTCACCGTCAAGATCACTTTCCCGAAGCCGACGCCGTTCTGGGCCGACGCCTTCGTCGGTGCGACCGGCCAGATCCTGCCGAAGCACCTGTTCGCCGATTTCATCGGCTCCAAATCGCGCGAAGCCCCGAATAACCTCGCGCCGGTCGGCACCGGTCCCTACAAATTCGTCGAGTTCAAGCCGGGCGATCTCATCCGTGGCGTGATCAATCCCGACTATCACATGGCCAACCGGCCCTATTTCGACACGCTCGAGATGAAGGGTGGCGGCGACGCCGTCTCGGCCGCGCGTGCGGTGATCCAGACCGGCGAGTACGATTTCGGCTGGAACATTCAGGTCGAGGACGACGTGCTGCTGCGCCTGGAGAAGGGCGGCAAGGGCAAGACCGTCTACGCCGTGGGCGGTGACACCGAGTTCATCGCGCTCAACTTCACCGATCCGAACGTCGAGATCGACGGCGAGCGGTCTTCGATGAAGACCAAGCATCCGTTGTTCTCGGATCCCGTCGTACGCAAGGCGCTGTCTCTGTTGGTGGACCGCGAGTCCGTCAAGAAGGCGATCTACGGCCGCGCCGGGCGCACGACCGCGAACTTCCTCAACGGCCCGGAGAAGTTCGTCTCCAAGAACACGAGCTGGGAGTTCAACATCGAGAAGGCGGCCAAGATGCTCGATGACGCCGGCTGGAAGCCCGGCGCCGACGGCATCCGCGAGAAGGACGGCAAGAAGCTGAAAATCGTCTATCAGACCTCGATCAACGGTCCGCGCCAGAAGACCCAGGCCATCGTCAAGCAGGCCTGTCAGAAGGCCGGCATTGACGTCGAGTTGAAGTCGGTGGTGGCTTCGGTGTTCTTCTCGTCGGACGTCGCCAATCCCGACACCTATCCGAAATTCTATGCCGACATCGAGATGTTCCAGATCCCGCTGAGCCAGCCGGATCCGTCGCAGCACATGCGTCGCTACCTTTCCAGCAACGTCGCGACCAAGGAAAACAAGTGGCAGGGCACCAACTTTCCGCGCTGGGTCAATAAAGAGTACGACGCGGTGATCCAGGCCGCCGACAGCGAGATGGATCCGGTCAAGCGGGCCGCGCACTACATCAAGGCCAACGACCTGATGTGGCAGGACACGGTGTTCATCCCCGTGATGCATCGCCTCAAGGTCGAGGTGGCTGCGAACAATCTGCGCCCGGTGATCTCCGGCTGGGCCAACGAGACCGACAACTTGTTCGACTGGTATCGCGAGGAATGATCCCCCAAAGCTAGACGGGGCTTCCCCTCATGAGCCAATACGTCCTGCGTCGCCTGCTGATCGCGATTCCGAGCCTGCTCGGAATCTCGGTCGTCCTGTTCGTCGTGCTCGCGCTCGCGCCCGGCGATCCGTTTTCCGAGTTGGCGACCAACCCGAACGTGCCGCCCGAAGTGCAGGCGGCGCTTCGGGCCAAGTTCGGCCTCGATGACCCGATCTACCTGCGCTACCTGCACTGGCTCAACGCCATGCTGCACGGCGACTGGGGTTTCTCCTTCGTCAGCCGGATGGACGTCGACCAGTTGATCCTCCAGCGCCTGCCGGCCACGCTCTATGTGATCGGCTCGGCGCAGATCCTGGCGCTGCTGATCGCGATTCCCGTCGGCGTCTACGCCGCGACGAAGCCCTATTCGCTGTTCGACCAGGTCGCGAACACGCTCGCCTTCGTCGGTTTCTCGCTTCCGACCTTCTTCACCGGCATTCTGTTCATCCTGATCTTCTCGATCACGCTGGACTGGCTGCCGTTCGTCTATACCACCGACATCAAGGCGACCGGTATCCGCTGGGTGCTGGAAATGATCCGCCAGGCGATTATGCCGGTGGCGGTGCTCGGCCTGTTCCAGGCGGCGTCGATGACGCGCTTCGTGCGCTCGGCGATGCTCGACGTGATCCGTCTCGATTATGTCACCACGGCGCGCGCCAAGGGCCTCGGCCAGGCCAAGGTCATCGTCAAGCACGTCATGCGCAACGCCATGATCCCGGTCGTGACCCTGATCGCCTTGCAGATGCCGGCGGTGTTCGGCGGCGCGATCGTCACCGAGCAGATCTTCCGAATCCCCGGCATCGGCTCGCTGCTGATCTCTTCCATTCTTTCCAACGACACGCCGGTTGTGATGGCCGTCACCTTCGTCTTCGCGTGCCTCGTCGTTCTGTTCAACCTCATCGCGGACGTGCTTTATGGCTGGCTTGACCCTCGCATCTCCTTCCGCTGAGCGGCGCGTCTACTCGCCCTGGCGCGAGACGTGGCGGCGCTATAGCCGGCACAAGCTTGCGGTGGTGAGTGCGGTCCTGCTCCTCATCCTGATCCTGGCGGTGGTGCTCGGCCCCTTCGTCTGGCGCGTCAAGATGGACGACATCGATATCGTTGCAGGCATGCAGGGGCCCTCGCTGGCTCATCCCTTCGGCACCGACGATCTGGGGCAGGACATCCTCGCCCGCATGATCTATGGCGGGCGCATCTCGCTGGCGGTCGGTCTTGCCGCCATGCTGGTCTCGGTCCTGGTCGGCGTGCTGATCGGCGCGCTCGCCGGCATGTCGCGTGGTGCGCTCGGCCATGGCCTGATGTGGCTGACCGACCTGTTCCTGTCGCTGCCGCAGCTGCCGTTGCTGCTGCTGCTGATCTATCTGTTCCGCGACGGGCTGAAGCAGGCGTTCGGACCCGAGGGCGGCATCTTCATCCTGATCGTGCTCGTGATCGGCGGCCTGCGCTGGATGCCGGTGGCCCGGCTTGTGCGCGCGCAGTTCCTGTCAATCCGCGAGAAGGAGTTCGTCGAGGCTGCACGCGCGCTCGGCGCCAGCCCGGTGCGGCAGGTGGTGCGCCACATCCTGCCCAATGCGCTCGGCCCCGTGATCATCGCCGGCACCATCGACGTCGCCGCCGCCATCATCGCGGAATCGACCCTCTCCTTCCTCGGCCTCGGCTTCCCGCCTGATACCCCGACCTGGGGCCGGCTGCTGTACGACGCCAAGGACTTTCTCGACATCGGCCCGCACTGGGCGCTGTTTCCGGGCGGCGCCATCTTCATCGCGGTGGTCGCCATCAACTTCATCGGCGACGGCCTGCGTGACGCGCTCGATGCGCGACGGGTGATCTGATGGCGCCGCTGCTCGAGATCAAGGGCCTCAAGACCCACTTCTCCACCGACGACGGCATCCTGCAGGCCGTCGACGGCGTCGATATCTCCATCAACCGCGGCGAGACGCTCTGCGTCGTCGGCGAGTCCGGCTGCGGCAAGACCGTCACCGCGATGTCGATCCTGAAGCTGATCGCGATGCCGCCAGGGCGGATCGCGGCTGGCCAGATCATCTTCGAGGGACGCGATCTGGTGCCGCTGACCAGCAATCAGCTGGACGAGATCAGGGCCAAGGAGATCGGCTTCATCTTCCAGGAGCCGATGACCTCGCTCAACCCGGTGCTCACCATCGGCGAGCAGATCGCCGAAAGCCTGCGCCGGCACGAAGGGCTGAACAAGAAGCAGGCGCTCGAGCGCACCATCGAGATGCTGAAGCTGGTGCAGATCCCGAACGCGGAAGGCCGCGTGCACAATTATCCGCATCAATTCTCGGGCGGCATGCGCCAGCGCGTGATGATCGCAATGGCGCTCGCCTGCAAGCCGAAGCTGATCATCGCCGACGAGCCCACCACGGCGCTCGACGTCACCATCCAGGCCCAGATCCTCGATCTGCTCCAGGACATGAAGGACCGTTTCGGCATGGCGGTGATGCTGATCACCCATGCCATGGGCGTCGTCGCCGAAACCGCCCAGCGCGTCGTCGTGATGTATGCCGGCAAGGTGGTCGAGGAAGCCCCCGTCAACGATCTCTTCGGCGATCCCCGCCACCCCTACACCCAAGGCCTGATCCGCTCGATCCCGCGCATCGACCTCGACAGCGAGCACAAGACGCGGCTGGAGGCGATCGGTGGCTCGGTGCCGATCCTGATCAATCCGCCGGTCGGCTGCCGCTTCGCGCCGCGCTGCAAGTTCGCCATGAACGTCTGCACCGAGAAGGAGCCGCTGCTGCGAGAGATCGCGCCGGGCCACCGCATGGCCTGTCACCTGGGAGATCTGAGCGTGGGAGCTGCGTCATGAGCGAACCCCTGCTCCGCGTCAGCGGCCTGAAGAAACATTTCCCCGTGCTCGGCGGCCTGTTGTCACGCCAGGTCGGCACCGTCTATGCGGTCGACGGCGTGTCGTTCTCGGTCAACCGCGGCGAGACGCTCGGTCTCGTCGGCGAATCCGGTTGCGGCAAGTCGACCACGGGACGCTGCGTGCTGCGCCTGATCGAGCCGACCGACGGCGAGGTCACCTTCGACGGCCAGGACGTGCGCAAGCTGGGCGGCGATGATCTGCGCGCGATGCGGCGGAACATGCAGCTGGTGTTCCAGGATCCGTTCGCCTCGCTCAACCCGCGCATGACGGTCGGTGCGATTCTCGGCGAGGCGCTGGTCATCCACAAGCTCGGATCCTCGGCAAAGGAGCGCGACGAGCGCGTCGCCAGCCTGCTGGTCAAGGTGGGGCTCAAGGCCGAGCACATGCGGCGCTATCCGCACGAATTCTCCGGCGGCCAGCGCCAGCGCATCGTGATCGCGCGGGCGCTCGCGGTCGAGCCAAAGCTGATCGTCTGCGACGAGCCGGTGTCGGCGCTCGACGTGTCGATCCAGGCCCAGGTCATCAATCTGCTGGAAGACCTCCAGGCTGAGCTGAACCTCACCTATCTCTTCGTCGCGCACGACCTCTCGGTGGTCGAGCACATCTCCGACCGCGTCGCGGTGATGTATCTCGGACGCATCGTGGAGCTGGCGAAAGCGAGCGATCTCTACCGCAATCCGCAGCATCCCTACACCAGGGCGTTGTTGTCGGCGGTGCCGGTGCCCGATCCCAAGCTGAAGCGCGAGCGCATCCGCCTCAAGGGCGACGTGCCGAGCCCGATGAAGCCGCCCTCGGGCTGTCACTTCCACACCCGCTGCCCGATCGCCCAGCCGCGCTGCGCGGAGAGCGCACCGGCGCTGAAGGAGGGGGCGAACGGTCACCTCGTGGCCTGCCACCTGGCGTGATGGTGCGGCGCGACTGTCTTGCGAGGACGAACTTGCGACGGAGATCAGCGAGGCGTGCCGTTCGTCGTCCGCAGTGACTGGACGAAATCGAGCACCGCCAGAATCACCACGCCGACCACAATGATGATGAGCGGAACGGCCTTGATCCAAACCAGCAGGATCCCAAGAAAGGTGATCATGAGCGCGAGGCCGATGAGGCCGGTGATCAGATTGGTCATCGCACGTTCCTTTTCTCCGCGCGGGGAGCCGAGTTCGTCCCGGCGCTCGGGACGTTGTGCCGAGCGCTGCCACGCGTGCGCCCGATCGTCTTGACGAGCCAGCGCGCCGTGCGCAAGAGCCGGGCATCGTTGCCGCGGCGGCCGACGAGCTGCACGCCCAGCGGAAGGCCGGCTTCGGAACGCATCAGGGGCAGGCTGATGGCGGGCACGCCGAGATAGGTCCATAGCGTGCAGAAAGCCGGGTTGCCGGTCGTTTCGATGCCGGGCGCCGCACCCGGCGCCGCGGGCGTCAGGACGGCGTCGTACTCGTCGAAGATTTGGTCCAGAGCCTGGTTGAGCGGCGCAATCCCGGCCAGGGCGTCGCAATAATCCATCGCAAGATGCGCGCGGCCGCGCTCGATCGCCTGGCGCAGGCGCGGGCTCAGCCTGTCGCCGCCTCGCTGATAGTCGCGCCGCAGATTGTGCGCCATATCGACTTCCATGATGATGCGGTGCATATCGACGGCTCTGTCGAAGCTCGGCCCGAGCTCGACCTCGCTACACGCCTCGCCTAAAGCCTCGACAAGCTCGGCAAAGGCCTCACGTGTCACCGGCTCGGCCTGATCCCAGACTGGAGAGCGCACGAAGGCAAACCGCGGCGGCAACGGCGGTTCGCTCGCCGCTACCGCAGAGAATGGCGGGCGCGCAACAGGCCGCGTGTCCAGATCCTCCGGGTCGAAGTCGACCATGACCTCGGACAGCAGGGCCACGTCCTCCACGCTGCGCCCGAACACGCCGACATGGTCGAGCGTGCGCGACAATTCGAGCGCACCGCTGCGCGGAATGAGGCCATGCGAGGGCTTGAAACCGACCACGCCGCAGAAGGCGGCAGGACGGATCACCGAGCCGTTGGTCTGCGAGCCGACAGCACCCGGCACCATCAGCGCCGCGACGGCCGCGGCGGAGCCCGAGGACGATCCGCCGGGCGTGTGATCCGGGTTGTGCGGATTTCGGGTCTTGCCCGGATTGTAGTACGCGTACTCGGTGGTCACCGTCTTGCCGAGGATCACGGCGCCGGCCGCCCGCAGACGCGCCACGGCCGCCGCATCGCGCCGCGGCGTGCGTCCGGCCCACAGCTCCGATCCGAACTCCGTCGGCATGTCGCCGGTGTCGAATATGTCCTTGATGCCCACGGGCACGCCATGCAGCGGGCCTATGGCCTTGCCGTGCTTGCGATGATCGTCAGCAGCCTCGGCCTGCCGCATCGCGTGGTCGCGATCAAGAAACGCCCACGCCTGGATATCGCGATCGACCGCGTCGATGCGCTCCAGGCAGTCGCCGACGAGCTCTTCCGAACTGAGCCGACCGTCGCGGATGCCGGCCGCGGCTTCCATGAGGCCGAGCGCGCTGAGACTCATGCGCGGCCTCGCGGCGGTCTGCCGGGCGCGCTCATCGCGTTCCATAGAGATAGGTGGGCAACCACAATGCGATCCCCGGGAAGATGTAGACCAGTGCCATGGTGAGGAAGACCAGGCCGACGAAGGGGAGCGCGCCGGAGAAGATGTCGGTCAGCTTCACCTGAGGCGGCGCCACGCCCTTCAGGTAGAAGGCCGCCATCGCGACCGGCGGCGTGTTGAACGCCGTCTGCGTGTTCAGGGCCACCAGGATCCCGAAGAAGATCGGATCGATGCCGTATTGGGGCAGCAGCGGCAGGAAGATCGGCACGAAGATGATGATGATCTCGGTCCATTCCAGCGGCCAGCCGAGCAGGAAGATGATCACCTGGGTCAACAGCAGGAAGCCGATCGGCGACAGGTTCAGCGCGGCGAAGAACTGCTCGACGACGGTCTGTCCGCCGAGGACGGCAAACACCGCGGAGAACGTCCACGATCCGATGAACAGGTAACAGACCATCGCGGTGGCACGCACGGTCAGATAGACCGATTCGCGCATCATCGTGAAGTTGAGCGAACGATAGGCGGCGGCCAGAACGATGCTCATGAGGGCGCCCACCGCGGCTGCCTCGGATGGCGTCGCCAGGCCGAACAGGATGGCGCCGAGCACCGAAACGATCAGTAGCGCCAGCGGCAGGAACGATGTGGCGAGCGCCCAGATGACCGTACTGAGCGGCACGTTGGTCTGCTCGGGGGGCAGCTTCGGCGCCAGCGCGGGATTGATGATCGCGCGCGACATCGCATAGAGGACGTAGAGTCCGGCCAACAGGAAGCCCGGAAAGAAAGCGGCCGCATAAAGCTTGACCGCCGAAACGCCGGCGGTTGCCGCATAGACGATCAGCAGAATGCTCGGCGGAATCAGGATGCCGAGGCAGCCGCCGGCGCAGACGACGCCTGCCGACAGCTTGACGTCGTAGCCGGCGCGCAGCATCGCCGGCAGGGCCAGCAGGCCCATCAGCGTGACGACGGCGCCGACGATGCCGGTCGCGGTCGCGAACATCGCGCAGGTGATCAGCGTGGCCACCGCCAGCGCGCCCGGCACGTTCTTCATCGACAATTGCAGCGAGTAGAACAGGCGGTCGAGAATGTTCGCGCGCTCGATCAGATAGCCCATGAACAGGAACAGCGGAACCGCAACCAGCACATCACTGGATGTGACCTCGAACGTCTTCTGCACCAGAAGGGTGAAGATGCGGTTCTGGAAGAAGTCCTGGCCGGGAGTGTAATAGGCATAATAGCCGAACGAGACGCCCATCGCCATCAGCGTGAAGGCGATCGGGAAGCCGAGCATGATGATGAAGATGAACAGGCCCAGCATCAACATGCCGAGTTGAGGATCGGTCATGCGCCTGGTGCCTTCTCGCTCTGCGGCTCGGCCGCCTGCTGCTGATGTTCGCGGATGACGAGGCTCTCGGTCTCCTCCACGTCGTGCAGGCGCTGCGGCCATCGGCCGGTGCGGATGCACAGCACGCAGCGGATGATCTCGGCGAACCCTTGCAGAAACAGGAGGAAACCGGTGAGCGGGATCAGCGCCTTCAGCGGAAACACCGGCACACCGGCCGGACTGAAGATGCTGACTTCGCGGAAGCGCACCGACATCTGGGCGTAGTTCCAGCCCGAATACATCAGTGCCGCGATCGCCGGCAGGAAGAACAGGATATACAGGACGAGGTCCATCGTCGCCTGCGTGCGCGGCGACCAGAGGCGGTAGACCACGTCGGCACGCACATGGCCGTTGCGCGAGAGCGTATACGCGCCGGCCATCAGGAACATCGCGCCATAGGTGATGTAGCTGATGTCGAAAGCCCAGGTGGTCGGCGCACGCAGCACGTAGCGCACGAACACCTCGTAGCTGACACCCAGAGTGAGGACGAGGATCAGCCAGGCGAACGCCTTGCCCACCCAGGTGCTGAGCTCATCGATGAAGAACAGGAATTTCGTCATGCGAGCTGAACTCGCTGCGAGCAGACCATCCTGATGTCCCCCTCCCAAGTCGCGGGCGGCGCTTCAATTGCGCCGCCCCTCACGATACGGCCTCGTGCGATGCGCTGCGACAGCGGTCAGACCTTGAGCACGCCCGGGAAGTGATGCTCGAAGGCGCCGCGGTAGTCCGTCGCGTTGTTCATGTTGTAGTAAACCACGCGGCG
This sequence comes from Bradyrhizobium sp. A11, assembly GCF_042077125.1. Classification (NCBI taxonomy): domain Bacteria; kingdom Pseudomonadati; phylum Pseudomonadota; class Alphaproteobacteria; order Hyphomicrobiales; family Nitrobacteraceae; genus Bradyrhizobium; species Bradyrhizobium sp. A11. The sequence goes on along the minus strand of NZ_CP149509.1, from coordinate 6,226,194 downwards.
CACCCATTCCTTCTGCGAGTCCATCACCTTCTTCATGAACGGATCCGAGCCGAGCTGGGCGATCAGGCCGTCCCAGGCCTTGATCTGCGCGTCGAACACCGACTTAGGCGTCCGCTGGACGTTCACCTTGTCCTTGTTGATCAGCTCCTGCAGGTCCTTCGAATAATAATCCATGGCCTTCCACTCGTTGGCGGAGGACACGGCTTCGGCGGCGTATTGCAGGATCGCCTGCTGCTCCTTCGGCAGCCCGTTGAATTTGGTCCGGTTGAACATGATCTCGAAATATTCCGTCGCCTGATGGTGGCTGCCCATCATGTAGTTCTTGGCGACGTCCTGTGCGCCGAAGCGTCGGTCGGAGGTCGGATTGTTGAACTCGAATCCGTCGATCACGCCGCGCTCCATCGCGGGCACGATCTCGCCGCCCGGTAGCTGCGCGACGGATGCACCCATCGCCTGGAAGAGATCGGCGGCAAGGCCCACCGTGCGATACTTCAGGCCCTTGAGATCGGCGTCGCTGGTGATCGGCTTCTTGAACCAGCCGAGCGGCTGGGTCGGCATCGGCATGGCGAAGAAGCTCTTGATGTTGACGTTCATGATCTTGGTCTGGAGCTCCTCGAACAGCTCCTTGCCGCCGCCGTTGTGGATCCAGCCGAGGCCTTCGTTGGCGTTGAAGCCGAACACGGGACCTGTCCCGAACAGCGACGCTGCCTTGTGCTTGCCGTACCAATAGACCGTCACCGTGTGGGCCGCGTCGATCTGGCCGCCATGAACGCCGTCGAACACCTGGAACGGATGCACGACTGAGCCGCCGACCAGATAGTCGATGCGCAGCCGGCCTCCGGCCATCTCGTTGACGCGCTTCACATAATCTTCGGCCATCTCGTTGAAGACATCGGCCTTGCCCCACGAGCCCTGCATCTTCAGGGTGGCTGTCTGCGCCCGGCTCACTTGGGGCATGGCGATGGCAGCAGCGCCGGTCGCGCCGGCGGTCAGCAGGAATTTGCGACGAGTCGATCTGGTCTTTTCAGACTTAGCAATCATGGACGTCCTCCCTGGCGGCCTGGTTTGTTCGAATGCGCTTGGTGCGCTTCGTTTATGACCGCTGGAGGTATGCCGCATTCCAGCGACTTTGATCACAGTTTGGACGCAATGCCGGCATCCGACAAGCTGCGCGATGTCGCATTTTGAATGTCGGCGAGCTTTTTGTTTGCGGGGAGCCGCATATTCGTCGCGTGTCGCAGCGCAGCAAATGCAGACGCTCTCTCAGACCTGGGAGAGGTCGCAGGCTTGGAGACGTCTCAGATTTGGGAAAGCTGCGTGTGCACCGCCGAAACGGACCAACGGCTGGTCGATGGCAATGACGTTCGAAGGCGAGCTGTTCAGCGTCACCCGCAGCTGCGCCGGCAAGGGCAGCATTCGCTTCGGCCGGTGAGCGCCGTCATTCCTCTAGTGTGAAGCCGACGCGCAACGTGACCTGATAATGGCCGACGGCGCCGTTTTCGATGTGGCCACGAGTCTGCACCACCTCGAACCATTTCATCTCGCGAATGGTCTTCGAGGCGCGGCTGATCGCGTTCTGGATTGCGTCCTCGATCGAGGTCTCCGACGATCCGACCAGATCCAGAATCTTATAGACATGATCTTTTTCAGCTGCAGCCATGATGGCCTCCATGGGTTGTGCGGCGGCACGCATCGACGCGTGAGCTCCATTTGAACGACCGCCAGGCGGTCCGGTTCCGTTCTGCGCGATGGCCCGCATGCGCCGGCCGCGGTGGAGCGGGCCGCGCCGGCCTGCTAAGCGCTATGCATGGATATGACGCGGCGTGACAGGACGATCGGCTCTCTCTGCCTTTGCGTAACAGCGTTCGGCTGGGCGTTGAACTGGCCGCTGATGAAGCTGCTGCTCCAGCAATGGCCGCCGCTGTTCGCCCGCGGCCTTGCCGGGGTCTGCGCCTCGCTCATTCTCGGTACCCTGGTGCTGAGCCGGAAGGAATCGTTCGCCGTTCCGCGCGAGGCCATCCCACGGCTGGTGTTCGCGACCTTCACCAACGTCTTTGCCTGGATGGGGCTCGGCACGGTCGCGATGAAATATGTGACGGTGAGCGAGGGCGCCCTGCTCGCCTACACCATGCCGATCTGGGCGATGCTGTTCGCCTGGCCGGTGCTGCACACGCGGCCGACGCCGCGGGATATCTTCGGGCTGGTCCTCGGCGTTGCCGGCGTCACGCTGCTGCTGAGCGGCAACGGTTTTGCGTTCGGCGCCGACAAGCTGCTGGGCATCGTGCTGGCGCTGCTCTGCGCCATCCTGTTCGCGCTCGGCAACGTGCTCAACCGCAAGCCGCTGCCGATGCCGCCCTTGGTTGTCGTCGCCTGGCAGGTCGGCCTCGGTTGCGCAACGATGCTGGTCCTCGGCATGCTGTTCGAGCATCCCGACGTCACCGCCATCACCCCACTGGGCCTCGGCTGCTTCGTCTACATGACATTGGTGCCGATGGGCGTCTGCTACGTCACCTGGTTCGAGACGCTGCGCCGCCTGCCTCCGACCACGGCCTCGACCGGCATGCTGATCGTGCCCGTGATCGGCGTGGTCTCCGCCGCCATCATTCTGGGCGAACCGCTCGGCTATCGCGAATGGACGGCAATGGCGCTCACGCTCGGTGGCGTGACGCTGGCCTTGCAGCGGGGATAAGGCGCGACCTCGCGCCCCTTACGGATCCAGCTCCGTATCCCAGTAGAGATAGTCCAGCCAGCTGTCGTGCAGGTAGTTCGGTGGAAACAGGCGGCCGTTGCGGTGGAGCTGGTGCACGGTCGGCGCGAACGCGTTCTGGCGCGGAAACATCTTGGCTTGCGCCGGCGTCAGGTTGCCCTTGCGCAGGTTGCAGGGCGAGCACGCCGCGACCACGTTCTCCCAGGTGGTCTGGCCGCCCTTGCTGCGCGGGATGATGTGATCGAAGGTGAGGTCCTCGGGCGAGCCGCAATATTGGCAGGCGAAACGATCGCGCAGGAAGACGTTGAACCGGGTGAAGGCGGGGTGGGTGGTCGGCTTGACGAAGGATTTGAGCGAGACGACGCTCGGCAGCTGCATCTGCAGCGTGGGACTGTGGACGGCCTGGTCGTAATGAGCGACGATGTTGACGCGGTCGAGGAACACCGCCTTGATCGCGTCCTGCCACGACCAAAGAGACAGTGGGTAGTAACTCAGCGGCCGGAAGTCCGCATTCAGCACCAACACCGGCCAACTGCCTTGCGAGACATGTGCGTTCAAGTAACGCTCCCGGCCTCCAATATACGCTGCGAAGCAGCATGTACTGACATACTACATGCAGCGTGACGGGATTGTGAAGCCCGTTGAGCGACTTATTCAGGCGCAAGCATTGCGGCGGCGGGGTGGCAAAAGCGCTCAAAACGCCGCGATCTGCGGAGGGCACGCGGCGGGCGCGGAACTGCTTCTTGTCCGGGGGGCGCGGCGTGCCGCGGCGGCTACTCCCGTACCCGCTCCAGCTTCTGCAAGCACCGCGTTGCGCGCACGACGGCCGGCATCTCCTGGTCCGGAAAGCTCGTCTTCCAGTCGGTGACGCCGACCTCGCCGACATAGATGTCGCCCCGCGAATCCAGCGCGATGCCATGGGGCGCCAGGAATTTGCCGCTGGCGACGCCCGGACCAGCCTCGCCGCCGAGCCGCGCGATGCGCTCGCCCCTGGCGTTCACGATTGACAGCCGCGGCCCGAGATTGGGCACCTTGCGGTTGACCGCCAAGCCGGGGCCGAGCTCGCCGATCACGAAGGTCGGGTTCTTCGCCCCGCCGCAGCAGCACAGCGCACAGGGCCGGTGAAGGTTATTCCACTGCGTCTCGTACCTGCCCTCGCCATCGAACACCTGGACGCGATGGTTCTCGCGGTCGGCGACATAGACCCAGCCGTCGGTGTCGGTGGCGATATTGTGCACGATGTTGAACTGGCCGGGATCGGTGCCGGGCTCGCCCCAGCTCTTGATGAGCTTGCCGTCGGGCGTGAATTTGTGCACGCGCGCATTGCCATAGCCGTCGGAGACGTAGATCTCGCCCTTCGGCGACAGCGCGGTATGCGTGCAGCGGTGGAACGGCTCGCCGCTCATGAACGGCGTCGGCTTCTCGGGAATGCCGATCGTCAGCAGCACCTTGCCGTCGGTGGTGCATTTGCGCACGGTGTGGTCGCCGTCATCGGTGCAATAGAGATTGTCGTCCGCATCGATATGCAGGCCGTGCGCCCGGGAAAATAGTCCTTCGCCCCAACTGCGCAGGAAATTGCCGTCGCGGTCCAGCACCACCATCGGACGGGCGCCGCGGTTGAAAACGTAGATGCGATCCTTGCTGTCGACCGCAACCGAGGCGACGTCGGTGAGTTGCCAGCCGTCCGGGAGCTTTGCGAAGTTTTCGACCACGCGATAGCGGTGCTCGCCGCTGCCGAGAATGGCTGGCATCAATCTCTCCTCCTGTCATTCCGGGGCACGCGCAGCGTGAACTATGATGCGCAATTGCGCATCTGAGAATCCATTGTGCGGCGCATTTCGTGGTTGGATGGATTCCGGGCTCGCGCTGCGCGCGCCCCGGAATGACCACTAGGTTTACGTCCGCCCCAAAATCCCTTCCTCGATCGCCTTGATCTGCAGCGCCAGATATTTCGAGTTGATGCGGCACTGCGCGAGGCTCCCGGCGATGAACCACAGGCCGGGCTGCGCCGTGCGCGCATACATGTTGCGCAGCTCGAAGCCGTCGCCAAAGCCCCAGATCGGGCCGACGCGGTCGGCCACGCCATCGCCGAACAGCCTCCGAACGAGATATTCCTGTGGCTTGTAGCCGGTGGCGAGCACGATGAGATCGGCCGCAATGGTGGAGCCGTCCTTCATTCGTGCGCCTTCGGCGACGAAGCGCTCGATGTCGTCGAACTGCCTGAGCTTGACCTTGCCCTCGACGATCAGGTTGGAGCAGCCGACGTTGAAATAATAGCCGCCACCGCGGGTGAGGTATTTGAATTGCCAGCCGGTGCCAGCCTCGCCGAAGTCGAGCTTGAAGCCGACGCGCGAGAGGCCGTCGAGCAGCTCCTTGTCGAGTTGCTTCGATTGCTCGGTCAGCATGACGTGGGTCTTCTTCGCGAGCGGCGTCGGCATCGAGGCCGCGATCAGGTCGTTGTCCTCGAGCGTGCCTTCATTGTAGGTCGCATAAGCGAGCTGCGCCGACGGCTCGATATTGGTCACGAGCGTGGGCGAGCGCTGCACCAGCGTCACCTCGGCGCCGCTGGAATAGAGATCTTGCGCGATGTCATGGCCGCTGTTGCCGGTGCCGACGATGATCGCGCGCTTGCCGGCCCAGCTCTCGCCGTCTTCGTAGCGGCTGGAATGCAGCAGCGCCCCCGTGAAATTGGCGAGGCTCGGAATCTCCGGAATGTTGGCGATGCCGCTGACGCCCGTCGCCATGATCACGTGGCGCGGAAGCATGGTGCGCTTGCTGCCGTCGGCGCGGCGCAGCGTGACGGTCCAGCGTCCCTTCGCCTCGTCATAGGCGCCGCCCTCGAATTCGGTGCCGGTCCAGAAGTTCAGCTCCATCGCATCGACGTAAGCCTCGAACCAGTTGGCGAGCTTGTCCTTGGGGATATAGGTCGGCCAGCTCGGCGGAAACGGCATGTAGGGCAGGTGATTGACCTGCACCTGGTTGTGCAGCGTCAGCGCATGATAGCGCTTGCGCCAATTGTCGCCGATCCGCATTTCGCGATCGACGATCAGCGTGTCGACCTGCAACTGCTTCAGCCGCGCTGCGATCGCAAGTCCGGCCTGGCCGCCGCCGACCACCAGCACGGCCGGATCGCGATCGGCATAATCGCGCGAGGCGTTGCGCAAATCGAGCCAGTTCGGCCCGCGGAAATCGCGCGAATAGGCCTGGCCGCGCGGCCGCGAGGTGCCGAGTTGCTCCTCGAAGCCTTTGAGCTCGTCGAGCGCGGTCAGCAGCGTCCAGGCTTTCAGGCGATCGTCGTCGGTGCCGTCGGGTGCGAGCCGCACGATACCGCTGCCGCGCCCGATCGCGGTTTCGAAATCGAAGATCGCCTCGACGCAGTTGCGGCCAGCGCGCGTGACCCAGCGCGGCGGTGCGCGGTGGGGCGCGATCTTGAAATTGGCTGGTGCCGACTTGGGCGCGAGTGCGGCCAGCGCATGGGCAATGGTGTCGCGGCCGGCGAGCGTTTGCAGGTTCCAGCTCAGCGCCAGCACGTCGCGCCAGAAGCTGTCGGCGAGGAAGAGATGGTCCAGCGCGGGTTCGGGCTTGCTCAGCGTTCGCTCGAACGCGTCGAGCCAACCCTGCGCGGATGCGGCAATATCCTTCGTCCTGTCCAGCATGCGCGACCTCGTGGCCGTCTTGGCGGCGTTTCCTCTGTCGAGGCTATACGGTTTCGCAGGCCGCCAAAAGCCGGTGACCCGCGCAATGCCGGCATATGGCACTGCTCGGACGGTATGTGCCGGAGATGCTTCAGGGAGGGTTCGGCGACGGGTGGCTAAGGCCCACCGGACCTCTGGTCCGCCCAATAGGGATCGCGCAGCTTGCGCTTGAAGATCTTTCCGGTTGCCTCGCGGGGCAGCGCGTCCAGGAACTGAATCTCCTTCGGCACCTTGAAGTTGGCCAGCCGGTCGCGCAGCCAGGCTTGCACAGCACCGGCGGAGAGCTGTGCGCCGGTGTCGGGCTCGATGCAGGCGCAGAGCCGCTCGCCATATTCCGCGTCGGGGATGCCGAAGACGGCGCAATCGCGTACACCCGGCATTCCGATCAGCACGTTCTCGATCTCGGCGGGATAGATGTTGACGCCGCCCGAGATCACCATGTCGCGCTTGCGATCGCACAGGAACAGATAGCCGTCCTCGTCGAGATAGCCGACGTCGCCGACGCTGACGAGGCCGTCGCGCCCTGCCTCGGCGCGGGCCCGCGCCTTGCCGTGATAATCGAAGTCGGGCACCGCGGTCTGACGCATGTAGATTTCGCCGACCTCGCCGGCGCCGCAGCGGCTGCCGTCGTCGCGAAAGATCCTGACGATGCCGCCTTCGATGACGCGGCCGACCGTGCCGGGCTTCTTCAGCGCCTCTTCGGCCGAATGCCAGACCGGGATGCCGGTCTCGGTCGAGCCGAAATATTCGTTGATGACCGGTCCCCACCATTCGATCATGGCACGCTTGATCTCGGGCGGGCAGGGCGCCGCGCCGTGCACGACGAAGCGCAGCGACGAAAGATCGTACCGCTGCCTGACTGCTTCGGGCAGACGCAACAGGCGCACGAACATGGTCGGCACCATGTGGATATGCGTCACGCTGTGGCGCTCGATCAGGGCCAGCAGTTCCTCCGCATCGAACCGCGCCTGGAGCACAATCGTGCAGCCGCAGCGGAACGCCATCATGCCGTAGGAATGCGGCGCCGAGTGATACATCGGCCCGTTGATCAGCACGACCTGGTCTTCGCGCGGCTTGATGCCGTAGGCGATCGCACCGACTCGTTCGGAGGCGGCGGCCTGTTCGGGCTGCATCGGCATGCGCCGCACGCCCTTCGGCATGCCTGTGGTCCCCGAGGTGTAGATCATCGCCGCGGCCCGGCGCGGCGGCTCCTGCGTTTCCGGATGGCCGTCGCGCCAGCGGTCCCAATCCGTCAGACCCGCCAGGACCTCGGTCAGCTCAGGAGGAGTTGCGAAGGTCGCCGCGAGCTCGGGCGGCGTCCGAACCACGAAGAGACGGACAGCCTCCGGAATGCCGCCGCGGATCTGCGGCAGCAGGTCGGCGTGGCAGACCAGGATCTTGGCACCGCTGTCGGACAGGATATAGCGGACCTCTTCCGCCTTGAGATGCCAGTTGATCGGCACCACCGGGCTGCCCAGCGCAGCGGAGGCCGCGACCACCTCGAACAGCGCGAAATCGTTGCGCAGCATCATGGCGACCGGGGCGCCCTCGGCAAGCCCGAGGGCGCGAAGGCCGCTTGCCGCGCGCCTGATGCGCGCCTGGATCTCGTCATAGCCGATCCGGCGTTCGCCGCTGATGATCATGGCGTGTTCCCTTCCGCGCGAGTCAGCGATCGTCGAGCACGTCGCCGAAGCCGACCCAGCTCTTGCCGTTGAAGCGCCGCAGCTGCAGCTGCTGGAACGGCAGATAGTCGTCTGGGCCGGTGCTCACACTGATGCCCGGCAGCAGCAGCGGCAGCTTCACCTCCTTCAGCGAGGCGGCCTGGCGCAAGATGTTGTCGCGGCTGACATCGTCCTTGCATGCCTTGAGGACCGTCATCAGCAGCGTCGCGTAATGGTAGCCGGCCGCGTAGTTGGAGTTGGAGAGATCCGCGGTCGGCATGTACTGCTTCATGAAGGCGAAGTATTCCTTCACGCCGGGATCGCCGGCCCATTGCGGGTCCATCGTGTCCTTCTGATTGCTCGACGAGATCAGGCCGACCGCATTGTCGAGCCCGGCGGGCTCCAGGAACGAGATCGACGAGGCAGAGGTCGGCACGAAGAACAGATCGGGCTTCCAGCCGATCTCGGCCACGCCCTTGATCATCTGCGAGGTGAACTTGCCGAGCACGACGCCGAACAGCACGTCGGCGCCCGACGCCTTCAGGGTCGAAAGCTGCGAGCTGATCGTCGGCGCGCTGGTCTCGTAGGTCTGCTCCGCGACGATCATGCCCGCGGCCTTGTCGCCGAGCGCGCGCTTGAAGCCGGCGACATAATCGCGGCCGAAATCGTCGTTCTGGGACAGGATGGCGATCTTCGCGCCGGGCTTGGTCCGCAGCACGTGCTTGGCGTAGACCACGCCCTCGGATTCGTAGGCGGCCATGCCGGGCATGGTCCACGGATATTTCTGCGGCTCGGCCCATTTCGTCGCGCCGGAGAGCACGAACAATTGCGGCACCTTCTTGCCATTGAGGTAGCGCTGCACGGCGCTGTTGGTGGCGGTGCCGAGCGAGCCGAACATCATCAGCACCTCGTCCTGCTCCACCAGCTTGCGGGTCTGCTCCACCGTCTTCGGCGGCGAGTAGGCATCATCCAGCGTGATGAACTTGACCTTGCGCCCGTTGATGCCGCCCTCGGCATTGATCTTCTCGAAGAACGCCTCCTGGGTCCGTCCGATCGCCCCGAAGCCTGATGCCGGACCGCTATAGGGCAGGGTCTGCCCGATCCGGATCTCGTCGCTGCCCTCGGCATGGGCGTTGCCGCCGGCGAACGCCAGCAAGGATAGGCCGAACAGTGCGGCTGCCAGCTTCATGGTATCCTCCCGTGTTGTCTTGTTAGTCCGGAACGTCAGGCGCTCGCGCGCATCAGGAAATCCTGCCTCGCCTGATCGAGTTCACCCTTCATGCGGTCGACGAGCTCGGCGACTGCGGGGACGTCGGAGATCTGACCGATGCCCTGGCCCGATCCCCAAATGTCCCGCCAAGCTTTCGATTTCATGTTGCCGCCGGAGCCGAAGTTCATCTTCGACTTGTCGGCGACGGGGAGATTGTCCGGATCGAGCCCTGCGGCCGCGATCGACGGTCCCAGATAATTGCCGTGCACGCCGGTGAACAGGTTGGTGTAGACGATGTCGTGCGCGGCGTGCTGCGTCAGCGCGGACTTGTAGGACTCGTCCGCATTGGCTTCCTTCGTGGCGATGAAGCGCGTGCCCATATAGGCGAGGTCGGCGCCGAGCGTCAGCGCCGAGGCAATGCCGAAGCCGTCGCTGATCGCGCCCGACAGCAGGATCGCGCCGCCGAACCATTGCTTGACCTCGCGCACCAGCGCGAAGGGCGACAGCGTGCCGGCATGCCCGCCGGCGCCGGCGCAGACCAGGATCAGGCCGTCGACGCCCTGTTCGGCCGCCTTGCGTGCATGCTTGACGTTGATGACGTCGTGGAACACGAGGCCGCCATAGGAATGCGCGGCCTCGACGATCTCGGCCGGCGGCCGCAGCGAGGTGATGATGATGGGCGCCTTGTGCCTGACGCAGGTCTCCATGTCCTTCATCAGCCGGTCGTTGGAGGCATGGCAGATCTGGTTGACGGCGTAGGGCGCGACCTTCTTGCCGGGATTGCGCGATTTGTATTCGTCGAGCTCGTCCTCGATCCGGCTCAGCCACTCGTCGAGCTTCTCGACCGGACGGGCGTTGAGCGCGGGAAACGAACCGACGACGCCCGCCTTGCACTGGGCGATCACCAGCTCCGGGCCGGAAACGATGAAGAGGGGTGAGCCGACGACGGGCAGCTCCAGGGAATTCCTGAGCAAGGCGGGTAGTGCCATCCGATCCTCCTGACGACGCGCGTCGGCGGCCTTCCGGCCGATGATCGAGCGCTTCCATGTCGATTGTCGCGCGGGCGGGTTCTCCCCCCTCGCGGTTTGGCGCACTATAGGGTTGGACGGGTGGCGCGAGATCGTTCAATATTGAACATAGGTCCATTCAGCTTTGAACGGAGCCGGTAGTGGATTGGGATCTCTGCAAGACCTTCGTCGCGGTAGCGGACACCGGCAGCTTCACCGCCGCGGCGCGGCGGCTGCACGCCAGCCATCCGACCGTCAGCCGCAAGATCGCGGCGCTGGAGGCGCAGCTCGGCACCAAGCTGCTGGCCCGCGCTGCCGACGGCCTGGTGCTCACCGCCGACGGCCGCACCTTGCGCGAGCATGCGGAGGCGATGGCTGCCGCCGCGCTGCGCGCCGAGGCCGCCGTCGGCGCCGGCGGCCGCAAGGCGCGCGGCACGGTCAAGCTGTCGATCGGGGCGACGCTGGCCTCGCACTGGCTGATGCCGCGGCTGCGATCCTTCCTCGAAGCGCACCATCACATCCGGCTCGAGATCATCACCCATCCGTTTCCAGCCAGCGTGCGGCGCCGCGAGGCCGACGTGGTGCTGCGTCCGGTCGACAGCGGCGAGGAGAACTTGGTTGGCCGCAAGATCGGCCGTCTCGGCACCGGCTTCTATGCCTCGCGCGACTATGCGGCCGGCCGGTCCTTGCCGGAACGCAGCGGCGAATGGAAGGGCCACAGCGTCATCGGCTTTGCGGATCAGGACTCCAACGCGCAATTGGCGCGTTGGAGCGATGCGATCACGCGCCAGGGCACAATGGTGATGCGCTGCTCGTCGCAGGGCGACATGCTGGCGGCGGTGCGCGCGGGAATCGGGATCTCCGCGCTGTCCTGCTTCGTCGCGGAGAGCTATCCGAACCTCGTGCGCGTCGCACCGCAGAAGCTCGTCAGCGTCGCCGATCTCTGGCTGCTCGCCCATCCTGATCTGGTCGAGCTGTCCGCAGTGAGGGCCGTGGTCGATTTCGTCGCCAAGTGCGCCCGCGCCGATCGCGAGCGGCTGCGGGGCTAGTTTGAGCCCGCGAGCACGCCCTCGCGCTTCTTCACCGCGCGATAATAGCTCCACCACAAATGCGCCGCCGCGCCGCGCAGGGGACGCCAGGGCTCGGCGAGCGGCGCCATCTGCTTTTCCGTCGGCCGCGCCTTGAGGCCGAGGCCGATCCTGATGCCCTCCTGCACCGCGAGGTCGCCGGCCGGCCAGGCATCGCCATGACCGAGGCAGAACAGGAGGTAGACGTCCGCGGTCCAGGGGCCGATGCCGGGCAGTGCGATCAGCGTGTGATGCGCGGCGTCGGCGTCTTCCTCGGCCAGCACGTCGAGGTTCAGCCGCTGCGCGTTAATCTCGCGCGCGAGATGCTTCAGCGTCTTGATCTTGGCGGCGGAGAGGCCGAGCCGCCCCAGCCGGTCGGCGCGGGCGCGGCGCACCGCGTCATGGTCGAACGGATCGAAGGCCGCCGACAGCCGACCCCAGATCGCCGCGGCGCTCGCGGTCGAGAGCTGCTGTCCGCAGACGATATGGGCAAGCCCCGCAAAGCCCGGCTCGCGCCGCCGCAACGCCGGCATGCCCGCGATCTCGAGCACCGGTTTCAGGCGCGGATCGCGCTTGATCAGCGCGTGGACGGCTTCTTCGAGATCGGATTGGGTTTCGAGATGGATGGTCATGACAATTTGGCGAGCTCTCTGTCGTCATGGCCGGGCTTGTCCCGGCCATCCACGTCTCTCTGGCCACCGAGCATGTTTAGCATGGGAGAGCGTGTCCGTAAGTCCGTGACCTTGACACGCTCGCGTTGTGATACCGAAGAACGTGGATGGCCGGGACAAGCCCGGCCATGACGAGTTCTTTCGCATGGCACCACCCGTTTTCCGATTCGCCCCTAGCCCCAACGGCCACCTGCATCTCGGCCACGCCTTTTCCGCGCTGCTGAATTTCGAGCGCGCGCAGGAGACCGGCGGGCGGCTGCTGTTGCGGATCGAGGACATCGACGCGACGCGTTGCCGGCCGGAATATGAGGCGGCGATCTATGAAGATCTCGCTTGGCTTGGAATCTCCTGGGAGATGCCGGTGCGGCGGCAGTCGGAGCATCTCGCCGATTATCGCGCCGCGCTGGATAGACTGTCGGCGCTCGGTCTCGTCTATCCCGCCTTCGAGAGCCGGGCTGAGATCGCAAAGCTCGTTGCCGCACGCGAGGCCGACGGGCCGTGGCCGCGCGATCCCGACGGTGCGCCGCTTTATCCTGGCGATGCCAGATCATTGTCGGCTGACGAGCGGTCGCATTTGATCGCGTCAGGCGCGCCCTATGCGCTGCGGCTCGACATGCAGGCCGCCTGCCGCCATGCCGCCCGTCTGAGCTGGAGCGAGCTGGGTGAGGGGCCTGATCGTGAGCGCGGCACCGTGCCGGCGCGACCGCAGGCCTGGGGTGACGTGATCCTCGCCCGCAAGGAGATTCCGACCAGCTATCATCTGTCCGTCGTGGTCGACGACGCGCTGCAGGGCGTCAGCGAGATCGTACGGGGTCAGGATCTGTTTCATGCGACCTCGGTGCATCGCCTGCTCCAGGTGCTGCTCGGCCTGGGCGAACCGGCCTACCACCATCACCGGCTGATTTGCGACGGCGAGGGGCGGAAGCTGTCGAAATCGAGCCGCTCGACCGGTCTGCGCGACTTGCGCGCGGCCGGCGTCACGCCTGCCGGTATCCGCCAGCTGGTGGGATTAGGTTAAGTTTCTCTGGGGGTTAGCGAAACGTCGCCGTGACTCCGGGTGTTTCGCCGTGCCATGCTCGGCAACAGCCCGGGGGTCCGAAGGGGATACTTCGAAGGGGATTCATGGCGGCGAAGAAGCGCCCAGCGCGCACCACGAAGACGTCCAGGCGGCCGCCTCGGAAGCGGCCCGGGGCGGCTGGGCAGGTGCGCAAGCGCAGCACCAGGACGGTCACGCCTGATGTGGTCCAGGCGGCGCTCGCCGCCTTTGCTCATGAAGTTCGCACGCCCCTGACCGGCATTCTGGCGATCAGCGACCTGCTCGCGACCTCCGATCTCGGCGAACGGGAGCGGCGCTGGGCCGACACCATCAAGGCCGGGGCCGAGCATCTGGCGAGCCTTGCCACGCTGTTCGTCGATGCAGCCAGAAGCGGCAAGGGGGCGGCGAAGGGCGGCAGCACGCTGCGGCAGGACCTGTTCGACCTGCGCACGCTCGCCCGCAGCGCCGGCGATTCGCTTGCGGGGCGCGCCGCGGCCAAGGGTCTCCAGGCCCAGGTCGAGATCTCCGATAAGGTCCCCGGCCTCGTGGTCGGCGATCCCGTCCGCCTGCGCGCGGCGCTCGAGAACCTGATCGACAATGCCGTGAAATTCACGGACCAGGGCGGCGTGGCGCTCGCGGTCGCTCCCACCAGGGGCAAAGAGATGGGCAAAGCCAAAGGCAAGGACAGGGTCGGCATCGCTTTCGCGGTGTCCGACAGCGGCATCGGCCTCACCATGGGCGAGATCAAGCGGCTGTTCCGCCCGTTCACCCAGGCCAACGTCACCATCGCCTCACGCTTCGGCGGCGCCGGCCTTGGCCTATCCTCGGTCAAGCAATTGGCGCGGGCGATGGGCGGCGACATCACCGTCGCACCGCGCCGCGGTGGCGGCGCCACCTTCACCCTGACGGTATCGCTGGATGCCACCGGACCGGACAAATCCAGCAAGGCGAAGGACGAGGCCGGGACAGATGCGGCCGCGGCGCTGCGCATCCTCAGCGTCGAGGACAATCCGTTCGGCCGCGTCGTGCTCAACACGATCTTGACCGAGCTCGGCCATCATGCCGAGTTCATCGGGCGGGGCGAGGACGCCGTCGGCCGGCTGGCGCAAGGCGCGTTCGATGCGGTGCTGATGGACATGGTGCTGCCGGGCATCGACGGCGTCGAGGCCATCAGGCGGATTCGCACCATGGAGGCGCCGTTGGCCCGGATCCCGATCATCGGGGTGTCCGGCCGCGGCGAGGACGAAGCGGCCTCGCGCGAAGCCGGCGCCGACGCCTTCCTGGTCAAGCCTGTGTCTCCGAGGGCTTTAGCGACTGCGCTGCTTGAAGCGACACGCCGTGAGGAAGCCGCGACTTGATTATCGCGGCGTTGAGCTCGCCGCCGTAAACGAAGATCGCGGCGATGAAGTACAGAAACACCAGCGCGATGATCACCGAGGCAAGCCCCGCATACATGGTCACGTAATTGTTGGCGAAGCGCGCCAGATATTGTCCGAACACGATGCTCGAGATCAGCGAGGCCACGATGGTGAAGACGATGCCCGGCAGGATCTGGAGGAAGCTGCGGCGCCCCGCCGGCAGCCAGGCGTGCAGGATGAGCAGCGCCACCACCAGCGCGCCGATGGAGATGCCGTAGCGCACCCAGGTGAGAATGCTTTCGTTGGATTCGACGAACAGGGGAATGTGGCGCCGCGTCGCTTCGATGATCAGCGGGCCGAGCACGATCAGGAACGCCATGGCGAGCGCAGTGAAGGCCGCGATGATCGTATAGGCAATCGATTCCAGCCGGAGCCAGTACCAGCTCCGCATCTCCACCACCGCATAGGCGCGGTTGAGTGCGACCCGCAGCGCCTCGACACCGTTGGAGGCGAAATAGACCGAAAGCGCCGCGCCGATGGTGAGCAGGCCGGTGCGGGTGGTAGTCAGCACGTCATGGACCTCGCCCGAGATCGAATCGGCGACCTGCTTGGGCCAGACCTGGAGCATCAGGCTTGCGGCCTGGTCGGCGAGCTCCTTGGAGCCGAAGAAGCCGGCCAGCGAGGTCAGCACGATCAGGAACGGGAACAGCGCCATCAGCGTCGACAGGGCGATGTGGCTTGCGATCGCCCAGCCGTCGTCAGCCAGGAACGTGTAGAACGCATCCATCGCGACGACGTAGATGTAGCGGACGGCTTTCACTGGACGCCCCGTACTGCTCCCGCGCGCCGCAGGCGGGGAGAGGGGAAGACGGTCGATGCCGGATGCAAATCGGAAATCATGCAGCCAGCTTCTGACATTATCGGCTTAAAAGCCAGATCGCGAAGCGCCGCGCCTCGCTCAGCGCGGTCGCAGCGCATCGCCCCGAAATGACGAAACTGAGGAGATGGCGGACCGGCGCGCACGGTGTTATCACCCCCCAATGGCATCTCTCCTGACGACTTTCATCCTGCCGGCGGCGGCCGGCGCCGTGGCCCTGGTGCTGCTGCTCGGCCTCATCAACATGATGCGCGGCGGCTCGCCCAACACCTCGCAGAAATTGATGCGCTGGCGCGTGCTGCTCCAGTTCGTGGCGATCATCATCGCGATGCTCGCGGTCTGGGCGATGGGGCGCTGACATGGTCGTATTGAACCGCATCTACACCAAGACCGGCGACGACGGCACGACCGCGCTCGGAACCGGCGAGCGGCGTCCGAAATACGATCTGCGCATCGAGGCCTATGGCACCGTCGACGAGACCAACGCCGCGATCGGTGTGGTCAGGCTCCATACGCAAGACCTACCCGAGCTCGATGCGATGCTCGGCCGCATCCAGAACGATCTGTTCGATCTCGGCGCCGATCTCGCGGTGCCCGAGCGCGAAGGCAAGGCGGAGCGCCTGCGGGTGGTGGCGAGCCAGGTCGAGCGGCTCGAGCGCGACATCGACGCGCTCAACGACAAACTTGCCCCGCTCACCTCGTTCGTGCTTCCCGGCGGCACGCCGGCTGCGGCCCATCTCCATGTGGCGCGCACGATATGCCGCAGGGCGGAACGGGTCATCGTGGAACTGGCGGCCCGGCCCGGCGAGCCGGTCAGCGCAGCTGGCATCCAATATATGAATCGCCTCTCGGACTTCCTGTTCGTGGCCAGCCGGACCGCCAACGGTAATGGCGCCGGTGACGTGCTTTGGGTTCCCGGCCAGAACCGTTGACCATCGCGCCGTCCGCATTTCAGGAGGCCAAATTTAGGCCCGTTCGCGCGTTGACCGGGGCAGATCAGGCCTTTAGGTTCCGCGCCAGTTGATAACCCCCCTCCCAAATTGAGTGAAAGAGGATCGATGAAGGTCTTAGTGCCGGTAAAGCGGGTGGTCGATTACAACGTCAAGGTCCGCGTCAAGGGCGATGGATCGGGCGTTGAACTCGCCAACGTCAAGATGTCGATGAACCCGTTCGACGAAATCGCGGTCGAGGAAGCGCTGCGCCTGAAGGAAGCCGGCAAGGCGACCGAGGTCGTGGTGGTCTCCATCGGGCCGGCGCAGGCGTCGGAGACGATCCGCACGGGTCTTGCCATGGGCGCCGATCGCGGCATCCTGGTGAAAGCGGAAGGCGCGGTCGAGCCGCTCGCTGTCGCCAAGATCCTGAAGAAAATCGCGGAAGAAGAGCAGCCGGGTCTCATCATCCTCGGCAAGCAGGCGATCGACGACGATTCGAACCAGACCGGCCAGATGCTGGCTGCACTGCTCGGCTGGTCGCAGGCGACGTTCGCCTCCAAGCTCGAGGTTGAAGGCTCCGGCTTCAAGGTGACCCGCGAAGTCGACGGCGGCCTGCAGACCGTGCAGCTGAAGGGACCGGCGATCGTCACCACGGATCTCCGTCTCAACGAACCGCGTTACGCCTCGCTGCCCAACATCATGAAGGCAAAGAAGAAGCCGATCGCGGAGAAGACCGTCGCCGATTACGGCGTCGACATTGCCGCGCGTCTCGAGGTCCTCAAGACGACTGAACCTGCGGGCCGCAAGGCCGGCGTCAAGGTCAAGGACGTCGCCGAGCTGGTGTCGAAACTCAAGAACGAAGCCGGGGTGCTCTGATGACGACGCTTCTGATTGCCGAACACGACAATGCGTCGCTCAAGGACGCCACCAACAAGGCCCTGACCGCAGCTAGCGCGCTCGGCGCGGATGTCGAGGTTCTCGTTGCCGGCCAGAACGCCAAGGCCGCGGCCGATGCCGCTGCCAAGCTCGCCGGCGTGAAGAAGGTGCGGCTCGCCGACGGCGACCTCTATGCGCACGATCTTGCCGAGCCGCTGGCCGCGCTGATCGTCTCGCTGGCGTCCGGCTATGACGCCATCGTCGCGCCCGCGACCTCGCGCTTCAAGAACGTGATGCCGCGCGTCGCCGCGCTGCTGGACGTCATGCAGGTCTCGGAGATCATCAAGGTGGTCGCCCCTGATACCTTCGAGCGCCCGATCTATGCCGGCAACGCCATCCAGACGGTGAAGTCGAAGGACGCCAAGAAGGTCATCACGGTGCGGACCTCGACCTTCGCCGCTGCGGGCGAGGGCGGCAGCGCGCCGGTCGAGGCCGTTCAGGCTGCGGCCGATCCCGGCCTGTCGACCTTCGTCGGCGAGGAGGTCGCCAAGAGCGATCGTCCCGAGTTGACCTCGGCCAAGATCATCGTTTCCGGCGGCCGTGCCATGCAGAGCCGCGAGAATTTTGCCAAGTACATCGAGCCGCTCGCTGACAAGCTCGGGGCCGGTGTCGGTGCTTCTCGCGCGGCGGTCGACGCCGGCTATGCCCCGAACGACTGGCAGGTCGGCCAGACCGGCAAGGTCGTGGCGCCCGAGCTCTATGTCGCCATCGGCATTTCCGGCGCCATTCAGCATCTGGCCGGCATGAAGGACTCCAAGGTGATCGTCGCGATCAACAAGGACGAGGACGCACCGATCTTCCAGGTTGCCGATTACGGCCTGGTCGCCGACCTCTACCAGGCGGTTCCGGAGCTGACGGCCGAACTCGGCAAGCTCGGCAAGTAAATGACGTCGAAAACACCGGCCGGAGGTATAAACTCCGGCCGGTGTTGCTTTTTTGAGCCGTTTTCTTGGCGTGGGGCACGCCTTCGGCGCGATCCAATCTAGGTTTCGAGCCAAGGTTCTGATTAAATCGGACCTCCCGGCTCAAGGGGTAGTGGCAAGCGCGCGTCGCGCGGTTCCGGTGGATGACAATATGGCGATGGCGGCAGTGATCAAGAAGGTCGGCGTGATCGGCGCGGGTCAGATGGGCAACGGCATCGCGCATGTCGCGGCGCTCGCCGGCTTCGACGTGGTGCTCAACGACATCTCGGCCGACCGCCTCAAGTCGGGCATGGCCACCATCAACGGCAATCTGGCGCGCCAGGTCTCCAAAAAGGCAGTTTCCGAGGACGACAAGGCCAAGGCGATGGCGCGCATCACGCCGGCCGAAAAGCTCGACGACCTCGCCGATTGCGACCTCGTGATCGAGACCGCGGTGGAGAAGGAAGAGGTCAAGCGCAAGATCTTCCACGAGCTCTGCGCCGTGCTGAAGCCGGAGGCAATCGTCGCCTCCGACACGTCCTCGATCTCGATCACGCGGCTTGCCGCCGCCACCGACCGGCCCGAGCGCTTCATCGGCATTCACTTCATGAATCCGGTTCCGCTGATGGAGCTGGTGGAACTGATCCGCGGCATCGCCACCGACGATGCGACCTTCGAGGCGTCCAAGGAATTCGTCGCCAAGCTCGGCAAGCAGGTCGCGGTCTCCGAGGATTTCCCGGCCTTCATCGTCAACCGCATCCTGTTGCCGATGATCAACGAGGCGATCTACACGCTGTATGAAGGCGTCGGCAATGTCGAGGCGATCGATGCTGCGATGAAGCTCGGGGCACACCATCCGATGGGCCCGCTCGAGCTCGCAGATTTCATCGGGCTCGATACCTGCCTCTCCATCATGCAGGTGCTGCACGAGGGCCTCGCCGATTCCAAATACCGCCCGTGCCCGTTGCTGGTGAAGTACGTCGAGGCCGGCTGGCTCGGCCGCAAGACCCAGCGCGGCTTCTACGATTACCGCGGCGCCAAGCCGGTTCCGACGCGATAGAGGCGGTCTCGTGCCCCGGACGCTGCGCAGCGCGTCAGCGATGCGCTGCAGAGCCGGGGCCCAGCAGCCAAGCGCACGCTGAGACATGGGTCCCGGCTCTGCGGTGCGTCACTTCGTGTCGCACCTTGTCCGGGACACGGCTACTTCACTCCATCCGTGTCATTTCATGTCCCATTAACCTCTCGCGCCTAGGTTACGGCCGGTACGAGGGTTCGCGTAATGGACATGATGGCAATGGTCAGCACCATGCTGGCCGCTCAGCAAGGCGCGCTGCAGTCGAATATTGCGGCGACGCTCAGCAAACAGAACGCGGATATGGAGAAATCCACCGTCCTGACGCTGCTCGGCGCCGGCCAGCCCTCGCTCGCCAATGTCGGCCCTGGTGTCGGCGGCAATCTCAACGTCACCGCCTGATATAGTCAGAGCGCTGCAGCGGCCTTGCCCGTTGCCGCCCGGATCAGCTTGAGCGCGTCCTCGCTCGCCCATTCCGCCGGCCCCGCGATCGTCGCGATCTCGCAGCCCTGCGGATCGACCAGCACCGAGGTCGGCATGCCCAGAGCCCGGCCTATGGCCTTAAGGTCCTGAAAAACCTTGGCTTTCTGATCACTAAAATAGCTGAGCCTGACCAGGTTGGCCTCTTTCAGGAAGTTTTTCGGCTTCTCGGGGTCGCGGGTGTCGATATTGATCGCCACCACCTCGAAATTCGGGCCTGACAGCTTGCCCTGCAGCTCGTCCAGCGCCGGCATTTCCTTCCGGCACGGCACGCACCAGGTCGCCCAGAGGTTCACCAGCAGCGTCTTGCCGCGGAAGTCCGACAGCTTCTTAGGCTTGCCATCGGCGTCCTCGAAAGCGAGGTCGGGCAGCTTCAGCGGCGCGCTCGCCATGGCCAGCGCCGCCACCTCGCCATGGGCGAGCGGGGCGATCTTCTGCGCCGTCGCCACCGCCGGCCGACAGGTCGGATCGCCTGCGGGCGAGCGGCCGAGGCCCAGCCCGTACAGCGCGGCAAAGCCGGCCAGGCCGCCGATCGCCACGACGGCGATCACGAGGGGGACCCGGCGCGTGGCCGAGGGCTTCTGGTCGAGCATATCGTTTGTCATCCGGTCGCAGATATGGCTATCAGGGGCCTCTTAATACGGCTGGCGGCGGCCGGCAAACGTGCGGCAAATCAAGGCGTGAGCAGGGGATCATGAGCAACAAGATGTGGGGCGGCCGGTTCTCGGAACGTCCCGACGAGATCATGGAAGAGATCAACGTCTCCATCGACGTCGATCGTCACCTCTACGCCCAGGACATCGCCGCCTCCAAGGCCCACGCTGCGATGCTCGCCAGCCAAGGCATCATCACGGGTTCTGATGCGAAAAATATCGCCAGGGGTCTAGACACGATTTTGTCAGAGATCGGCAAGGGCGGCTTCGAGTTCAAGCGCGCGCTCGAGGACATCCATATGAATGTCGAGAGCCGCCTGTCCGAGCTGATCGGCCCCGCCGCCGGCCGGCTGCACACCGCGCGTTCGCGCAACGACCAGGTCGCGACCGACTTCCGTCTCTATGTCCGCGACATCGTCGACGAGACCGATGCGGCGCTCGCGGCGTTCCAGCAGGCGCTGGTCGAGCGTGCGCTGGAGCACGCCGCAACCGTGATGCCCGGCTTCACGCATCTGCAGACCGCACAGCCGGTGACCTTCGGCCATCATCTGCTCGCCTATGTCGAGATGGCCGCGCGCGATCGCGGCCGGTTCCAGGATGCGCGCAAGCGTCTCAACGAATCTCCGCTCGGCGCCGCCGCGCTGGCCGGCACCTCGTTCCCGATCGACCGCCACGCCACCGCGAAGGCGCTTGCCTTCGACCGCCCGATGGCGAACTCGCTCGATGCCGTCTCCGACCGCGACTTCGTGCTGGAGACGCTGTCGGCGGCCTCGATCTGCGCCGTGCACATGTCGCGCTTTGCCGAGGAGATCGTGATCTGGACCTCGCCGCTGGTCGGCCTTGTCAGGCTCAGCGACAAGTTCACCACGGGATCCTCAATCATGCCGCAGAAGCGCAATCCGGATGCCGCCGAGCTCGTGCGCGCCAAGACCGGCCGGGTCATCGGCGCGCTCAACGGCCTCCTGATCGTGATGAAGGGCCTGCCGCTCGCCTATCAAAAGGACATGCAGGAGGACAAGCAGGGGGCCATGGAGGGCTTTGCCGCGCTGTCGCTCGCGATCCGCGCCATGACCGGCATGGTCCGCGATCTCGTTCCCGACGAAGCCAAGATGAAGGCCGCTGCCGGCGAGGGCTATGCCACCGCGACCGATCTCGCCGACTGGCTGGTGCGGACGCTGAAGATGCCGTTCCGCGAGGCCCATCACGTCACCGGTCGCATCGTCGCCAAGGCGGCCGAGGGCGGCGTGGCGCTGCACGAGCTGTCGCTGAGCGAGATGCAGGCGATCGAGCCTGAGATCACCAAGGACGTGTTCGGCGTGCTCTCGGTGGAATCGTCGGTGAAGAGCCGCACCAGCTTCGGCGGCACCGCGCCGAAGAACGTGGCGTCCCAGGCCAAGGCCTGGGCGAAGCGGCTGGAAAAAGAGCGAAAATCGGGCCGAGGGTAAAATTTCGCTGATGTTTCATGGTCATCCGGCTCTCGCCAGAGCGCGCCAATCTCTGTATGGTGCGGCCGCGTAGTGGGGATTTCGTCGTGACGTCAAAGTTTCGCCCGGCCGGTTCGGGGTGGGCCATCATTGTCTTGAGCCTGACGGCGCTCGCGCTTGCCGGCTGCGGCCGCAAGGGACCGCTCGATCTGCCGCCGACCGCCAATGCGTCCACGGTCAACGGTGCCGCGCCGGTTGATACCGAGACCGAAGCGCAGAGGACGCCGAGCGTGTTCAACCCCACCTCCGGTGCGGATGCCGCGCCCGCGGCGGCCAAGGGCCGGAAGAAATCGTTTATACTCGACCCGCTCCTGGACGAACCTCCCGGCAAGAAATGAGCCGGGATAACCGAGCCTAAGCCATGAACCATTTCGACTACCGCAACGGCGTGCTGCACGCCGAGGCGGTGAACCTGTCCGAGCTGGCCGCGACCGTCGGCACGCCGTTCTATTGCTATTCGACCGCGACGCTGGAGCGGCACTATCGCGTCTTCGCGGATGCCTTCGCCGGCGAGAAGGTGCTGGTCTGCTACGCCATGAAGGCGAACTCGAACCAGTCGGTGCTGCGCACGCTGGCCAAGCTCGGGGCCGGCGCCGACGTGGTCTCGGGTGGTGAGTTGAAGCGCGCGCTGGCCGCCGGCATTCCCGCCAGCAAGATCGTGTTCTCCGGCGTTGGCAAGACCGAAACGGAGCTCCGCGCCGCGCTCGCCGCCGACATCCTCTGCCTCAACGTCGAATCCGAGCCCGAGCTCGAGCTGCTGTCGCGGCTTGCGACCGAGATGGGCAAGACCGCGCGGATCTCGCTCCGCGTCAACCCCGATGTCGATGCCGGCACCCACGCCAAGATCTCCACCGGCAAGTCCGAGAACAAGTTCGGCATCCCGATCGTGCACGCCCGCGAGGTCTATGCCCGCGCGGCCAAGCTGCCGGGCATCGAGGTGACCGGGACCGACGTGCATATCGGCAGCCAGATCACCGACCTCTCCGGCATGGAGACCGCGTTCCGCATCCTCTCCGAGTTCGTGCAGACGCTGCGCGCCGACGGCCACGACATCTCCCATGTCGATTTCGGCGGCGGCCTCGGCATTCCCTACGACATGAACCGCGAGGCGCCGCCGGAGCCGGCCGCGTATGCCGCCATGGTCAAGCGGGTCAGCCACAATCTCGGCTGCACGCTGATGTTCGAGCCAGGCCGCATGATCGTCGGCAATGCCGGCATCCTTGTCGCCAAGGTGATCTATGTGAAGCACGGCGACGGCAAGAATTTCGTCATCATCGATGCTGCGATGAACGACCTCATTCGCCCGACGCTGTACGAGGCCCATCACGACATCCTGCCGGTGAAGCAGCCCGCCAGCGGCGCCGCCACCATCATCGCCGACGTCGTCGGCCCGGTCTGCGAGACCGGCGACTATCTCGCGCTCGACCGCACGCTGCCGACGCCCGCGCCCGGCGATCTCCTCGCCATCATGACCGCAGGTGCCTATGGCGCGGTGCAGGCGGGCACGTACAACACCCGGCCGCTGGTGCCGGAGGTGCTGGTGAAGGACGATCAGTACGCCGTGGTGCGCCCGCGCATCGAGGTCGAGCAGCTCATTGCGATGGACAAGCCGGCGCCGTGGCTGTGAGGCGGTGAGAGGCGGCACGGCGCTTCAACAGATTCGGTGTCGTCCTCGCGAAGGCGGGGACCCATAACCACAGGGCGCGTTTGTCGCGCGAAGCTGATCACTCCGAGTCTTCGCAAAACATCTTCCTGTGATTATGGGTCCCGGATCTGCGCTTCGCTTGTCCGGGACGACAGCGGAGAATGTCGCGCTACTTCCCCGCCAATCCTCCCTTCCCACCAACGATAACCCCCGCCTTCGTCTCGATCGGCTTGATCGCCGCGGTGAAGTCGGACTCGGCGCCTTCCGCCGCTATCACGGTTTCCCACAACCGCCCGACCGCGTCGGCGACCTCCATCGACAGGCCGAGCCGCTTCATCTCCTCCAGCGCCAGCCGCACGTCCTTCACCATCAGTCCCGTGGCGAAGCCGAAATCGAAGCTGCGCGGCAGCACCGAGCGGGGAAACTTGTCGCGGCTCGCCGTGTTCATGCCCGAGCCGGCATTGATGACGTCGATCATCACGGCGGGGTCGAGCCCGGCCTTGACGCCCATCACCACGGCCTCCGACGTCGCCACGATCGCTGTGGCCGACAGCAAATTGTTGGCGAGCTTCATGGTCTGTGCCGACCCCGGCTTCTCGCCGATGAAGAACACTTTTCCGATCACGTCGAGGACGGGCTTGAGCAGATCGAACTCCACTTTCGGCCCCGACACCATCACCGCCAGCGTGCCCTTCTCGGCGCCGCCGACGCCGCCGGAGACGGGGCAGTCGATCTGCACGATGTTGCGCTTGGCGAGCAGGCCGTGAATCTTCACGGCCATCGCCGAGCCGACGGTGGAGAGGTCGACGAAGCGTCTTGCCCGGCTGCCCTCGATCACGCCGTTCGCGCCCGTCGCAACCTCGAGCGAAGCCTGCAGCGAGGGCAGGCTCGCCATCACGGTCTCGACCTGGTCGGCGACGTCCTTCGGCGATGTTGCAGCCGTCGCGCCGAGGGCCACGAGCTTGCCCGTGACCTCCTTGCGCGTGTCGAACACGACGAGCCTGTGCCCCGCCTCGATCAGCCGCCGCGCCATCGGGAAACCCATGTTTCCGAGGCCGATGAATCCGATGTCCATGGTGTTTCCTTTTTTCTTCTTCGTTGTCGTGAAAAGCGCTTGTTGCATCCCCGCTGTCGTCCCGGACAAGCGCGCCCAAAGCGCGCGCAGATCCGGGACCCATAACTCCAGGGAGGAGCCGTTGCACGAAAGCTCACCCGGAGTGCCCGTAGCCACATCGTCCTGTGGCTACGGGTCCCGGGTTCGCGCTCCGCGCGCCCCGGGACGACAGCGGAGATTGGCGCTGCATCTCACGCCTTGCCGTCGATCTCCGAAAACACCTCGCGCGCGATGCGGAAGCTGTCGACCGCGGCGGGCATGCCGCCGTAGATCGCGACCTGCATCAGGATCTCGCGGATCTCCTCGCGGGTGACGCCGTTGGTCAGCGCGCCCTTCAGATGGGCGCGGAATTCGTGCTGGCGGTTGAGGATCGCGATCATGGCGATGTTGAGCATGCTGCGGGTCTTGCGCGGCAGCTCCTCGCGGCCCCACACCGTGCCCCAGCAATATTCGTTCAGCATCTCCTGGAACGGACGGTTGAAGTCGTCGACGTTCTTCAGGGCGTTGTTGACATAGGCCTCGCCCAGCACCGCTTTGCGGACTTCCAGGCCCTTGTCGTGCATCTTCTTGTCCATGGCGTTTCCCTTGCTTTCCTTGCGTTCCCTGAGGTGGCGCGCGGAAATTACGGGGTTGGGCCGGGCCAGTCACGTCCTCGTGTTATGCGGGAAAAGGGGTATCTCCCGTACCGGAACGGATGCCTCAGTGCTGCCGTTGTGATAGGCTTCTCTCTACCGGGCAACCTGGAGAGTTGATTGAACGGCGTCACCGACCCGTCAGACCCGATCCGCAACAGTGATGCTCTGTCGCCGATCCGCAACAGTGATGCTCTGTCGCGGCTGAAGCTGGCGCAGGCCCTGGACCGGGCCCTCTATGCCATCGCGTGGGAGCGTGCCTGGCCACATCTGGCGCGGCTTCTTACCGTCGTCGGCCTGTTCCTGGTGGTGTCCTGGGCCGGCCTCTGGCTCGCGCTGCCCTTCATCGCCCGTGCCATCGGTCTCGTCGTTTTCGGCGGCATTGCGATTGCGGTGCTGTTGCCCCTGATTCGCTTCCGCTGGCCGAGCCGCGAGGAGGCATTGAGCCGGCTCGACCGTGGCTCCGGTATCCGTCATCGTCCGGCCACGACGCTGACGGACACGCTGTCCTCGCAGGATCCGGTTGCACAAGCACTGTGGCAGGCGCAGCGCGAACGCACGCTGGCCTCGATCAGGCGCATCCGCGCCGGTCTGCCCCATCCGCGGCTCGCGCTGCACGATCCCTGGGCGCTGCGCGCGCTGGTCATGGTGATGCTGGTCGCGACCTTCTTCGCCGCCGGCGACGAGCGCGCGATGCGGCTCGGCGCCGCCTTCGACTGGAATGGCGTGCTGGCGCCAGCCAATGTTCGCGTCGACGCCTGGGTGACGCCGCCGCTCTACACCGGCAAGCCGCCGGTGATCCTGTCGACCGCCAACAAGGAGGCCGCGGCGCTGCCCGCCTCCGGTCCGCTTGCCGTTCCCGCCGGCTCGACCCTGATCGTGCGCTCCTCCGGCGGCAGTCTGGACGTCACCGTCTCCGGCGGCCTCAAGGAGGTCGCCCCTGCGGAAGCCGCGCCCAAGGGAACCAACGAGAAGCATTTCACCATCAGCGCCGACGGCACCGCGCATGTGCGAGCGCCCTCCGGCCAGCCACAATGGGCGTTCGCGGCCACGCCGGACCGTGCGCCGACGATCGTGCTCGCCAAGGATCCCGAGCGCCAGGCGCGCGGGGGCCTCCAGCTCTCCTACAAGATCGAGGACGATTACGGCGTGACCGGCGCCGAGGCGCAGATCGGCTTGCGCCCCGACGACGGCAAAAATGCCGCTAAGGATGGCAGCAAGGAGTCCGACAGCAAGGCCGCGCCGCGGCCGCTGTTCCAGCCGCCGCAATTCCCGCTCGTGCTGCCGAACGCGCGCACCCGCAACGGTGTCGGCCAGACGGTGAAGGACCTCAGCGAGGATCCCTATGCCGGCGCCGACGTCACCCTGACGCTCACCGCCAAGGACGAGGCCGGCAACGAGGCCAGAAGCGAACCGTTCAACATGCGCCTGCCCGAGCGTCTCTTCACCAACTCGCTGGCGCGCGCGCTGATCGAGCAGCGCCGCATCCTCGCGCTCGACGCCAACAGGAATTCGGACGTCTACACCGCGCTTGACGCCCTGTTGATCGCGCCCGAATTGTTCACGCCGGACGCCGGCTGCTATCTCGGCCTGCGCAGCCTCGCGACCCAGCTCGAGGCCGCCCGCACCGACGATGCCCTGCGCAACGTGGTGGCGAGCATGTGGGCCTTCGCGGTCACCATCGAGGACGACGGTGTCGCCGGCAGCGTCAACGCCGCGCTGCGCTCGGCGCAGGATGCGCTCAAGGCGGCGCTGGACCGCGGTGCCAGCGAGGACGAGATCAGGGTGCTGACGCAGAAGCTTCGCGAGGCCATGGCCGGCAAGGTGCGCGATCTCGCGCGGCGCGCCGAACAGAATCCGCTCGGCGCGCGGCAGCCGTTCCCCGCCGAGGTACAGCTCATCCTCGACAAGGCGATCGAGCTGCGACAGAAGACCCAGAATGCGACGCCCGAGCAGCTTGCAGACCTGGCGCAGCAGCAGGACACCTTGCGCGAGCAGCTTCAGGCCTATCGGAAGTCGGCCAACAGCCGTGCCAACAAGGCGGGGGACGACAGGACCAACCAGTTTACGCGGGACCGGAAATGCGGAAGCTAGCACGCGTGCCAGTCTTGCGGGCGATGTCGATCGCCTGCCTCGCCTTCCTGTTGGGGAGCGTGAACCCCGTCGTGGCCCAGCAGGACCAGGACCCCGATGCCCTGCTCGACAGCGCCGAAAAGGCGATGCAGGAGTCCGGCGACAGCCTCAGGCAGAAGGAATCCGGCAAGAGCCTGGGCAATCAGTCCGACGCCATTCAGAAGCTCGAGGAATACAAGCGGGCCACGGAGCGGAGCCAATCCTCCAGTCGCGATCGCAACGTCCTGACGCAACGCGATCTCGACGACCTGCTGCGGCAGATCGAGAAGGCGGCGCGCGAGGGCAATAAGGAGGCGGCGCAGCGCCTGCTCGAGCAGCTCGCGCAGATCATGGAAAATCTCCAGATGGCGCAGCCGGGGCAATCCGGCGAGAGCGAGATGGAGCAGGCGCTCAACGAGCTCAGCGACATGATCCGCAAGCAGCAGCAATTGCGCGACAAGACGTTCAAGCAGGGCCAGGATTCCCGGCGTGACCGCTCGCGCGGCAAGCAGGGCGATCAGTCGATGTCTGACCTCCAGCAGGATCAGCAGTCGCTGCGCGACCGTCTGAAGAAGCTGCAGGACGAGCTGGCCAAGCGCGGTCTCGCCCAGAAGGGACAAAAGGGCCAGAAGGGGCAGCAGGGTCAGAAAGGCCAGCAGGGCGACCCCGGTCAGAGCGGCGATCAGGACGGCGACCAGGGCGATGACGACGGCAGCCTCGACGCCGCCGACGGCGCCATGGGCGATGCCGGCTCGAAGCTCGGCGAGGGCAATGCCGACGGTGCCGTGGACTCGCAGGGCAAGGCCCTCGAGGCGATGCGCAAAGGCGCTCAGAAGATGGCCGAAGCGATGCAGCAGGGCGACGGCGACGGGCAGGGCGATGGTCCCGGCAATCGGGCCGGCCGCCAGCAGAGCGGCGGCAATCAGACCGATCCGCTGGGACGCCCGCTTCACGGCCGCGATCTCAGCGACGACTACACCGTCAAGATCCCCGGCGAGATCGACGCCCAGCGCGTCCGGCGCATCCTCGAAGAGCTCCGCCGCCGCTTAGGGGACAGCTCGCGCCCGCAGATCGAGCTCGATTACATCGAGCGCCTGCTGAAGGATTTTTAGCGCGCCGTATCCTCGTCATTGCGAGCGCAGCGAAGCAATCCAGAATCTTTCCGTGCAGGGGCGCTGGATTGCTTCGTCGCAAGGGCTCCTCGCAATGACGACGTGGTGGCATTGCGCGTCAGTCTACGACCGTCACCCTGAGGCGCTCGCCTCTTCGGCGAGCCTCGAAGGGCGACGGCCCGGCTGGCAGCTCGGCCGCGCATCCTTCGAGGCTCTCCATGCGACGCGGGGAGTCGCACGGTTCGCGCCTGAGGATGACGGGTCAGGTGCGGGTGTGTTGAGGGGTTAAGCCTTCTTCGCCGCCAGTGCGTCCGCCACGGCGGTGCGGATGTCGGCGACCGAGAACGGCTTTGTCACGACGTCGTGCACCAGCGCGTTGAGGTTCGAGGCGCGCTCGCGCTGGTCGGCAAAGCCGGTCATCAGCAAGATGGTCAGATCGGGAAAGTCGCGCGCGGCGGAGAGCGCCAGCGCGATGCCGTCCATGACGGGCATCTGGATGTCGGTGAGCAGCAGGTCGAAGGCGCCGTCCTCGCGGCTCAGGATCTCCAGCGCCTCGGCGCCGTCTTGCGCGGTGACGGTCTCGTGGCCGTCCATGGCAATGGCGCGCGCCACCAGCGTGCGCATCGAATCCTCGTCGTCGGCGATCAGGATTTTCGGCATGAGAGGAACCTTGGGATCAACTCCGCGCGGGCTTGCGAGGCTGATTATACGCTGCCGCCGGCAATGTCGCGCCGGTTGAAGAAGCGGACGTCGATATTGCGGCCCTCCGGCGGCGGCGAGGCGAGACGCGAGCGAAAGAACGCGCGCTCGCCGGGCCGCAGCACGGTCTGCTCCAGCACCGTATTCCAGGCGTAGATCTCCGCTCCTTGGGCGTCGCGCACGGCAAAGCGCAGCCGCGGGATGTCGAGCGGCTTCTTGCCCTCGCCGACGATCATGCCCTCGATCACCAACACCTGCTTACCGTCCACGGTCTCGCTGGACAGCTTCACGTCCTTGAAGGCGAGGCCCCGCAGGTTCACCTCGAGCCCGACCAGCTTGTAGAATGCCGCCGTCTGCGGCAGCAGCCGGACCATGTCGCCGCGCCAGATCACCAGCGCCAGCACCAGCGCGCCCATGGCGGCACAGGCGGTCGGCAGGCCGAAATAGGATTTTCGCGGCGCAGCATTGGCCGCGGGGCGGCTGACCCGCGCACCGCGGCGGCGGAACAGGCCGCGGAACCACGAATGGTGCTGCGCGCCGGCGACCTCTTGCTCGGCCTCGCGGGCTGCCGCCGACCACTCGTCCTCGGTTTCCCTGGCTTCTTCCTCGGGCCAGTCACTGGCGATCGAAGGGCTGTCGACGACAGGCGCATCGGTGGCACTGTCGTCCGCGGCATAGGAATTCCACTGCTCGGCGAGGTCGGACTGGTCGTCAGCCTGGCTGGCTGCCGCCATGGCCGGGACGGACGCCTCCTCGATGGCATCCTCGGCATGGGCGATCCAGGTCTCCTTGCAGCGGGAACAGCGGACCGCCCGCCCGTTCGCCCCAAGGCTCGCGAGCTTGATGGCGTAGGATGTCATACAATGGGGGCAGACGATATGCATGGACGAGCCTTGATGCATGAACCAGGATTGAACGAGCTCTTGCCCCTGACCCCGTCGGAAGAACCGGGCGGCCAGGATGCTGCCAATATGCTACTGGCCGACCGTTAACGAACCGGAAACCATAACGGCGGCAAAACCCGTTGATCGCGCTGGCGGAGCGCAGCCACGCGACCCGCGCCCCCTCTCGAACGGAGCTGAACTTGGTTCGGTTCGAAAATGTCGGATTGCGTTA
Organism: Bradyrhizobium sp. A11; assembly: GCF_042077125.1. Classification (NCBI taxonomy): domain Bacteria; kingdom Pseudomonadati; phylum Pseudomonadota; class Alphaproteobacteria; order Hyphomicrobiales; family Nitrobacteraceae; genus Bradyrhizobium; species Bradyrhizobium sp. A11. Next base: position 6,196,016 of record NZ_CP149509.1, on the reverse strand, counting down.
CGGCCTGGGGCCGGAGATCCTGCGCGACCTCAGCTTCCAGATCCCGGCGCACTCGTTCCAGTTCCTCACCGGCCCGTCGGGCGCCGGCAAGACCTCGTTGCTGCGCCTGTTGTTCCTGTCGCATCGGCCGACGCGGGGCCTCGTCAATCTGTTCGGCCACGATATCTCGCAGCTCGGCAAGGACGAGATCGCGGACTTGCGCAAGCGCATCGGCATCGTGCTCCAGGATTTCCGCCTGCTCGATCACATGACGACCTATGAGAACGTCGCGCTGCCGTTCCGCGTCATGGGCCGCAGCGAGTCGAGCTACCGCAAGGAGGTGATCGACCTGTTGCGCTGGGTCGGGCTTGGTGACCGCATGGACGCACTGCCGCCGATCCTGTCGGGCGGCGAGAAGCAGCGCGCGGCGATCGCGCGCGCCGTGATCTCGCGGCCGCAGCTGCTGCTCGCGGACGAGCCCACCGGCAGCGTCGATCCGACGCTCGGACGCCGCCTGCTGCGGCTCTTCATCGAGCTCAACAAATCGGGCACCGCCGTCATCATCGCGACCCACGACATCGGCCTGATGGACCAGTATGAGGCGCGGCGGCTGGTGCTGCACCAGGGACGGTTGCACGTCTATGAGTAGGACCGACGAGCGCGGCGTGCTGGTCGACCTCGGGCAGGAGCGTCCGCAGCTGCCGGCCAAGGCGCGCAACATGTCGCCGATCGTGCCGCGCGCCTCGATCCAGGGTCGGGCCCTGGTCGCCGTCGTCGCCATCATGACCTTCCTGGCGTCGATGGCCACGGGCACCGTGCTGCTGGTCAGCGCCTCCGCCGCGGAATGGCAGTCGGACGTGGCGAGCGAGATCACCATCCAGGTTCGTCCGCAAGCCGGGCGCGATCTCGAACGTGACACCGCAGCGGTGACGGAGGCGATGCGCGCGCAAGCCGGCGTCGTCGAGGTCAAGCCGTTCAGCAAGGAGGAGAGCGGCAAGCTGCTCGAACCCTGGCTCGGCACCGGGCTGTCGATGGACGATCTGCCGGTGCCGCGCATGATCATCGCGCGCGTGCAACCCGGCACGCCGCTCGATCTCGAGGCCCTGCGCGCTCGGGTGAACCAGGTCGCGCCGAGCGCCAGCGTCGACGATCATCGCGCCTGGATCGAGCGGATGCGCTCGATGACCAACGCCACCGTGCTCGCCGGCCTCGGCATCCTCGCGCTCGTCATCGTCGCCACGATCATCTCCGTCTCGTTCGCGACCCGCGGCGCCATGGCGGCGAACCGCCCGATCGTCGAGGTGCTGCACTTCGTCGGCGCCGGCGACCGCTACATCGCCAATCACTTCCTGCGTCATTTCCTCAGGCTCGGCCTCGAGGGTGGCGTGATCGGCGGCGGCGCCGCCATGCTGGTGTTCGGCTTCTCCGAGTCGATCGCCGGCTGGTTTTCCGGTACTCCCGTCGGCGACCAGTTCGCCGCGCTGCTCGGCACCTTCTCGCTGCGGCCATCCGGCTACATCGTGCTTGCGGTCCAGGCCGTGCTGATCGGCGCCATCACCGCGGTGGCCTCGCGCCAGACGCTGTTCGCGACCTTGAACGACGTCGACTAGGGTTGAGATACCGGACTCCACTTCGCCTCAAAACATCCTAAAATCAGTCAGGGAAGGGATCACCGACATCGCATGACCTCGCCGACCGACGATCGATCGCCGAAATTGCCGCGCGGCTGGCTGCGCGCGGCAATCGTGTCGGCGATTGCGCTGGCCTTCGTCGGCGCCGCGGCGGGCTTCGTCGCGTTCCTGGCGCAATTGCGCGGCGCCGAGATCGCACCGAGCCGCAAGGCTGACGGCATCGTGGTCCTGACCGGCGGCTCCTCGCGGGTGTCGGATGCGATGGCGCTGCTCGCCGCCGGTTACGGCAGGCGACTGTTGATCTCCGGCGTGCACCCGACCTCGACGGCGAACGACATCTCCAGGACATTGCCGGAGAACCAATCTTTCATGACCTGTTGCGTCGATCTCGACCGCACCGCGCTCTCGACCCGCGGCAACGCGGCGGAGGCGCGGCGCTGGGCCGAGGGACGCCGCTTCAAGTCGCTGATCGTGGTCACTTCGAACTACCACATGCCGCGCGCGCTGGTGGAATTCTCGCACGCGATGCCCGAGACGGCGCTGATCCCGTTCGCGGTGGTCGGCGACAAATGGCGCGAGGAGCCGTGGTGGACTTCGCCGTCCACCTTGCGGCTGCTGCTGTCGGAATATGTCAAGTACCTCGCGGCCGAGGTCAGGGTGCGGCTGGAGGATTTCGGGATTGACCTTTGGCCCGAGATATCGGAGCAGCCTGCAGGCCGGCAGCTAAAGCGGCCCGCCACCGCCCAAGCCAATTGACATGCCAATTTGAGACGCCAATTGACCGGCAAATTGATGGACCGTCGATGTTCCTGATTTTCCTGCGCTCGCTCGTGTTCAACGTGCTGTTTTACGCCGTGCTGGTATGCCTCGCGATCGTGGCGCTGCCGACCTTCGCATTGCCGCCACGCGCCATGCTGACGGTCGCCGAATGGTGGGCGAAGGCGACGCTGGTCCTGATGCGGGTGGTCTGCAACATCAAGGTGGAATTCCGGGGGACGGAGAAGATTCCGCAGGGGCCGTTGGTGATCGTGGCGAAGCACCAGTCGTTCTGGGAGACCTTCGTGCTGCCGGGCTTCTTCGACCGCCCGATCTTCATCCTCAAGCGTCAGCTGATGCAGATCCCGGTGTTCGGCCAGTTCCTGGTCAAGACCGGCATGATCGCGATCGATCGCAATGCCGGCGTGAAGGCGCTCCTGGACATGACCCGGCGGGCGCGCGAGGCGGTGCGCAGCGGCCGGCAACTCGTGATCTTTCCGGAAGGCACGCGCCGCGCGCCCGGCGCGCCGCCGGATTACAAGACAGGTTTTGCGCAGATCTATTCGTCCTGCGGCGTGCCGTGCCTGCCGGTCGCGCTCAATTCCGGCCTGTTCTGGCCCCGCCGCACCTTCATGCGCTATCCCGGCACGCTCGTGGTGGAGTTCCTCGATCCGTTGCCGCCGGGCCTGCCGAAGGACGAGTTTCTCTCCCGCGTGCAGACGGCCATCGAGGATGCGACCGGCCGCCTCGTCGAAGCTGGCCGCAAGGAGCAGGAGCAATTGATCGGCTCGGCGCCGAGCTACGCGCCGACGGGCTAGCGGCTTTCGCGGTCTTCGTTTTGACTCGCGTGCAGGGAATGCGCATCGCCATGCAGCATCAATGCAAGCTGGTGCAGCTGCGCGTCGCGAAAGCCTTCGGCCTCGATCGCCTTCACCGTCGCGGTGACATAGTCGCGGTTGGCGCCCGACTGGCCATGGCCCTGGAGGACATGACGGTGCTGCTCGGCGAGCGAGAGACGGCCGGCATATTGCGCATGGCCGCGGTCGACGACATAGGCGAGCGCGGAGACGCGCTGGCGCGCGTCGTTCTCCAGCCACACCGAACGCATCACCTCGCGATAGACCGAGGTGACCTGCTCGCGCGCGCGCAAGTAAGCGACGACCTCGGTGCGGTTCTTTTCAGCGACGCGGAAGGCGATGCCGCGGCAGGCGCCGCCGCGATCGAGCCCGAGCACAAGGCCCGGCTTCTCCGGCGTCCCGCGATGCACGAAGGAATAGACACAGAGCGCACGATGCTCGCCCACCAGCCGCGCCGGGACGCGCTCCTCGAAGTCGAAGCCCGGCCGCCACATCAGCGAACCGTAGCCGAACACCCAGAGGTCGCCTTTGGCGGTGGTGACGGAGGGGAGGGTGATTTCCGACATTTCGGGCACGGCTACCAGAATGAAGGTCCCAAGCGAAGCGAATTCTCCGCCTTTCGCCGCAGCCGCACCACGCTTACATTTGCCTGAATCTGGGATCAAAGGGTCGCCGCATGTCCAATATGACCGTTGCCGCAGGCCGCCGCTCCCGTTGGGGCCTTTTCGTCGCACCCATTCTCGTCGTGATCCTCGCCGTCGCGTGGAGTTGCTTCTGGTTCTATGCGGCCTCGCGGGCCGAAACGGCCGCAGACGCCTGGCGGGCGCAGGAGGCCAAGTCCGGCCGCATCTATGATTGCGCCAAGCGCTCGATAGCCGGCTTCCCGTTCCGCTTCGAGATCCAGTGCTCCGGCGCCAGCGTGTCGCTGGTCTCGCAGAACGCAAGCAAGACGCCGTTCACGGCCAAGCTCGACAACATCCTGGTCGTCGCCCAGGTCTACGATCCCAAGCTTGTGATCGCCGAATTCTCCGCACCCGCGACGCTGACCGACGGCGTCACGCAAAACACCTTCGTGGTGAACTGGAGCAAGGGCCGCAGCAGCGTGGTCGGCCTGCCCTCGGTGCCGGACCGCGCCTCCATTGTGTTCGACGATCCCTCGCTCAACCGCCTCGACGGCAGCGTGCAGGTGCCGCTTGCGCGCGCCAAGCAGGTCGAGCTGCACGGCCGCCTTGCCGACGGCTCGCCGGCCGATCATCCCGTGCTCGAAACCGTGCTTCACGTCGCGCAGGGCAGCATTCAGGGCGTTCATCCCCTGCTCGCCGAGCCGTTCGAGGCGGACACGCGCGCCAGGGTCACCGGCCTTTCCGACCTCACGCCAAAGCCGTGGCCGCAGCGCTTCCGCGAGATGCAGGCCGCCGGCGGTCACATCGAGATCGTGCAGTCGCGGATCCAGCAGGGCGAGATGATCGCGGTTGCGGCCGGCACGCTCGGCCTTTCGGCCAACGGCCGGCTCGACGGCGAATTGCAGATGACGGTGACGGGCCTCGAACGCGTGATCCCCGCGCTCGGCATCGAGAAGATGCTGGAGGAGGGCGTGCCGCAGGCAACGCTCGACCGCGTCGCGCCCGGCGTGAAGTCGCAGGACCTCACCAATCTGTTCGGCGCGCTCGATCGCGCCGTTCCGGGCCTCGGCAAGGTCATCAAGCAGAATGCCAATGCCGGTGTCGCCGCCGGCATCAACTCGATCGGTACCGAGAGCACGCTCGAAGGCAAGAAGGCGCGCAGCTTCCCGCTGAAATTCGTCGACGGCGCGGTGCTGCTCGGCCCGGTCAAGGTCGGCCAGATCCCGTCGCTGTATTGATAATTTTCAGTCTCGTCATTCCGGGGCGATGCGCAGCATCGAACCCGGAATCCATTTCACCGCGTGCGCTGTGGCCCGATGGATTCCGGGCTCGCCCTTCGGGCGCCCCGGAATGACCGACGGCTACGGCTTCTTCAGCGCCGCAAGCGGCCGGCCGAAATCCGGCGCAGCCGAATCCTGGCCGATCTCGACGATGCCGCGGCGGATGGCGCGGGTGCGGGTGAAGTGATCGAACAGCGCCTCGCCGTCGCCGCGACGGATCGCGCGCGTGAGCTTGGCGAGATCCTCGGTGAAGGTGCCGAGCATCTCCAGCACGGCCTCCTTGTTGGCGAGGAAGACGTCGCGCCACATCGTCGGATCGGAGGCCGCGATGCGGGTGAAATCGCGGAAGCCGCCGGCGGAGAACTTGATGACCTCCGACTCCGTCACCTGCGCCAGCTCGTCGGCGGTGCCGACGATGGTGTAGGCGATCAGATGCGGCAGATGGCTGGTGATGGCGAGCACGAGATCGTGATGGTCCGGCGTCATCACCTCGACCTTGGCGCCCATCGCCGCCCAGAACGCCCGCAGGCGGTCGGTCGCCGCGGCATCGACGCCTTCGGGCGGGGTCAGGATGCACCAGCGGTTGATGAAGAGCTCGGCGAAGCCAGAATCCGGCCCCGAATGCTCGGTGCCCGCGACGGGGTGCGCCGGCACGAAATGAACGGTCTTCGGCAGATGTGGCGCCATGTCCCTGACGATGGCGCCCTTCACCGAGCCGACGTCGGAGACAACAGCGCCGGGCTTCAGATGCGCGGCAATCTCCTGCGCCACCGGCCCGCAGGCGCCGACGGGAATGCAGAGGATGACGAGATCGGCATCCTTCACCGCTTCCGCATTGGTCGCCACCACCTTGTCGACGATGCCGAGCTCCATCACCCGCGCCCGCGTCTTCTCCGAGCGCGCGGTGGTGACGATCTCGCCGGCCAGGCCCTGGAGCTTCGCAGCGCGCGCGATCGAGCCGCCGATCAGGCCGAAGCCGATCAGCGCGACGCGCTGGAAGTGCGGATCAGCATTCATGTGCCGCCCATGAAGTCGTGCAAGGCCTCGATCACGAGACGGTTGGCCTCCTCGGTGCCGATGGTCATGCGCAGCGCATGCGGAAGGCCGTAGTTCTTCAGCGCGCGCAGCACGAGGCCCCGCTTGGTCAGGAAGGCGTCGGCGTCGTCAGCAGTCTTGCCCTTGTCGGTCGGGAAGTGGATCAGCACGAAATTGGCGACGCTCGGCGTCACCTTCAGTCCGAGCTTGCCGATCTCCTCGGTGAGCCGGTTGCGCCAGGTCTCGGTGAACTGCTTCGACATCGCCTGGTGCGCGGTGTCCTCGATCGCGGCGACCGCGGCATGCATCGCCGGCGTCGACACGTTGAAGGGACCGCGGATGCGATTGACCGCGTCGATGATGTGCTCGGGGCCGAACATCCAGCCGATGCGCAGCGCAGCCAGGCCGTGGATCTTGGAGAAGGTGTGCGTCACCACCGTGTTCTCGGTGGTGGCGACGAGCTCGATTCCCATCTCGTAATCGTTGCGCGAGACGTAGTCGGAATAGGCGGCGTCGAGCACCAGCAGCACGTGCGAGGGCAGGCCGGCGCGCAGCCGCTTGACCTCGTCGAACGGCAGATAGGTGCCGGTCGGATTGTTGGGGTTGGCGAGCCAGACCAGTTTTGTCCGTGGCGTCACGGCCTTGAGGATGGCATCGACGTCGCAGGTGAGATCCTTCTCCTGCGCGATGACGTTCTTGGCGCCGACCGCCATGGTCGCGATCGGGTAGACCAGGAAGCCGTGCGTCGTGGAGATCGCCTCGTCGCCGTGGCTGAGATAGGTGTGGGCGAGCAGATTGAGGATCTCGTCCGAGCCGGCGCCGCAGATGATGCGGTTGGGGTCGAGCCCGAAGGAGCGGCCGATCGCCTCGCGCAGCACGCGCGAGGTGCCTTCCGGGTAGTCTTCCAGGTGGTCCGCCACGCGCTTGAACGCCTCGATCGCCTTGGGCGAGGGCCCGAACGGCGTCTCGTTGGCGGAGAGCTTGAACACCTTGCGGCCCGGTTCGGCGACCGGGCTCTTGCCGGGCGTATAGGGCGCAATATCGAGAATGCCGGGATTCGGCACGGGGCGGGACATCTTGAACTCCGAAAATGGCAGGGCGTGGCGCGTGGTTTACGATTTCGCCCCGGTCGGGGGCACCGTATAGCGCGTTGCGTGGCTGCCGACGAGGGCCACGGAGCGCACCGAGGCCCCCGCCTCGGTCAGGGCAGCCCTGATTTTGTCGATGCTGGTCGCGCTCGTGACCGAGACCAGCAGCGCCGCGCCGTCGAAGGCGGTGTCGGGCACCGCGACGATCTCGGCGAGCGGCGACAAGGCGCGCGCGACCTCGGCGTTCCAGCCCGACACACGCACGCTGAAGGTCTCGACCTCCGTGTCCAGGGCGCTGTCGGCGACGCGCGAGATCGCGAACACCGGCAGTGCGGCGGGATGGTCCGCACGCTCGACGAAGGGCATCCGCGCGATGATCTTCGGCGCGCCGGCGGCTTCCAGCTCCAGCCACCACGGCGTGCGGCTCGACGTCGCCGAGACCAGCGCCAGATCGCCCTTGGATCTCGCCACCGCCTCCACCGCGGCCTGCGCGCTGAAATGCGCGACGTAAGGCACCGTGAAGCCGAAATGGAAGCGCGCGGAATCGCGCATCGCCGGCTCGCTCACCGAGATGTCGGCATGCACGGAGAACGGCGCCTGCACATAGGTGAAGGTCGAGATGATGACGCGCCAGATGCTCTCGACCGTGTCGAGCGGCAGGATGCCGCGATGGCGCCGCACGAGGTCGCGCATCATGGCGGCCTCGCGCGCGGGCCGGAACGCCGAGCCGACCTCCTGGGTCTGCTTCACCTGGATCAGGCGGTCGATGATGTCGCCGCGCTGCATCAGCAGGCGATGCATGCCCTCGTCGATCGCGTCGATCTCCTTGCGCAGTTCCTGCAGCGATGGCGGCGCGGGTGGACGTTGGGACATGTCTGGCTGTCGATCGTTTCGAATGGGGAATGTCCTGATTAGGCAGTCGGGGCGGCGAAAGCAAAGAGAAATGACGTCCTTTCCGGGCGACGCGGCAGAGGCGAATTGAGCCGATCCGGGCCGCGACTTGACGAAAACCGCCCAAGACGGTAGCTTTTGCCGTTCCGTGGTCATTTGAGCCGGCCGGCTTGCAGCCACGTTAAAAAACTCGCTAAACAGGCCGGGGACGCTTCCGATCCCGGCCGAACCTATCGTTCAGGCCGGGTTTTTCATGGCCTGATGCAAGTGGCGATCAGCGTTTGATCGCGAACGAGGTCAATGGTCAGATGGGTGGCGTCAAGTCGATACCGAGTCCTGCGATCAGCGCCGACGAGCGGTCGCACGAGGTGGATCATCCGAGCTCGCAGGTTGCGCATTTCGGCGCCGAGCAGCCGCTGCGGCTCGATTGCGGCGTCGATCTCAGCCCGTTCCAGATCGCCTACCAGACCTATGGCGAGCTCAACGCCGATCGCTCCAACGCGGTCCTGATCTGCCATGCCCTGACCGGCGATCAGCATGTCGCCAATGTCCATCCCGTCACCGGCAAGCCGGGCTGGTGGGAGACGCTGGTCGGCCCCGGTCGGCCCATCGACCCCAAGCACTACTTCATCATCTGCTCCAACGTGATCGGCGGCTGCATGGGCTCGACCGGGCCGGCGTCGATCAATCCCGCCACCGGCAAGGTCTGGGGGCTCGATTTTCCCGTCATCACCATCCCCGACATGGTGCGCGCGCAGGCCATGCTGATCGACCGGCTCGGCATCGACACGCTGTTCGCGGTCGTCGGCGGCTCGATGGGCGGCATGCAGGTGCTGCAATGGACCGCGGCCTATCCGAAGCGCGTGTACTCCGCGCTGGCGATCGCCTGCGCAACGCGGCACTCGGCGCAGAACATCGCCTTCCACGAGCTCGGCCGCCAGGCCGTGATGGCCGATCCCGATTGGCACGGCGGCGGCTATGCCGATCAAGGCATCCATCCGCATCGCGGGCTTGCGGTGGCGCGCATGGCGGCGCACATCACCTATCTCTCCGACGCGGCGCTGCATCGCAAGTTCGGCCGGCGCATGCAGGACCGCGAGCTGCCGACCTTCTCGTTCGACGCCGACTTCCAGGTCGAATCCTATCTGCGCTATCAGGGCTCCTCCTTCGTCGAGCGCTTCGATGCCAACTCCTATCTCTATCTGACGCGCGCGATGGACTATTTCGATATCGCGGCCGACCATGGCGGGGTGCTGGCGAAAGCGTTCGCCGACATCAAGACCCGCTTCTGCGTCGTCTCCTTCACCAGCGACTGGCTGTTTCCGACCTCGGAATCGCGCGCGCTGGTGCATGCGCTGAACGCCTCGAGCGCGCGGGTGTCGTTCGCGGAGATCGAGACCGATCGCGGACACGACGCCTTCCTGCTCGACGTGCCCGAATTCTTCGACATCTCCCGCGCCTTCCTGCAATCGGCCGGCAAGGCGCGCGGGCTCACCGGCAAGAAGGACGGCTAGCGATGTCTGTACAGGAAGTTCTGCCGCTCGGCGGCCTTGCGGCGGGGCAGTCCGGCCAGTTTCGCGCCGATCATCTCCTGGTCGCCGAGATGGTCAAGCCGGGCTCGAAGGTGCTCGATGTCGGCTGCGGCGAGGGCGATCTGTTGCAGCTGCTGGAGACGCGCGGCATCGACGGCCGCGGCATCGAGCTGTCGCGCGAGGGCGTCAACCGCTGCGTCGCCAAGGGCCTCGCGGTGGTGCAGGGCGATGCCGACACCGACCTCGTCAATTATCCCGACGACGCCTTCGATTACGTGATCCTGTCGCAGACGCTGCAGGCGACGCGGCAGCCGCGGGTGGTGCTGGAGAATCTGCTGCGCATCGGCCGAAGAGCCATCGTCTCGTTCCCGAATTTCGGGTTCTGGAAGATGCGGCTCCAGCTCCTGGTCGGCGGCCACATGCCGCGCACCGAAAACCTGCCGGCGACCTGGTACGACACCGCCAACATCCACTTCTGCACCATCAAGGATTTCGTGCAGCTCTGCGACGAGATCAACGTCAAGATGGAGCGCTCGGTGGCGCTCGATCTCTACGGCCGCCCGGTGCCGCTGAACCTGCCCTGGTGGGTGTGGAACATGTTCGGCGAGCAGGCCGTGTTTCTGCTGAGCAGGGGCGGGGGGAAGTGACGCCGACGGCGTCATTCCGGGGCGATGCGACAGCATCGAACCCGGAATCTCGAGGTTCCGGGTTCGCTCTTCGAGCGCCCCGGAACGGCTAACCAACTCCGAGCGAGCGCGGATCCCGCGCCGGCCAGCGCCCCGCTTCCACCAGCGTCACGAACCGCTCGACGCTTTCATTGAACAGCGCGGGCTCTTCGAGATTGAGCACGTGGCCTGACTTCGGAAACATCGCCAGCCCCGCTGCGGGAAGGTGCTTCTTCAGGAACAGGCTCGGGCCTACGCACGGATCGTCCTCGTCGCCGCAGATGATCAGTGCCGGCGTTGTCGCTTTCCTGATCGCATCCGTCATCGTGTAGATCGAGGGACGGCCGCCTTGGAAGCCGCGCATCGTGCGCGCCGAACCCTTGGCATCGTGACGTGCCAGCGCGGCATAGAAATCGGCGTGGCCGCGCGGATCCTTCACCAGGAAGGGAATCCGGCTCGGCGCCTCGCGCGTGACTTTGGCGACCTCGGCGGAGCCCAGCGTCTCGAACTGCTCGGCATTGGCGCGGCACTGCTGGCGCCATGTCGCCAAATTCTCCAGCTCCGAACCCGAGCCGACGCCGGCCAGCGTCATCGACAGCGCGCGCTGCGGCGCGTTCAATCCGATTTGCAGCGACGAGTAGGCGCCCATCGATAGGCCGACGAGATGCGCGCGCTCGATTCCGAGATGATCGAGCACCGCGAGCGCGTCGCCGTAGAAATGCGTGTAGCTGTAGACCTCGCCCTCGGGCACGTCGGACGGCGTGTAGCCGCGTGCCGAATAGGTGATGCAGCGGTGGCCGCGCGAGAAGTAGCGCATCTGCGGCTCCCAATTGGTGTAGTCGGCCGCGAACTCGTGCAGAAAAATGATCGGCGTTCCCTGGCCCGCCTCTTCGAAATAGATGCTGACGTCGTCCCTGGTCTTGGCGTGGGGCATTAACCGTTTCCCTCTGTTCAAGCCGTCCTTGCAGGATCGCAGTTAATGCTGTTGTCCGCAATGCGGCAGCACCGACCAGTGTCGGCACAAAATCATCGCAGCCATTCGCGGGCTACCCGCGTCTTTTTCTCGCCACATCGGGCGGCTTAACGGCCGGACGGATGTCGGCTCTTGCACGGGCCGGCGGGAAGTGGGGTGTCAACGAAGGATGAAGAATGTTTGAGTTGTTTGCGTCTCGCCTGTCGCGTTGTGTTGTTGCGCTGGCGATCTTCTCCGCGGCACTTGCCGCATTCGGTTCTCCGGCCTCAGCGCGGCCGCATCATCGTCATAGCGCAGAGCGGCACGCTGACGTGCACCACGCCAGACATCATCATCACCGCCACCATGAACGCAGCTCGCGCTTCGAGCGCAGCGCGGCGCAGTTGCAGGCGAGCGGATTCGGCAACACTTTTGCCAGCTATGATCCGAACACCAATAGCTCCGGCGTCGCCATGAGCGGCAATGGTGGAACGATCATCACCGGCGGCGGTCGAATGGTCACGCGCGCAAGCCGTCGAGCGGCGCTGAGCGCGAGCGGCGGCATGGCGAGTGAGGCCACGAGCAGTGGTGGCTTCGGCGGCGGCTCCCTGGTGTCGGAAGCGCGCCGTTACGTCGGCGGCAATCCGACCGGGCGCGGCAGCCTGTGGTGCGCGCGCTTCATGAACATGGTGCTGGAGAAGACCGGTCATCGCGGCACCGGCTCGGACATGGCGAACTCCTTCGCCCATTACGGCACGCGCGTCTCCGGTCCGCAGGTCGGCGCCATCGCGGTGATGTCGCGCGGCCGCCGCGGCGGTCATGTCGGCATCATCACCGGCATCGACGCGCAGGGCAATCCGATCATGATCTCCGGCAATAACGGCAACCGCGTCCGCGAAGCGCCGGTCTCGCGCGGGAAGATCTATGCGTATGTGATGCCGAATTGAGGTGACGACAGCGACGGTCTCGTAGGGTGGGCAAAGCGAAGCGTGCCCACGGCTTCTGCCAGCTGAGAGAAGTGGTGGGCACGGCGCAAAGGCGCCTTTGCCCACCCTACGGCAGCGTAGCTCTCACAGCAGCTTCGGCTCTTCCACCGCAACCGCATCGCCCACGCCGATCTCGCCACCTTCGATCACCTCGGCATAGATGCCGCAGTCCATGTGGCCGAGATGGCGCGAGAGCGTCGGCGGGATCTCGAGATCGCGCTTGGCCGTCACCGGGTCCACATTGGTGGCGGGGCAGCGGACGATGCGCTTGACCACCTTCAGCCGCGCCTGTCCGATCGCAAGTGTCTGGCCGACGAGATCGAGCTCCGACCAGGCCAGCCAGCCTTTCACGTAGAGATTGGCGCGGAAGCGCAGCGGATGCACGGCGGTGCCGCCCAGCATGGCCTCGATGGCGCGGACACTGCCGAGATTGATGATGGAGACCACCTTGCGGGCGACGTCGGAGAAGCTGTGGTCGCGGCCGGACAGCAATTTCGGCGGGCCCTTGAGTTCCGGCTGAAAATTCTCCGCGACGTAGCGCTCGATGGCCGCCCGCCCGGCCGCGGTCTCCAGGTCCCCGCTGGCGACGACCTGACCACCCCTGCGGATGGTCAGGACATTGCTGGCGTCTTCGAAATGGCTGTCGAGCTCGGCCAGCCGCTCATTGCGTGCCAGCATCAGGAACTGGATCTTCGGCTTCCATTCGGGCGCTTCAGGATCGAAACCGCTCGGACCGTTCTCGATGGCGTAGCGGCGGTCGGCGGGCAGGGTCTGGCCCGGTCGCAAGGGAACGCGGCGCAGCGGCTCCGGCGTCAGGCCCTTGACCGGGTAGCGGTAGAGGCCGGTGATCTCGGCGGTCTGGCTGGCTGTCATGCCGTTACTTAGAGGATTCGGCCGGCCCGCGCCAAGCAGCCGAGAAGCGCACGAAATTGTGAACGCGCCTCTTTCGTTCCGCCGGACCGCTTCCCACATCTGCCTCAGGCCGGCGCAAGCCGGCAAAAGACCACCGTTCCCGCTTGAGAATCCTCAATGCGGTCAGCCGTAACCCAATGAAGATGCCGTATTGGGGTGCCTGAGAGGGCCCCAAGGGCAGGCCGAGGGACAGAACAGATGAATATCGAGAAATATACCGAACGCTCCAGGGGCTTCATCCAGTCCGCGCAGTCGCTTGCGATGCGCGAGGGGCATCAGCAGTTTTCGACCCTGCACATGCTGAAGGTCCTGCTGGACGACAATGAGGGGCTGGCTTCCGGCCTGATCGACCGCGCCGGGGGCAATTCCCGTGCAATCCTGAAGGCAACCGAGGACGCCCTCGGCAAGGTGCCGAAGGTTTCCGGCGGCGGCGCCGGCCAGATTTACCTCGCACCCGAGCTCGCCCGCACCTTCGACGCCGCCGAGAAGGCCGGCGAGAAGGCCGGCGACAGCTTCGTTACCGTCGAGCGGCTGCTGCTCGGGCTGACGCTGGAGAAGTCCAGCGAAGCCGGCACGATCCTGAACAAGGGCGGCGTCACCCCGCAAAACCTCAACGCGGCGATCGAGGCGCTGCGCAAGGGCCGCACCGCGGACTCGGCGACCGCCGAGAACGCTTATGATGCGCTCAAGAAATATGCCCGCGACCTGACCCAGGCGGCGCGCGATGGCAAGCTCGATCCGGTCATCGGCCGCGACGAGGAGATCCGCCGCACCATCCAGGTGCTGTCGCGGCGGACCAAGAACAATCCTGTCCTGATCGGTGAGCCCGGCGTCGGCAAGACCGCGATCGCCGAAGGCCTCGCGCTGCGCATCGTCAACGGCGACGTGCCCGAGAGCCTGAAGGACAAGAAGCTGCTGTCGCTCGACCTCGGCGCACTGATCGCCGGTGCGAAATATCGCGGTGAGTTCGAGGAGCGGCTGAAGGCCGTGCTCCAGGAGGTGACCGGGAGCGAGGGCACCTTCATCCTGTTCATCGACGAGATGCACACGCTGATCGGCGCCGGCAAGGGTGACGGCGCGATGGACGCCTCCAACCTGCTCAAGCCGGCGCTTGCGCGCGGCGAGCTGCATTGCATCGGCGCGACCACGCTCGACGAGTATCAGAAGCACGTCGAGAAGGATGCGGCGCTGGCGCGGCGCTTCCAGCCGATCTTCGTCAGCGAGCCATCGGTCGAGGACACGATCTCGATCCTGCGCGGGCTGAAGGACAAGTACGAGCAGCACCACGGCGTGCGTATCACCGATTCCGCGCTGGTGGCGGCGACGACCCTGTCCAACCGCTACATCACCGATCGCTTCCTGCCCGACAAGGCGATCGACCTCATGGACGAGGCCGCGGCCCGGCTGAAGATGCAGGTCGATTCCAAGCCGGAAGAGCTGGATTCGCTCGACCGCGAGATCATCCGGCTCAAGATCGAGCAGGAAGCGCTGAAGAAGGAAACCGATCCCGGCTCCAAGTCGAGGCTCCAGACGCTGGAGAAGGACCTGGCCGAGCTCGAGGAGAAGTCGGCTGCGCTGACGTCGCGCTGGAGCGCGGAGAAGAACAAGCTCTCCGACGCCCAGAAGCTGAAGGCCGAGCTCGACGGTCTGCGCGTCGAACTCGCCAACGCGCAGCGGCGCGGCGAATTCCAGAAGGCGGGCGAGCTGGCCTATGGCAGCATTCCGCAACTGGAGAAGCAGCTTGCCGATATCGAGGCCAAAGAGAATTCCGGCGAGATGGTGGAGGAGGCGGTCACCGCCAACCACATCGCGCAGGTGGTCTCGCGCTGGACCGGCGTGCCCGTCGACAAGATGCTCGAAGGCGAAAAGGAGAAGCTCCTCAAGATGGAGGAGCAATTGGGGCAACGCGTCGTCGGCCAGGCCGAGGCCGTGCGTGCGGTCGCAACCGCCGTCCGCCGCTCGCGCGCAGGCTTGCAGGACCCGAACCGCCCCACCGGCTCGTTCATGTTCCTGGGGCCGACCGGCGTCGGCAAGACCGAGCTGACGAAAGCCTTGGCGGAATACCTGTTCAACGACGAGACCGCGATGGTCCGCCTCGACATGTCCGAGTACATGGAGAAGCACTCGGTCTCGCGGCTGATCGGCGCGCCTCCGGGCTATGTCGGCTATGACGAGGGCGGCGCGCTCACCGAAGCGGTGCGGCGCCGGCCCTATCAGGTGGTGCTGTTCGACGAGATCGAGAAGGCGCACCCTGATGTCTTCAACGTCCTGTTGCAGGTGCTCGACGACGGCCGCCTGACCGACGGCCAGGGCCGCACCGTCGATTTCCGCAACACGCTGATCATCATGACCTCGAATCTCGGTTCGGAATTCCTGGTGAACCAGCCGGAGGGCGAGGACACCTCGGCCGTGCGCGAGCAGGTGATGGGAATGGTGCGCGGACATTTCCGCCCCGAATTCCTCAATCGCGTCGACGAGATCATCCTGTTCCACCGGCTGCAGCGCAGCGAGATGGGCCGGATCGTCGAGATCCAGTTCGCACGGCTGCAGAAGCTGCTGACCGATCGCAAGATCACGCTGACGCTCGACGCGGCCGGCCGCGACTGGCTCGCCGCCAAGGGCTGGGACCCCGCCTACGGCGCACGTCCGCTGAAGCGCGTGATCCAGCGCCACCTCCAGGACCCGCTCGCCGAGATGATCCTCGCCGGCGACGTCAGGGACGGCGACAGCGTTGCGATCTCGTCCGAAGGCAACGTGCTGACCTTCAACGGCAAGGCGCCGCAGACCGCGGAGATCACCCAGTTCGAGGCGCCGGTGGCGAAGCGCAAGCTGAACTGAGGGTCGGCGTTCGAAAGCAACCAGATGCCCCGGAGAGGTCGACCTCTCCGGGGCGTTTGTCGGGTCAGACCGCCCGCCGGTTAACCGAGTGCTGACGCGGAGCCGGGATCGACAGGGCCCTGCTCCTCGTCGTCTTCATCGAGATCAGAGAGAATATCGACGAGCTCACGAACGCGGCCCTGCGCCAGCGGCCGCAGATCGTTGATCATCGGCTCGTCGTTGGCGAGCCAGGCCCTGGCTTCGGCGAACTCCTCGGCGGTTGCGCCGGTTCCGATAATCCGGGCAATGGTGACATCGTCTGCGCCGTCTACCGCCTTGGCGACATCGTGGCGTGAGAGGTGCGTCATGGGCAGCCCTCCTGCTGTCGGCTTCGTCAGCGTCCCAACCGAGAACCGGCCCACCGGTTCCCGGCCAAAGCGTGCAACCCAAGCCTACTTCTTGGCGGCCTTGTAGATGGCGTTATCGACGTCCGAGCTGAAGTAGATGACGCCCGACGCCCCGACTGCAACACCCGTCGGAATATTGCTCGGCAATCCGCCGGGCGTACCCGGGAGGCCGATCGGGAGGTTGGCGGCGATCTCCGTCACCGTGCCGCTCTCCGGCGCGATCGCGATCAGCCGCTTGGCGCCCACTTCCGCCACGATCAATTGGCCATCGGGACTGCGCGCGATGCCTTCCGGCATTTTCAGCTCCTTGGCGAGCACCGTCTTCCCGCCCTTGCTGTCGATCCGTGACACCGTGCCGGCAAAGGCCTCAGTGACGTAGACCTCGTCGGTCTTGCCGCGGACAAGCCCGACCGGGCCTTCGAGATCGCCGATCAGCGTGGTGCGATCCTTGCCGTGCTCGCCGCTCACCTTGACCAGTGACTTGGTGCCGAGCTCGGCGACCAGGATGCTGCCGTCCCCGAGCACGATCGCATCGTGCG
Organism: Bradyrhizobium sp. A11; assembly: GCF_042077125.1. NCBI lineage: Bacteria > Pseudomonadati > Pseudomonadota > Alphaproteobacteria > Hyphomicrobiales > Nitrobacteraceae > Bradyrhizobium > Bradyrhizobium sp. A11. Next base: position 6,179,066 of record NZ_CP149509.1, on the reverse strand, counting down.
GCGCCTTGAAGCCGTGCAGCATGTCGCGCGTGGTGCCGGTCTTGGCGTCGATCACCTGCACGGTGCCGGTGAACCAGCTCGACAGCACCACGTCGTTGCCGTTCGCCGTCGCGCTCATCGGATATTCGAGCGTCGTGCCCGCGGCGTGCATGCGCGCCTTCTCGGTGACCTCGCCGGTCGCCCCATTCACCGTGCGGTAGGCGAACACGTCGGCGACGTGGATCGTATCCTTGCCGTTCTCGCTAGTGACGCCGATGCCGCCGGGCAAAGCCAGCTTGCCGATGATGATCTGCCTGGCCTGGCCGGTCGCGGGATCGATCTCCTGAATGCCGTTGTCGGCCATGTTGGAGACGTAGATGCGGTCCTTGGCGTCGATGGCGAGATTGTCCAGCGACGGCTTCAATTGCGCGACAATGGTCTTGCTGCCCGATTTGGGATCGACCCGGACGAGCTGGCCGAGCGCGGTGTCGATCACGAACAGATTGCCCTTGGAATCGAAGTTCACCGCGGCCGGGATCTTGAAGCCCTCGGCGACGACGGTCAGCTCGGCCTTGTCGACGTCGACCTTGGCGACCTGGCCCTTGAACCAGAGCGGACCGTAGAGCTTGTCGTCGGGACCGAACTCGAAGCCGTTGAGGCCGCCCATCTTCTCCATGATCTGGCGCGGCGGCTTCACACCCTCGACGTCGATCTCGTAGAGCGTATCGCCGAGGAAGACGGTGGTGGCGTAGAGCCGGCCGTCCTTGCGAAAGGCGAGCGAGTTGATGCCGGGAAGGCCGCTCGCGAGCTTCTTGATCGGGCCGTCGCCCTTGCGGGAATAGAGATCGCCGGTCAAGAATCCGGTCCAGGCCATGGTGCCGTCAGGCGCGAACGCGATGTCGTCGGCCATGCCCACGGGGGAAGGGATAGCAACCTTGGCGCTACCGCCTGATATGTCGACCTCGTAGAGCGCCGCGCCGGCGACGCTGCCGGCGAACAGATGGCCGGCCTTGTCGACGCCGAGCCCGTGCACGCCATGGAATGCCGAGCCAGGAACGAGCTTCGTGACCTCCCAGCTCTCCGCCGACGCGCTTGTGGTGGCGAAAAGCGCGGCGATCAAGGCTGCGCAGGCGAGCCTGTTGTTCATGGCGAGACCTCCCTTTCTTGGAAAGTATTCGCCGCTCACGCCGCTTTGGCAAACGAAACTTGGCGTTGTGACGCCGCCAACGCGGCCTTGCCGTGCAGCGTCTGTGTTTGAAATTCTGTTTGAAAATGTTCGGTCGATGTCGGCCGTTGCCGGCTTACCGGTTGGTGACTTACCGGTTAGTGACCTGCAGCGGGCCACCGGTGGCGTCCGACATGCGCGCGATGGCGCCGCCGCGGCCGCTCATCATGCCCTCGAGCCGGTCGCGCTCCTTCTCGAAGCTTGCGAGCATCGGGCCCTCGAGCGAACGGCCGCGCGGCAGCTTCACGCGCATCGGGTCGACGAAGCGGCCGTTGACCAGGATCTCGTAATGGACATGCGGGCCGGTCGACTGGCCGGTCGAGCCGACGAAGCCGATCACCTGGCCCTGGCGCACCTTCTTGCCCGCCTCCATGCCCTTGGCGAAGGCCGACATGTGACCATAGGCGGTCTCGTAGCCGTTGGAATGCTTGATGCGGATGTACTTGCCGTAGCCGCCCTCGGGGCCGGCCTTCTCGATCACGCCGTTGCCGGAGGCGAAGATCGGGGTGCCGTAGGCGGTGGCCCAGTCGACGCCGGTGTGCATCTTCACATAGCCGAGGATCGGGTGGCGGCGGCCGCCGAAGCCGGAGCGCATGATGGCGTTGTTGATCGGCTTCCTGACCAGGAACTTCTTCGCGCTCTTGCCGGTCTCGTCGTAATAATCGACGACACCGTCGTCGGGGCTCTGGTAGCGATAGTATTTCTTGGTCTCGCCGCCGACGGTGAGGGAGGCGAACAGCACGTCGTTCTTTTCGCTCGAGGTCACGCCCTCGTCTTCGCCGGCGTAGAACACGTCGAAGGAATCGCCCGGCTGCACCTTGCGCTGGAAGTCGACGTCGTAGGAGTAGATCTTGATCATGTCCTCGATGACCGGCATCGGCACCTTGTTGCGCATCGCGGTCTCGTAGATGCTCTGGTACAGCCGCACGCCGGAGCCGTCATCCTCGTCATCGTCGTCGCTGCTGGCGCTCGCCGCGGCGTCGGCGGCAGTGTTCATGCTTGAGACGTCGACCGCGACGTATCTGCCGAGATCGGACAGCGCCGCGATCGCCTCGACCTTGGTCTCGTTGGCGACGACGACGCGGTAGGGCTGGAGGCGGGCGCCGGGACTTGCGGGCGCCATCAGGATGCGGAGCTTCTCGCCCTCCTTGAGGCCGCCATCGCGGCCGCGGGGCCCGAGCGTCGCGGTGATCGCCTTGATCTCCTCGGGCGTGGCGCCGAGATCGCGCAGCACGCCGGCGACGCTGTCGCCCTTCTTGACCAGATGGATGCGTTCGCCGTTGGGATTGCCGCCGGTGATCTGCTCCTTGGTCTTGGGCAGCAGCGTGACGTTTTCCGGCACCACGCGCGTCTCGAAGCCGGCATAGGGATCGGACGGCGAGGCTTCGGCGGCGTAGGCGGTCCTGATATCGGAGGGTCCGGTCGCGCCGGAGATGTCGGCGGCGGCATTGGCGAGCGAGGCGTAGCGCACCCCGCCATTGCCGCGCCAATTGGCGGCGTCGCGGACCCGCATCAGGATGTCGTCGAGCGCCACCACCGCGGAAATCTTCGCCTTCGGCAGCACTGGCGACAGGTCCTTGGTGACGAAGGAGACCTCAGCGTCGGGCTCGACGGCTTCCGGATTGTTCGGGTCTTCCGCGGCCGCCTTCGGATCGGAGCCGACATCGGTGAGCAGGCGCTGGGCGTTGAACGGCGGAATCTTCGCCGACAGATCGCTCGTCGTCATCGACAAATTGCCGGCGATGCGAACGAAGGGGCGCACCCGCATCACGTCGCGGTTGCCGACGCGGGCGACCGTGGAGACGCGCACGATGTTGCGGGACGCCGTGGATTCGCTCGGCGGCGGCAGGCGGTCGCTCTTGTGCAGCGTGGCGGCGCGGTCGGCGGCACCGAAGGCGCCGCGCAGCGCGCCCTCGACCCGCTCCGGCACCTTGGCGAAGGTCATCTCGCCGTCCAGAGATGCGAAAACGGCGCCGCCGATCAGGGCTGCGCCGCAGAGTCCGGTCAAGATCGTGCCGCTGAACCATTGCACCGAGACGCGGCGGCGGTCGATCACGGCGGCTTCAGAACCGTCGACCGACAGCGGCGGCTCGTGGCCGAGATCGATGATCCCGGTCTCACGCCCGTAAGCGCCGCGTGACGTCCTGTGGTTCACTCAAGTCCCCCAATCAACGACCCAAGAAGCCTGGTCCCGAACCTCGTCCTCGTCGCCCTCTTGAAGGGGCATCGCCGGAAAAGGCAAGCCGCACAGGCGCCCGCGCTCAGAAGGCCCCCGACGGGGACCGGCCGAAATTACGAACAGCTGGACGGAAAAAGCTCTCTCGATGTCTCTCGAATGTCCGGGGAAGGCCGCGTCATCTGCAAGATCGCCTTCCTCTGACCCCATGAAAACCGCCGGCAGCCCCCACTGGCATCCCCGCGATTCAAGCTTGTCTCCTATCAGAACGCCGCGGGATTGTGGCTCAAGTACGGCGTCTGTCATGGAAAAAGTTTCCTGAATGGGCGGTCGCCGGCGCCCGCGCCGAGGGGGCGCGGCAAGCCGCCGCCGGAGCCCTTCCGGGGCCCCGTGGAGGCCAAACTTTTTTCAGTTTTTTCGCCGGACCGTGCCGGTCGGGCTCTTCGCGGCCCGTCTAACTGGCTGGAAACGTGTAATTATTTTCCTCGATCCACTGTGCGACGATTTGTTGACGATTGGCGTTGACAGCCCGGAAGGTGGGGCCTATAACCCCAACCACTGAGCGCGGCGCCGCCGGGTCACTGACCAAGGCGAGCGAACGCGCCACTGATGCTCCTCACCTTGTTGAGTGACACAACAGCCGATACAAGTCGGTTGGAGTTCATTCATCGTCGGTAAGGGTGTCGGAACCCTTCCCACCTGGGGAAGGTTGGGGCCTCCTGGTCCCGGGCTGTTTGACAAGTGAAGATGAAGAAAGAGAAACGTGGACGGCGGAGTCCTTGCGGGTCTCGCATTTAGAAGGCTTCGGCTTTCTGGATCGGGACCGGACGAAAGACTTCGGCGGTACACGTTTTAAAGGAAACACCATCGTTGCCAGCGATGTGAATCGCGGGCAGCTCGGCGGCTTCGGTCGTCGGAAAAATGGTGGGACCTCGTCAAACGTTGTGATCAGCCGGTTCAAAGTTCAAGTCCAACTTGAGAGTTTGATCCTGGCTCAGAGCGAACGCTGGCGGCAGGCTTAACACATGCAAGTCGAGCGGGCGTAGCAATACGTCAGCGGCAGACGGGTGAGTAACGCGTGGGAACGTACCTTTTGGTTCGGAACAACACAGGGAAACTTGTGCTAATACCGGATAAGCCCTTACGGGGAAAGATTTATCGCCGAAAGATCGGCCCGCGTCTGATTAGCTAGTTGGTAGGGTAATGGCCTACCAAGGCGACGATCAGTAGCTGGTCTGAGAGGATGATCAGCCACATTGGGACTGAGACACGGCCCAAACTCCTACGGGAGGCAGCAGTGGGGAATATTGGACAATGGGGGCAACCCTGATCCAGCCATGCCGCGTGAGTGATGAAGGCCCTAGGGTTGTAAAGCTCTTTTGTGCGGGAAGATAATGACGGTACCGCAAGAATAAGCCCCGGCTAACTTCGTGCCAGCAGCCGCGGTAATACGAAGGGGGCTAGCGTTGCTCGGAATCACTGGGCGTAAAGGGTGCGTAGGCGGGTCTTTAAGTCAGGGGTGAAATCCTGGAGCTCAACTCCAGAACTGCCTTTGATACTGAAGATCTTGAGTTCGGGAGAGGTGAGTGGAACTGCGAGTGTAGAGGTGAAATTCGTAGATATTCGCAAGAACACCAGTGGCGAAGGCGGCTCACTGGCCCGATACTGACGCTGAGGCACGAAAGCGTGGGGAGCAAACAGGATTAGATACCCTGGTAGTCCACGCCGTAAACGATGAATGCCAGCCGTTAGTGGGTTTACTCACTAGTGGCGCAGCTAACGCTTTAAGCATTCCGCCTGGGGAGTACGGTCGCAAGATTAAAACTCAAAGGAATTGACGGGGGCCCGCACAAGCGGTGGAGCATGTGGTTTAATTCGACGCAACGCGCAGAACCTTACCAGCCCTTGACATGTCCAGGACCGGTCGCAGAGATGTGACCCTCTCTTCGGAGCCTGGAGCACAGGTGCTGCATGGCTGTCGTCAGCTCGTGTCGTGAGATGTTGGGTTAAGTCCCGCAACGAGCGCAACCCCCGTCCTTAGTTGCTACCATTTAGTTGAGCACTCTAAGGAGACTGCCGGTGATAAGCCGCGAGGAAGGTGGGGATGACGTCAAGTCCTCATGGCCCTTACGGGCTGGGCTACACACGTGCTACAATGGCGGTGACAATGGGATGCTAAGGGGCGACCCTTCGCAAATCTCAAAAAGCCGTCTCAGTTCGGATTGGGCTCTGCAACTCGAGCCCATGAAGTTGGAATCGCTAGTAATCGTGGATCAGCACGCCACGGTGAATACGTTCCCGGGCCTTGTACACACCGCCCGTCACACCATGGGAGTTGGTTTTACCTGAAGACGGTGCGCTAACCCGCAAGGGAGGCAGCCGGCCACGGTAGGGTCAGCGACTGGGGTGAAGTCGTAACAAGGTAGCCGTAGGGGAACCTGCGGCTGGATCACCTCCTTTCTAAGGATGGTTCTTCAGAAGCTTGCTTCTATCGAACCGTTTTAGAAACATCAGTGGCCAACAGATCGCCAGATCGTTGAGCTGCATTGGCGGGATTTCGCCGTCTACGTTTCTCTTTCTTCGCGGACGAACACGCGCTGGGGCTGCAGGCTTGCAGAATCCCTGGTCCTTAACAGGATAAGCGTTAGGGGCTTGTAGCTCAGTTGGTTAGAGCGCGCGCTTGATAAGCGTGAGGTCGGAAGTTCAAGTCTTCCCAGGCCCACCACTTTCATCGAGTGAGCATTCGTCTTCTGGTTACGGGGCCATAGCTCAGCTGGGAGAGCGCGTGCTTTGCAAGCATGAGGTCGTCGGTTCGATCCCGTCTGGCTCCACCAGATGGTTTGATCACCGAGATCTTGCACCGTCGTCCGCGAAACATCACTTCGCATCCTGCTAGTCTGGATAGACAGCAAGCTGCGTGATTTCTGACATCGTAAAGAGGAGATCGATCCGAGTTGGATCGTGCGGCAAGCAATTGCCACGCGAGACTTCATTATCTCCGGATCATTTCGGCGCTCGTGCGTCCTTCAAGGTCAAACTTGGAAGACACGCGAGTTGTAAATGATCCTTTTAGCGAAGCTTGACCGCCTCGCTATCGGAACGATCTTACGAAGCAAGCTGGTCTTTCTAGTCAATGTCCGGCTGCAGATAGCGTTCATCGAGGGCGCGTGCCGCAAGGCAATTCTG